>CAJXCD010000001.1 GCA_913051545.1 uncultured Chloroflexota bacterium
TGAAGTCAAAGAAGCTCCGGCTGCTGAAGTCAAAGAAGCTCCGGCTGCTGAAGTCAAAGAAGCTCCGGCTGCTGAAGTCGAAGAGGCCCCGGCTGCTGAAGTCGAAGAGGCCCCCGCTGCTGAAGTCGAAGAGGCCCCCGCTGCTGAAGTCGAAGAGGCCCCGGCTGCTGAAGTCAAAGAGGCCCCCGCTGCTGAAGTCGAAGAGGCCCCGGCTGCTGAAGTCAAAGAAGCTCCGGCTGCTGAAGTCGAAGAGGCGTTTACTGATGAATCTCTATTGTCCAGTGAAGTGGAAGAGGTGAAGGTTCCTGATACCCCAGAAGATCAAGGGGCATCCTTACATGATTTACCAGATGATGTTTGGGCAATAAGAGCACCATCTGAATCTGGAGAAGGAGTGATCAGATTTGCCGAAGATATAGATGAACTCAAAAGGGGTAGTTTTTCTGCAGGAAAAGACAGCCGTAGTAAGGGGAAAAGTTCACCGCGAGGAGGTCAATCTAGTCGAGGTAAAAAACCGAAGGCAGGTCGCAAGCGATAGGCTGGCTGGGAGATAGCAAGATTAGCAAGCACAATGTTCCATCTAGAACCTGTGTAACTTGTGGCACTAAGAAACCCAAAACTGCCTTGCTGCGAATAGGCCTGAAAGAAAATGGTGTAGTTGAAATAGATGACAGTTTAAACTTGTCTGGGCGTGGTGCATATATTTGCAGGAGCAACTCCTGCTTGTCGCGCTCGATCTCCAAGGCACAGCTAGAGTACGCACTTAGGTGTAGACTAGGTTCTGAAGACTGGAACACGTTTAAGACTGCTATTGAAAATCTGACTCTGTAAGGTTGTAATGTCTACTGAAAAGATAAAAAATATGGAAAATTCTGCGACTGAGGATATGCCGTCTCAGCAGATAGAGCTACCTTCCGCTGTTTCTGTCAAATCACTGGCGGCAATAATAAACGTAGAGCCGGTAGATGTTATAAAGCAGTTGATGCGTAACGGTCACATGCTAACAATAAACGATGCTGTTGACCCAGATATAGCTACCCTTATATGCCAAGCATATGGCTTTGCAGTTAAAGAACAAGTAGATGATCCAAGTGAAGCAAAATCATTGGTTCTGGAGCACGATGAAAGTGATCTGGAACACTTAGAAGCCCGACCTCCTGTAGTAACGATTTTAGGACATGTGGATCACGGCAAAACGACTTTACTTGACCAAATTCGGAATAGCAACGTTGTCACTGGTGAAGCAGGCGGAATAACACAGCACATCGGTGCATACCAAGTTGAAACAGAGGGTAATTTAATCACTTTCTTAGATACTCCAGGCCATGAAGCTTTCACTGCGATGCGAGCCAGAGGTGCCCAGGTCACAGATGTAGCTGTACTAGTTGTGGCCGCGGATGATGGAGTAATGCCCCAAACAGTAGAAGCTATAAATCACGTCAAGGCAGCTGGAGTACCAATAATTACCGCCATCAACAAAGTTGACAAGGCAGATGCTGATCTCGAAAGAGTGAAACGTGAATTAGCTGAGCATGATGTACTGATAGAAGAATGGGGAGGAGATGTTATTGCAGTACCCGTTTCAGCATTGACTGGTGAAGGGGTGACGGATCTACTAACTAACATTCAATTAGTATCAGAAATAGGTGAGCTGAAAGCTAACCCCACTAAACCGGCACAAGGAATAATTGTTGAAGCTAGGGTCGACAAAAACAAAGGCCCTACCTCCACTGTTTTGGTTCAAGCGGGAGAGCTAACAATCGGCTGCATTATTGCCGCAGGGGTAACTAAAGGCCGAGTGAAAGCTATGGTAGATAGCCATGGCAACAGTGTGGATACTGCCGGACCATCTGTTCCAGTAGAAATTCTTGGCCTTAATGGTATTCCTGAAGCTGGTGAAGTTTTTATTGAAGCATCAAACGATAAAGAAGCTCGAGAAATAGTTGAGACGGAATTAAAGAAAAGAGCATCTCAGGGAGGGCCTGGAGTTACACTAGAGGAAATATATTCTAGGATCGAATCAGGAGAATCAAAATCTCTAGACTTAATAGTTAAAACTGATGTTCAAGGTAGTATAGATGCAGTTAAAAATTCCTTGGACGGGATACAAGATGACCAATCTAAAATTAACATTATTCATGCTGCAAGTGGACGAATCACTGAAAGTGACGTGCTCTTAGCCGTTGCATCAAAGGCTGTTATAGTAGGATTCAATACTGACCCTAGTCCCGGTGCTCTTTCTGCATCTAAACAAGAGCATATTGATGTCCGAACATACAAGGTAATCTACGACCTAGTAGACGATATTTCAAAAGCCCTCAAAGGTCTACTGGATCCAGTTATGGAGGATATTCTACAAGGATACGCAACAGTACGTGCGGTGTTCAACATAGGTAACAACACCCGAATTGCCGGCGTATATGTTAATGAAGGAATAATTTCTAGGCGCGCAGAGATGCGTGTGACAAGAAACTCAAAAGTCATTTTTTCAGGAACAGTAGCAAGTCTAAAGCATTTTAAAGATGATGTTCGAGAGATAAATTCCGGCTTAGAAGGAGGTATAGGAATCGACGGCTTCAATGACTTCAATGAAGGCGACGTTATCGAAGCGCATCTCGAACGCGAAGTCGAATAGATGTACGTTAAAGTTAACTAACTATATATTTCAAAAGAGTCTCCGATGAATCGTAGAATCGAACGTGTAAACGAATTACTCCGCAAAGAGATAAGCGAAGTTATATCTTTCAGTATCAAAGATCCTAGATTCCCTCATATGGTATCCATAACCCGTGTTGACACGTCTCCAGACTTAAGAAACGCTCGAGCTTACGTCAGTGTATTAGGCAGTACAACGGAAAAAATGTCTGCACTAAAGATTTTAAGGTCAGCGTCTGGATTTATTCGTAAGACGATGATTCAGTCAAAAATATCGCTTAAGTTAATACCCTCAGTCGACTTTGTTCTAGACAATGCAATAGAGCAGGGAGGCGAAGTCCTTAACCTTATCAGTAAAGTATCTCCTCCGACGAAAGATGGCAACAGACCTTCATAGTCCAACATGGCGCTATTACATGGAATTATAAACGTCGACAAACCAACTGGTATCACTAGTATGGATGTTGTTCGCCATGTAAAACGTGCCAGTAATCAAGAACGAATCGGACATGGAGGTACTCTCGACCCAATGGCTACGGGCGTTATCCCAATATGTCTTGGTCAAGCTACTCGGATGATGGAATATCTGGTATCTGGATCAAAGCAATATAAGGCCCAAATAACGTTCGGAGTGGAAACCACGACTTACGATAAATTAGGTGAAATTATTCAAACCAAAAAAGTGAAACAAATAACGTATAAAGACCTACTAGATATTACTGATCGCTTCATAGGAGAGATAGAACAAATTCCACCAATGTTTAGTGCACTGAAATACAAAGGTAAACGCCTTTACGAACTTGCAAGGAAGGGGATTACTGTCAAAAGAGAATCCCGCAAGGTTAAAATTTCAAACATCTCTATTTTGCAATGGGATCCTCCAAACTTGAATGTTGAAATCACATGCGGGAAGGGATTTTACGTGCGGTCATTCGCACATGATTTAGGACAATTACTTGAATGTGGTGGATACCTTAGTGAACTAGCCCGGACAAAGAATGGCGTCTTCACTATAGAAGATGCCATACCTTTAATAGAAGTTGAAAAACGACTACTAAGCAATACTGTGAAAAGTATATTAAAACCTATAGATTTTGCTATTAAACACATGCCTATGGCAATTGTGGATTACCATACGGAAGATATGATTCTAAAAGGACAGTCTGTATCACACGACGCTAAAGTTTTTGATAGCAATGCAGGTCATAACTGTAGAGTCTATGGTACAGATGGTACGTTCTTGGCCATAATGTCATACGAATCAGAACTCAACCAATGGAAACCTAATCGAGTTTTTTCCTTAAGGTGAAGTGTCCAATTGACACGACTAGCTACACTTATAAGTGTAAAATACTCCCCCGGAAAGGGATTAATTCCTAATTACTAATCAATTTGTTTCCGTATAACTGTTGACAGTAACGAATTTATTAGATATGTTTTACATACTGTACTAGGAGGTGCCCATATGGAGGCCTATTGCTTCAAGTGCCGAACTAAGAGGACGGTTAGTAATCCTCAGGCTGTTACGTTGAAAAATGGAAGACCTGCAACAAAAGGTTCTTGTCCTTCCTGCGGAACGACGCTTTTCAGAATTGGAAAAGCTTAGATTCTGATTCGGGATCGGATTGACCTGAGAATGGTCCGGTTCACCGGACCATTCTGGTTCCCTTTACGGAGGGGATATCTGCAAGGTAGTCGGCGTCTAACCCCTTACTGTCCGTTCGGGGTTTTTGTGGTGCATGTAAAGTCACAAAAAATAATATAACTAATTGTTAAGCATTGTACCTTGGAAAGCATGGTGCTAATTTGTCCAATTTTGCCATTGTTGAGACTGGTGGAAAGCAATACAAAGTCCAACCAGGCGACACTATTAATGTTGAATCCTTACCGGGTGACACGGGGGATGAGCTAGAACTGCGTAACGTACTGTTGGTTTCCAAAGATGGCAAAATATCTGTCGAAGAATCCAAACTTAAGCGTGCTAAGGTAAAGGTGGAAATTGTAGGTCATGGCAGAAATCAAAAAGTAACTGTATTCAAATATAAGGCTAAGACACGCTACCGCAAAAAAGCAGGTCACAGACAGTCCCACACCACTTTGAAAGTTAATAATATTCTGTTGGGATAAGAATCAACTAATAGGCGGAATAATTATGGCACATAAAAAAGGCGCAGGCAGCAGCAGAAACGGTAGAGATAGTCGTGGACGGAGACTCGGAGTAAAGCGATACGATACTGAATCTGTGAAGGCTGGCACCATCATTGTACGACAAAGAGGCACAAAAATTGGTCCAGGGTTAAACGTGGGCGTTGGGAAAGATCACACGCTTTTTGCCCTAATAGACGGTAACGTCAAATTTGAGCATGCAAGCGACCAGAAGAAGCGTGCTAGCGTGTATCCAGGTAACGGTAGTTAAACAATATGAAAAAAGATATTCATCCTACGTATAACAGCAATACTACAGTGACTTGCTCATGTGGCAACACATATGTCACTGGGTCCACGAAGGACGAATTAAGGGTGGAAATTTGTAGTAACTGCCATCCTTTTTACACTGGAGAGCAACGAATAGTTGACACTGAAGGACGCGTAGAAAGACTCAAACGTAGGTTTAGTCTGGACTAACCAAGCTCCTGTACTGGTAAATGTCGCTGGCACATATTTCCTCTCCCATTTTTACGTTCGCTATATACCATGCAGTCAGATTACCAAGGCAATTTCAATAAATTTATAAGTGCTCGAGGTGTTTTCACGAAAATATGTCCAAACCAAAACATAAAGTGTCTTACGGAGGACAAGCTGTAATTGAAGGAGTAATGATTAAGGGACAAAACTCAGTCTCTGTTGCTGTGCGGAGAAGTGACGGATCAATAGCTTTCTTAAGAAATCCAATACACCCGTTTTTCAAAGGTATATCGAAGAAAATTCCCCTTATCCGAGGCATTGTAACACTTGCCGAATCCTTAATTGTTGGAATGAAATCCTTGGTTTTTTCCGCTAACGTTAGTGCTGAACAAGAAAACGACGAAATTAGTAAATCCGAAATGGTGGGTATCCTGTCATTATCTCTTGTAATGGCTATAGGACTATTCTTAATTCTTCCTATTGTGGCTAGTCAACCATTTGAAGGACTAATGGGCTCTGATATAGCCAGCAATATAGCAGAAGGAGTCATTAGATTAGCGATATTTATATTGTATATATTGCTTATTGGAAACATGGCTCAAATTCATAGAGTATTTATGTACCACGGAGCTGAACATATGACGGTACATGCCTACGAACATGGGGATCCTTTGGAAAAAGATTTTGTTAGGCGTTATCCGACAGCTCACCCTAGATGCGGTACTGCCTTTCTACTGACGGTTATGTTAGTTGCCATCGTCGTATTCACTTTCATTCCAAGAGATCCTTTCTGGTGGCTCATTCTCTCAAGAATCGTACTAATTCCATTAATAGCAGCAGCTAGCTACGAGGCAATTCGATTCAGTGGATTCCACTCCGAAAATCGAATCGTACAAATACTTTCAATGCCTAATCTAGGCCTTCAATCATTAACAACAAAACAACCAACTGATGACCAAATTGAAGTCGCGATAGCAGCTATGAACCAAGTGATTGAGGCGGACCAAAACGAATCAGGAAATTCTGGCGCGAATTAAACTATTTTCATAATTGATCAAAATTAGGCGCCTCGTCTTTCCTGCAACACATTCCTTATTTCGTCTAGACTAACACCTGCATCCGACAAAAGAACCATGGCATGGTAAATTAAGTCCGCTGTCTCTTCCATTAAGTGTTCCTTATCACCTCGGACTCCCGCTAACGCCATCTCTCCAGCTTCTTCAATTACCTTCTGACTAATCCTATCCGTACCTTCCTTGAACAATTTCGTTGTGTAACTGCCTTCAGGTAATTCTCGTTTTCTCTCCTCAATCAATCTAAAAAGTCCATCGAGTACACCAACCGTTGAATCATCTGAAAAGAATTCTGGTTTTTCTAATAAAGCAGTAACAAAACAAGACTTACTACCCGTGTGACAAGATGGCCCTTCAGGATCAACTTTTACTAATATAGCGTCGCCGTCGCAATCAACCTTCATAGACCTAACTCTCATATAATTGCCAGAAGTTTCACCCTTATGCCACAATTCCTGCCTGCTACGACTATAGAACCAAACATCTTTCTCTTTAATGGTTCGATTCAATGATTCTGGGCTCATATAACCCAAAGTTAGCACATCACCAGTCGTAGCATCCTGAACAATTGCGGGCACAAGCCCGTTCCGATCCAGTTTTATCATATCTACATTCACCTCTAAATATAAACAGTGAACGAAACGTTAAGTGTAGGAACTTTACGATACCGCAATGAAAATATCCTTGCTTAGGGGTTAGAGGCTAATTGAAGATTCGAAAATCTAATCGGAACACCTCTTCTTGATATATATTCCTTCGTTTGTTCAATTGTGTAGGTACCATAATGCAGTATGCTAGCAGCTAATGCTGCGTCAGCATTAGCATCAACCAAAGCTTCAAACATGTGTTTAGGTGACCCCGCACCACCACTAGCAACTACTGGCACATTAACAATTTCATTTATCGCTTTTAATAAATCTAAATCATATCCCTCTAGTGTTCCGTCACGATCAATACTATTTACAACTATCTCTCCCGCTCCCAACTCAGAAGCTCTAACCACCCATTCCAAAACATCTATTCCAGTAGGTTGACCTCCACCGTGTCCAGTCCTCGTTCTGACTTCCCACCTCGGCGCACTGACACTAGATATACGCAGTGCATCCAATCCTAGCACGACACACTGGCAACCAAATCTATCAGCCCCTTCTGCTATCAAATTAGGGTTGTCTACCGCTGCGGTATTAATAGAAATTTTGTCAGCCCCTGCCTCCAACATTTTTTGCATGTCTTGAACCGAACGGAGCCCACCCCCTACGGTCAGCGGGATAAATACCTGTTCGGCGACCTTCTCTACAACGTCTAACATTATTGACCTGTCATCTGACGATGCTGTTATATCGTAAAATACGAGTTCGTCTGCCCCATCTTTGTCATATGAAGACGCCATAGCAACAGGGTCACCTGCATCCCTATGGTCAAGAAATTTAACGCCTTTTACAACCCTACCACCTTTAACATCCAAACAAGGAATGATTCTTTTAGCTAACAAGATATTACTTCCTAACAAGCATCATGTACTGACTACTATTCAGATTCCGTAGTGCTCTAAATCTAAATCCCAGTTTATCTGTCATTTTACGTAATTCATCCTCACTTATACGCTGGCTAAGCGGAGGACCTTCATCCATCTCCCTTTTATGCCATTCTAAGATAATAAGCCACCCTGACTTTTTTAGACACCTCTTGGCTTCCTTCAGCAGAACCGAAGGTCTACTAGCTTCTTGTAATACAAAAGACGTGATAGCGCCATCTAAAACTTCATCTTCAATAGGTATTTTTGTTTCTTTCGACAATATTAATTCCGTATTTGTTAAGCGAGCAGCCTTCAAAGCTTTCTGAGTCGCATCCAGCATCTCTTTCTGTACGTCTAGCGCAAATAGCTTTCCATCAAAAAGGTACTTGGCAAGCGGAATAGAAAAATAACCTGGCCCACATCCAATATCGGCAACCCAATGGTGAGACATTATGGGTAAAAGCGAAATAAGCCTCGAAGGGTCAATAAGTTGTCTCCGTTCCCGTGAAACCAAAATATCATTATCATTTGGGTCAAATTTCACCTTAGGTGTCATATTGATAATCCTTCAAAATTATTATTGTCTTAGTTCTTAAAACGATTGATAGCATCACTTAAATCTATGTCGCCTGAGTAAATGGCCTTGCCCACAATTACGCCTTCCACACCAATAGAAGATAGCTCAGTAATGTGATCCAACGAAGATACACCTCCGGCAACGATCACACCCAAAGAAGTACTACTAATCAAGCCTCGTATAACTGGGAAATTTGGCTCTGTAAGCGTTCCATCCCTACTCACATCAGTATACACGAATCGCTTAAATCCTATATCTTCGACCATTTGAACGGCACTATGTAGAGATTCTGACGTATGTGTCAACCAGCCTCGCTTTAATACCACTCCATCTCTGACATCTATGCCTGCTACTACCGACTCAACTCCCATGGTTGATATTACATCACTCATTAAATCTGTATTCTCCAAAATTGCTGTCCCAATTATCACCCTGCTAACCCCTATAGAAACCACTGATTTTACTGCCCTAATTGTTCTAATACCTCCCCCTAACTGAACTGGAATGTTTACAGAAGATAGTATTTCTGAAACCGTATCTAAATTTACAGGTGAGCCTACCCTAGCTCCATCCAAATCAACAATATGTAGTCGAGTAGCACCCATACGTTCCCATTGAGTTGCAACATTTTTAGGGGATCCAAAATACACTGTTTCTTTATCGTAATCACCCTGGTATAACCTTACGCATTTACCGCCTCTTATATCAATCGCTGGAATTATTTCCACAGCATTCACCTACTAGACCCGTGCGAGTTTAACGAAATTCTTATACATCAACAATCCGTTAGCACCACTTTTTTCAGGGTGAAATTGTACTGCCAACACATTGTCCCACCCAACTGCACTGCAAAATTCGATACCGTATACAGTTTTCCCAGTAACAATATTTGAGTCCTCTGGCTCTGCATAATAACTATGTACAAAATAAAAATGTGAACCTTCAGGCACTCCTTCAATTATCGGATGAAAATCATTGAATATGACCCGATTCCAGCCCATTTGAGGTATTTTCTGACTAGTGGGCAATTTTTTGACTTTGCCATCTAAGACTCCCAAACCAGGTTCATTACCCTCCTCAGATTCGTTAAACAGTAATTGTAGTCCCAGGCAAACACCTAAAAAAGGCTTACCACTTGATATGAATTGTATGAGTGGTTCAATCAATCCTTTCGATCTGAGACTTTTCATGGAAGAGTCATTCGCCCCCTGCCCCGGAAATACCAATCCATCCGAGCATTCAATAACATCAGGATTTGACGTTATAATTCCAACAGCACCGTGCCATTCCAAAGCTTTCTGAACGCTCCGGAGGTTCCCGGCTTGATAGTTGACTATAGCAATTTTAGGTTTTTTCATTACCATTAAATATCAATAATCTAAAATCACAGAGAGTTTCGCAAATAGATACCCCTGTAATCCGCACTTCACAAATTTCTATCGAAAAGATGGGATACGGATTAATTCTGATCAAGGATTGTTGCCTGAATCATACTCGTTTTTCAGAAGATAGTTCAAAAGGCTTATCTCGATCTTCATAACGCGCCATTATAAATAAAAGGTCAGATACTCTGTTTAAATATCTCAACACCTCTCTGTTCTTGATCTCCCCTGTTTCACTCAAAGCGACAACTCTGCGTTCCGCGGTCCGAACCATACTTCTGGCAAGATCTAGCGCACTGGACCCCGGAGACCCCCCTGGTACTATAAATTCAGGGGGCATTTCTATATCTCCTTGCAATCTATCGATGATTTCTTCTAAGTTCGAAACCATATCAGCAGTAACTACTGCATACTTGGATCGTAATGAATTCCATTTGTCAGGACTGGTAGCTAACTCTGAACCTACCGTGAACATCTCTCTTTGAATCTTTAAAAGAGTGGTCTTTATGAAATCATCTTTACTCAATGCTCGTGCCAAACCCATAGCAGACACAGACGTATCTACTTCCCCATATGCCTCTGCCCTTGGATCAGATTTGGAAATCCGACCGCCGAAGAGCAACATCGTTTCTCCTGAATCACCATTCTTCGTATATACCTTCATATTAAGCAAGATTATACCAGTAGATAGACTAAAAGACAGAGGCACACTCATTGTTCGGTGAGTGTGCCTCTGTCTTTTAGTCTATCCCTGTAATCTATTCTGAAGCCTTAACCTCTATCAACCTCGGCTTTGCAATTTCCAGTTTATTGAAATTCACCGTGAGCACTCCGTTCGAATAGCTTGCCTTAGAACTCTCTAAATCAACACTTTCTGGCAAAGTAACTGATCTGTGGATGAATCCACGGTTACGTTCTCGTACCAAGAATTTCATCTCATCTAAACTATCTTCTTCCATGGCGTCAACCTTTATATCTAGCATACTATGCTCGACGCTAACTCTAATATCATTTAAAGATACTCCTGGCATAGATACTTGAACTACAAAATTGTTCTCACTCTCTTGTATGTCGAGTGGAGCTTCAACGATCCTATCTCTACTTCCATTTGAATGAGTCTTGCCAACAATACCGCTCATCAACCAATCCAAACCGGATTCTTGCCCGGCAACAATTTGAAACGGATAATTTCTACGCAATAACTCCATACTTTCTCTCCTATATTGAATTTTAATCTATTAACGGAATCGGTATCTACAAATGCCTAGTTAGTTTAATAAACTTATCATTCGTTTGTCAAGTTTCATGACTATATTACAATAAGTATAATCACACATATTTTATACTATATGATATAATAATAGTTCATATTCAGTCGGTTATATAAGCAGGATTTAGTCATGTCCAACTACTATGGCATTCTTGGCATATCCAAGAATGCAAATGAAAAAGATATCCGATCAGCTTACAGAAAATTAGCACGCAAATATCACCCTGACCTGAATCCCGGAAGTAAAGAATCAGCAGATAAATTCAAAAAAATTAATGAGGCTTACGAAGTTCTATCTGATTCAAAATCTCGGGGAAAATACGATATATACGGAGAAAATTGGAAGCATTCAGACGAGTTAGGCTCCCCATTTGGAGGAGGAGGACAGACACGCTACGCAAAGTCTAATTTTCAAAACTACGAAACCCTATTTGGATCCAGTGGATTCGGCAACTTAGGGGATATCTTTAATAAATCACAAAGAACGTCTGAGTTGGAAACATCGATTGAAGTGACTCTAGAAGAAGCTTATTCCGGTACTAATAGAACCGTAAAAATCAACGTTGGAACCAATGAACGTCGTATAGAAGTAACTATTCCCCCTGGAGTAGACACAGGATCTGTTGTTAAAGTTTCTCCTTATCGCAACCAAAAAATTCTTTTGAATATAATTGTCACTCCTCACAAACTTTTCAGTAGAAAGGGTGATGATCTAACAGTCAAAGTAGAAATACCTATCGAAGATGTAGTTTTAGGAGGGGAGATTGAGGTAAAAACACTGAAAAGCCGCATCCAGCTTAAAGTCCCACGAGAAAGCCAAAATGGGCAAAGAATACGGCTTAAAGGACACGGCATGCCAAAATTAAAAGACAGGAATAAGACCGGAGATCTTTATGTGGAAATCCAATCAATAATACCAAAAAACATGAGCGATGAAGAAATTGATTTATTCAAAAAATTAAAACAGTTAAGAGCTAGGAAAGTATGAACATGACAGGAGACGAAACACTTGGATACGATGAACCTTGTTTCGTAATTAGTGTAGCAGCACGAATCCTAGGGGTCCAAACCCAAACACTGCGATACTACGAACGTATAGGCGTTGTTATACCGTCTCGAACAATGGGAAGGCAAAGAGTATATTCTAGAAGAGATGTAGACCGTGTAAAACGTATACGAAAATATATGGAAGACTGGGGAATAAATTTGGCTGGAGCCGAAGTATTAATTAGGCTCATGGATCGACTACAAGAATCTGAATCGGAAATACGGAGACTAAAATCTGAAAACCAAAGACTTAAAGAACTACTGACCGATTACATATAAGTCAATTAGGTCTGGCATTATGCTTTTCCAATACCACTGGAGCCGATACTGATATATACTACTGTTCTCTGTAAGGCTACCGCGAAAAACTGAATCGTGCATCATTAAACTAGGGGATTACTTATTAGATGGATAACAATACAGAAAATGACATCTCGGAAAATTCTATAATTGTGAAACAGGTTCAATACGCTTGGTTATGGTCATCAATGCCTTGGGTTATCGCACTAGCAGCACTTTTCTATATAGGTATTATTCCGGAGCCAACAATAGCATCAATCATCATCCTGATTATAGCCGTACCTAGATACTTGATATGGCGAGGCACGGCATACATACTTAACGATGAAGCACTTATTTATCAACGGGGTGGAATTACTGGATCACAGAAATTTCAAGTCCCCTTTGACAAGATAGTACAAGTGAGTTCTAGGTATGGAAATTTTGGAAGAACATTAGGGTATCAGGTCGTAGATATAACTTTAGATAACGGAGCAAAGGCGAGCCTAAGTTATCTACCAATCCCAAATGATGTAGAGTCACATATTCTCGAACGTATCCCAGAATATCAGGAACTCCAAGATGAGACTTCTGATCCCGATTCTGAAGACCTAGGGGACGACCAGCCGTCCGATAAGCTAGATGCATAAGATCTTGATCCTACATCAAAACTGCAATGCACATCGAACTACAAACCGTGGGAGAAATTACCCTTAAAAGCAGGTCATGTCCATTCAAAGTAATACATCAACGTTAATACTGGCTGATAAGCTCATAGACGGAAAAGGTGGGTCAGCCATTGAAGATGCAGGAGTACTACTTTTTGGACCTATAATTAAAGCCATCGGTACAAGATCAGATTTTGACGGATTAGCAAACGATAAGGTCACCGTTCTAAAATTTACAGGAAAAACCATAATGCCCGGTATGGTTGACACTCACACACATCACACCGGATTTGGTGATGGCCGAAGTGGAGACGACTTGGTCGAACTACCAAATGAAGTATTAGTTCTACAGGCCGCCAAGAACGCCAGAGCAGCTTTGTATTCTGGTGTAACCTCAGCTCGAGAAAATGGTGCCAAAGATTATACTACTTTCAAGCTACGACAGGCTATTCAAGAAGGCATCACTGAAGGTCCACGCCTAGTGCTTTGTGGCCCTCCCATATCTACAATAGGAGGACATTTAGGATATTTTGGTGGTGAGGTCACCGGCCAGACTGAAGCAAGAGCGATGGTCAGACGTCATGTAAAAGAAGGTGCTGATTATATAAAAATAACTGCTACTGGAGGCACCACAAAAACGTCGTTCCCATGGCTATCATCACTCAATGTTGATGAACTTACGGCTATAACTGATGAGGCACACAAATTCGGGAAACTTACTGCTACTCACTGCCTGTCAACACAAGGAATCATAAATTCTTTAGATGCCAATGTAGATATGATAATTCACTGTATTTTCAACAATCCAGACGGTTCGAGTGATTTCAGAAAGGATGTTGCTGAACGAATTGGGGAACAAGGAGCTTACATAAACCCAACGCTGCACGTTCTGAAATCTCGAATATGGGCACTTCTCAAGACACAAGAATCCCGAACTCTGACTCCCCAAGAAAAATTAGACCTTGATGATCGAAAAAGGTTCTATGATATTAGACTAGAACACTGCCATAAACTTATTGAAATGGGGTTAAAGATAGTCACCGGATCAGACTCCTCCTGGGGAGACTACAAATTAGGTAACACTCCATATGAAACGGAAGCTCTTGTCGATGCAGGATTTTCGCCAATGGAAGGTATAGTATCGGTGACAAGTGAAGCTGCTAATTCAATAGGAATTGGTGAAAAGGTAGGAATAATAGAAGCAGGTAAAGAAGCAGATATAATTATTGTGGATGGCGATCCTTCGAAAGACATCAAAGCCTTATGGAATGTCGAAAATGTGTTTAAATCTGGTAGGGAATTAGACCGTGGATCTGAATCATCCAGGGATCGATCCCGTCAATATCCACCACCACCTCTCCCATGAACCCCTACCGATTTATTCCTGAAGGAGCGATTTTTGCGAAACCCTAATCCTAAACATAAACTCATCCGAGCCAATAAAATTATTGACGGCACAGGGAAACTCCCTATTAACAATGGAATATTGCTAATTGAGGGGACCGAGATAATCGCAGTCGGTACAGAACGTGATTTACCATTACCTGAAAATTCCCATGTCCAAGAATTTAACTACAATGAAGCAACCGTACTGCCCGGCCTGGTGGACTGCCACGTACACCTTAATGGGATTGGAGATGGAAGAGTAGGTGATGACTTAGCTTTGTTACCTGATGAAATAATAACCTTACAATCTGCTCGGAATGCCCGGCAACACCTCTATTCGGGGGTTACCACCATCCGGGACTGCGGATCTAAAAATAAAACTACTTTTATGTTAAGGATGGCTGCCGATATGGGTATTACGCCAACACCTCGAATGATGTTGGCTGGGAGACCTATCGCAATAATTGGAGGACATTTAAGCTATTTTGGGGAAGAAGCGACTGGCCCCGTCGAATGCAGGGCCGCCGTCCGACAATTGATCAAGGAAGGTGCTGATTTTATCAAAGTAACTGCAACTGGAGGCAGCACAAGAACGTCTCTGCCACTAAGTGCTTCATTCACACAAGAGGAACTAACCGCTATTTGTGACGAAGCCCATAACCTAGGCAAACATGTAGCAGCACACTGCACATCTACGCCAGGCATTCTCAACGCTTTAGATTCTGGAGTTGATACTATAATACACGGATATAATAGAGGTTCAGATGGAATTCTAAGTTTTGATCCGTTGATTGCTGAGCGCTTGGCAAAGAATGAGGTTTTTGTTAATCCCACGCTCTATCAACATGTTGCTCGTTCACGAATTCTAAAATCTAAACTGCAATCCTCAAGCCTTACTGACAAAGAAACTAAGGAGCTTAATGAAATTGACACCGCCCACCAACTTAAGAATGAGTACTTTTCGAAAATGAGAGAGTCTGGCGTAACCCTTGTGTGTGGTTCAGATTCAGCCTGGGCGTACTATCAAATGGGAGATTTCAACAGTGAAATCGAGGCTCATTGTCAAATTGGTATGTCACCTATGGAAGCAATCGTTGCTTCAACTTATAATTCGTCCAAATCCTGCTGGATAAGCAATGAAGTTGGCACGATAGAGCCTGGCAAAAAGGCGGATCTGCTTGTAGTTGATGGAAATCCTGACTCAAATATCTCTGATCTCAGAAACATTGTCGATGTTTTTCAAGAGGGTGAGATAGTAGACCTGTCGGACAAAATATAACGATTCAGGAAACTGCCGAATGAAACTCTCAGATCAGCAAATATATTTTTTTAAGACTTTCGGATTTTTAACCTTCCCTGGCTACTTCTTAAACGAAATAGATTCAATAATTTCTGAATTTGAAAAAGTGTGGTCGTTGAACGGGGGAGGACATGCAGGAACAGAACATGACGAAAAACGACGTTCAGCATTATCTCATTTCATAGACCAGAACGTATATCTCTCTTCTCTGCTGGATGACAATCGCATTAATGATGCAGTCAGCTCTTTACTAGGTAATGACTTTAACTACAGTTCAAGTGACGGGAATTTCTATGTTGGAGACACAAAATGGCACTCCGATTGGAAATGGCCTAAAGAACCCGGAACCAGCAATAGAAAATATTTAAGCATTAAAATGGCTTTCTATCTTGACCACGTGACGCGTGAAACAGGGTGTCTAAGAGTGATACCAGGCAGCCACCTCATTGGCGATAGTTTTTCAGATAACCTCCATAATCTTCTCACCGAAAACAGTACACTTGAAACTATCTCAACACTAGTTAACCCAGGAGACAATGTACCGTCATTTGCACTTGAAAGCGTACCAGGAGACGTCGTTTTGTTTGACCACTCAATAAAACATAGCTCGTGGGGAGGCAGCACTAGAAGACGCATGTTCACAATGAATTTTGAGGAACGTTACGCTCAAGAAGACATCCATATACTGAAAGAGAAAATGGGTACCATGACCAGATTCTGGACGGACAAAGCCTATGGAGACATAATGGTAAAAACAGCAAGTCCAGAAAGAATGCGACATTTAGAACAACGCCTATCCAACCAGTCTCACCTACCCGATCTAGCCTACAAAGCAAAAACCGAAATGCAAGAACCGTCCAGAGGGTAAGATAAAAGTGCGCCTACTATTATATCCCTTTTTTTAGGCCTATCAGTGCGCTAGCCTATACCACAAAAAATTTCGTAATCTATCAGTTCGGTTACCGTAGGCGTGTCCCCGCATAGAGGGCATTCTTTGTTACGTCGCACTTTAACCGTTCTAAAATCCATATCCAAACCATCTATTAGTAACAAGCGTCCAGAGAGAGATTCTCCTATGCCCATTATCAATTTAACTGTTTCTGTCGCCTGTATCGAACCGACTAAGCCAGGAAGCATTCCTAGTACTCCTGCCTCAGCACAACTCGGAACTTCCCCAGCAGGTGGAGGTTCAGGGAACAAACATCGATAGCAACCATTGCCTGGAATAAACACACTGGCCTGGCCATCAAAAATTAATATACTACCATCCACCAAAGGCTTATTACTCAAGTAGGAGGCATCATTGATTAGATATCTGGCGGGGAAATTATCAGCTCCATTTACTACCACATCGTAACCGGATATAACCTCCATAGCATTCTCAGAAGTAATTGGACTCTCATGTAAAACAACTTTCACATCAGGATTATAAGCATTGATAGTTTCTTTAGCAGATTCAACTTTTCTCCTACCTATGTCGTCATTTTGATGAAGGATTTGACGTTGCAGGTTCGTTACATCTACCGTATCAAAGTCTACTATCCCTATCATACCTACACCAGCTAATGCCAAATATACAGCTACGGGAGATCCCAAACCTCCAGCACCTATAACTAAAACTTTGGCATCAAGCAGTTTACGCTGCCCTGAACTACCCACCTGAGGCATTATTATATGCCTACTATAACGCTGCACCTGATATGGTGTTAGCGCACTATGTGATACCATGCGATTCACCTTCTCCTTCATCCTTCCAAAAACGAATTGCTTGGGACTATAGGATGTTATCTATTACTATCAGTCTTTAAAGTATAATTCATATGACGTCACTTAATAATTTAAGATTCGATTGAAAAATTATAGCATTAGGGCATAGGTGCTTCAACGATAATCCACGCTAAAGGCTCATATATTACAAATGGTATAATAGTCGATCATAGAGTACAGTCTAGCACCTACTCGAATACGTTCAATATCAACCTGAATCCACAAATCTAATTATGCTACTCACTCTAGACATCGGAAATACAATGTTAACTTTCGGCGTTTTCAATAATACCGAAGGCGCCAAGGAAGATTTCGAGCCATTACACACGTGGAAAGTAGCTACTGATACAAACAAGCTACCAGACGAATATGGTTTACTCGTCATCAATTTAATGAGATTGGAATCTATATCTACTGAGGATATAGATTCAGTAATATTGTGCAGTGTTGTACCGCCTCTAACTTCTAGTTTCGTAGAATTGTCTAAGTCTTATTTTGGTCTCACACCCATGGTAATAGGTCCAGGATTAAAAACTGGCATCCGTATCCTATACGATAGCCCCAGAGACGTAGGTGCAGATCGGATAGCGGATGCTGCCGCCACCTTGAATATATATGGAGGACCTGCCATCATCGTTGACTTCGGAACAGCCACTGTGTTTGATGCAATCTCGGAAAATGGGGATTATCTGGGGGGAGCTTTAGTACCTGGTGTAACAGTTGCTGCTGAGGCCCTGTTTAATAGCGCCTCTCAATTAAGGAGAGTAGAATTAGAAAGACCGTCAACCGCAATAGGGAAAAACACTATACATGCTATACAATCTGGATTAATCCTAGGGTACACTGACATGGTATCCGGTATGGTTAACAGGTTCAATGAAGAACTCGGCGGACAAAGTAAAGTAGTCGCTACGGGCGGACTCGCAAACATGATGGCCAAAGAAACAAGTATATTTGATATAGTTAATCAAAATCTTACTCTTCAAGGACTGAAAATTATTCATGAAATGAATTCGTAAAAATGCCGCGGCATTGGCCTTTACCAATCAAGAAAGGAAGGGACCGAATGATGCCAAATTCTGTACACGGAAAATCGATACTACTCGGGATTTCTGGAAGCATTTCTTCGTACAAAGCCGTCGACTTGGCTAGCAAGCTTGTTCAACATGGTGCAGACCTAGATGTAATCATGACATCTTCAGCTGCACAGTTTATAGCTCCACTAACCTTCGAAAGCATCATACATAAACCTGTAATACAAGATGTCTTTACATCCGGATCTGAGGAGGGAATTTACCACATTTCTGCCACCGAACAGGCAGATTTAGTAGTCATAGCACCTGCAACAGCAAATATGATTGCTAAGATAGCTAACGGATTATGTGACGATCCCATTTCCTTAGCTGTTCTTTCATCAAAAGCACCAGTTATAGTTTGTCCAGCCATGGACGGTCATATGTACCAAAATCCGGCGACTCAAGAAAATATACAAAAATTAACCGACCGTGGCATCGTGTTAGTCGGACCTACAACAGGACATCTCGCCTCTGGTTCAATTGGGCAAGGTCGTTTAGTAGAACCTTCTGATATATTGGGTCACATTAGATTATTGCTAGGCCAAACAGGTGATCTAGCAGGCAGAAAAATTGTAGTGAGTGCTGGAGGCACTCAAGAAGCTATTGACCCCGTAAGATTCTTAGGAAATCGTTCTTCCGGGAAAATGGGATATGCTCTGGCAGAGGCTGCAATCGACAGAGGTGCAAATACAGTCTTAATAGCTGCTCCGAACAACCTTACTAATCCAATTGGAGCCAAAATCCTGGAAGTTGTTACTGCTAAAGAAATGCATCGTGCCATATTAAATGAGATGGAAGACTGTGACATATTGATTATGCCCGCCGCAGTAGCAGACTGGCGCCCAAAAGAAACTTCAAAAAATAAGATCAAAAAGAATGACCTGGAAAATTGGTCAATTACGCTCCACAAAAACGAAGATATCCTCAGAAGTATCAAAGAGGCAGATCTAGTAAAAGTTGGGTTCGCTGCTGAAACCGAAAACACATTATCTCAAGCTCGCCAGAAGCTTAACGAAAAAAATCTTAACCTAATAGTTGCCAATAATGTAACTGAAACTGATATTGGATTCGGTTCCGAGAATAATGAAGTGATACTAATTGATCGCGAAGGCAACATTAATGAGTTAGGGTTACTAAGCAAATATGAAATCGGACAACATATACTAAATGCAGTAGCCCCCATGTTAAAACCTACATAACTTTCATTCGATTTCTAATTCTAATTCTAATTGGTACAGTATATGTTAATTCATAAATATGCCTGCATATGCTGTTCGGAGTTAATAGAATAGTTGATTTTCTCATATTTCTACATGATTCATGTTCTCCGTTTCTAATTTAGTCATTCTAGCAAGCCCGTCCTATGCTATACTTCCAATGCAAATCGTTATATTTACCTTGAAAAGGCTTGGTGAAAATCATGCCCCTCTTTAATGGCATTAAAGTATTTAGTGGTAATGCGCATCCTGCACTTACAAGAGATATTTGTTCCTACCTAGATATAAAGCCGGCCAGGAATGAAGTTTTTAAGTTCAGCAATGATGAAACATTCGTTAGGGTGCTTGAAAATATACGCGAAGAAGATGTTTTCCTTGTTCAACCTATATCTAAACCAGTTAACGAACACTTGATGGAACTTTGGATAATGATAGATGCAGCCAGGCGTGCTTCCGCTGGTCGCATAACTGCCGTGATTCCTTACTACGCTTACGGTAGAACCGACAAAAAAGACCAACCGCGAGTCGCGATAACAGCACGCTTAGTTGCAGATTTCATTACTGCAGCAGGCGCAGATCGTGTACTGACAATGAACCTGCATGCAGGTCAGATACAAGGATTTTTTAACATACCACTAGACGAACTCGATGCAACAGATTTAATTGCAGAACAATTTAGGCTTAAAAATTTGGAGGATCTGATAGTAGTTGCCCCAGATGTAGGAGCAGCGAAAATGGCCAGAGACATGGCTGATAGATTAAATTGCCCCATGGCAATTATAGAAAAGCAACGTATAGGAAATAGCGACACTGTCAAAGCAACAAATGTGATCGGTGACGTAAAAAATAAAATTGCCCTAATACTAGATGGAGAAATTGACACCGGCGGAAGCGTCTCAGCCGCGGCAAAAGCACTTACCACTCACGGGGCTAAGAAAGTTTACTGTGGCGTAGTTCACCCTATTCTGTCAGGAGATGCTCATAAAACCCTTGCCAACAGTGTTTTAAATGAAACCGTCGTAACAGACACACTTCCTATCCCTAAAGAAAAACTCTTCCCGGGGCTACAAGTCGTGTCAGTAGCCAGTCTTCTTGGAGAAGCGATCCGAAGAATCCACAATGGGATGTCTGTTGGCGCCATGTTTGAACGCAAGGAACTAAATCGATGATTAAAGCTCTGGGAAAGATTTTAGGATTTTCATCTGATAGAAGCCTAAAAAAACTCCAGCCAGTCGTAGACAGGATCAACGCTTTCGAGTCAAAATTCCAAACTCTTTCTGATACTCAACTACGCTCAAAAACCGAACATTTCAAATCTCGTTTGCAAAACGGTGAATCACTAGATGATTTACTCCCAGAGAGTTTTGCCACCGTTAGGGAAGCGGCTAAGCGTACTTTGGGACAACGCCATTTCGACGTTCAGCTAATGGGTGGGATAGTTCTGCATCAAGGTAAAATTGCTGAAATGAGGACGGGAGAGGGTAAAACTCTAGTTGCTACTTTGTCCGCATACCTAAATGCTCTCGAAGATAAAGGGGTTCACGTCGTGACTGTGAACGACTATTTAGCTAGACGTGATGCGCAATGGATGGGGTCTATATATAACCTTTTAGGTCTCACAACTGGCACCTTACAACATGATTCTGCATTGATTTTTGAACCTTCAAATAATTCACCTGATGATCACAAAGGCAACCAAACTTCCGTGCCACGTGATCAAGCTTATCAGGCAAATATCACATACGGAACCAATAATGAATTTGGTTTTGATTACCTACGTGACAATATGGCAATCGATACTTCCCACCGCGTGCAGAGAAAATTAAGCTATGCCATCGTAGATGAAGTAGACAACATATTAATTGACGAAGCAAGAACTCCTTTAATTATCAGTGGGCCTGCAGAAGAATCCGGGAAAGAATATCTGACGTTCGCCCGTCTAGTACCCAACTTTAGGGATCAGGAAGATTACACTATAGACCAAAAACATCGGTCTGTGTCTTTAACACCTGAAGGAGTGGCCAAGATAGAAAAAATGCTTAAGGTGGATAATCTGTATAACCCTGAAAATATAAAGTTAGTACATTTTGTAGAAAACGCACTCAGAGCAAAAGCACTATTTGAGAAAGATAAAGAATATGTCGTTAGAAATGGAGAAGTGGTAATTGTAGACGAGTTTACTGGCCGCTTAATGCCAGGACGTAGATTTTCTGATGGACTACACCAAGCGTTAGAGGCAAAAGAGGCAGTAACCATACAACGTGAAACTATCACATACGCAACCATTACCCTACAAAATTATTTTCGCCTCTATTCAAAACTGTCAGGAATGACAGGAACAGCAGTAACAGAAGCTGAGGAATTTTTCAAAATCTACAAGCTAGATGTCCAAGAAATACCAACTAACCTGCCTATGATTCGAAATGACAAAACTGACTTGATTTACAAAGACCAAAATTCCAAATTCAATGCCGTAATAAATCACGTTAAAGAACGCCACAATCTTGGCCAACCTGTCCTCGTAGGAACAACCGACATATCCAAATCTGAACTGATTAGTGACAAACTAAAACGTCAGGGAATACCTCACGAGGTATTGAATGCCAAACAGCATGAACAGGAAGCATCAATAGTTGCTCAAGCCGGCAGACCAGGATCAGTAACAGTTGCGACAAATATGGCTGGCAGAGGTACGGATATAGTACTAGGAGGTAATCCTGAAACTCTAGAAATTCCTACGGAGAAATGGCAATCTGATCACGATAAGGTAGTTTCATTAGGAGGATTGTATATTATCGGCACAGAAAGACACGAAGCAAGAAGGATAGACAACCAGCTACGTGGCCGATCTGGAAGGCAAGGAGATCCTGGAACTTCGCAGTTTTTTGTAGCATTAGATGATGTATTAATGAAAAGATTTGGAGGGGAACGTATAAAATCCGTTATGGAGTGGGCCGGGGTTGAGGAAGACATTCCTCTTGAAAACAACATGCTTTCTAAAACGTTAGAAGGTGCTCAAGTCAAAGTAGAAGCTTACAATTTTGACATACGCAAACATTTGGTGGAATACGATGACGTAGTTAACACTCATCGCAACATTATTTATGAGGAAAGAGACAAAATATTAGAAGGGTCTAACCTAAAACCCAACATACAGTCATTGGTATCCAAAGAACTTAGTTATATAGTGTCAAGATATATAACTGGTATACCGCCGGAGGATTGGGATACGGAAGCCTTGGTGCACGAACTGAATGGCATTCTGCCATTAATTGAGAATGATATTAGGATTCGAGACATTGACGGGATGAATGAAGACGAAATAGAAAAAACCATCCATACGGTTGCTACGAATATGTACGAAACACAAGAATCAAATGTCACACCAGAATTAATGAGAACAATAGAACGTCGAGTAATGCTAAATTTTATTGACTCCAACTGGGTTCCGCATTTAACTACCATGGAAAATTTGAGACAGGGGATAGGACTATATGCCTATGGACAGCGTGACCCATTGGTAATGTACAAGAAAGAGGGCCGAGATAAATTTGAAGCCTTATTAGACCGCATTCAGTATGACATAGTACATTCAATTTACAACATTCCTGGC
Source organism: uncultured Chloroflexota bacterium (assembly GCA_913051545.1). Lineage (GTDB taxonomy): Bacteria > Chloroflexota > Dehalococcoidia > Lucifugimonadales > CAJXCD01 > CAJXCD01. The sequence continues at coordinate 23,452 of CAJXCD010000001.1, forward strand.
AATCAGCATGCTACGGATAAAAACCTTGTGCAGAATCAAAAACATTCAGTGCGCCGTAGTAATACCCTAACCCCATCAGCGAAATCTGGAATGGATCAGCCATCCTCCTCTTCATATCGCAAAGTCGGTAGAAACGACCCTTGCCCATGTGGTAGTAACAAAAAATATAAACGGTGCCACGGCTGACATGCACATACTAACGCACCGGGATGTAACTAAACCACAATGGTAGCGAAAAAGACCGTTCCGGGCACTCTTCGTATCGATCCTGCTAAACGAGACTATGTCAAAGAACCTACTATAGCAATAAAGCACTTAAGCGACTCTCTGCGTAAGGGACGTGATTGGCCTACTTGCTTATTCGAATCAATGGCACTGTGGACATCCGCTGAAGATGTATATAGAGGACGTCGCCAAACTTACTTCATTGCAGGTGAAGCTTTCGATTGGCTGCTTCTTGCGGAAAGATTGTGTAATTCTGCAAGAAATCTAATCCCTCAGCAAGAAAGAGATTCTCTATTGTTTAATGGCCAGTTTCCCAGTTACTTTAATCCCTCCACAATAAAAAATTTACTTGGTATTGAAAAATATAGAGGTTTCCTAAATTTCTTCTACGGAATCACAGTTGAAGAAGCATTATTGTTAGCGACGGAACTTGAGGTGCAAAAAAAGCACGAGGGCAACGGATTATTATATATAGAAGATCATACGGATGAAGCTTTCCATAAAGTGTATAGAAAATCAATGCACGAGTTACTTAGTTGTTTTCGTAAAAGTAACAACTATTCATCCAGAAATACCATGAACGTATCTGAAGCCAAAGAATTCACTTATTGGTTATTCAAGTACCGTGTTGCAAATGCTGATAAAGCAAAAATTGCAAGTGATACGAGAAAGGGGCTGAATCAGATTAAGAAAATGGGAGCACATTTAAATCCCGAAGATCAAGCTCGTGATTTGTTATTAAAACAACAAATATATCGAGATTACTCATCCTAGTCGAGATAGTGTCTGAGTTAGCCTGTCCCCTCGATCGATCATAGCACCAAGTCTTTCACGTTCTTTATCGATTACGTCTTGAGGAGCCTTAGAAACAAATTCTTCATTTTCTAATCTGCCAGAGAGCCTGTCTGTATTTGCTAAGACATCCTTTAATTCGGCTTCAAGTCTGATTTTCTCTTGCAATATATCAACCAAGCCTGTCAAAGGTACAGTTACATTTCCATTTCTTAATATCATAGAAACGTGCTCACTGCTATTTTCATCTTGACCATTTTGTACTATTTTTAGAGATCCGACACCTGCTAAGGATTTGATAACTTCGGACTCTAACTTATATACATCAGGTGTAGATACTGTATCTACTAACGCTTCTATCTGGTGATGAGGTTGTATTCTAAACTCCGCCCTTAAATTTCGTATCGATCTTACTAACTCAACAACATCTTCCATACTAGATTCAGATTCATCATCGTACATTTCAACATCAACGACCGGGTACTCTGAAGATATCAAAGCTGTTCGGTGGTCTGACATACAAGGAAGTAGCGGAATGAATTTTTGCCATATTTCTTCAGTAATAAATGGCATGAATGGATGAAGTAATCGTAATATTTTTTCTAACACGAAAGCCAATACTGGTAAGGCAGATGAATCGGAATTACGAATTCTGACCTTTGACATCTCAAGGTACCAATCACAATATTCATTCCACAAGAAATCATGAATAGCCCTTTGAGCTTCTCCAATCTGATATTCTTGCATAGACAAATCTACAGAACATATAACTCTATTAAGTCTACTAATTATCCATCGATCCTCAAGGTGTTCTGGTACTGGTGGCCAAATCAATTCATCTGAGTTGTCATGTTTCGTAATACTATTCATTACGAAGCGAGAAGCATTCCAAAGCTTGTTCGCAAAATTACGACTTGACTCCATCTTTTGTTCGTTAAGCCTCATATCATTACCTGGAGTGTTGCCACTGGTGAGGGCAAAGCGCAGTGCATCAGCACCATATAAATCAATTAAATCAATGGGATCCATAACATTCCCTTTAGTTTTACTCATCTTGACGCCTTCTGGATCACGTACTAAACCATGTAAATAAACCGTGTCAAAGGGAATCTGTGATGTGTTTTCTATACCCATCATTATCATCCGTGCTACCCAGAAAAACAGTATGTCATGGCCAGTTTCCAGAACACTGGTTGGGTAAAAATATTGAAAATCCTCTGACTTATCGGGCCACCCAAGTGTGGAATGTGGCCATAGAGCAGAGCTAAACCAAGTATCTAATACATCCGAATCCTGTTCCAATTCATCGCTGTCACATTTCACACACTTTAAGGGCTTCTCCTTATCAACAGTGACACTTTCACATCGATTGCAATACCATGCTGGAATTCTATGCCCCCACCAAAGCTGCCGACTTATAGGCCAATCCCTGATATTCTCCATCCAATTGAAGTATACCTTGGTAAAATATTCAGGGATTATCTTAATCTGATTATCTTTAACCGCTTTAATAGCAGGTAAAGCGAGTGACTTCATCTTCATGTACCACTGTTTACTAACTAAAGGCTCAAGCACAGTATCACATCTTTGACAATGACCTACAGAATGAACAATTGGTTTAATTGATTCTATTAAATTATCCGAATCTAGCCTTTCAACTATGACGTCTCTGGCATCAGACCTGTTTATGCCCTGGTATTCACCTGCATTTTCATTTAAAGTACCATCCAAGTTTAGTATGGTTATGATAGGCAATTTGTGCCGTTCCCCAATATCAAAGTCATTATGATCATGTCCTGGAGTAACCTTGAGGGCTCCCGTGCCAAATTCCGGATCAACGGTTTCATCAGCTATTATAGGTATGCGTCGACCAATGACAGGCAGTATGACTAGCTCTCCTAACAATCCGGAATAACGTTCATCCTGCGGATGAACTGCGACACCAGTATCCCCCAAGAGAGTCTCTGGTCTAGTCGTGGCTATAGTTATATGCCCGGAACCTTTTTCCAGAGGGTACTTTATAGAATAAAGGGCACCCGCTTCTTCTCTGTGAAAAACTTCTAAGTCTGAAAGGGCCGTTTCACATCGTGAACACCAATTGTTGATTCTCTCACCTCTGAAAATTAATCCTTTGTTATACAAATTAACAAATGTATTTATTACAGCCTTACTAGGACCATCATCAAGCGTAAAAGATTTTCGTGTCCAGTCGCATGAAGCACCTAAGCGCTTTGTCTGTTCATAAATTCTATCCCCGTACTGATGAACCCATTCCCATACCCTTTCAACAAATTGCTCTCTCCCAAGATCGTGTCTAGAAATTCCTTCTTTGGATAGCATGCGCTCTACTACCACTTGAGTAGCTATGCCAGCATGGTCTGTCCCAGGAAGATAAAGAGTTGGCTCCCCCCTCATCCTATGCCACCTTGCCATCAAATCTTCCAAAGCAGCCGTCAAAGCATGTCCCATATGTAACTCACCTGTAACATTCGGTGGCGGCATAATTATGACAAATGGTTTTTTGGTTTGATCTAGGATAGGGGTAAAATGTCCCCCTTCAACCCACATGTTGTATATGCGTTGCTCAACTAGTTTAGGATTATAGGCTTTGGGGATTTCATCGATCGTATTGGCTTTTACCATAATATATTTGGTCTCAATTTAGCATTTTGTAGTTATTCTCAATTATTCTAATTATAGGCATGAATGCCGTCAATCATGGCCTGTAAAGTCCTCATCTTATCCTGGCGTCATGTATTCAAAATCCCAATCACCAAGTTTCTTAATATATGTCATTGGGGCATCTAAACTAGGCTCTCCTGCATTAATCCAATCAGCAATTTCAGCTTTATGACCTAGCCGTCTCATAACGTGTGATGCACCCACATTCATTACTCCTGACATTCCACCATCCCAATAGTAAAAATTTTCCACCCCTGCATCGTACAGAGGAAGAACGCGCTTGCGACTTTCCACCGCATTCAGTCCGGCAGGCCTAATACCCAAAGCTAATACAGTGGAAGTATTTTTTGTAAGATTAATCCAATACTCAGCATCTTTCGGATCTTCCCATGAAGGATCCGTAAAAGACATACGTGGCGCCGAGGTGTACGGTATGATAGTGTCCACTAGGTTTTCCTTTACCCATGCATCCACATCCATTCCAAACAATATATTTTCATCTGGACCATTTCCAACTACAGCTGAAATTCCTATCCTACTATCCCTACCTGTTTCTTGTGCAACATCATCCATCGCCTGCCTAACTTCCCTCATAAACTGAGTTAAGATGCGTGATCGATATTTAAGCCATCGGGTATCTTCCTTATCTATATCCCTAGGGTCATCACCGAACTCCTTAATGAATCCTTGTATCAACGGTGGTTCGTACTCCACATAAGGAAATTTGCGATTGTAAAGAAGGGCTATACCATCAACGGAATACGCGGCAATTTCTCGAAGTATTGATATAACAAATTCTCGCGTCTTTGGATAAGCGTAAGAAAGCCTAGCACTTCTTTTCCCTTCCTTAGAAATTCCATGAAGTTCAGGATGATTCTTAAAAAAAGATCTTCCTATGTCTATTTTGTCATGGGGAGGATTATAATTAAATCCTCCCATAGTAATACTAGCGTGGACTTCCAAACCGACTTCGTGAATATGGTCTACAACTACTTGAAAAGGATCTATCCCTTTACCTCTAAGAATGTCCCACGACTCATCTGTTAACCTCTCATTAGCATCATAGTAGTTATCTCGACTGGCATAAGGGTGGACTGAAGCAATGTCACTCAAATAAAATGCTCTGTCACCTCGAGCAGCTTCTATGTATATTCTAGAATAGTCACTTTCTCTGTATAGCTCAACTTGAGTATTTCTTTTCAACTCTTCCGCGTTTGTCGGACGTACACCACTCCAACCCACATCCATATGTACAAATAGTCTACGTGTTCCCGTCTGAGTGACGTCCTTTTTATAATCATTAATCTCTTGATCCGATAGCGGCACGACTTTAATATATGCTGGCATAGTAGGAAAAGATGCGTGAGAATAAGTCTCTTCACCTGGAGCAACTCTCCAAGTTTCTTGACCAAACATTATTTCAAGCTCAGTCAAATCCGCTACTTTCCAAAATATTTCCCAAATAGGATCTCTAGCGTACCCACTGTGCAAAGGAGTAAGTTCACCATTCCAATATACTTTGTACTGATCAATGGGCACCCGCCTAGGATCTTTTGAGGGCACCATAATACTAGTGAATATCTCCTCGTTCGTAAGCCTGACGAGCGTCTTGTGCGACACACTTGTTTCAGCTCCCCATATACCTATCGAAATGCTATGCCACCCAGATAATTTCAAAGGATAGGTAATATCTTTAGCCGCACTCTGCGATCCAGCAATTAGCATCACACCAGAAAATTCATTAGTTTCGTATCTTAAGGTTTGCCAATAACCGCGTCGTCTATCTGGGGATAAGGCACTGGAAGGAAAACACTCACTTAAATCTGATAAATAGACAGGATCAGCAACAAATTTCCTGTCGTCTACGGCATAAATGGATTTCTGAGACATGATATCTCCTTATTGCCTAGATGTGTCGGCAGTCAAATCACCAACGCGTCCCATTGTCTCAATGTTCTCCTGTACACTCCGTATAAAATGTGTTGTGCAACACATTTTATACAGATAATAACTATTATAAAAATTTATGTCCCATTAATGAGACTTGAATTCATACACTAAGTTTATGGTACCAAATTGACACATTACCTATATTAGATTCCCTAACCACAGGATATTGCCACAAATACTTACCCTATAGAATTTCCTTATCACATATATATGCTAGCACAGGAGAAAGTCGATTAATTGAAACTAACTATTTCAACTATTTACCCTTTCACACACATAGTATTATTGCCTGTAAGTCGAGCCTTGTGCTATATTCAATCGGTGCAGTTGTTGTATTAATTAGTTAATTTACATATAAGAGGTGGATTATACCTAAAGACTATCGCATAAACACACGTATAAGGATTCCAGAAGTACGTGTAGTAGATGAAGAAGGAAAGCAGCTCGGAGTTATGCCGACTCGGCAGGCACTTGAAATCGCCGAACAAAGGGGACTAGACCTCGTCGAAGTTGCACCGGCTTCTGCTCCACCAGTATGTAGACTCTTAGACTACGGAAAATTTCGTTACGAAGCTACCCGTCGTGAGCGTGAAGCCCGGAAAGGGCAAAGGACAACAGGCACGAATGTCGTACGTGAGGTTCGACTAAAAACTAGAATAGGAGAACATGACCGATTAGCAAAGACTCGTCTAGTGCAAAAACTTCTGGGAGAAGGGTCCAAGGTTAAAGTTTCGGTAATGTTTAGAGGTAGAGAAATTACTCATCCTGAAGTAGGAATGGCGATATTAAAATCAGTCGCTGAAGACTTAGTTAATGACGCTCTAATGGAGAAAACTCCTTCATTCGAAGGTAGATTCTTGACTATGGTGCTTGCGCCAGCTGAGTTAAGTGGAAAATTAGCAACCAAACCACAGGAGGCAAAGGGTGCCAAAACTTAAAACCCACAAAGGTGCAGCTGCGCGGTTCCGAAAAACTGGTACCGGGAAAATAATGCGCATGAAGGGCAACCGAAGTCACTTACGTAGAAAGAAGCCCGCTAGAGTACGAAGGCTATATTCACGAAAGCTAGTTATGAGTAAAGCGGATTCTTCGAGAATCGGACAGATTCTTCCTGATTAGAAATAAAATTTTAGGACACAAAAAAATTGGCTAGAATCAAAAGGGGAGTTACTAAACACAAGCGCCATAAAAAGGTGCTCAAGCAAACTAAGGGACACCAGGGAGTCCGACACAGATTGTACAGACCTGCCCGCGAGTCTCTTCTGCACGCCCTACAGTACTCTTACGACCACCGCAGAAAGAAAAAAGGTGACATGCGAAGGTTGTGGAACGTACGCATAAATGCTGCCGCAAGAGCTAATGGAACCTCGTACAGCAAGTTCATCCATGGCCTGACTCTAGGTGGTATAACTATAAATCGCAAAATGCTCGCAGATCTCGCTATACGAGATCCAGATGCATTCGGCAAACTAGTTGAACAATCAAATAGTCACCTTGAACCCGCTGCATAAATAGGTACACATAATCCATCTATTAGGTTTCACAAAGAAAGTAATAGGTGCCTAAGTGCCTAGATTAACTAGATAATTAAGGATTGCTGTTTGTTCTAACTGAGTATAATGGAACACCTAAAACTTGGAGTTTTATGCTCCCATAATGGCACTAATTTGCAAGCCATCATAGATGCTTGTGTCAATGGTCAATTAAAGGCTGAACTTCGTATAGTAATAGGCAATAATTCCAAGTCATATGCATTAATCCGCGCCGAACGTTCGAACATTCCAGTATCACACATCAGCGGGAAAACTCATGAATCTCTCGATAGTATCGATGAAGCTATCCTAGAAACCCTGCTAGATAACCAAGTAAATTTGGTTCTTCTGGCAGGATACATGAAAAAACTTGGACCTAAAACTCTTTCTGAATATAATGGCCGAATTCTAAATATTCATCCATCTCTTCTGCCTTTGTATGGTGGCAAAAATATGTTCGGTCGGGCCGTGCACCAAGCCGTGTTGAATGCTAATGATACTGTTACTGGTGCTTCGATTCATCTAGTAAACCATGAATATGACGTTGGGAAGGTACTTGCCCAAACTAAAATACCTGTGAATAAAAATGATACCGTAGATTCGTTAAGTGATCGCGTACTAAAACATGAACACAAACTATATGTTAAAACTCTGCAGATGATAGAGCGTGGTAATATAAAGCTTAGAGGCTTAACAAGTTAATCCATAGACATGATCCTAATCCATTATCGATTCGACATATTTAATTAAATCATCAGGATCGAAAGGAAGTGTAAAAACCATTCTTAAGTATCCTTCAGAATCTATTACATAAACAGGCGAAGAATGTGATACCGAATATTGTTCGGCTATTTTATCCCTGAAAATTTCTGTACCACCTTTCTGAGATCCAGTAATAGCTCCTTCCAACGATTCCTCTTGTCCATAACCAATCTTTTCTGGTTCAGACACATAATATGCCTTCCATATCGGTAGCAATAACTGTTCTTCCCCCGTCAAGAAATCCCACTTATTCAGCATCCTCCACCGTTTTGAATACTCATACACACGTTCTACACTGTCTCTTTTAGGGTCAACCGATATAACCACTATATTAAACTCAGTATCCTTATTTTTTAATACTTCATATGCAGTTCTCAAATGACGTGCAACTACAGGACATATATCTGAACATGAAGTGTAAAGAAAAGTGAGTACTACCACTTTACCAGCATAGTCGTAAAGACTTTTGTCCGAGCCGAATTGGTTCTGAAGAAGGAAAGGAGAAGCTGGATCATTCCCAGAGAGCTTAGTACCGGAAGGAAAGGAGACCTGCCTGCAAGATAGTGATAGCAACACTAATAGACACAGAACCAAGCAGGGAAACGACTTCCCCAGGAACATATTTTTTATTATCCCACTGATTATAGACAACGCTTAAGAGAGGCTACGCCAATTTTAACTACTCTCAACTTTTTTCTGCGCGTAAAAAGCAATCGAAGGTACACCAACGGTGATGATAACCCCCAATATAACTACGGCCCATTCCTCCCAAACCTTATGATTCAATAACATGAATAGGACTCCTAAAATTCCAGCGTATGCTATGATCACCAGAATCGACAAAAGCGGGAACAATAATGCTTTCCCCATAAATAATTCTCCGTGAATTCTAGCTGAATGTTTATCAGCTGCATATTATACTAACTTAATTGGTGTTTTTTCTCCTCACTACTATACCACTTAAAAAATGTATTTATTATCAAACTAATAAATATTAAAGCTCCTCCTACCTTCATTATTATCGCCCCCAACTGCTGGTCAGTCATAACTGAGATAAAATCCCACACTCTAGGGGCATCAGAATACCACTGATATATAGGATCTGGAGAAAAAGCGATCGGTCCAAAGATGATTAGTTGAGCTAGTGACAAAAGGAAAAGATACCCCATTTTTAATGGATATGACAAACGTGGCAATTCATCTAAAGTACTAAATATTGGCCACCACATACAAGTAGCTGTTCCCATAAATAAAAGATGCTCAAATATATGGATACCATGATTAGTTACTGACAAATTATACAAGCCCGGAATGTGCCAAATTGAAAATGTTGCGTTAAATAAAATAAATGCGACAAGAGGATGCGTAAAAACGCTGGCAATGAGAAATATCAGCCTAGGACGTAATAATGGGCGTATAAGCCAATGCGGTATCCCTAAAACGATTAGTGGTGGCGCTACAAGCGTCAACAAGACATGCTGGAGCATGTGGGCACTGAACAAATATTTGTCTGCGAGTACATGAAGTGGCGATAGCAGAGACAAAAAAATCACCAAAATACCAAGAGTGAACGACAAGACTTGCAACTGCTGAACAGTACTTGATAAATTGTACCGCTTTCTTAACGGTCCTACTCCAACTAGATAAATAGATTCAATTAAACCTAATCCAATAATCACATCAGGGTGGCCGTGCCAATGATTCCAAATCAAATCCAACTTGGCACCTTTAAGAGGGAGTAAAAAACTGGAACAACGCAAGTAAAGCTATCACAACCAGAAATGCTAAAGCTAATCCAGTAAGAAACAATGTTGAAAAAAGTCTATTATCATAACGAAGATGCATATAGAACATTATGACAAGAGCAAACTTCATCACAGACAATATTGTAAGTATCGGTATAATCCCATAACTCAAATCTTCCACGTAGAAGATACCTACTTCGATGGCCGTAATTATTGAAAGAATCATGGCGACCTTAAAGTAGGTCAAGGGGGTCGGGTGATCCGAGTGATTCTCAGAACCTAAGTGTGTCTCCGTACTCATATCTTCATTTTGAGCCATATGTTTTTGTTCCTAATTTAACTTTCTGGGAATCCTGGGAAAACACCAAATAGGTAAACTACGGTGAATATAACAATCCACACAATATCGACAAAATGCCAGTATAAAGCTGCCAGATCCACATCCAAATCCCTTTCACGGGTTACCCCACCCCGGAATGAATAGAAGAAAAGCGACAGCAACCAAATAACACCTAGGGTAACATGCGCCCCGTGAAATCCTGTTAGCGTAAAAAATGTGGTTCCAAAAAGATTAGTTTTAGGCGTAAGTCCTGTGAGATTATTGCCGTCAGAATCATGAATTCCATCTACTGTAGTTACACCTTCTATACACTCATTCTGAAAGGATTCTTCAAACGCACTTAAGTTTCCTGTTCCCACTTGTGAACAATCAAAATGTACTTCATGATTAGCAAATTCATAGAATTCAAACACTTGAAATGCCAGAAAGGTCATACCCATGAGGGCAGTAGACAATATCCACACACGAAATCCCTTAAGACTCCCCTTCCTTATAGCAGCATATGCCAATACCATGCTCATACTACTCATCAAAAGAACGAACGTACTAACAGAAGTTATAGGGATACTAAAAAGGTCTTCAGGGAATGGCCCTACCTTACTCTTGCCATAGTAAACCATATAGGTGGCTATCAATGAGCCAAAGAACATACAATCAGAACCTAAAAACGCCCACATCAGGAGTTTTCTATGATTAAGACCCGTGGTCGTATACTCGTGGTCTGTTCCGTGCTGTGTTGTCACTGCTTCCTGCAATATACGAGCTCCCTTAATGACCTTCGCCTTCATCTGGATCATTTACTGGCTCAAATGACCATGCGTAAACAGCCACCATTGTTATCGCTGCTCCAATTATTGAGACAACCAATCCAATTGAGCTAGACAGATATACTAAGCCATATCCCGAGACAAATAGCCCGAGGGAGGCCAGAAGTGGCCAATACGACGGCTGTGGGAGGTGAATCCCGTGGGAATCATCGTCACCCGAGCCACCACTAATAGGCACTGTTGATAAACCTTCACGCTTTTGCTCCCAGTAGGGATCTATACCATGAACAATTGGTATATGCTCAAAATTGTACTCTGGTGGTGGCGATGACATAGACCATTCTAATGTTCGAGCATCCCAAGGATCCCCATCAGCTTTTTCTCCTGATAAAACGCTCCAAATAATATTTACAATCAAAATCAACACGCCAAGGGCCAGAATTAAATATCCAACTGAAGATACTGCATTCCAAAGGTTCCACCCCATATCTGAATCATAAGTGTATATACGTCTAGGCATGCCATCCAATCCCAAGAAATGCATAGGGAAGAAAGTTACATTCATTCCAATAAATACTAGAAGAAAATTCAATTTGCCAAGTTTCTCATCCATCAAGCGACCTGTCATCTTAGGAAACCAGTAATATATCCCTGATCCTAGGGCCATTATACTACCGCCAAATAGAACGTAATGGAGATGAGCTACAATGAAATAGGTGTCTTGTTGTTGTGCATCCGAAGCAGCTGAGGAGTGCATAACTCCACTCAAACCACCTATCACAAATAGAAAAATAAAACCTATGGCATAAAGCATAGACGTCGTCAGGCTTATTGACCCCTTCCACATCGTTGCGATGTAGTTAAATATCTTTACACCGGTAGGTACAGCTATTGCCATAGTAGTCACGGCAAAAACTGAGTTAGCCACTGGCCCTAAGCCAACTGTGAACATGTGATGACTCCAGACCATCCACCCCATAAATCCGATCACCACGCCAGATAGAACAACAACCGGGTATCCAAACAAAGGTTTTTTAGAAAAGGTTGGGATTACTTCAGCAATTATCCCAAGAGCTGGCAGAATCAATATATAAACTTCCGGATGTCCAAACACCCAAAATAAATGCTGCCATAGTAGAGGCTGACCACCCGCACCAACATTGAAAAAATTAGTACCGAAAAATCTATCAAACATTACCTCAATTAATGCTACTGTAATTACCGGGAAAGCTAGTATCAATAGAATGGATGTCACAAAAGTCATCCAAGTAAAAATAGGCATCCTCATCAAAGACATACCAGGAGCCCGGAGGTTTATTATAGTAACTATGAAATTAAATGCTGCAGCTAAAGAAGCTATACCCAATATTTGTAGACTAAGTATCCAGAAATCTATGCCATGTCCTGGATTATATGCCGATGATGTTATAGGAGCATACCCAAACCACCCTGCATTTGGTGCACCACCAAGAAACCAACTGGATTTCAACATTACCGCCCCACCTAAAAACGTCCAGTAACTAAATGCGTTCAGCCTTGGGAAAGCAACATCTCTGGCGCCAATTTGAAGTGGTATAAGGTAGTTGAAAAAAGCCGCCCCCATCGGCATTATTGCCAAAAATATCATCGTGGTACCATGCATTGTGAAAAGTTGGCTGTAAATTTCTGGGCTTACCAATTCTTGCTCAGGAGCTGCAAGTTGAAGCCTAATATACATGGCCTCTATGCCTCCTGACAGAAACATTATAAAAGCAGTGACGCCATAGAGTATCCCAATCCTTTTATGGTCAATTGTAGTTAACCACGCCCAAAGGCCCGTTGGGTGGATCGGCCTTGACAATATGCTGGTTGTCATACTTGACACCCCGTATCCAAAATATTCATCCCCATTTGCTATCTACATTCCTCTAATTTAATGCTAATCCAAGCTCGCAAGATAGGCAACTAGTGCCGAAACCTGTGACTCTGTTAGAGATTTATCAGGATCAGTGTAAACTTGGGCATCCCTATACATAATTGTGCCCTGCTTAATACTCTCGGGATCCTGTATCCATTTTCGTAAATTATCTTGCGTGTTTTCTATGACACCTGCAGCAAGATGATTGCGACTACCAAAATGCGTGAGGTTCGGACCAGTTGTCCCTCTCGATCTTTTTGATCCCTCAACCTTATGACATGTCCAACATCTCGCATCACCTTCAAATAAATTTCTGCCTTCGACAGCAAGAGGGTCAGCTGACTCTAAGCCCGGCAAGGCCTGCACTTTCAACCATGCTTCAAATTGTTCCTTGGTTTGCACTATAACCCTGAACTTCATTTTTGCATGTGCTACACCACAGAATTCTGCACATTGACCATAATATTCACCCGTTTCATCCGCCTTTATCCAAATCGTATTTGTATGATTTGGAACCATATCTACTTTACCGGCAATTTTTGGAATCCAGAAGCTGTGTATTACATCTTTTGATTCCAAATTTACATTTACTACTTCATCCACTGGAATATGCAATTCATTGGCGGTAACAACCTTTTTGTCAGGCTCTTCGGGATGAGGATACGTGAATTCAAACCACCATTGATGACCTTTGGCTTCGATGGTAAGCGCGGATGGTTCGGGTGAATTAGCATTATCAAATATTGTGATCACCGTAGGAACAGCTACCACAATCAAAATTATAGATGGAATAATGGTCCAAGCTATCTCAAGTTTAGTATGACCGTGTATCTGGGGAGGGTCAGGATCACCTGAACGACGTCTGTACTTCAGCACCGTGTAGAAAAGGGCAATACTCACGGTCACAAACACGAATACAGCCGCCCAGAATATCCAGTAGAATAGGACCAACTGGGACCGCGCAACCGGGCCATGAGTATCAAATGTAGACATATGATGCGAAGGAGTACAGCCCGTAAAGACGAGTAGAAACAAGAACGCCATCACAACAACATACTTGCTCTGGATGCGATAGCCCATTAACCACATTTTACTTAAATCATACCTCTCTGCAATTCATACTTCCTGAGGGCCATATACATTCTACACCCTTATTGCAATACTGTCTGCCATAATAAATACGAAAAGCATCGCTATATAAAGCAATGAGTATAGATACATTCCTTTGGCTCCATCTATTTTTTCTTTACGTAAAAGGCTCCATGCAAAATATACGAATGCCAAACCAAGACCTATCGATCCAGTTAAGTATATCCATCCGACGGCACTAGTGGTGAAAAACATTAACGTAATAGCAACAAGTAATAAAGTATACAAAAATATTGATATTTTTGTCTGACGCAAGCTGGCCACTACTGGCAGCATAGGAATTCCCGCCCTGGCATAATCATCTTTAATCAAGAGAGAGAGTGCCCAAAAATGCGGAGGGGTCCAGAAAAACACTATGGCAAAAAGGTACAGAGCAGGAAGATCAAATTGTCCAGTAACGGCTACCCAACCTACTACAGGAGGGATGGCTCCAGCAGCACCGCCTATAACTATATTCTGGGGCGTGGTTCGCTTTAACCACATTGTGTACACTAGTACATAGAAAATGCTGGCCCCGATAGTCAGTGTTGCACTCAGCATACTCACCCACCATGCCAACACAATAAAGGCAACTAAATTAAGTATGATGCCAAAGATGAGTGCACTAGAAGGAGAAACTCGTCCCGACGCCACAGGACGGTTTTCAGTCCTATTCATAAGTCGATCGATGTCACGATCAAGGTAGTGGTTGAGAGACTGAGCACCCCCTGATGCCAAAGAACCTCCGAACAGAACCAGCAGTGCGAGTACAGGATTAGGAAATCCTCCTGATGCCAAAACCATACCCCCTATCGCGGTAATAAGCAATAACAAAATTATCCGGGGTTTTGTTAAAGCAATATAGTCTAGGATTAAACCACTTCCCGCACTGTTCTGAGGCATTACCTGCATATCTCACGTGTCCTTCGTATTGAATGTTAATTAATCGTCATTTTAGGAGAATCATCTGCCCTAGGAACCAGCTGTAGTGCCAACAATAAAGATAATGATAACCATACCATGGTGGCCAAGCTGAGATGCACCGATTTCATTAAAGGGGTAAACCCACCCCAGACAGTGATTGCACCTACCACACCCTGGGTAATAAAAAGGAAAATAACTGCCCCAGCTAGCCATCTTTTCAAAGACCATTGCTCTTCCCTGCATATACATGAAATTGCCACTATGCTTATGACAATTCCAACCAACACAGCCATTATCCTGTGCAACATATGAACAAGGTAAGGTTCTCTGAACGGCAAAATAGAACCATCGCAAAGGGGCCAGGTACCACACGACGTCCCGTACCCCTGACCCACCATGTAAGAACCATACAATATAAGCCCAAACAAACTCAGGACAGACAGTATTAATAAAGTAGAAGGGCGATTTATACTAACACTCATCTTAGAATTATTATCCCTCTTGTGCCTGCTAGCCACGAAAACAATCGCTAGACAGCAGATGATCATTTCCGCGACGCCAAGGTGTAGCAATCTCAACCACCATTCAAGTTCCGTGACTACCGTCAAACCTCCTAAAACACCTGCCACTATAACCAATACAGCAGCGGAAGTTGCTGGTATTACTATCCACCTGTCAAAACTGTATCTTAGAAGAGAAATGATAGCCAATCCGAATATTAAAATCCCCAAAACAGACCCTGAAAATCTGTGCGAATATTCAATTAAGGCAGCAGAGCTTAGAGGCGGGATAATACTCCCGTAACACAAAGGCCAATCAGGACATCCCAATCCGGACCCTGTAGCCCTCACGACTCCCCCTAATGTTACCTGCCCCACAGCAACGACTATAGCAATGATCACGAGGCCATGTAGTGACTTCTGAGTATTAGTGGAAGGTTGTTCTCGTTTAATCACAAAATATGCCCTACATCATCCTAAGAATGTTCTCATAGTTACAGGCACGTTAGCATATGGTCCATTTTTCAGTCAATTAAAACAAGAGATTCAATGATACAGAAGAACATAGATAAAATTATACTTGTTTACTTAATCTTCAAACAAACCGGTGAGGGCACTTCCACACTATGTCCCGTCGGAGTAATAAAGCCTGTATGAATATCTATGAAAAAAGTGGTGATATTATCGCTGTCCTGATTGGCAACTATAAGGATTTTCCCAGTTTGGTCTATTACAAACCCTCTTGGAGTTTCACCCCCTGATGGCTCATACCCCATATAGGTTAATTTTCCATTCTCCGAATCAATATCGAAAATCGCTATACTGTCATGCCCTCTATTGGAACCATATAATTTAGTGCCAGATGGAGAAATATGTATATCTGCACACCAGTTATTACCCTTTAGCCCTCTCGTAACAACCGCAGGCAAATCGATGCCGGGAGGAAGAGTAGACACAGTACCATTCAACTTCAGTTCACCTTCGCCTTGATCATAAGTAAAGGAAGTAACTGTAGAATCCAGCTCGTTTATCACATACGCATATTTCCCATTAGGGTGAAATTTCAAATGGCGTGGACCCGCCCCAGCCTTTATATCTATCGAGCTCTGTTTACTGGCTGACAAAGTTCCTTTTTCTGAATCAAATTTATAAATCATAATCTTATCGATACCCAAATCAGCTACAAATGCATATCTATTACTGAGGTCCAACGTGGCGGAATGTGCATGTGGCCCTTCTTGTCGTTCAGAATCTAAACTCATACCTTTATGCTGCACAAAGTCGGTTGCATGTCCCAATTTTCCATATTCATCAATTAAAAGAACAAAAGCACTCCCTCCGTCATAGTTAGCCCCAATAATAAACGAGTCGGTATCATCAACACTCAAGTGACATGGAGAACCACCTGAAACAGGATGATTATTCAGGTGTTTCAACTCACCAGTAACAGGATGTATAGAAAAAGAACTAACTGCACCATATGGATCCTGGACTTCGCTAACAGCATACAAATTTTCTCCCGAATGATTTATTTCTAAGTAGGTAGGATTTTCCAAAGACGTGAATGAATTTACTAACCTTAAGGCACCAGAAGAAATATCCAAACTGTACTGATAAATCCCGCCGCTTTCACGAACTGAATAAGTTCCTACGTATACAAACATAATATGCTCCGAGTTCTATGGGAATTTATTTGTGCCTTAGACAAACTTTCTTGAGTAACCATTCTTCTTCACCAGGTTCATCCCACTGTATCGACTCTTCTAATTCTTTAGGTGTTTCGGGAAAAGGTTCATCGGCAGCACCTCGTACTTCAGTCTCTGGAGCTTCGCCCCTTGTGCAGACATAGATTCCTGCTGTTGCTGTATGAGCATCGATTCCCAACTATCTGCCAATAATTCATCGATTCGACTTAGCTTAAAAGTTTATCGTAAATTCAGAACTCATTTATCAAATGCTTTCATTCTAGGATCATAAATTTCTTTGATAAGTATGTCTGTAACAAAGCCGTCATTTCAATAGCAGCAAAACAGCTATAGTGGATGTCAAAATGACCCGCCTCGGACTTGAACCGAGAACCTAGTGATTAAGAGTCACTTGCTCTGCCAATTGAGCTAGCGGGCCGAGATCGAAACTATAGGTGATTATATATCTGACTAAGTTTACTTTTTGGCGATTGTAAACTTGAGGTGTATATCGAGTCAAGAACTTCAATGCTTACCGACTAAACATGTTTTTCAAACAAAGCATAATCTTAAATTAGAATAGCAACTAATTTCATCGATCTACAGATCGGTGATCTTACTAAATCGCTTCTTGCCAATAAACATCGTCTTATAGAAACTACTTCATTTCAATTCTATACTAGAGAGACTATTTTGCCACATTTTTATCTTCCCTCCACTATATGCCTAGTCTCCGAATGAGATAATAATATATCCCTTATAATCTCCCTGTCGTCTTTTTCAACAGAGAATTCAGGAGGCCTAGGAGGCCCTCCATGTCTACCAAGAATCTCTAGAGCAACTTTAATGCCACTAATGCCATGTCCGGGCTTGAACGACCTTATCTTGTTGATAGGGCTAACCATCTTCTCAAACACCCTACCCATAAACTCTATATCTCCAGCAACACCGTGTGACCAAAATTCCCAACTAGAATCCGGTACTATAGCTGGCGCAGCGGCTGTGTATGCCTCACAACCATGTGCAAACGACGGCATGGCATGATTTTCGTTTTCTGCTATCCATATATATCGACCAGGTACAACTTTGTTTACCGTCTTCCCAAATTCTACTGTGTATTCTGGATTAACATTTGGTGCCAAAAACCCTACTACGTTCGGGACATCTGCTAGCTTCTCTAAAACTTCTGTCCAAAGCTCATGCGTACCGAAAGGGAAAATTATCACCCCAATATTAACTGACTCAGCCAAACTTCTAAGATACGAATAAGCTATATCAACCGTAGGTGTTTGTTGGCGTGGAAAGAAAACGATTATTGACCCAGCTCCAGCGTTTTCAGCATTCCTCGCCATCAATTTCTGAACCCCATAACCTCCAACCACCCCTGCCATAATATGAATTTTCCCAGATGCACCCTCGACAGCTGCCTCGACTAAATCTCTATGTTCCTCTGGGTCAAGCGTAAATCCTTCACCGTATCCGCCTCCCACCGTTATAGTCATATCTCTATGATTTGTACTCACATGGTATGAAACATTGTCCTTCATGCCATATGAATCCAGTCGGTAGTCAGAATGGAACGGGGTTGGCAGATAATTGTGTACACCCCTTAGATTCTTCTTAATGAAATCGAATTCAGTCATACTATCCTTAGATCACTATTTAGATAAAACAACGTCGAAAGTCCAGACTGGACACCGCTCTTTATACTAGGTATGATAACGATCGTATAAACAACTTTATCAGGCGTACAAGGGACTTGTAAAAGTATGTCTGTGTTGGAAAATTTATTACTGACTTACGTAGACAGGCAACTTCAGGAATTTCATCTGCAAACCAATCTGTATTATTGCCAAACACTCAATGTGGTATTACGGCCACACTGAGTAACGCAAATAGAAATAACCACCTGTAAATTCTTGGAGGGTGACTTTGGAACTAACTGAAGCCAGAACAATAACCCAAAACATATCAAATAATGTTAAAAAGGTTATCGTTGGTAAAGATCAAGCAGTAGACCTAGCTGTAGTTGCATTAATTTGTCAAGGCCACATCCTGATTGAAGACGTCCCTGGGGTCGGGAAAACCATGCTAGCTCGCAGTCTGGCCTTATCGACAGAATGCGGATTTCGCAGAATTCAGTTCACCCCAGATCTTTTGCCAAGTGACATAACAGGAGTCTCCGTTTACAATCAAAAGTCATCTGAATTCGAATTCAGAGCTGGTCCGATTATTTCACAGCTAGTACTCGCTGATGAAATCAACAGAGCCACGCCCAAGACTCAATCTGCACTCCTAGAAGCCATGGATGAAGGCCAAGTGACTGTTGAAGGTTTCACTCACTTGGTACCAAGGCCTTTCATAGTAATGGCCACACAGAATCCAATTGAATACGAAGGCACGTTCCCTTTACCTGAAGCTCAGCTCGACCGTTTCTTATTAATGATTAAACTCGGCTATCCTACCGAAGAAGAAGAACTATTGGTCGTAAACAACCAGCAAGAATTACACCCCATAGATAAGCTAAACCCAGTAGCAACATCTACTCAAATCATAGAAGTTCAAGAAGCAGTTAAGTCGATTTACGTCGATGACCTTATTCGAGAATACCTAGTTAAATTCCCTAGCAATACACGAAATCACCCTGACGTTTCCCTGGGTAGTTCTCCTCGTGGATCACTAGCCCTTTTCCGAGGGGCACAAGCATTGGCACTTATACGTGGCAGAGACTATGTTCTACCTGACGACATCAAGGAACTAGCAGTTCCTATGCTTAGCCATAGAATTATAGTTTCTGCATCAGCGAGAATGAAAGGCGTACAAAGTACCCAAATAGTCAACGACCTAGTGAATGAACTTGAAGTCCCTGGCGCAAAAGCTAAGGGTTGGTTTAGGAGTTAAACATTGGGCCTATTCCAGGTCCGGCTTGAACGTAGATTTTTTCTCATTTTGGGACTGGTGGTCATAACTCTAGCGACCGGAATGGCAACTGGATTCGAGTTATTTTACCGTCTGCTATACATCTTGGCTCTAACAATCCTAATCGGATTTTTGTGGAGCTGGGTAGACATTAGAGCTCTTAAAGTTACCGTAGACCGTCGCATACTTCAGGCACGAGTGGGAGATTCTATAAATGAGTCCTTTTCAGCGACAAATCATAGCATATCTCCCAAAAATCTATTAGAAATTGAAGATAAGTCCGATTTGCCTGGATATTTTGGGATGACTACCGTCAATATCAAACCAAAAGGTCATATATCGTGGGACATGACCTTTATAGCGAGAAAAAGAGGTCTCTACCATATAGGGCCTGTTAGAGTGTCAGTCTCCGACCCGTTCACAATTTTTTCAAGGGAAAGATATTTTGGGGACACTGATGAATTAATAATATTCCCAATGATCCATAATATCCAAGATTTCGCCGTTCCTATATCGGAACTTTCCGGCGACGGTTCTACAAGAAAACGAACTCATTCTGTTACTCCGCAGGCCTCGAACATAAGAGATTACGAATATGGAGACAGTTTGAGTCGAGTCCATTGGAAAAGCACTGCAAGACTAGGGAAATTGATGTCGAAAGTGTTTGACCTAGGACGTGCTAGTGAAGCATGGATAATGGTCGATCTGGAACGAAATGTACAGTCAGGGGAGATGGAACAAAGTACAGACGAATACGCTGTTTCAATTGCAGCGTCCCTCTCAAAACAATACCTAGACTTAGGAATGCCTACCGGACTCATAGCTTATGGTTCCGAACGATATTTTCTTGGAGCTGAGACCGGCAAAGCACATTTTGACCGAATAATGCAGCAATTAGCTTTAAGCGATTCGAAGGGTGAGATACCACTACACACGGCACTGGCAAGAGAAGAGCCTATATGGGACCATCAAAGTTCTCTCGTTGTAATAACACCGTCTCCATGTGAAAATTGGGTGACAGCCTTAAGAGAGCTTTCTAGACAAGGGGTTAAAGTGATAGTTATAGTCATTGACAATCAGTCTTTTGGAGGTGAACTCAATTCACTTGAGGTACTTGCTCCACTAAACATGATAGGCATCCCGACATATGTAGTAAAAAAGGATGACGATTTTTCAGTGTCATTGAGGAGCGGTTCTACTGAGGTTGACGATATTGTACGTGATTCTATCCACAGCGATACTACGATATAAATATGATCCGATTATAATTAATTAGCTTTAGAATTATATGAACCATGCAATCTAAATATTCAGATAAATTTTTCAATCTCGCTCCGCGAGAGGGGTGGGAGTCTTTCGTCTTAATTACTGGCACTGTAAGCACGGTTGCATGGTCAGTCAGGGAAGCAAGCTGGGTAGAAACACCTGGAGCATTCATACTAGTAGCACTGGCTACCACAGTCGGATTGTCTTTTTCACGACTACGCATACCATCACTTCCTCTGCATCTGCTGAGCATTTTTTTAGGAGCAATACTCATTACTTGGCAGACGCAATATTTAGTACCTGGCATTTCTTTTGGCGCCAGGATTACAGAACTATTTGCCAGACTAGAAGCGTGGTACAACGCTGCCGTTACAGGTAAAATTAGTACCGAATTACTGCCTTTTACAATAATACTCCTCTCTCTCTCCTGGCTATTAGGATATCTTAGTTCTTGGTTCCTTTTCCGTCATGGTAATCCTTGGTTATGTTTGATTGCAGCTGGTCTAGCATTATTCACGAATCTAAGTTTCTTGCCTACTGGATATGAAAACAAGTTTTTTCTTTTCATGTTACCTGCCATGTTACTTATATGTAGAGTCAGCATGGCTCAAAAACATGATAAATGGCTAACTTCTGGAGTTAAATTCAGTATCTCTAGTAGTTGGGCAACTTTAGGAACCGTAACTGTACTCATTACATTAATTCTTGTGATATCGACGGTGATGCCAGTTAAAGTTTACGTTTCTCAACAGGCGGTCGAGATCTGGAAATTGGGCAGGGCACCAGTGGAGCAATTAGAGGAAGAATTCGCAAGGTTATTCTCCGGCATTACTTCTAGAAAGGAGATGTATGGAAGGTTTTTCGGTAAAATATTGCCATTTCAAGGACGTATTTCATTCAATGGCGAAAATGCAATATCTACTAGCTCAGAGGTTCCTACTTATTTAGTATCTAGGACTTACAGTAACTATACGGCACAAGGATGGTTAGCAGCCCCTACGCAAAAACAACTAATCACTACTAATTCATTTCCTCCACCCAGTGAAAATATAATGCGATCAATAAATTCTCAAAGTATTCAATTAGATTTTAATTCTAGTAAAGCTTTTCATGGAGGTAATGTTACCTGGATTAGTCGAGATGCGTTCGTTGAAACACTAAACCCACTGCAGTTTGACATTGAACTAAAAAATACGTCGCTGAATGCCGCATTTCCGGAAGATGTCAAAGATTTTGCAGTTAAAATCCGTCAGTATAGTCCTTTGTCAACAAAATATGACCTGTCCAGAATTTCCATGATGCTTCCTGAAGAGTTACTCCTACACAGTCCTAACCCTGACGACCCTGGATTAGATGGTTCACCACTGACTAAAATTACTTTAGAAAGAAAAGATCCGCTGATACCAGATGTAGTTTCATGGACATTTGATGGAGTCGTGCAGGCTGACGAGACGTACGCTGTAAAATCATATGTATCAGAAGCATCAAACGAAGATTTGCGACGCACCGGATCAAATTACAACAATTTTATTAAAGACCACTATCTACAACTTCCAGAGAATTTTCCTCCTAGCGTAATAAATCTGGCAAGAAATCTGACAAGAGATGCGGATAACCCTCTCGATAAAACTCTATCAATCCAAGAATATCTACGAAGTGATATATTCGAATACTCTCAAGATATAGATAAACCTCCACCTGAAGCAGATGGAACTGAATATTTCTTGCTAAATACCAAAAAGGGTTATAGCGATTATTTCGCTTCCTCTATGGCAGTAATGCTAAGAGCTTTGGGAATTCCAACAAGAATAGCTGCTGGATATGGCCCAGGATCACCTGACGACAGCCAAACACGCAGGAATATACGTGACTCTGACAGCCACACTTGGACCCAAGTATATTTTCAAAATCACGGATGGGTAGATTTCGAACCTACTTCTAATTGGCCTGACCCACGATCTGAAGGAGATGGTTTATACAGCAACAGTGGTGTTGGTAAATCTTATGCAGATGAAGAATGCTTTGAATTGCTTGATTTTACCGGAGGGAACATGTCCGTTGGACAAATTTGTGAATCTGACGGGACACAAGATGATGTCCTGTCCCAAGAGCTACCATCTCAACCAAGCCCTATTGAAGTGATTGATATAAATGCTGTACCAGACAGTCCTATAGACACGAACGATTCCGGATCAGCTATTACATGGATTGCCTTGGCAATAATAATCTTCGTGACATTGAGTACGATAATTAGACTATTTTGGATTCGCTCATCAAAGAACGTTCCTACTCCTGCACATTATTATGAGAAAATGTGTAGACTAGGTTTAATCGCCGGACTACCTAAACTATCTCATGAAACACCTCTTGAATATGGAGAAAGACTCCAATCTTCTGTACCTGCGTTATTGAAATCTGCTGAAACTATAGCGATCTCATTTTCTGAATATCGGTACAGCACGTCCAGCCTGCAAAATGAAACACAAAATACTCTAATGCAAAAAAGTTTTGCGACAGCCAATTTACGAGAATCGCTAAGAACTGTTCGTAACACCTTAACAATGCGCTCATTCAAACGGATTAGTGGCTTAGGAGAAAATTAGATTTTCGAATCCAATTTTTATCATGACATTGTAGAAGTTTCTTTAGGGTGGATCGGGATTCTAGGATCTTCCAAAGGGTTGCGCAAAATCACTCTCCCTCAAAACCATCCCAATAACTGCCTCAAATTATTGGGTCCCAATGTCGACAGAGGAGTAAGGGACTATTCTTACTTTACAAAAGTAGCTGAATCATTATCTATGTATTTCGATGGAATACCTGTCTCATTTGAAGAAAATTTAATTGACCTGCAGGGAGCTAGCATATTTCAAAAACTAACTTGGCAAGCATGCCGGAAAATTCCTATAGGCGAAACTAGGAGCTATAAATGGCTAGCTGTCAAAATTGGAATCCCTAGTGGAGCAAGAGCTGTAGGACAAGCTATGGCAAAAAATCAGCTACCTATAATAGTACCGTGCCACAGAATCCTTGGGATTAAAGGGCAGCTCGTCGGATTTGGAGGAAAAGCGAAACAAACACGAATGAAACACAAACTCTTAGAATTAGAATCTACCATGAGAACTAGGAAAGGGTTGGAGGTATAGAATCGCCTGATATTAAATTAGTTTCGATCCTTCAAACTACGTAGTACTTCAAACGCCTTTTCCTTATTTTTCTTGTCGACCAACACTCTAACCGGAGAAGCAGATACTCCTAGAAACGTCGTGAAGTCTCCTTGCCCAACAAGTGCCGGTACTCCAGCATCCACTAAAATATCCCTCCACATTTCAGCTTCTATTTGTCCGGGAGCGGTAGCAATATGCACCCAATTCATCCGGCATTCTCACTAATCATAACTTCTCCCCTTGAACCTATAATTTTCTTGAGATCCGACTCAAGTGTAGAATCAAGGTTTACTGTCACAATCGGCCACTCCATAGACACAATCCTTCCATCTAAAACAACATCTAAGTACACCTTAGATTCACCCCTGTTTTCAAGTAATACCTGCGTTACATCATCGAAAATTATCCTGTCATCTTCCAAATTATCGGATTCATACAACTTGACCTTCAAAAACAAATTACCATGATTCTTATCACCTCTTTGGTTATCTGAATTAGGCCCTAACCCTGATGGTCTTGATTGAAGATTCGTCAATAATTCACCTCTCTCTGCATCCAGCTCCACTGGGTCACCAACGGGTTCGATATCACTTCCTATAACATATTCTTTGGCGCCTATACAACTGATACTTACTTCTCCGTGTCGTATACGAACGGCACCTTCAATTGTAAGTAGCTTTCCATGCTCCCAAAGTCCTTGCGTGATTGTTAAACGATCATGCCACACAAATACTTCTACACTAGAATCTAATAATGCAATAGTAGCTATTATAAACGGCTTGTTTTCGCGAGTTGTTCTATGCGCGACATTGGCAACCTGTCCCGCCAACACAATCTTGTCCCCCCTCATACCGTCATTAATTTGACTAGCCGATGTTACAGCACTAGCAGACACATCACGAACCAGATTCATAAGCGGACTTTCTGTCGTCAAAGCTACTCCCATTAACTCTATTTCCCATGCATAACATTGCGACGATGATAGTTCTACTTCGGGTATATTTATATGTGATAATGGAGCTTCTACAGATTCTCCGAAAAGGTCAAACATGGAAGTCTGGTCTGAATTTTTCAAACTCGATTCACTATGTGCAAGCGAGAGGATCCGATCTATGGATTCTATCAATCCTCCTCGAAGCCCTAGATCATCAAAAGCACCGGCCTTAATCAAACTCTCCATAGTCTTTTTGGTCAAACCACTACAATCAGCAGTTCTACACATCACTTCAAGTGATTCAAAAGGAACCCCCTCCTTCCGGGATTCAACTATTCCTCTTACTGATTCGCTACCTACATTTTTTATGGATGAAAGACCAAACCTGACAGCCTTTCTTCCATTCTCGTTTGGATCTACAGTAAAATCCACTCCACTATGGTTTATGCTAGGAGGCAAAACGGTAATATCTAGCCTTTCACACTCTGCCACAGCTGTGGCAATCCTGTCACGATTTCCAGCATATGAATTCATTAGACATGCCATATACTCCACGGTATAGTTCGCTTTAAAATAGGCTGTCCAATAGGATATAAGACCGTAACTCACTGCATGTGCCTTAGCAAAGCCATAGCCTGCAAAGGGCTCTATCAAATCAAAGACGTTTCCTGCAATGTCCAAAGAATGTCCCAGATTTAGTGCTCCTTGAATGAATTTTTTGCGTTCTTGCGCCATTATTTCTGGAACTTTCTTCCCCATAGCCTTTCGCAAGATATCTGCCTCTCCTAATGTATATCCAGCAAAATCTCTTGCGATCAAGAAAACCTGATCCTGGTAAACTATAACTCCATGAGTGTCAGAAAGAATATCTATAAGTGTTTCATGTGGGAATTTGACTTGTACGCGACCGTGCTTAGCGTCAATAAATGTCTCGATATGTTCCATCGGACCCGGTCTGTATAAAGCTATCATTGCCGCGACATCCGAAACAGAACTCGGCTTTAATTCTTTTATGTGCCTAGTCATACCAGCGCTTTCCATCTGGAATATGCCAACTGTGTCACCTCGAGCAAGGAGAGAAAACGCTTTTGCATCATCAAGTGGTATCTGTTCGAGTTCTATTCGAAATCCTTGCTTTTCAGATATAAGATCCAATGCTTTCGCCAGTATAGTTAAATTTGTCAATCCTAGAAAATCGAACTTTAATAGTCCTAGTTCTGCTACTGGAGCCATGGAATATTGAGTCATAGCTATAGAACCATCCCCACCACCCGTAGCCTTCTGGACGGGAACATTAACATCCAAAGGTTCTTCCGAAATCACTACGCCAGCAGCATGAGTACCAGCATTACGTATCGTGCCTTCAAGCCCTTTTGCCGTATCCAATAGATTTGTGACTGTCGAATCTGCCTCATATACTTCCTGAAGCTCGGAGCTTTCTGACAATGCTTCGTCTAACGATATATTCAAGCGCGCGGGAACCATACGGGCGATACGGTCCACTTCAGAGTAAGGCATATCGAGTGCACGACCTACGTCCCTAACAGCCCCTTTAGCTCCAAGAGTTCCGAAGGTTATTATTTGAGCCACATGTTTACTACCATATTTTGAGACAACATAATCAAGTACCTCGCCCCTGCGGTCATCCTGGAAGTCCATATCGATATCTGGAAGCTCTTTACGTTCAATATTTAAGAATCTCTCAAATACAATCCTATAGGACAGTGGATTTACGTCCGTAACATCTAGACAGAACAGTATTAAACTTCCGGCTGCGCTACCCCTGACAGCTGAAAGTATCCCTTTTGTTTTAGTAAATCGAAATATATCCCAAACTATCAAAAAATAGTCAGCAAATTTAGTTTGCTTAATCACATCGAGCTCGAAATCCAGCCGTTCTTTCGCAGTCGAATCGTACCCTGGGATCCTCCGAGACAACCCTTCGTAACACAATTGGGTCAAGTATTCATCAGCGCTTAGGCCGTTGTCCAACTTATACTGTGGCAAATGAGCCTCAGAAAAATCTAAGTCCAAATTACACATTTCAGCTATGACATTTGTGTTTGAAATGGCATCAGGAACTTCGCTAAAAATAGCCTCCATTTCCTCTGTGCTTTTTAAGTAATATGAGTCTTCTGTCATCCGAAGACGGCGTTCGTCGTTAACATTGGTATTAGTATGTATGCATACAAGAATATCGTGCAATCTCGCATGCTCCTTTACCACGTAATGGGAATCGTTTGTTGCCACTAACGGAATACCAAGATCCTTATGAATATCAAATAATCCTTTGTTAATTGCAGGGAGTTGATCCACTCCACCATGTTCCATAAGTTCGAGATGATATTCTGGAAACAAATCCCGGTACCAAATTGCTGATTGTTTGGCTTCATCGAAGCGTCCTTGGGAAATCAAGGATGGTATTTCACCACTTGGACATCCGGACAAAACTATGAGTCCTTCATTGTATTGCTCGAGCAACTCCCGATCGATACGAGGTCTGTAATAAAATCCTTCTAGATGTGAATCACTCACTAGTTTTATTAAATTTTTATATCCCTGATTATCTTTTGCAAGAACAGTCATATGAAACGGAGTCTTTTCATTAGGATTCTTATCGTGCCTACTTCCAGGAGCCACGTACATTTCACAACCGATAATAGGTTTTATACCTGCTTGTATGGATGTCTTGTAAAAATCTATAGCTCCATACAATCCCCCATGATCGGTAATCGCTAAACTATGCATTTTGTGCTCTGAGGCACGTTGAACAAGGTTACCTATTTTGCTAAACCCATCCAACATGCTATATTCGGTATGGACGTGTAAATGCGTAAACAAAATTCCCCCCAAATAATAATCACTCAACCATACTACATTTCTCTAATCAGTTCGTCTGCCCTAACCTACGAATCATGGGATTATTCACACTTAAGAACACAACGATAATTATTCTACAGCTCAAAGAAAATATTGAGTCATTATAGCAACAGTCACATCTTAAAATTGCAATGGGCAAACCAATAAATTGAAGAAGTTTTCGACACGACAGGTCCGTTACAATGCGAATTCAACACCAATATTTTCTCTAATTCAATAAGAATGCGATGTTTAACATCAAAGATACATCAAACACATAACAATGGTTACATGTGGTACCATAATTGTCTGTACCTTAGATGGCTGGAGATATCTGATCGACGCGTAATACAAAATTTAGCTTAACGCTTAAGTGTTCCGTAGCTAATCAGTAAGAGGATTTTAATGGGTAATATATCACTGAAACTATTCAAGAGAATAGTTGTCGGCAAAAAAGTAAAAACGTTGAGGGAAAGTGGTACCACGCCTGTACATTTTTATGGCCGAGGGGTAGAATCTCAATCTCTTCAAGTAGGTACCAAAGAACTTAAATCAGTTATTTCTCAAGCTGGCGGCAATATTCCTGTTGATGTAGAAATTGAAGGTCAGGATGGGACAAATCTATGTTTCATTCAAGAGGTACAAAAACATCCTGCAAATGAAGCTTTATTACATGCCGACTTTAACAGAGTCGATGCTGATAGGGTTCTACAAATAGAAGTACCGATTGTTTTGACCGGCGAGGCTCCAGCAGTTAGAACTCAAGGCGGGACTCTTCTTCAACCTCTATCGTCTGTTTTGGTTGAGAGTTTGCCCATGAATATACCAACTTCATTTGAATTGGATGTGAGCCAATTAGACGACTTTGAAAAGTCTCTTAGAGTAAGAGACATCTTAAGTAACTCAGATGTAAAACTACTCAGAAATGAAGATGCGATGGTAGCGAGAGTAGTTGCTCCCAAGATAGAGGAAGAGCCTGTAGCCGAGCAGGAGGAATTAGAAGGCGAAGAGGGAGAAATCACTGGTTTGGTCGAAGGCGAAGGTGAAGATCAGTCCACAGAAGAATCAGCGCGCGCAACTGAATAACTTTACGGAAGCAGATCGAATCCGAGAAATAACATCACAACGCATCATCCCGTACGACATCTTTGAGTATTAAGTCCGACTTTAAGTACATGAGTCTGTTCATTCCCCATTTATGCTAGATTTGATATCTATTTTCCTATAATCTGGTGACTGAGCATTTTGTATGCATCTCTTTGTAGAAACCACGTGTTATTATATTTTGTATCAGTCAAATGATTCTAAATACCGATACCTTCACCTAAAGCCTCAAGGATTTTTGGAGACGGATTATGGCCAAAATACATATTCTAGGTGGTGGCACCCCCACCCCAACGGTATCTAGGTTTGGCTCCTCATATGTTGTCGAAATAGGTGGTGATTATATAATGGTGGATTGTGGGCCTGCCACCACCCAAAAATTGGTAAAGGTCGGACTGTGGCCAACGACCATAGACTATCTATTTTTTACCCACCATCATTTCGATCACGATGTCGATTACCCCTGCTTTCTTCTATGCCGATGGGATCAAAGTGTTGGAAAAGAAAACGTGCTAAAAGTTTTTGGTCCTAAACCTACAAGAAAACTTACAGAAGGTATCATTGGTGATGAGGGATTGTTTTACCATGATATAAATGCTCGAATAAACCACCCTGCTAGCCAAAAAGTCTTTGTAAATAGGGGTGGGTCACTACCCCGTAAAGCTCCACATGTTTTGGCTTACGATATTGAACCAGGGAAAGTATTTTCAACTCCAAATTGGGAAATTACGGCGTCGATAGCCGAACACGCACAACCATACTTAGATTGTCTCGCTTATCGCATAGATAGCCGAGAAGGATCAATAGTTTTCACTGGTGATACCCGACCTTGCGCATCCGTAGTAAAGCTTGCAGAGAATGCCGACATAATGTTTTGCATGTGCTGGGATCACCAAGAAATTATGGATGAGAATGGGGAATCTATTGGACAGACTGGAACATTGGGTGCAGCTCAAATGGCACAAAATGCAAATGTGAAGAAATTGGTTCTAGTACATATGGGCCCAAATTTGTCACACAAGGATTCTGAATTCAAAGGTATTAATGAGATGGCCAAAATTTACGATGGCGACATTGTATTTTCAGAAGAACTAATATCTATAGAAATATGACTCATATTGGAATACATATCTTAGACAGTCCAAAGTAATAGTATCCATGCTAATATATTTGCCTTAGAGGCTAGCCTAGTTACATTAGGCTAGCCCTCTAGCGCTTGACACATCTTAAACTTAAGTTCCCAGAATAGTACATTGAGAACCTAGCTAGTGAGATAACTATATGAAACTTAATAGGCTTGGCTGTCTACTAAATAACCATCCTTCTTTTCAACAACTGGCCCATGCTCTTGGGAAAAAATCTGGCAATCTACATATACAAATACTATCAGAAGCCACACCGTACTT
The DNA here is from genome assembly GCA_913051545.1 of uncultured Chloroflexota bacterium. Taxonomy (GTDB): domain Bacteria; phylum Chloroflexota; class Dehalococcoidia; order Lucifugimonadales; family CAJXCD01; genus CAJXCD01. Next base: position 54,036 of record CAJXCD010000001.1, read on the forward strand.
TCTTTCTACACTATTAATCAAAACAGGGCGGCCAATTATTGCAATCGCTCCGACTCCTAAAAAAGCACAGTCTTTATACGAACAGCTTCTGTTATGGACTGATAATAACCCCCAAATATTACATTTTCCTGATATGGAAATGTTGCCTTTTGAACGGGCTACGCCCGACATTCCCGCAATGCATCGAAGAATTCAAACCCTGTCTCGACTTATTAACAAGGACAATGATGTTCCTCTACTTGTAACTTCGTTATCTGCAATTAGACAGAAAACTATTGATAGAGAAATCTTTGAATCTAATATACAAATCGTAAACATTGGAGATTCTATAGCCATTAGCGAATTATTATCATCTTGGATTCGCACTGGATACGAATTTCAACACAACGTAACATCTCCCGGTCAATACAGCAGAAGAGGGGGAATATTGGACATTTTCCCCGTAGGATCCGAATCACCATTCCGATTAGAATTTTGGGGAAACAATGTAGAGAGCATACGTATTTTTCATACCGCAACTCAAGTGTCTACCCAAAATGTCAATTCGATAGAAATTACTCCTGCTACCGAATGGGCCCCCAGTATACTCGATCCTGAAATGCTACATACGTTAGTAGAATCAATTGATTCATCCAACTGCACAGTCAAGACAAAGGGACTCATCAGTAGAGACTTAGATTCAATTAATGAAATGGGTGATTTGGATAATTTAAATCTCTACTCCAGTCTCTTTACAACGGGATCAGTTTTTGATTTCGTACCAAGTACTGGGATTTTGTGTTCGGAAATTCCAAACGACATCGCATCTCACTTAGAATCAACAGACAGACGAGTTAGCGAAATACAACAAAGTAAAGAACAGCGGGGAGAATTACCTTTGAATGTTCCCTCTCCTTTCTATGCAGGAGGGGATATTCAAAATTTCCTAAATGAATTCAACCATAGACTTGACATTACTCAATGGGGCACAGATACAAATGTTCACAAAAAAATATTTAAGTTCCCTATTGAATCGATCAACCCATACGACATCAACAATGCGAGATTTTCTCAAGAAATTTCAGACATGGTTTCCAAAGGACATTTTGTAGTAATGATTACTTCTGTGCCGAAGCGACTGAAGGAAATTCTTGAAGAAAAAAACATAAACGTTATCTCACTAAAACACGTTGATCACATTCCCGTAAAAGATAGAGTGCTTATTCTAGATAGCCAGGATGAAGGACCGATTGGAGGACTTATATTCCCTACAAAAGAATTCAAATTAGTAATCCTAGGTGACACCGAAATTTTTGGTGTAGCCAAAAAGGGTAAATCAGCAAGGCGTAAAAACATCAGAAAAAATTCCTTTCTATCCGAACTTGCAATTGGAGATTTTGTAGTACATGTCGAACATGGCGTAGGGAAATTTAAAGGTATAGAGGAATTTCCAGAAGACAAAACTGAGCAGGAGTATCTGGCATTGGAATACGCCGCAAATGACAAACTATATGTGCCTATAGAACATATCGACCGCATCGGCCCTTATGTAGCCCCTATTGACAAACCACCTAAACTTACACGCTTAGGTACTCAGGAATGGATCAACGCCAAAAAACGTGTGGCTCGTTCAGCAATGGAAATGGCATCTGAGCTCATATCTCTTTATGCATCCCGAGAAATGGTAACCGGGCACAAATTCAAACCAGATACTAAGTGGCAACAAGAACTTGAAAATTCATTTCCGTACAGAGAGACATTAGACCAATTAGAAGCGATTAGAGATGTAAAAACAGACATGGAACGAAACACTCCTATGGATAGACTGATTTGTGGAGATGTTGGATACGGAAAAACAGAGATAGCTATAAGATCCGCTTTTAAGGCTGTAATGGATGGGATGCAGGTCGCTATACTAGTGCCAACCACTGTCCTAGCTCAACAACATTACGAAACATTTTCCGAGCGTCTTAGTGCCTATCCAGTAAACATTGATGTTTTAAGTCGATTTCGTAGTGAAAGAATTCAAAGCAACATTTTAGACGGGCTTAAGCATGGGAGCATAGATATTTGCATAGGCACACATCGCCTCGTACAGAAAGATATAGGATTTAAGAATCTAGGACTAGTGATAATCGATGAAGAACAAAGATTCGGCGTTGCACACAAAGAACGGCTAAAACAAATTCGCAATGAAGTTGATGTTTTAACTATGACTGCCACTCCTATCCCACGAACTTTGCATCTTTCACTTGCCGGTATACGAGACATGAGTATGATTGAAACATCTCCAGAAGAACGTTTGCCTATCAAAACATACGTTTCTGAGTTCAGTGACGATCTAATTGTAGAAGCTATCCGTCGAGAAATGGACAGGCAAGGACAGGTCTTCTTCCTGCATAACAGGGTCCAAGATATCGACTATATGGCCAAGTATATTAACAATTTAGTTCCAGAAGCCAAAATAGGAGTAGCCCATGGGCAAATGCTTGAAAAACAACTCGAATCCACAATGCTTAATTTTGCTGCAGGAAACATGGATGTACTGGTCTGCACAACGATAATTGAATCGGGTTTGGACATTCCCAACGTGAACACTTTAATTATGAACAGAGGTGATCGATTTGGATTGTCCCAATTATATCAACTCCGTGGACGTATAGGACGAAGTTCTCGTAGAGCCTACGCCTATATGCTAATTCCCCCATCAAAATCTCTCACCGAGACTGCTGAAAAACGTCTCAAAACTATGTTGTCAGCAACCGAACTAGGATCTGGATTCCAAATTGCGATTAAGGACCTCGAACTTCGAGGCGCCGGAAATGTACTCGGTTCAGACCAAAGCGGACACATCCATTCAGTAGGATTTGACCTGTATACCAAACTGCTAGCGGAGGCTGTTGAAAACATAAGAGGGAAAGAAGGGTATTTGAATTTCAATAATGAATCCGATTTACATCCTAATGTAGAAACCCATGACAACGTCCATGTGGACTTAAGAATCCCTGCTAATATACCAACCTCTTATGTCGAAGATGTGTCCACAAGACTTGGGATTTACAGAAAAATTACGTTGATAAATACCATAGAGGAAGTTATTTCACTGGAACATGAATTCCTAGACAGATTTGGTTCCATCCCAATCCAAACTGTTAATTTATTGTACGTTGTAAATTTAAGGATTAATGCCGCGAAAGCCAGCATATCGTCAATTGTCCAAAATGATAAAGAAATAATTCTAACTCTATCTGATGAAACTGGAGGAGCAAAGAAAGCGATACAAAAACTATTGGGGGGAAAAGTCGTAGTAGGAAATAAGCAGATACGAATAAATATCTCTGGATTGAACGGAAACTGGGAAACCTTCCTTGCAAACCTTATTGATCAATTAGTGACATTTCGAACTAACTTATTATCATTGTAGACCTGATTCAAATATTTACTTACAAAATCGGATATCAGAAATTTGCCTGCAAGGCATTGGGTAACTCCTTGAGTGTGGTTACGTAAGGATATTTTGTAAATTTACTATGATTGCCATCACGGTCTATGAGAACCGGATTTATACCTACTTCAGCTGCTCCCTGAATGTCAGAAATCAATTGATCCCCTACGTGAACAGCTTCTTCAGGCTTTACACCAGCACTAGAAAGTGCCGACTGAAAAATCTTTGGATGTGGTTTAGCTACGCCCACCTGACCAGAAGTTACCATAAAATTTATCCTGCCATTAAGACCCAAATCTGACACTAATTCTTTAGGTGTATGATCCATATTTGAAATTATTCCAATCGTCAAACCTATCAATTTGAGACGGTCTAGACATGGAATTACATCATCGAAAATTGCTAGGTCATGAGGTATTGTCTGTACCTTTCGAAATATTTTAATTGCCGTGTCCAAGCTAACTTCAATTCCACTACCTGCAAGGACTAATCTCTCGTACTCAGCGAATAGGCCATCACGCTCCGAGCTATCTAGTGTGTGGAGTGGATGAATTGAATTACTCATGCTCATATATTCATCAGCATCAGCATAACCCCTGATAATACCCTCAGGAGAAACTTCGATTCCAAAGTATAGGCAGGCACGAGATTGCACATCGTACCTCGAAGGGTGGAACCCTGCGATTGTGCCATAAATATCGAAGAATACTGATCTGATCATAGTAAATTTATGGTAGCATTGACGGTGAAGTATATCCATCAGCGGAAACGTGTTCCTTTCATACAATTTCAGTTCTATGCACAATCGAGATATCAACACAGGTAAAGTACCTTCCTCCCTACTATGTGACCTGCTCCACAAGGTCAAAATAAGTGACCAGAGAGTAATCCTAGGCCCTAAGCTAGGAGAAGATGCCGCTTTAATAGATTTTGGGGATAAATACTTAGTCGCAACCACAGACCCAATAACATTTGCTACTGAGCTACTAGGATGGTATTTAGTACACATTAACTCTAACGACATCGCAGCCATGGGAGGTACGCCACAATGGCTATTAACTACACTATTACTCCCGGAAGGCACCACAACTGAACAAACAGAAAATATATTCGATCAAATAGTGGATACTTGCTCCAATCTAAACATCACACTAATAGGTGGACACACAGAAGTTACAACTCAAGTATCCAGCCCAATAGCTATCGGCACTATGTTAGGTGAAGTAGATAAAACAAAGACCATCTACTCCTCTGGTGCCCAACTTGGAGATTCGATATTATTGACCAAAAGAATAGCTATTGAAGGAACGGCAATCCTTGCACGAGAATCTTCAAACGCACTCCATTCAGCAGGTATCTCAGACCAAGTCATCAAGCAAGCTGCTAATTTACTATTCTCACCAGGCATAAGCATAATCAATGAAGCAAATATCGCGTGCAATGCCGTAGACGTCCACGCTATGCATGATTTGACCGAAGGTGGCCTCGCAAATGGTATACGCGAAATAGCCTTAGCATCCAAAATAGGCATTGAAATATATCCTGAAAAAATTGGACTGATTCCAGAGTGTGAATATATATGCTCAGTCCTTTCAATTAACCCGATGGGTTTGATAGCATCCGGATCACTATTAATCATTATTTCACCTGATGATGTGAAATCTCTAACTGCGTCTCTAAATGAGAAAAACATCGAGGTACAAGAGATTGGCCGTGTGACCAATCCAGAATCCGGAATCAAACTTAACGAACTAGATGGAATTGTAGACCTTCCGATATTTGAACAAGATGAGCTAACTAGATGGTACGCCGAATAGGGATTAAATTTAGTAACTGTATTAAACTGATTTTTAATGAGTGAATAATAATTTGTGGGGAGCATAGTAGACTCTGTAAAAATTTTCCCCTAGAAAGGGTATCAATGGCTGACAAAAATGGATTTGGCAAAGCAATGGTTGTTATGGCACATGCTGATGATGCTGAATACGGAGTTTCTGGAACCGTAGCAAAATGGTGTGCTGAAGAATGGGACATCGTATACGTGGTGTGCACTGACGGCAGTAAGGGCAGTAGCGATCCCAAAATCACCCAAAAACAGTTATCTGAAATTCGTAGAAAAGAGCAGATTGCTGCAGGTAAAGTATTGGGGCTTAAAGATATAAAATTTTTAGGTTATGAAGATAGTTTATTACAACCCACACTAGATTTACGGAAAGACATTGCCAGAGAAATCCGAAGGTCAAAGCCAGATATTCTAATTTGTATGTATCCAATGCGAAATCTAGATGCACACTGGGGATTAGGTCATCCAGATCATATAGCTTCTGGTGAAGCAGCCATGTCGGCCGTCTTCCCTACGGCCCGGGATCATATGACTTTTCCAGAATTACAGGAAGATGGATTTGAAACACACAAAGTGTCAGAAATTTGGATAGTGGGCCATCCAGAACCAGATCACTGGGTAGATGTTAGCGACTTTATTGATACAGCTGCGAAAGCTTTATCTCAACACAAATCCCAAGTCGAACATCCTTATAACAAAATCCGTGAAATGATGGGCAGCTGGAGAAGGAAAATTGCTACAGGTCATGGAATGAAATATGCTGAAGCTTATAAGAGGATAGTGTTAGAACAGCCTAAAAGTACGTAATTCTTGATCAGTTTATACCCTGAGCCTACCTCAACCTATAGCGCCAGAGCTGAAATTAATCCACAGTATTCTATAATCCTTGCCGAAGGTTCCTCGTTGAAGATACAATCATCTGCAGGCCGGGGTGTGGCGCAGTTTGGTAGCGCGCGTCGTTCGGGGCGACGAGGTCGCTGGTTCAAGTCCAGTCACCCCGACCATTAACATATAAAATAATTGTTGATGTAATGCTACTATCTGTTATAAAGGAGCATCCTTCGTAAAATGATTGTACTGATGGACCAAAGAATGGATTCGACAGAACATCAGGCGTTTATCAAGTCGCTTCGCAGTGAATTCCAGGATGTCGAATTCATCACAGAATGTACTAATGAGGCCTTGGAAACTGCAATCCCGATGGCTGACGTCTACTATGGAATGCCGTGGCAAGCCCTGATCGAAAAAAGACAATCTCTCCGGTGGATCCATTTTCCTGCCACAGGCATTGATGGATTAACGTTCAGCGACATGAAGCTTGAAGATACGGATATCACTGTTACTAACTGTAGAGGCCCTCATGCAAGTTCAATGGGTGACCATACTGTTGGAATGATGGTGACATTAGCGCATCAACTTAACGAAGTGTGGACGGATCAAGAAAATGCTCAATGGGACAGAACTAAGTATATAGGTAGGCAAGTGGAACTGACGGGGAAAAACTTGGGGTTACTTGGGGCTGGCGATATTGGCATGGCAGTCGCTCACCGTACCCATGGATTTGGCATGAACATATATGCTGTTGACAAAAACACTTCACCCCGAGAACCGTACATCCCAGAGGTTTGGGGACCAGAACGTATCGATCATCTTATGGAAATATCTGATTGGTTAATAATAGCTGCTCCGTTGACTAAAGAAACAATAGGACTTATAACTAGTCAGCGTATCAAATTAATGAAAAAAGGGTCGTACATCATCGTAGTATCTCGAGGGAAAATTGTTGATGAAAATGCCTTGGTAAAAGCTTTGGAGGAAGGACATCTCGCAGGAGCAGCAGTCGACGCTTTCGCAGAAGAGCCTTTACCAAAAGATAGTTTGATGTGGAAGACGAAAAATCTCCTTGTCACTCCGCATATGTCAGGCTCAACTCTAGAATTAACCGAAGGGCGATTTAACATATTCCGAGAAAACCTTCGCAGGTTTAAGGCAAGCAAGCCATTTTTATACACACCAAATCTGGCTTTAGGCTACTAGAATGGATTTAATGTTATTCCCCTTCCTGAAGTATGTGTGCCAATCTCATGATCCCCACTTTTCATACAAATCTATGTTTTTAATTCAAACTATTCAAACCACAGTGCATGAATCTTATTAAACTAGCTTGGAGATTAATCCCATGATAATAGGCATACCCAAAGAGGTTTTCTTGGGGGAACGTCGAGTGTCCCTCGTACCGAATTCCGTGGGCCAGTTAGTGAAATCTGGATTAGATGTCATAGTCCAATCTAAAGCAGGAAACGAATCCATGATTTCTGATGATGAATATGTGAATGTAGGGGCATCTATATCTAAAGATGCGAAGTCTTTATATTCATCCGCAGAAACAATATTAAAAGTTCAAAAACCACTAGACGTGGAAGTAGAACTTTTCCAAGAAGAAGCCACACTAATATGCTTCATACAACCTCTAGCAGATTCAACTTTATTACAGCAACTTGCCAAGAATAAAGTATCCGTTTTTAGTATGGACACGATACCCAGAATCGCTAAAGCACAGAGCATGGACGCACTTTCTTCTATGGCATCTATATCGGGATATAAGGCCGCTCTTATGGCTGCTGAATCCATGTCAAAATACCTGCCTATGATGATTACGGCCGCAGGAACGACACCCCCATCTAAGGGGTTAGTAATCGGCGCAGGTGTTGCTGGACTACAATCTATAGCCACTGCAAAACGACTTGGTGCGGTAATGTATGCTTTCGATGTACGGCCAGCTGTTGAAGAACAAGTCAAAAGCCTCGGTGCTAATTTTATTAGCACCTCTATTTCAACTGAGGATGCTGAAGGCTCTGGAGGATACGCAAAAGAAATTAATGACGAAGAACAAAACAAAGATAGGGAAATACTCCAGAATCACATTAAAGACATGGATTTTGTTATTTCAACCGCGGCAGTACCAGGTAAACGTGCTCCGTTACTTATTACAAGTGATATGGTAAACAGTATGAGGCCAGGATCTGTGATAATTGACTTAGCAGCAGAAACCGGGGGAAACTGCGAACTGACACATCCTGGCGAAACGTACAATCATAATGAGGTTATAGTTTCAGGCCCATTAAACGTACCTAGCTCGATGCCATTACATGCTAGTCAATTATACTCACGAAATATCTATAACTTACTTATGCACATTATGAAAGAAGACAGTCTAGAAGTCGATTCAGAAGATGAGATTATTCTAAGCAGCCGCATAGCATACAAAGGGACTGTACTAAGAAAATGAAATCTATGTTGATAGTTTATACAATCAGGATCCTATAATACTAAATTTAATGGAGAATCTCGTTAAGTGATAGAAAATACACTGCTTACACAAATATTTATCTTCGTCTTAGCTGCATCTGCAGGCTTTGAGTTGATTACTAAAGTTCCACCGACTCTTCACACACCTCTTATGTCTAGCGCTAACGCAGTTTCAGGAATAACTCTCCTAGGAGCTATTCTTGTGGCAGGACAACTCGGAGGTATAACTGCCACAATTCTCGGCCTTTTTGCAGTTATCCTATCCACAATAAATGTAGTGGGAGGATTTATGGTTACAGATAGAATGCTGGGCATGTTTAGGAAAGATAGAAGAAAACAGGAGTAGAAACGGCATTGAACACAGATAATTTAATTGGTGTAGCCTATTTAATAGCTACTTTACTCTTCATTATTGGACTAAAGCGATTTAACTCCCCTGCCACAGCGAGGTCTGGCAACTTCTTGTCATCCGCAGGCATGTTTATAGCCATAATAGCTACGTTATATGACCAAAAAATAATAAACTATCAAACTATAGCTATAGGAATTGTAATAGGATCCGTAATTGGTGCATTGATGTCCAGAACAATCCGAATGACCGCAATGCCTCAACTTGTAGCTATTTTCAACGGACTAGGGGGAGGAGCTTCAAGCATTGTTGCAGCGTCGGAATTTACAAGATTGTATACCAAGTCTTCCATAGAACCTGCGGTTTCATTTTCCATAATGTTTGGCACCTTAATTGGACTAGTTACTCTATCCGGAAGTGTTGTCGCTTTCCTTAAACTACAAGGGATTTTGCGTGGCCAACCAATCACATTCCCTCTTCAAAAAAGTGTGAGCACAGTACTGTTTATAGTTATACTAGCCGCAATTGTATATCTCATACAATCATCATTTATGCCTCTCTACTTAGCATTGGTAATTGCTTGCTTGCTATTAGGGCTACTCCTCGTAATCCCAATTGGGGGAGCTGATATGCCAGTAGTCATATCTCTCCTTAACTCATACTCAGGTATCGCTGCTGCTGCTGCTGGTTTTATATTGGGCAATGTAATGCTAATAGTCGCAGGAGCGTTAGTAGGTGCGGCAGGAATAATTCTCACTCAAATCATGATAAAAGCTATGAATAGATCTCTCGCAAACGTAATGTTTGGTGCCTTTGGTGCATCTGATCAAAGCATTACAGCAGATATCTCGAGCAATAGTAAACCGATCCGGCAAACTACTGCTCAGGATGCTGCTGTAATGCTCGCCTACGCGAGATCTGCTATCTTTGTCCCAGGCTATGGACTCGCCGTCTCACAAGCACAGCATCAACTCAAAGAACTTGGCACACTCATGGACCAAAGAGGTGTATCAGTAAAATACGCTATTCATCCAGTAGCCGGAAGGATGCCGGGCCACATGAACGTCCTTTTGGCTGAAGCTGAGGTGTCATATGACAAACTGTTCGACCTAGAACAGATTAACGACGAATTTAGCAATACTGACGTTGTTCTAGTTATAGGTGCCAACGATGTTGTAAACCCAGACGCTAGAGATAATTCGACCAGTCCTCTATACGGGATGCCAATACTGGAAGTAGACTTAGCACAACAAGTATTAGTACTAAAACGTAGCCTCAACCCAGGATTCGCTGGTATAGACAACGAACTCTTCTACAAAAGTAATACTTCCATGCTATTTGGTGATGCAAAAGCATCTCTGGGAACTTTGATTGAAGAGATTAAACAGGCATAAAATCCCTATCAATGGCAACAGATACCCTGAAGCAGATTCATAGGCTCAACGGTTAAATTTAGCGGCTTCATCTGAGCCACCGGTAGTATCTCCTTCACTATAAGAGTGTGCTCCTGTACCTGCTAGATGACCCCCTTGAACAATTAGATATTCATCCCTGATTCGATTCCCATTGAACCAATTTTCCAAAATTTCTCGAACACCAGCCGCATATCTCGCTTGGGCTGATAATGATGTGCCGGATGTATGAGGTGTCATAGCGTGGTTAGGCATAGTGCGCCATATGTGATCGGTTGGAGCTGGCTGAGGGAACCAAACATCACCAGCGTACCCAGCCAATTGACCAGTTTCAAGCGCTTTCGCTACAGCGTTCTTATCGCATATTTTACCCCGAGCAGTATTTACTATGTATGAGCCTCTCCTCATTTTGCTAATTAATTTCTCGTCAAAAAGATGTTCTGTTTCTGGATGCAACGGACAATGGATACTCACAACATCACAAGCTTTGACCAATGATTCCACATCGGGGTGGAATGTTAGCCCAAGTTCATCTTCCTGCTCTATAGTAAGTCTATGTCTATCCGTATAGTGAAGGGAAACATCAAACGGGTACATTCGTTTTAGAACCGCCAAGCCGATACGGCCAGCAGCCACTACGCCCACACTCATTCCTTCAATGTCATAAGACCTAGAAACTGCGTCAGCAATATCCCATCGTCCTTCTACTACTAAACGGTATTGCGGGATATAATCTCTAACCAAGGCCAATATTTGCATAACCGCATGCTCTGCCACACTAATGCTATTGCAATAGGTAACTTCACAAACCGTAATGTTATTGTCTATCGCTGACTGAAGATCAACATGATCCGACCCTATCCCAGCAGTTATAGCTAATTTCAAATTACGGGATTTCTTGATACGATCTGCTGTTAGGTAAGCAGGCCAAAATGGCTGAGATATAACAACATCTGCGTCAATAAGTTCACGTTCAAAAGTAGAATCTACCCCATCCTTATCTGAAGTAATGACTAAATTATGCCCTAGACCCTCAACAAATTTCCTGAGTCCAAGCTCCCCTGACACTGACCCGAGCAACTCTCCTGGAACAAAATCTATCTTTCCCGGCGAGGGCATAGATTGACCACCCGGGTACGAAGTTAGACTAGGGATTCCATCCCTTGCATACGTAGATGGATATCCATCTACAGGATCATCATAAAGCACACACAATATTTTCTGAGCCGTAGTCATAATGCCTCCAAATGAATGATTACTATGAAAAGTATACCATTGCCCACACATACAAAGTTGTACATCTACTGTCATAGTTTCATCTGGAGTAAAACGCTGGATAATGAAATACAACCTACGTCGAGGGATAATGTCGAGATATAAAATATATTGAGTAGCCTACCTAGCAGTCCAACCAGCATCTATGGAATAGGATGATCCCGTTATCAACCGCGCTTCTTCTGAAGCCAGGAATGAGGCTAATTTGGCAATGTCATCAGGATCTATAAGTTCTTTTATCGCTGCTGGGGCCAGCATGACCTTATCAACGACTTCATCTTTTTCAATACCGAGCGTTCTTGCCTGATCATCAATTTGGGCCTCTACAAGCGGTGTACGGGTATAGCCTGGGCAAATCGCATTCACTGTTATACCGTATTCACCCACTTCTAATGCCACAGATTTAGTTAAACCTACTAGACCGTGCTTTGCTGACACATATGCAGATTTAAATGGACTCGCCACTAATCCGTGAATGGATGATATATTGATGATTCTGCCCCATCTGTTTTCCTTCATAGCGGGAATAAATTGCTTCGTAAGGAGAAACGGCGCTACTAACATAATGTGTATAAGTTTAACCCAAATATCATCTGGGAAAACATCCACTCCGTCAACGTGTTGTGTTCCCGCATTGTTTACAAGAATATCGATTCTGCCAGCTATTTTTATTGCTTCTTCGGCTAGTTGTGATACGCTATTTTGATCAGAAAGATCGGCTTTTAAGAATTCCCCACCTACATTATTAGCAACTTCTTCTCCTACGTCTCGAATGTCATTAATTAATACCCTAGCACCAGATGCAGCAAATTCGTGAGCGATTGACCGCCCTACACCACTACCTCCTCCTGTTACGAGAACTGTCCTATTTCTCATCCGACTAACGGAATTCATATTTGATCACCTAGCTGTTTTCTTCCTCGGCAATACGAATGAATATTTCCATGGATTTTGGATTTTGCATTGACTCAAAACTAACGACGTCTTCAACATACAAGCCTTGCATTAGGCGTTTTACTGGTACTTCCATTTTTTTTCCATTCAAAGTGTATGGTACTTCAGGAATTGCAACGATATTGTCTGGCACATGGCGAGGAGACAAATGGGTTCGAAGTTGTTGATTGATACGATCTCGTAACGTTTCATCAAGCTGTCGTCCCAAGTTCAAAACAATAAATAAGAGTAACTTGCCATCAGTACCGGAACTGTCTATATATACAACAAGACTATCTTTTACCTCAGGTATATCTTCAACAACAGTGTAAAACTCACTAGTACCCATCCTGACTCCTCCTCTGTTTAGAGTGGAATCTGAACGCCCTTGGATAACGCAACTTCCCCTAGCCGAAATTTTTATCCAATCACCGTGTCTCCATATGTTGGGATAAAGGTTGAAATAACTTTCTATATAACGACTTCCATCAGCGTCACCCCACAAACAAATTGGCATCGATGGCATCGGAGAGGTAATAACAAGCTCCCCGACTTCTTCTATTACGGATTCAGCTTGCTCGTTGTAAGCCTCTACTGGTGCCCCTAAAAGTCTACAAGATATCTCCCCTTCATAGACAGGAAGTATCGGGCTTGATCCCACTATGCCTGTACAAATATCAGTCCCTCCACTGAATGAATTCAGTAATACGTCACGACTGACACTTTCATACACCCATCTAAATCCGTCAGGCGATAACGGAGCACCTGTCGAGCCAACGCCTTTTATTTTCGAAAGGTCAAATTCTCGCCCTGGTTCCAATCCGGCCTTCATAGAAGCGTGGATGTACGGAGCACTGGCACCGAAATAAGTCATCTCGGTATCCTGAGCAAAACGCCACAGAGATCTTAAATCAGGGTATCCTGGGTTACCGTCGTATAGCAAAACGGTTGAACCCAGCTGAAGACCTCCAATAAGAAAATTCCACATCATCCATCCCGTACTTGTAAACCAGAAAAAACGATCATTTTTTTTGATATCCAAGTGTAAAGATAAAGTCTTTAAATGCTCAAGTAATATCCCTCCATGGCCTTGGGTGATTGCTTTAGGCAATCCAGTCGTGCCCGAAGAATACAAAATCCAAAGAGGATGATCGAAAGGTACAGGCTCAAACACTAGATCTGCTGTGGAAGATACCATCTCATTCCAACTATACGTGTCATCCAAAGCAGTGGATATTTCGTGTTCCTGAACAAGCGGCACCACTACGGTTGCTACCAGCGAGTCGAGGGATTTTTGAAGTGTAGATATGTGGTTACTATTTTCGAAAATCTTCCCCCCATAAACATATCGATTGGCGGTTATCAACACATTAGGTTTAATTTGATTAAACCTATCGATTACGCTACGTGTGCCAAATTCTGGCGAGCAACTGGACCAGATGGCCCCGATACTGGCTGTAGCCAAAAAAGCTATGATCGCTTCAGGAATGTTCGGCAATAATCCTACTACGCGATCCCCCTTTTTCACTCCCAGCTCGCGCAAGCTAGCTGCGAAAGAGGCTGTATTAGTCCGCAGTTCATCGTATGACAATGTGATTGGTTGTCGAGATTCGGACCAAGCAACTATAGCTGCATTTTGTCCAGGATACCTCAAGGCATTGTTTGAATAGTTAAGTGTAGATCCAGGAAACCATTTCGATCCCGGCATAATCTGGTTATCAAGCACATCTTCCCCTCGCGAACCAATCACATCGAAAAAGTCCCATATCGAAGACCAGAATGACTCCAAATCTGTGACAGACCATTCCCAAAGTTCATTATAGTTAGAAAAGTTCAGGCCACGTACACGCAGAAGCCAATGCATATACTCTGCCACGTTAGAATCTTCGATAAATTTTTCAGAAGGCTGCCACAGGAGAGGGGCATCTGAAACAGAACCTAATTCACCCATACTAGTGATTAATCCTCTGCATAATTGCGCTTACTATAGAAACGGTAATCCCTATCCAATCTCAACCGACATTCCATCAAGCTTGGTAAACATGTGTCTAAAAGCTATTCCTGGCGCGAAAAGGACCAAACTGATACGGAAAGTAGGGACAATCCTAACACTCCAATTATAAGGGCGTCCTCTATAATACCCATCTTATACCCCATGACAGTAACTCCCAAACCAGCGTCACCACTTAGAAACACCTGGCGTATTGCATCTACTCCGTACGTCAAAGGGTTTAATTTAGCTATCATTTGTAACCAAGGCGATACATTATCGACAGGGAAAAACACGCCAGACAGAAAAATAAGCGGGAAAATAAGCAAATTCATAACCATCTGGAATCCTTGCTGAGAACGCATCCTTGTAGCAACAAAAATCCCCATACCCGAGAGCGAAAGAGACAACAAGAGTACAAGAAATATGTATTTAACCACCATTAAAGCAGTCAAATGTATCCCTAGAAACGGTGCCAAAGTCAATAAAATTACACCCTGGAGCATCGCAGTCACAGATCCTCCAAGAGCCTTGCCAAGAACAATTCCAGACCGGCTTATAGGTGCAACCAAGATTTCTTTCAGAAATCCAAATTCTCGATCCCAGACTATAGACATACCAGAAAACATAGAAGACATGACCACCGTCATCGACAGAATTCCAGGATACATAAATTGAATAAAATCTACGCCTTCGGTCATTGGCCCGACTATCCGGTTGAATCCTGCTCCAAAAACAACAAGAAACATTATCGGAAAAGCAAATGAAGTCACCATCCTGGAACGCTCTTGTACAAATCTTAAAAGTTCCCTATAAGCAACGACCCATATGCCTCTGTAGATTTCGTTCATGATTTTACCTATGCCTGTATTTAAAAGACTGTTTGAGTTGAGTTACTTCATCAACTTCTTCGTCCCGTATGTCTCGTCCTGTCAATTTTAGGAAAACATCTTCAAGCGTAGGCCTTCTAACGTTTATTGAAAGTAATTGCCCTTTAAATTTTCGTACAAATTCTGGCAAAAATTCATCGCCTCTAGGCACACTAAATATAACTAAATCATCCTGAACCTTCGTTTCAAGAGACCAGCTTTCAGCTAATTCCTTAACTGCATTTTCATTATCAGATGACTTAATAGCAACCAAGTCGCCTCCCACATCATCCTTTAATCTCTCAGGAGTATCTATGGCCACAATCCGTCCGTTATCTATAACAGCTATACGGTCGCAGTGCTCGGCTTCATCCATGTAATGGGTGGTCAAAAATATGGTTAGATTTTCATTTTTGCGAATATCTTTCACATAATCCCAAATATATCTACGTGTTTGTGGATCTAATCCCAATGTAGGCTCATCCAAAAAAAGTACCCTGGGATGATGAATGAGTCCTCTTACTATTTCTAATCGGCGCTTCATGCCTCCTGAATATGTCCTGGTCTTTCCTTTCCTGCGATCCCATAAGTCGACTAGGTTAAGCAATTCTTTCATCCTTTGTAATCTCACGTCTCTGGGAACACCATATGCATATGCATGGAAAAGTAAATTTTGCTCCGCCGAAAGATATTCGTCCAGGGTAGATTCTTGAAATACAAGGCCGACTGATCTACGAACTTCGTTTCTTTGATTGACCACATCGTAACCATTGACAGATGCAGAACCGCTGGAGGGACTCATAAGAGTACATAGCACATTAATGATAGTGGTTTTACCTGCACCATTGGGTCCCAAAAAACCGAAAATCTCGCCCTCCGGGACATTAAAAGAAACATCTTTCACTGCCTCAGTGTCGCCAAATTTTTTACCAAGTCTATTCACCTGGATTGAATTCATTAGCACTCCTTAGATTTGATTGTAGCTAAGTAATGAAACAGCCGTCAATTCAACCATAGTGTATACTCCACAAAGTCACCAATTTCCTCAATGTTTATAATTTTTCTGAGAGGTATCAGGAATGAGAATTGTTGAAATTATTGCCTATCCTATCTCGTATCTAATAGCAGAGAAAGATCAGGTACGTCTAGGAATAGGTAAAGCTATAAAACGAGATGCGGTAATAGTCAAAGTGACTACAGAAAGCGGTTTAGTTGGTTACGGTGAATCCCACCACGGTCGTTCACCTGGAGCAATTGCACACTTAACTAATACCACATTGCGTCAATTGGTAACTGGTATGGAAGCAACAGATGTGGTCGGAATTTGGAAACGAATCTACAAAATGCAATTGAGTAGTCACGGAATGGGTTCTGCTACTTCAATGGCGATGAGCGGTATAGACCAAGCACTATGGGACATTAGGGGTAAAGCAGTAGGCTGGCCAATTTATCGGTTGCTAGGAGGATCCAACCGTCCTATCCCTGCTTATGCAGGTGGAGTAGCACTAGGCTTTGGTAGCCCAGAGTCCTTAGTGGATTCAGCTCATGAATTAATACAAAAAGGTTATAAATCCATAAAAATTAGAGTTGGAGACAAGGTAGAACGTGATTCAGATCGTATCCGCACTATACGAAAAAACATAGGGGATAAAATTTCGATTCTAACGGATGCTAACACCAACTATACTACCGCTGATGTTAGGTCGATACTACCAATCTTGGTTGATAATAAAGTGGATTGGCTAGAAGAACCATTTCCACCACACGACTATAGGAGTTACCAGACTGCCGCTAATCTAAGTGCAATACCGTTAGCAGCAGGGGAAAATCACTACACCCGTTTCGAATTCAATCGATTGATAGAAGACAAAGCCGTAACGATTATACAGCCAGATATATCAAAAACGGGAGGTCTAACAGAAGCTCTTCGAATCGCGTCCATAGCTTCAGCATACAAACTACATATACACCCACATACATCAATGACTGGTATCAACATGGCCGCGACCATTCATTTCCTTTCAGCTATTGAAAATTCAGGCTATTTTGAAGCAGACGTTTCGAAGAACAATCTATTTCGAGATGAGTTGGTAACAAGCCCTTACTCGTTAGAAAAAGACGGAACTGTGCGACCAATTGATAAGCCTGGAATAGGAATAGAGGTGGACGAAGACTTTATTGCAAAACACCCGGTAATTGATGGTCCCATGTATGTTTAAACATATTTTAAATCCTTTGAACCCAAAAAGGCCTATACTATCAATCGGGCAAATAATAGCTCCCTAAATTATCCAGTTCTGGATTCTTAGGAATAGCACCCTTGGAAGAAATGATGTCTACCCATGAAATTAAACGATCTTCAGGAATTGACCCTACCCAGCGGCTAACCACTATACCTGCATCATCTACGAAAAATGTTACTGGTAAACCTATCACTCCATATTCCACCGTTACACGTCCATCGACATCTCTTCCGTTGGGGTAAGTTATTCCAAATTCTTCCAAATATTCTAAAGCCATAACTTCAGAATCTGGAATTATTGGCGTATCTATCCCTATAAAAATCACGTTGTTTTCACGGTATTTATTCCATGTATGCTCTAATCCTATAGCCTCATCTCGACATGGCTGGCACAGTGGGTTCCAAAAATTGATAACCACCGAATTACCCACTAATTCAGACATAATGATCTCATCCCCACTGAAAAGCTGGAGCGTGAAATCAGGAGCAGTAGAACCCACTCTAGTAATCCCACTCATGCTAGTCACTGGCGATTTCGAAAAAATACCCCAGGACATTAACATTATGAAAATAATTACTGCGAACGTAATAAATCCGATTATTATCCAATGTAAGGAACTCGTCACAACTTTAAAGCTCTCCAATACTCTATCTTGAGGGAAATTAATCGTACAAGAATTTAGATTTAAATCTGTACCACATCAACAAGTGCTGCAGTGACCAATAGTCTTTTGTCATAATGGAATCTGGGCCAGCATGTTACCAGCGTTATATCACGCAAACCTGAATCTGTGATGAATAAATCTTCACCTGCGACCCATTTTGTTTCATATACTTGGTACACATATCTCAAATTGGCTGCCTCAATCACAACCTGAATCGTTTCTCCATTTTGAAGAAGGGATGGAATTTCAGGTAACCTATGAAATACGTTACCTCCCCCCAATACAGGACTTTCTAAATGACCGAAATACCACCCTTGTCCTCTCGCCCCAGGGTACGCAGTCGTGGGAATATGACCAACAATATGTGTAGGGTTCTCCCAAACTAACTCATCACCTCCAGAGACTAATTCCAAATCTCTAACACCAGAATCAACCCCAATTGTTGGAATTAATAACCGCCTAGCAGGCTGAATTCCATCACTGACCCCCGAGAATTTTGATGACTCTAATTGCAAGTCAACTATATCAGCCATAGATACAGATACATCCAAAGAACTAGGATCAGCAGAGTACCCTGTTCTAGAATTAAGCGAAGATCCCAAATTAGTGTTGCCAGATTGACCCTCACTATCCACTTGGCTTAGTACCGGAGATTCAATCGCACCCTCAGATTCTGCAGATACTCCATTAGAACTTTCCTGATGTAATTCTTCTGCCTTCAGAATATCGTCTTCATTACTCGTTACAGCA
Source organism: uncultured Chloroflexota bacterium (assembly GCA_913051545.1). Lineage (GTDB taxonomy): Bacteria > Chloroflexota > Dehalococcoidia > Lucifugimonadales > CAJXCD01 > CAJXCD01. Next base: position 73,097 of record CAJXCD010000001.1, read on the forward strand.
AACGACTCCTCATCTATATCTTTAGAGCTGAAATGTCTTCCCAGAGATGTATCAACATCTTGAGTAGCGACATGGGCTTCTTCACGTTGAGAATCTATAAAATCTGATGAATTTGACATTGCGGTTGCTGTAGGGTTGGACTCGGAAGAAGAATCTTGAACTGTTGTGATTTGCTGAATATTGTATCGATCTGCTACTTCTTTATCATGTAAATCATCGACATCACTTGATAAGCCGTCTTGTTCAAGATCATCCTGCTCAATTATTAATTCTACCCTAATCGAAGCAAAGTCCTCAGGCGCTTCACTAACAGGGCTGGAAGATCCTGATTGGTTATAAAAAGATGGTTTCGTTTGGTCGCGTGCAACCTGTAAATAGGAATTGGAAGGTCTCTCCAGCGAATAGTTTAGCTCTTGAATTTTTGAATCAGTCCAAACTCCATACCCTACGTAAGCAGCGGACAATGCCAAGAAGACTGTCCCCATAGACAGCAGTACAGCACCTATCATCGCTTTGTGGGAATAAGCCCTAAGACGGAAAATCCGTAAAGTTATAAATCCAAACATTTTGCTGTCTACAAATCATGTGCTGGCACCAGCCAGAAGAACATTCTATAGGCACCTATATTTTTCTATCTAAAAGAAGCTGTGGATTGATGCAGGTGAAAATTCATCGCATAGCAGTCAAATTACCCACACCTTCTATTTATGCCGAAAGCCTCTCCTTTAAAACTGCTTTCATTTCCTTGACACGATCCAAATTCGGATGTCCACCCTCCTCTGCTTTGTCAAATATCTTGTCCCCGTCTATGAATACCTGCAATATACCGCTACCCCCAGGGGTTAGCCATATCGCAATATCACTACCACCTACAGCAAAAAACTCGTTGGCCATCCAGGCCGCCTCTGAGTGATACTCTCAAGGAACACAATACTTTATTTCGACGTTAATTTTACCTTCCATTACCATCATAAGCCTCCTCGCTAAACATACTCACTCTACGAAAATCTAGCATTCTTCAACTTAAGTGTCAACGAATCTATAGATCGAACAAATTCGTTCTTGAAAAAGGGGACAAAGGGCTAAAACATTTAAAAATCCATCAAATTAATGGTGAGTTATAGAATAAATGATCACTACAGTACTCGGCTAAGGCTAGTATCACCCATGAGATATTCATCTATTCCACGAGCAGCTTCACGACCTTCTGCTAAAGCCCAAACTACCAATGATTGACCACGGGTCATGTCGCCAGCGGAAAACACACCCTCAATATTGGTCATTTTATTCTCGTCTGTTGCAACGTTACCACGGGGGTCTAAATTTACTTCTAGTTGAGATATCAATCCCTCATGTTTGGGATGTAAAAATCCCATCGCTAACAAGACTAATTCTGCTTTTATTTCGAATTCGCTCTCTGGTATTTCCTTCATGGTAGGCCTCCCAGATAAATCTGGTTCGCCCCACTCAATCCTAACACCTCTAAGACCTGCTAATTGGCCTTTTTCTCCATAAAATGACTTCGTTAATATGCCGTAGTCTCTTATACCACCCTCTTCATGTGCCGGAGAAGATCTTAATACGGCTGGCCACTGAGGCCAAGGATTACTAAAATCCCTCTCATTCGGTGGTTCAGACAGCAATTCATATTGGTAAACTACCTCTGCACCCTGACGGTGAGCTGTACCTAAGCAGTCCGCACCAGTATCTCCACCACCTAAAATAACTACCCTTTTCCCCTCCGCAGTTATGCGGGGATCGGTACCAATATTATGCCCTGAATTCAGCAAATTCTGCTGAGTCAGGTAATCCATGGCAAAATGAACTCCATTTAAATCTCTACCCTCAAGACTCAGGTCTCTTGGTATTGTAGACCCTCCTGTTAGACACACTGCATCGAAACTCTCCATTAGTTCCTTGGTGGGAAAATCTACACCTACGTCAGTGTCCGGACGAAAATCAATACCCTCTTGAAGCAATTGATCTACTCTTCTATCTACAACATGCTTGTCAAGTTTAAAATCGGGGATGCCGAACCGTAATAACCCTCCTATCGAATTATTCCTTTCAAATACCGTTACTGAATGGCCTCGATAATTTAATTGCTGTGCAGCAGATAACCCGGCTGGACCAGAACCAACGATCGCTATATGTTTACCAGTTCGCATCTTGGGTGGATTAGGTACAATCCATCCTTCTTTCCAAGCACGATCCGATATAGCTTTTTCAATATGTTCGATAGCAACAGGATCTTGGTTAATAGATAACACACAAGAAGCTTCACACGGAGCAGGACATATGCGACCAGTGAATTCAGGAAAGCTATTTGTCGCATGCAACGCTTCTAAAGCATCCTTCCATCGTCCTTTATACACTAGGTCATTCCAATCAGGAATCAAGTTCCCCAATGGACATCCACTATGGCAGAATGGCACTGAGCAATTCATGCAACGGGAACCCTGATTCTTAGCATCATCCTCAGTCCAATTTTCGTAAAATTCGTCAAAATCATGGACTCTAAGCGCTACTGGACGCTTAGAAGGTAGTTTTCTATCAAATTCCATGAAACCGGTTGGCTTCCCCATTTAATCTGTCCTTATTTAGGGTCTATATCAGAAAGTCTCGTTTGCTGTCCTAGTACTCTTTTATAATCTCTGGGCATCACTTTTACAAATTTAGTGATCATGTCATTCCAAGAATCTAGTACCCTTCTGGCATTCGAACTGCCAGTACAACTATAATGGGCTTCTAATAATTGCCTGAGGTCACCACAATCTTTATCATTTATAACTGGCTCAAGATCTACCATCTCAAGATTACATAAGGAACGGAATTTTGACTCCTCGTCTAATACGTAGGCTTCTCCTCCACTCATACCAGCTGCAAAATTACGGCCAGTTGGACCTAATATGACCACTTTCCCCCGAGTCATGTATTCACATCCGTGATCACCAACTCCTTCCACAACTGCCTCAGCCCCACTATTGCGTACCGCAAAACGCTCACCTGCTATACCACCAATAAATACCTTCCCTCCAGTTGCACCGTATAAAGCAACGTTACCAATTATTATATTTTCTTCAGGTACAAAGTCACATTTCTTGGACGCAGTAACTACAATCTTACCCCCTGATAAACCTTTACCAACATAGTCATTAGCGTCTCCTTCCAAATTTATGGACACTCCCCTTGTAAGAAATGCCCCAAAGCTCTGTCCTGCAGATCCTGATAGATTTATCGAAATTGTGTCTTCTGGCAGGCCTTGATCCCCATACCGCTTTGTGATTTCATGACTTAAAATTGCCCCAACGCTGCGATTAGAATTTTTTATGTCACAATTGATCTGAACAGTAGATTTATTCTCAAGTGCATCTATACTACGCGCAACAAATATGTGATCCAAGGCATCTTCAAGTCCGTGATTTTGATCTTCACAATGATACATAGATACTTCTCTTGGCACTTTCGGCATTTCTATAACATTCGATAGATCCAACCCCTTTGCTTTCCAGTGACTAATGGCTTCCCGTGTGTCTAACATATCCATTCGCCCAACCATATCGTCAACTTTTCGGAATCCCAATTCTGCCATGATTTGCCGAAGTTCTTCAGCTACAAAAAAGAGGTAATTAATTACGTGTTCTGGTTTACCATTGAATTTACTTCTAAGTTCAGGATCTTGCGTAGCTATTCCAACAGAACACGTATTAAGATGGCATTTACGGAGCATGATACAGCCCATAACAATTAAAGGGGCGGTTGCAAACCCAAACTCTTCAGCCCCTAGCAGACATGCTATAGCTACATCACGACCAGTTTTGAGTTGTCCATCAGTCTGCACCACTATCCTGCTACGGAGATCATTCATAACAAGCACTTGCTGAGTTTCTGCCACACCAAGTTCCCAAGGCAATCCCGCACTCTTAATAGAAGATTCAGGAGACGCCCCTGTACCACCACTATCTCCACTAATTAGAACAACGTCACCGTGACCTTTGGATACACCCGCAGCTATTGTACCTACACCAGCCTCTGCAACTAGCTTTACATGTATTCTGGCTGAAGGGTTAGAATTCTTCAAATCGTGGATTAATTGTGCTAAGTCCTCGATGGAATAGATATCATGATGAGGAGGAGGTGATATTAACTCTACGCCAGGCGTGGAATTTCTAACACCACCAATATATTCATCGACTTTATGTCCCGGCAACTGCCCTCCTTCACCAGGCTTTGAGCCTTGCGCCATTTTTATTTGAAGGTCGGTTGCATTAGTGAGATAATTTGCCGTAACTCCGAAACGTCCGGACGCAACTTGCTTCATTGCACTGTTGCGAGAATCTCCGTTCTCATCTATAACGTAACGCGATAAATCTTCGCCTCCTTCCCCTGTATTACTTCTCGCTCCAATTCGGTTCATAGCTATTGCCATCGTTTCATGAGCCTCTCGACTTATCGAGCCCAAAGATACCGCACCGGTAGCAAACCTCTTCACGATATCCTTTGCTGGCTCCACTTCTTCAATTTCCACTGGAGTTTGATTCAATTTAAAATCTAGTAAACCCCTTATTGTGCAATTGTGACGATTGGCTGAATTAACCTGGGATGAAAAATCTTCGAAAGAAGAGATGTCATTAGATTTCGATGCATATTGCAAACTAGCTATAGAATCAGGATTCCACATGTGGAACTCACCATCGTTCCTCCATTGATATTGTCCTCCCGATTTAAGTTTTTGAACGCTACTAGAATTCATATCTGAATATGCGAAAGAATGTCTGCTTAAACTCTCGGATTCTATCTCCTCTATTCCTATGCCACCAATTCTGGAAGGAGTCCATGTGAAATATTTATCTATGAATTGTTGGTTCAAGCCAACAGCCTCAAATACCTGCGCACCTCTATAACTTTGCAGCGTTGAAATACCCATTTTGGACATCACTTTAACGACTCCCTTATGGATAGCCTTAACGAATGCACTCTCGGCATCTAAATAAGTTAAATCATCTACGCCGGTATAGTTCACTATTTCATTCAAAGTACTCAAGGCCAAGTACGCATTGACAGCTGAAGCACCATATCCAAAAAGTAAAGCAAAATGGGATACATCTCTGGGCTCCCCTGATTCAACAACTATACTAACCCTAGTTCTAACACCATGCCTTATTAGATGATGATGAACACCAGACGTGGCAAGAAGGCTAGGGATAGGTACATTGCTAGAATTAACACCACGATCAGAAAGCACCAGTATAGAATATCCTTCTTCTATAGCTTTGACGGCGTCCTGGCAAAGAGATCCCATAGCCTCATCCAACGCACCTAAACCATCTTGTGGTTGAAAAATTGTACTGAGCGTCTTAGTTTTTATATTTCCTACACGTATATTCCGGATTTTTTCTAGATCTCCATTGGTTAAAATTGGTTCGTTTAATTTAAGCTGATTGCATTGATCAACAGTCTCTTCAAACAAATTACCTTCGGAGCCAATAAACGTTTCAACGGAGGTCACTAATTCCTCACGGATGCCATCTAGGGGAGGATTACTTACCTGAGCGAACAACTGCTTGAAATACCCAAAAAGTAAAGGCGATTGATCAGAAAGAACCGCAAGAGGCGTGTCATTGCCCATAGACCCAACCGCTTCAACACCATCAGCTGCCATAGGCTCCAAAATTATTCTTATATCTTCCTCGGTATAACCAAAAGCTTTTTGGAGTTCTGCTATGTTAGGGAGATATACATGTTGACCGTTGCTGTGTTCTGGTATTTCGTCTATGAAAATTCTTTTTTTATCCAGCCACTTCCCATAGGGTCTTTGTGTAGAAATATCTCGTTTTATTTCCTCATCTTCTATAATCCTGCCCTGCTCTGTATCCAGCAAAAACATCCGGCCTGGCTGTATCCGCCACTTGTACAACACATCCTCTTCCGGTATATCTAAAACCCCTGTCTCCGAAGCCATTACAAGTAAACCGCTTTTTGTTACAGTATATCGACATGGCCTCAAGCCATTTCTATCTAATACAGCACAAATTTTTTCACCATCTGTGGATATCACCAAGGCCGGACCATCCCATGGTTCCATTAGCATTGAATGATATTCGTAAAAGTCTTTCTTTGCCTTATCCATCGGTACTTTGTCTGACCAAGCCTCTGGAATTAGCATCATCATAGTGTGTGGCAGCGATCTACCGGTGGCCATTAATAACTCGACTGCATTGTCTAGTGAAGCGGTATCACTCTGCAGACCGTTAATTACAGGAATTACCTTATCAACTTCATCTTTGAGAATACTGGACTCGAATCTTCCCTCCCTAGCATTCATCCAGTTGATATTACCCCTAAGAGTATTAATCTCCCCATTATGTATTAGGTATCTATATGGGTGTGCTAGCTCCCACGTACCTAAAGTGTTAGTGCTAAATCTAGAATGAACCATAGCAAATGCACTTACCATAGAATCATCTGATAAGTCAGGATAAAATTTTTCTATCTGATTTGCCAAAACCAAGCCTTTATACACTATCTTCTTTGACGAGAGGCTACATATGTAAAATTCCGGTCCAAGCTCGATCCCTGATCGTAATACGGCTTGTTCTATTTGTTTACGGATTATGTATAGCCTAGTTTCAAGTTGCAAAACATCGGTATTCGAATCAGTTTTGCTAACAAAAAATTGCCGTATGACAGGCTGATTTCTGGACGCAAGAGTCCCTATTAACTCCGGGCGAACAGGAACATCTCTCCAACCGAGAAATTGTAGGTCTTCTTCTACTACAATGTGATTAACTATATCTTCACACAAGCTGCGCTTAGCAGAATCAGTTGGGAGAAAAACCGTACCGACACCATATTTCCCAGGAAGAGGTAAATCTATTTTGGATTTTTTGCATTCTTGGTCAAAAAATTCATGCGGAATTTGAACCATAATTCCAGCCCCGTCACCCGTATCTGGATCTGCGCCACTGGCTCCTCTATGTCCAAGGTTTATAAGCACCTCAAGGCCTTGGTCAATCACTCTATGAGACTTTGAGCCATCTACATTTGCCACCAGTCCCACACCACAAGCTGAATGCTCAAAACTAGGATCATACAATCCTTGTTTTACAGGGACAGGAAGATTCGGAATTTTGTATTTGTTTATCATAAAATGTTTCGTGTTAATTATCTAAAGAATAGGCAGATATTCTTTAGTCTCATAGTCTGTGACGTGCGAACTGTATCTTTCCCACTCAATCTGCTTGTTTTCTATGAAAGCCCCAAGGACACGTTTTCCCAATGCTTTGTTTACTAGCTCGCTTTCCTCTGTAAGCCTTATCGCTTCCCAGAGATTACCCGGCAGAGTACCAACTCCCATGGATTCTCTTTCATCTTTACTAAGCTTGTGAACATCAGTTTCTATAGGTGGAGAAAGCGGATATTCATTTTCTATCCCTTCAAGACCTGCTGCCAACATGACACTAAATGCCAAATACGGGTTACATGCCGGATCAGGAGCTCTATATTCAATTCTTCTGGACATCTCACGTCCAGATTTAAACGCGGGCACCCTTACCAAATCAGCGTGGTTAACATTAGCCCATGACACATACACCGGTGCTTCATAACCTAAATGATCACCATCCCCACTCCTAACCAATCGTTTATACGAATTCACCCATTGATTAGTAATTGAAGTGATCTCAGGTGCATGCTTCAAAAGACCCGCCATGAAATGCCTGGCGATATCCGAAAGTTTATCCGAATCGCTTGGGTCATAGAAAGCATTTCTGTCACCTTCAAATAGGGACTGGTGAACATGCATTCCGCTACCATTAACCCCATAAACTGGTTTGGGCATAAACGTAGCATAGCAACCATGATTCATGGCTATCTCTTTCACTACTAGTCTATAAGTCATCACTGTATCAGCCATGGTTAGCGCATCCGTGTGACGTAGATCTATCTCATGTTGACTAGCTGCTACCTCATGATGACTTGATTCTACTGGTATGCCTAGATCCTCCAACATTAAGACAGTTTCACGCCTCAGATCAGTAGCTAAATCCTGCGGAGTCTGATCAAAGTAGCCTCCTTCATCCAATGGTTCAGTGTCATTTGAATTCTTGAAATAAAAATATTCTATCTCTGGCCCCAGATAATATGTGTATCCAAGATCCGCTGCCCTCTTCACATTACGCTTTAAAACTGATCTAGGATCACTATCGAAGGGATCTCCACTTGGAGTAAGAATATCGCAGAACATTCTCGCTACCGCGTTGGTTCTAGGCCTCCAAGGCAAGACACTGAACGTGGTAGGATCAGGCAAAGCATACATGTCACTTTCGCTAGACCGTGCAAACCCTTCAATAGAAGAACCATCGAAACCCATACCTCTTGTTAGGGCACTTTCAAGTTCCTCTACAGTTACGGCAACTCCCTTTAAACTACCAAGAATGTCCGTAAACCATAATCGAATAAATTTGACGTCATTCTCTGCAGCCTTATGAAGGACATAATCTACTGCCTCAGAGTCTAGTTGAAACATAATCTACACGCGAGCTATTAATTGATTTTTAACCACAGTACAAATCCGTGAATGAGTGGAGGAAAACTTAGAAACAATCGCGTAGCTAATTCGATAGCAGAATTGCCATGTCAAATATAGCAGTTTGTGAAAAAAGTGTCAAACATTCTCAAGTACAGACTCCAATAGAGAGACCTCCATCAAAATAAAGGCTTCTCTATTATTTCCCACCACTCAACCTTCACTAAACTTTATCCACAAGTAGTCTGGATTAGCAATCTGGTAACTAAATACGGGTCCATATTGGACGCCGGACGACGATCTTCCAAATAACCCTTCTGATCCACTTCGACTTGCCATGGAATTCTTACTGAAGCGCCTCTGTCAGAAACTCCATAGTTAAATTGATCGATACGCTGAGTCTCATGGAGACCGGTTAACCTATTCTCGTTACCTGAACCATAATTGGATATATGCTCATCTATGTTATTACCTAACGCTTCGCAAGCATCAATAATGGGTTGGTACGACTCTCGCATCGCTCTAGTAGAATAATTAGTATGACAACCAGCTCCATTCCAATCACCAGTAACGGGCTTGGGGTCAATTGAAACTGATACTTCAAACTCTTCAGCAATTCTGTGTAAAAGCCATCTTGCTACCCACAACTGATCCGACACTTCTAGAGGACCTAATGGACCTATTTGAAATTCCCATTGTCCTGGCATCACTTCCGCATTTGTACCGGCAATACCGATACCTGCTTCAATACAAGCAGACGCATGTTCTTCGGAAATATCTCGTCCATATATCAAGCCAGACCCCACGCCACAGTAATATGGTCCTTGAGGACCAGGGAACCCTCCTTCCGGAAATCCAAGAGGCTTAATTCTATCCGATTCGAAAAGTGTGTATTCTTGTTCGATTCCAAACCATGCTTCCTGATCTGCAAATTTTTCAGCAACTTCAGCACAAGCTGCCCTGGTATTAGTTGGATGTGGAGTCATATCTGGAAGTAAAACTTCACACATAACCAACACATTATCCCCGCCTCTTATGGGGTCTGGACAGGAATACACTGGCCTCAAAACACAATCGGAATTTTCACCAGGAGCTTGATTAGTACTGGAGCCATCAAATCCCCATATCGGGTATTCACCTGTCCCATCTTCAAGCACTTTTGTTTTTGATCGCACTAACGGAGTGGGCTCGGTACCGTCGACCCACATATACTCTGCTTTAAATGCCATATCTTATACTTTCCCCCCTAGTATTATTTTCGTAAGTAATACCTGTTAGATAACTATACACCCGAGTAGTCTAACAGACTTAGACAAAATATCTCTATATAGCGCCTTCCCCACTCTCTCCCGTACGCACCCTGACAGCATCCACAACACTACTAATGAATATCTTACCATCCCCAATATCACCACTATCCGGCGTCCTGGCAGCATCTACTATCGCCTTTGTTATTTTCTCCTGCATTTCATCAGAAATCACTGTTGTCAAAACGGTCTTTGGCACGGCGGACCTATTAGCTATTTGCCCTCCTCTGCCCGTAACGACCTTAACCCCTTGCTGTTGACCCTGACCCGTCACATTATGGTAGTGGAACCCGCTACACCCCGCATCCAGCAGAGCTTCAGTAACTTCCCCAACTCTCTCCGGTCTTATAATTGCTTCGATTTTAAGCATTTTTAACTCGCTTTCCTCCAAATTGATTGAGTTTGAAGATGTTAGTCAGCACCATCGTCTACAAACGCTCGTTCACCATGAGAAGAAAGGTCTAAACCTTGATCCTCATCAGTTTCGGACACACGCAACCCAAGCCCAGGAATCAGGTCAAGAATTTTCAGAATGATGAAGGTTGCTATAAATGAATACAGTATTGTCACTATTACTGCGATAGCCTGGATACCTAATTGACCTACATTACCCTCAATCGCACCTGCTGTGTTGCCAATAGCCGCGACTGCAAAGATGCCTGTGGCTATCGCTCCCCAAATCCCACCGACCCCATGTATCGCAAAAACTTCAAGTGCATCGTCAAGGCCCGTCTTATGCCTAAGAAGTACCGCACCATAGCATATAGCTCCTGCACCGAACCCTATTGCAAGAGCGCCCATAACACCGGCTGACCCTGCTGCAGGGGTTATTGCAACCAACCCTGCCACTGCTCCTGACGCTACCCCAACTGCACTCATTCTACCCGTTTGAATCTGAGACAATATGCCCCAAGTAAGTGCAGCTGTGGCTGCTGCTGTATTAGTAACTAATAATGCATTGACTGCCACACCATGTGCCTTCAATCCAGAACCTGCATTAAATCCGAACCATCCGAACCAAAGCAATGCCGCGCCAAGTACAACGTATGGAACATTGTGCGATTCCAATCCAGGATTCTTGCGCTTGCCTACCAGTAATGCAGCGGCAATAGCCGCAACACCTGCATTAATGTGCACTACGGTGCCACCTGCAAAATCAAGAGCACCAAGCTTAAATAGCCATCCATCAGAATCCCATACCCAATGAGCTATCGGAGCATAAACAAAGGTAATCCATATGACCAAAAACACCATATACGTGGTGAATTTGAAACGCTCAACAAATGCTCCAGTTATGAGTGCAGGAGTGATAATAGCGAACATCATTTGAAATACAACGAACAACAGATCTGGAATCCCTTCTCCGTCATTGATATCCATACCTGAGAGACCAATTTTACTAAAATCACCTATAAATTCTCCGGATCCTTCCAACGCAAAACTGTACCCCCACAATACCCATACGACACTTACGATAGCCATTGAAATAAACGAATACATTATTGTGCTAACAACGTTCCTGGCTCTAACTAATCCGCCGTAAAAGAGAGCCAGCCCAGGCGTCATTAGTAAAACCAAGGCTGACGCTGCTATCATCCATGCGATATGGCCCGAATCCATAGGTATTGCCTCCACTTTTTCTTATAATTCACATCTTAAACAGTAGCTCCCGATGATACGACCTTAATGTTTCAAAAATGTTAACCATATATAAATAATGTGTTTCTTCAAAAGAATTTTGGTGTTTCAGAAAGGGGAGATCTTAATCGTATTTTCGCCTGACATCAGCATTTATGTAAAATTCAAAGCGTTGATTTGTAAATCAGCGATTAAATGCATGAATATCGTACAATATATACTTAGGAAATTAGGCATGTATCCAGCATCGATCAAAATTGTAGCTGACCTAGAGAAATCCCTAACTTTGGATTTCCACGATAAAGTGCTTCTTGATCAAGCGCTCACACACAGTTCATACTTGAACGAAAACGATGGGAAATCTCAAAATTCCAACGAACGTCTAGAATTTCTAGGTGATTCGGTGTTGGGTTTGGTAATTGCCCGTCAGCTGTACAATCTCCACCCTGATTGGCAAGAAGGAACACTAACCGACGCCAAATCAATACTTGTTCGAGGAGATACCCTTGCTAAGGTCTCTATTAGACTAAACCTCGGAAAATATTTATATCTAGGCAAGGGCGAAGAAATGACTGGAGGAAGAAATCGAGCTTCGAATCTAGCAGCATTATATGAAGCTATAATTGGAGCCATTTTTTTGGACAAGGGATTTGACGCATCGGAAAAATTTGTATTAGACACACTGCAGCCAGAAATGGCTCAGTTGAGCCATAGAGAAACGTATAAAAACTCAAAATCGGAACTCCAAGAGAAAGTACAATCCCTCGGAATACCGCCACCTACATACAAAACAACTGAGACCTCCGGATCAAAACACAATCTAACGTTCATCGCAGAAGTTTACGTAAATGGACAAAAATCTGGGTCTGGGTCTGGGTCTAGTAAATCAAACGCAGAAATAAATGCGGCTATTGATGCGCTAAATAGACTAACCTAAACATATTCAACTTTGTGAAAAACTCTTCTGCAAGTACCCCAAATCCAACTCTGGATAGACGGGGAATTTTCCTAGTAATTGGGATACTGTACTTCGAGCCTCTCCGAGAGCTTCTGCTTCTATACGATATCGAGCTTTACTAAGTGAACCACTATTTTTACCTTTAATTATCTGTGATGGATGGGTATTAGATAGGATCAATTTGAGAGTAGATGCAATCTCCTTCATCTCAGAGCCACCCATCCCTAGACTGGTCAAGGCAGGAGTGCCAACACGAAGACCGCTGGTATACCAGGGTCCATTCATATCAAAAGGCAGTGTGTTTCGATTAAGTGTTATAGAAGCCTCCCTCACCGCCGATTCTGACTGACGTCCCGTTAGTCCAAATGAACTAACGTCAAGAAGTAGTAGGTGGTTGTCAGTACCGCCAGTCACAACATTCAGTCCCTCATCCATACAACATTCTGCCAAAACCGCTGCATTTTTAATTACCTTGGAAGCATATACCTCAAACTCTCTAGAACTAGCTTCTTGAAAAGCTACCGCTTTCGCCGCCATGGCGTGAGGCAAAGGACCACCCAGAACCAAAGGGCATCCCTTGTTTACATAATCTGCAAACTCTTGAGTACATAAAACCATCCCTCCTCTGGGACCCCTCAACGTCTTATGCGTTGTAGAAGTTACGACATCCGCATGTGCTACAGGGTCATAGTCTCCATCAAAGACTTTACCTGCAACCAATCCAGAAAAGTGTGCCATATCGACCATAAACACAGCGCCAATTTCATCCGCGATTTCTCTGAATATCCTGAAGTTTATTCGGCGGGGATATGCGCTATATCCAGCTAAAAGAATAAGCGGCTTAAACCTCTTGGCATGGTCTCTGATTTCATCATAATCTATCAGGCCAGTATCTTGATTCACAGAATACGATTCTGCTTGAAACATTCTAGAAGATACATTGTGCCTGTATCCATGTGTTAGATGACCCCCCGAATAATAGTCCATCCCCAACAACCTTTGATTGCCAAGATTTTTTCTCAAATCTAACCATTCATTATTAGAAAGAGTACCTATATCACTTTTGTTTTTGTCATCCATAAAGGGTTCTTGGACCCGTGCAGAAAGAATTGCCCAATATGCCACCATGTTTGCATCCGCCCCAGAATGAGGCTGCACATAAGCATGATCTGAGCCAAACAGAGAACATGCCAATTCGGCAGCATTACTTTCTACAGTGTCCACATTTTCACACCCCGCGTAGAAGCGGTGAAATGGGTATCCCTCAGCATATTTATCTGTAAACAAATTTCCATGAGCCAACTGAACCGCTAGAGAAGAATAATTTTCACTAGCAATCATTTTAAGATTGGCTCTTTGATCCGCCAATTCAGATACTATTGACCTAGCGACCAATGGCGAAATAGAGTTCACCTGCTCAAGAGAAGACAAATAAGCAACAAATCCAGAATTGGGCACTTCGCCCTTTTTCGTCATATCAACCAGATATTTTGCGAGATATTGAGATTCAGCCATGCGGACCCTCCAAAAATTGGTGCATTATTCTTAGCTCATCAAAACAGTGAAGAAATTATACTACGTTGGTAATGACAAAAAGCAATTAGGGAATTTGACAATTAACTTGCCTAGCGTGTGTCAATATGATAGCTTGACGACCGAGTAACCTATGGATTAACGATCTTTCTATAATGTCCTGCGTTGAATGTTCCAGTGTAATTATCTCCGCCGGGCATGACTAGTGCCGAATCCGGTTCCTTAAATCAGTCCGCCAGACGAATTGAGGGGATTATTTTGGTTGATAAAGACAAGATAATAACAGCTGTAAATATTCTGCTAGAAGCACTGGGAGATGACCCTTCAAGGGAAGGTTTGGTAGAAACTCCCAGCAGAGTTTCCAAAATGTATTCGGATCTTTTTGCAGGTCTATCCGAAGATCCTAGTGAAGTACTTAACACAGGTTTTGATGAAGGACATAATGGGTTAGTTACTTTACAAGATCTTCCTTTTTCTTCCATGTGTGAACACCATTTACTTCCATTCATAGGTACAGCTACAATCTCATATTTACCTAATGGCCGCATACTAGGTGCCAGTAAGCTAGGCAGAGCACTTGACATACTTTCCAAAAGACCTCAGTTGCAAGAGAGGATCACTAGCCAGTTAGCAGAGTTAATCCACTCCACTCTTCGACCCAAAGGTGTCAGCGTAACCCTTAGCGCTGAACATATGTGTATGTCTATCCGGGGAATCAAAAAACCTGGCACAAGATTAGTGACATCTATCCAAAAGGGTGTCTTGAAAAATCAATCATAAATATAAAACACTGACTCCAACAAACAGATTGATCAGTAATGAATAACCTTGTGAAATTAAATGATTTCCAAGAGTATGCTGTTGCCTGGGAAGATATAAAAGGTTCGTGTTTCACAAACGAACTTTTCATCACCCCGCTGTGGCAAGAGATTTGGTTCAAATATTTTGGTGCTGATTCGGAACTACTTATTCTCAGCCTTCATGAAAACGACATTACGGTAGGTATAGCACCTCTAATAAACAAAAGTGGGTCCGTAACGTTTATAGGCGATACTGATCTCTGTGACTATTCTGACTTTATAGTAAGTAGAAACAAAAAAAATATTTTCTATGAGAAGTTGCTTCATTACCTACACGATATAGAATGGCATTCTTTAGATCTTAAATCGATTCCTCAAGAATCCCCCACATTGGATTTTTTACCCAAGCTCGCTACTGATTTAGGGTATACCTATACCATATCCAAAGAAAGTGCAGCGCCGATGACCGTCCTGCCTAACAATTGGGATGAATTTCTTTTAAATCTAAGTAAGAAAAGTCGTCATGAACTCAAAAGAAAGTTGCGGCGTATAGAGAATGCCGGATCAGTGAAACATATAAACTACACAGACCCCCTCGAAATACAAAGAAATATGGATGACTTTTTTAGATTGCATAAATCAAGCAGTGTCGCCAAATTAGAATT
Source organism: uncultured Chloroflexota bacterium (assembly GCA_913051545.1). Taxonomy (GTDB): domain Bacteria; phylum Chloroflexota; class Dehalococcoidia; order Lucifugimonadales; family CAJXCD01; genus CAJXCD01. Next base: position 88,525 of record CAJXCD010000001.1, read on the forward strand.
TATGTCGGGTGAAAAAGAAAATTTCTTCAGGGATGTTGCTAATGCATTATCTCAAAAAAATCATTTAATACTCTCCTTTCTAGAAATCGATGGTGTTCGAGTATCCTCTTGTATAATTTTCGACTATGGAGACACGCGCCTGCTGTATAATAGTGGTTATGACCCATCTTATTCGGAATTCAGTGTGGGCTTAGTAAATAAGTCTCTGGCCATTAAGGAAGCGATTCTAGCTGGCAAATCTCACTTTGATTTCCTGAGAGGTGCTGAACGGTATAAATATGAATTAGGTGGGAAAGACAGGTTTGTTTTTACACTAACCATCCAAAGGTAATGCTTTAAGTAGATTGACACTAATATAATCTCTTTCATTCGCAGATTACTGAATGGAATAAAAAAATATTCAAATTTGTAGCCAGAATATAGCAATAATATATAGCCACAGCGACAAATGAAGAATTTAGCCTTTATAAGTATGCATGCATGCCCCCTAGCTCGCCTTGGAGAAAAAGACAGCGGGGGCCTAAATGTGTATGTGCTGCAAACTGCTAAATACCTGAGTAATAGAGGGTACAACATAGACATATTTACTAGGGCACACGATCCCCAAGATCAACACGTGATAAACGTAAGCGATGCAGTTCGCGTCATACATATAGAAGCAGGCTCTCATGAGTCTCTGAAAAGTGAATTACCTAGTTTAGTTTCTGATTTCCAAGAAAATTTAGAACTGTTTAAACTTGAATATAATTTAAATTATGAACTTATTCATTCTCACTATTGGCTGTCAGGACAAGTCGGTTTATCTTTGAGTGAACGCTGGCAAATACCACATATTACCACCTTCCACACCCTAGCTTTAACCAAACTACAAGCCAGAATAGGAGAAATTGAACCTGCAATAAGAGAACTTACAGAATCCAAAATAGCACGAAATGCAGATGCAATTATCGTATCAACTTCCGAAGAAAAACATGCCCTGACAAGACTTTATAACGTGCATCCTGATCGGATCGAAGTGGTAACTGCAGGAGTAGATCTTGAGAGATTCCATCCTATTGACAAATATTTAGCTCGAAAGACCATCGAAATTTCCGAGTCCAATATAATTCTTTCTGTAGGAAGAATTGATCCATTGAAGGGCGTAGACATTTTGATTAAAGCAATCTCAATGATGGATAATACGGCCGACACCAAGGTACTAATAGTCGGTGGAGAACCGGAATCAGGCAATGAGTTAAGTAAACTTATTAACCTCTCGAATAAGCTAGGACTCAATGACATTCTTCGGTTCGAAGGGACCGTAAATCAGGATATGCTTCCGATTTATTACAGTGCATCAGATATATTTGTGATGCCTTCCTACTACGAAAGCTTTGGCCTAGTTGCCTTGGAAGCAATGGCTTGTGGTGTACCAGTAGTTGCCTCTAGAGTAGGTGGACCTAAATTATTAATTAACCAGGGAGGAAATGGATACTTAATTCCTTGGGTTTGCCCAGAACCATTTTCTGAAAAATTAGAGATATTGCTCTCTAACAAAATACTTAGGGAAAAAATGGCCAACGCATCCATATCTACAGCAAGAAATCTAGATTGGAACAATACGGTGAATAAATTATCTAACATCTATTGTTCACTCACTCCTAATAATAAATTAGATGTGATAGGGGCCTAACTACACATACACTATCAACTATAATGCGTCCCAATCCTTGATGTTTCCATTCTAAAGAAAGTATTTGCGAATGTACTACGATTTGCATGCCCATATACTCCCCAATGTAGATGATGGGCCTACAGAGATAGAAGATGCGCTCCAAATGGCCAAGATATCGGCAGATAATGGTACGAAAATAATTCTGGCTACCCCTCACCGTAAAGATGTGGCAGAAAAATCTTCAGTTTTACACATTAAAGAGCTAGCAAATTCCTTTAACTCCTTACTACAGGAAAACGGAATTAACCTACAATTGTTATTGGGGATGGAAAATCACTTGGACTTAGAGTTACCGGAGGACTTCTCGAATGGGAAAGCCTTACCAATTAATAACACAAAATATGCACTGGTAGAAATGCCCTTCTTTGGCCATCCCAATTATCTTGAAGAGGTGCTATTCCAAATTCAGCTTCAAGGCATCACTCCCATACTTGCACACCCAGAAAGGATAGAAGCAGTCCAATTGAATCCAAGGCTACTTGTGAACTTCGTGGATAGAGGCATGCTTAGCCAAGTAACTGCAGGAAGTGTCGTTGGGCATTTCGGCGGGAATGTAAAGAAGCTCACATTGAAGCTACTTAAAATGGGACTAGTACACATATTGGCCTCTGACACACATTTCCATACCGGACCTAGGTCACCAATACTTATAGAGGGATTACAAGCAGCAACATCAGTAATAGGACAAAAGAAAGCCTTAGCCATGATAACCACAACTCCAAAAGCAGTTTTAGAAGGGAATCCTGTGATCTTGCCACAAATACAAATTGACTCGCCAAAGCAAAGTTGGTGGAAAATGTGGAACAGATAGGTATTTACATCTTAGACCCAATCCCTCTACTGTATAACGCGCGAGAAACATGCTCCCACACTGTGTCAGCAATTTTTTCTGTGCTTCCCACGGCATTAATTACTCTCCATCGATCAGGATCTTTAGACGAAATTTCCAAATACCCATTCCGTACTTTTTCATGAAATTCAATGTTCTTTTTTTCAAAACGCTGAGTCCCTTGTGGATCAATTCTAGACCCCTGATTTGAATATTCCTCCCGTTGACCATCTTCATGATTAAAATTATGACGCACTCTATTCAATCCATTTGCTGGACTGCAATCCAGAAGAAAAGTAATATCAGGCTTGAGGCCTTCAGCAGCAAGGTCATTAACAGAATTGAGTAATTCGAGCGGAATATCCCGCCCATACCCTTGGTATGCCACGGTGGAATCTATAAATCGATCTGCTATTACAATACAGTGAGGTCTAGTTAAAGCCGGTTTAATAACCTCATTAACTAGAATATTTCTAGAAGCCGCAAATAAGAACAATTCTGCAGGAGAAGGGACTTCATTTTCCCTCTCCATTTTCAACCATCTCCTTAAATACTCCCCCAGAGAAGTCGATCCAGGCTCATATACAGACACCACGTCAAAGCCATCGGCCTTAAGACGACTAGCGAGTTTGCCTACTTGGGTTGACTTCCCAGTACCTTCCCCACCTTCAAAAGAAACTAACATATGTTCTCTCTAAGCATGACATATTATTGACGATAAATGGTCACATGTCGACTTGGTCCTTGCCCAGTGCTAGATGAAGAAAACCCATGCTTTTCTGCAACCTGATGTTGTAAACGACGGATATATGAACCTTGAGGATTAAGTCCAGCCATGGTATCCCCTCCGTCTACTTTTATAGCGGCTTTCTCTGCCTCTTTTATCGCCTTAGAAATTTCCCCTTCAGACACATATGACTTACGACCTGTAGATAACGTCCTAAAAAATTGCTGAATCTGAGCTAATGTATTTTTTCTAAGCACATAAACAGGTTTCCCAATTTCTTCAGCTTGTACCAGAGCACGGGTCCTCCTCCTATAGAAATTCTTTGTTGTCAGCAATAAATCTGCATTCGCAATATCAGTAACCAATTCTATTGCATCTAAACCATTCTGAACCACCTGTTGAAGTTTTCCCTTATTTACTCCATATGGTAATATTCGAGTGGTCACAATCGAGTTATCAGCATTTCCACCACCCTTATCTACTTTAGCATTTAAGGCCCCGTCAAAAGAAAGAGATTTATCCATACCTTTATCGCCATTCGCGTCAAATAACCTAGTCTGCTGTTCTGGATAAGAGACCCGAACGTTCCCTGTGCTATCAATTGTTCTAAGTTCTGGTCTTGTTCCATAACCACGCAAAATAGAGTCTACTACCCTCGAAACATCCGAATGTACGGCCACACTACTCCATCCATGTATCTCTACAAGACTCTGAAAAGTTGGAGGTGACCTGCGTTCCAATATGGTTTTTTTAGTTCTGCGTCGACGAGCTTCTATATCACCAAGTGTAACGCTCTCAATTCCGCCAACTAGATCAGATAAGGTTGGGTTGAGTATCAGATTTTCGAGAGTATTACCATGAGCTGTAGCAACAAGCTGCACTCCTCTTTCAGCTATAGTACGTGCTGCATTTGCTTCCAATTCAGTACCTATTTCATCAATAATGATCACCTGAGGCATATGATTTTCAACGGCCTCTATCATCAAGGCATGTTGTGCTACGGGTGAAGGGACCTGCATACGACGAGCTTTCCCAATACCTGAATGGGGAATATCTCCATCGCCAGCTATTTCATTTGAAGTGTCTACAACCATTACCCTTTTACACGCCTCGTCTGCCAAGACTCTAGCAACCTCTCTAAGCATCGTTGTTTTACCAACACCTGGCCTTCCAAGCAACAATACACTGTTACCTGACATTATCAGATCTTTAACAATGTTTACCGTACCGTGAACTGCCCTCCCCACGCGGATCGTAAGCCCAATGATGTTATCGCCACGATTACGTATTGCTGAGATACGATGAAGAGTCCGTTCAATACCCGCCCTATTATCATCCCCAAAGTCACTTATACGTTGAGTTACATATTGAATATCTTCTGTGTTCACTTCTCTCGAAAGTAAAGTGATATTCTCGCCAAGAAATCTCGCCTCAGGTTCCCGTCCGAGATCTAAAATGATTTCTAAAAGTTCATCGTACCCACCGTGCTCATTAATAGCATCAACCATACCATCCGGAAGCAATTCCAATATCAACCCTAGATCCATATCTACGAAATCATTCATTTATCTATATCCTAATCCCCTATATACCCTAAATAGATGGTGAAACTAAATTTGATTAACATTAAAGAATCGGTAACAATTGCAGTTGTGGAAAATCAGCCGGACCCCTCCACTATATCCATAAATAATCGATGTATTCGATCATCATTCGTCAATTCAGGGTGAAAAGATGTAGCAAGGATATGTCCCTGCCTAACAGCCACAGGGAAACCATTTTCAATTGAAGCCAAAATTTTAACCATCGCTCCACAATTTTTTACAATAGGAGCCCGGATGAATATAGCAGGGAACGGCGGACCCTGAACCCCAGCGATATCTATATCCAACTCAAAGCTATGAATTTGACGTCCAAATGCGTTCCGGCTAACTTCAATATCCATCAAATTGAGTGGCGATGGGCGTGATTCCGTTAAACGATTTGCTAGTACAATCATACCGGCGCAGGTCCCCCACACTGGTAAGCCAGAGTTTACTTCATCAATCAACGTGTCCCTGAGCTGAAATTTATCTATCAGCTGAACTATTGTAGTACTCTCCCCGCCCGGAATAATTAAACCGTCTATCCCTGAAAGATGGCTTCTAACCCGAATCTCTCTGGAATTTACACCTAGCCTTAACAAAGCTTCCTTGTGTTCATGAAAATCGCCTTGGATCGCAAGTACACCTACCGTAGGCATGCCTACCACCCGCGCGACGCGAACTGCTCATCGGCCGAAATGGTATGAACATCCAACCCCGGCATAGAATCCCCAAGACCTTTAGACAACTTAGCCAGTTCATCTGCATCTTCAAAATGGGTTGTTGCTCCAACGATTGCACTCGCCATAAGTTGAGGGTTTTCTGATTTAAATATCCCAGACCCAACAAACACTCCGTCCACACCTAACTGCATCATTAGCGCAGCATCAGCAGGAGATGCAATACCACCTGCCGCAAAATTAACAACCGGCAATTTCCCTGTCCTATGAACTTCCTGAACAAGATCAAAAGGGGCGGACATATCCCTAGAAATCGCCATGAGTTCATCCTTATTCATTGTCTGTATACGCCTAATCTCCCCCATTACGGTACGAGCATGCCTTACCGCCTCAACAACATTCCCTGTTCCAGCTTCCCCTTTTGTACGTATCATAGACGCTCCTTCTCCAATGCGCCTTAAAGCTTCCCCTAAGTTTCGACATCCACACACAAAGGGCATTTTGAAAGAGTGTTTATCCACATGATTGTTTTCATCGGCCGGAGTGAGAACTTCAGATTCATCCACGTAATCAACACCCAAAGATTCTAATATTTGCGCCTCCACAAAATGGCCTATCCTGCATTTTGCCATCACGGGAATGCTTACTGCATCCATGATTTCAATGATTTTGGAGGGATCGGCCATTCGCGCAACCCCACCAGCTTTTCGAATATCCGAAGGAACTCTCTCAAGAGCCATTACAGAAACAGCCCCCGCATCTTCCGCTATCTTGGCCTGATCAGCAGTTACGACGTCCATTATCACCCCACCCTTGAGCATTTGTGCTAAGCCAGCTTTCACCCGCCAAGTACCTGTCTTGGGAGAATTATTCGTGTCCTGAGATATGTGATCAATAGCCATAAGATACTCCGATCCTAAATCCTATAATGAAGTAATAGGAGGTCATTATAACGTTGCAAAGTTTGGTCTGGCAATTTGCACCGTCTAATTTTTCAGTTTGATTTGCAAAGTTTCTGATCTATAATTTCTCACGAGAATCAACATGGATGGCTATACTAGAATTAGGGATTATGCAATCGCAAACCCGGTGAGAAGCACCTGCAACTTCGTGGAATTGTCAAATATTAATTGCTCAGAGAAACGAAACCATTCAGATACATCTATGGGTATATAACAACCATCAATCTGGTTTCCAAAATCTTTCTTCCTCAACTTTATACCCAAGTGGAATCATTCTATCCTTCACATCTTCAATCATTTCGGGATGTCCACACGCATAAATCAAAGTGTCACTGGGAATCAATTCTGATTTATCTACGAAGGATTCAACCAAAGTATTGACTCGTCCACCTTCGCCTTCCCAGCCCTTATTACGACTTTCTGAAGGCCTGCTAACAGTTGGTACGAAATTGATTGTTTCTGAATGATCTGTAGCTAGTTTCATCAATTCGTCGTAGTATCCAAATTCGTCCTTATAACTCGCACCATGCAGCAGATAAAACTTATTATCGCTTTCTGGCATCCGATACAAAAAATCTCGTAAAATACTTACGTACGGAACCACTCCCGTTACTGTGGAGATAAATACGTGATTGGGAAAACTTGGCTTTAGGGTAAATATCCCTTTTGCCCTCGGCCGTATTGTAACGGAATCCCCAGGTCTCAGATCCCAAAGTAACGGAGTTAACTGTCCTTCTGGTAAAGGTACCAATTCGACGAATAATTCAATTGAATCCTCATGTGGAGCAGAAACAATAGAATAAGCCCTTTCTATCCCACCGGCTCCAATCGTGCAATACTGCCCCGGTTTGAACGTAAACCCCACAGGCTTCTCAATCCAAATAAGCCACAAGTCCTCCGTAAGATCTACACGTCGAAGTATTTTGGATTCAGTCAGTTTAACTTTTTTTCTTTGAAAATTATTCAATCTACCATTCCTGTTTAAACTATTGCTCGGTCAGGATGACGTTTTCTCCACTCGCACAGCAACTAAAGGTAATTCTTCCAGTTTTAAAATTGGATCAGGGTCTGTAGACTGGTCTAGTTCTGTGACTATTTCGCCAAATAAAGCTGTAGTATAGACTACTCCTTTGTGAGAACCTGTGAACTGTACCAACCCAGACAATCTTTGTCGTGAAGAAGAAATAATTTCGACCCTCTCTCCTTCTGTTATACCTAAATTACGAGCGTCGAGACTATTCATCTCCACCACCTCATCACGGGAAATAACATTTCTTTTATCTTTCAAGCTCACTCCTGCTGGTCTTTGATCTTGGTGCAAAACCCTTCCTTTAGCAAGTACAAGCGGATAATCTGTGCCAGACAAGTCATCAGGACTATCTAATACTTCTATAGGAGACAAACGTGGCCTTTGATCGCCCCAGCCCCCCTCATACAAAGTCGGAGTTCCTGAATCTCCTTCTTCCAAACACGGCCACTGTATACCATCATTTTTCAATCTATCGTAAGAAATACCTTTATATACATGTACAGAGTCACATATCTCTTGAAATACTTCCTCCGAGCTCGTATATGAAAATCCTTTTGCGCCCATACGATTTGCTATTTGGCTAATGATCCACCAGTCTGTTTCTTCATCCCCTTTCGGACCCAAAACAGGATTTAATATTTGGACACGCCGCTCCATATTAGTGTATGTCCCTTCTTTGTCAGCAAAAGTTGCCGACGGTAACACAACATCTGCGCGACGAGTTAATTCATTTTCGAACGTACTATGCACCACCAAAAAGTCCAATAATTCCAGCGCATTAATAAAGTCACCGATTTCTCCGTTTGTAAAATTAGGACTATCACCAATAATCTGAAGAGATGTAATCTTCTTGCTTCGTATAGCGTTTTCCAACTGGTTAAGGCTATATCCTGGCTTCTCAGGTAAATCAACCTGCCAAATTTCTTGAAAACTGTTCCGAGCCTCAAAATCATTTACCGAACGATACCCTGGCAGAAAATCAGGAACGCATCCTACATCCCTAGAGCCTTGTTCGTTAGCCCCTCCGAACAATGGATAAAGACCTGTTGATGGCTTACCAACATTACCTGTGACCAAGGCCATGTTAACTAAAGCCTCTACGCAACTTTTCCTTGCGTTAGGTGTCAATGTTTCTAAAGCGTACAAAAATGCACTTGTAGAACTAGTAGCCAACATACGTGCAGCAGATTGTATTTCACTGCTAGCAATGCCAGTTATACTCTCAACCTTTATGAGATCAAGATTCCATAAACTATTCTTTAACTGATCAACATTCTTACATGTCTCGGAAAGCATTTGGTGGTCGTCTAAAGATTCGTCAATTATTACTCTTATCATCCCTCCGATTAGAACTGTTTCACTACCTGGCTTAGGTCTAAGCCAAATAGTAGCAAACCTAGTCAATTCGGTCTCCCTTTGGTCAATAACCACCAGATTAGATCCTGACTTTACAGCTCTTTTCACTGGTATGGCCACAACATTCTGTGCCTCTGTAACATTACTGGACACCACCAAAATAGCACCCGATGATTCCAAATCCCAAATTCGATTGGTACCTGCCTGGTACCCTAACATGTCACCCATAACGGAGAATAACTCCGGACGAAGGGAAGAGGAAACATTGATATTATTGGTGCCCATAGCCACTCGCGCAAACTTCTGAGCGAGATAATTATCTTCATTTGTTCCTCGTGGAGATGCCAACACTCCAAACTTGTCACCCGTCTTCCCCGAAAGCATTTCTGCAGTATAGTTAATAGCCTCATCCAAAGACGTCTCTTTATGTACGCCCTTCACTTTGACTAAAGGTTTTCTAAGCCTCTTTTTGTTGTTAACAAAATCCAACCCAAATTTCCCTTTAAAACAAACCTGTCCTTTATTCGATTGTGAATGTATATCAGGTGTTGATCTTATCAAGCGGTCACGCTTATCAACTTCTAGATTCATTCGACATCCGACCGGGCAGTGAGGACAAATACTAGGAACCGATTTGACTGCTTTATCCCACTTATGCTCACGCTCAACGAGTGCACCTGTCGGACAAACATCTATGCAAGCACCGCAAAATTCGCAACCTGATTCCAACAAAGACGTGCCCTGTGATGTTCCTATCAAACTCCGACCAGCCCTATCCGTGAATGTCAACGCATTATCCCCTCGAATTTCGTCGCAAGCACGTACACACCTACCACACACTATGCACAAATTTAAATCCATCTCCCAAAGAGGATCGTCAACGGCTTGAGGAAGATGTCGATTGTTATAAGTAAGGGGGGTATCTAAATCCATTTCAAGATACCTAACTGTATCTTTAAGTTCACATCGCTCATTCTTCGGACATGTAACACATCTATCAGTTACAGAAACATGTCGTAAGCATATATCTGATGGTCCACACAGATCGATGCGGTGACAATTCAAACAACCGTGAGGGTGTTCAGATATGAGTAGATCCATTACACCTTTACGCAAATCCCGTACATCAGAGGAATTAGTGTTAACAACCATGCCTTCCGCAACAGGAGTGGTACATGATGCAGGACTGCCCCTAACTCCTTCTACTTCTACAACGCACATTCTACAGGCACCAAACGACTTCATCCCCGGGTAGTAACACAAGTACGGCACATACAACCCTGCATCTATGGCCGCTTGCAGAATATTTGCACCGGCATCTGCTTTTACATCAACACCGTCTATAGTTAGATTCACTTTGCTAGACATCTATCACCTTAATCAAATTTTTTAGTGTAAGTATATTATGTAATATCAACCTGTATTGGCACCTGTTTAACATTATAGTCATCTGCGAAAGGGCGTGTGTTTTTCGGTACGTTTATTACGCTCGGACAAACGCCCGCCGGGCAAAGACCGTCCTCCAGATGAGCCTTGAATTCTTCTGGAAATGACTGTAAGGCTGAGCGAATAGGATTGAAACCAAGTTGACCATGTCCGCACAGCGACCCCGCCTGCATTGTCTTACCTACGCTCTCCATTAATTCTAAATCATCGGGACGTCCTTCAAAACGGCATATTCTTTCAATAAATTCCAACAAGTGCGTCATGCCAAGTCTACAAGGGAAACATTTTCCACAAGATTCATATTGACAAAATGCCACTAAACCTCGAGTGAAATCTACGGCACAGGTATCCTCATCTGCTACTATTATGCCTCCTGAACCGAGAATAGCCCCCGCTTCAGCCATTTCCTCAAAATCTAAGTTTATCTCCATACTATCTGCCGGCAGTACACCACCCAAAGGCCCGCCAGTCTGGAGTAATTTAAGCTCCTTGCCATTAGGCACTCCACCGCCGATTTCATCAATGATTTGTCTAATTGTTATTCCCATAGGTACTTCGTAAAGACCTGGGTAGGTAATATTGCCACTTAAACACAGGATTGCCGTACCTTTACTGCGATTAACACCTATTTCAGAAAACCACTGACTCCCCTTAGACACAATTTCAGGGGCGTAAGAAAGAGTTTTAACATTATTAATATTAGTTGGTTTCCCCCATAACCCGGACATCGCAGGGAATGGTGGTCGAGAGCGCGGCATAGACCTTTTCCCTTCAATCGACTCCATTAACGCAGTCTCTTCCCCTGCAACATAAGAATCCCCTGTCAAAGATACTTCTATATCAAAACTGAACTTGGAACCGAGAATTTGGTCGCCCAACAGGCCAATTTCATAGGCCTGTCTAATTGCTTCCTCTGTCCTTTCTATAGGGCCTTCGTGACCGTGACGTATGAAAACGAATCCCTTCGTCGCACCAGTTGCGTACCCAGCTATAATTAACCCTTCAAGCAACGTATGGGGATCACTTTCCAATATCCCCTTATCATTGTAAGCGCCCGGATCCCCTTCTTCACAATTGCATAGAATATACTTCGGAGGACCTGGTGATCGTACTAGAAAGCCCCACTTGACCCCAGTTGGAAACGCGGCGCCCCCCCTGCCTCGTAAGCCTGACTCCGTTATCTCCTTAATTACCTCTTCTGGATCCATGTTGAACAAAGCCTTATTTAATCCACTATAGCCACCGTTACCGACATATTGAAGGATGTCTCCTGGAGCAATATGCCCTGCATTTCTTAGGGCAATCCTCTCCTGCAATTGAATCGAACGAAGTGTGCCCAATTCAGGCAGGCCTTCTATCGAATCACCTCCTGAATATGCTAGGGCATCCGCGCCAGGCGAGCTGTTGTTCTCTAGATAACCACTAACTAACCTAGGCACATCTTCAACCGATACATTATTGAAGAATACTCTAGGAGGACCATTATTAATAATATCAACCAAGGGTTCAGCTGAACAAATTCCCAGACACCCTACTTCATCAACGATAGCATCAATCCCACGAGACGAAATTTCTGACCTGAATGCATCAACAACTTCTCGTGCCCCTGATGCTAACCCACACATAGCAGTACCAATACGAATCCATGGTACTTTACCGGAGTTAAGGTCTTCCCACTGTTGGTCAGCTCTAATCTTTATTTCTGAAAAGCTTGTCATTCTAATATTTTTTGTTGTCTTCGACAGGTATTAAACCTGTCACATTGATTATTTCGTTACACTTTATCATTGAAAATATCATGTATTTCCGCAGCAACACGCTCGGAATCAACACGCCCTTTGAGATCATGGTCTATGCTCACAACAGGTGCCTGAGCACACGCACCCAGACAAGTATTGTACCTTAGGGTCGCTCTCCTATCTGGGGTGTCTCCCTCACCTGAAATCCCTAGCAAAGACTGTATTTTTTGGATAACCTTAGTGGCTCCTAGTAGACTACAGGTAGGACCCCAACATACCTCAACAATGTGTGTGGCAGGTAATTCAAATCGAAAATTTTTGTAGAAAGAAGCAACGCCCCACACATCATTTACACTAGTCCTCATGAATGAAGCAGTTTCTTCAATTGCTTCGTCTGGCAAATATCCAATCCTGTCTTGTATCGCCAACAAGGACGACAATACAGTAACGGTAGGATGCTTCTGAGTACTCAGAGCATCCTGTATAACCGAGTGGATTTCACCACTTGGAACGGTCAATAACGACTCCTCAAAAAATCAGGTAAAAACTTCGATAATGATAGCACAAGGAGATATGAGCAACAACTTCTGTATATGTATAAGTCATTCAAGGTCTTGACGTAACATTTGTGCCACAATTTTCCCCATACGCACACTATAATTTGTCCCCCTGTCCTCTGGATACACCTGCGTTGTATTCGCAAGGTACAAACCCTTGACGGGAGTTCGGTGACTCGGAATAGATTGAGAATAATTCACGCCAACTATAGGTTGCGCCACATCGACCTTGTGATAATAGCTATCCTGAACCCAAGATGCCTTAAATAACGGATTGATCTTCTTTAAATGAGGGAGGTATTCTGACAACAGTTCATATTTTCTTAATTTATAGAGTCGGTTGCTAGTACTCACATAATTTGACAAGTACACGATGTGCTTTCCCGCATAATGCCCCGAATCTATTAAATTAGTTTGCTCTATGACTCCAACGAAAGGGATTGAACGATCAGCAACATTGAGCCAGTACACATCCGATAAAGGCCTATCAAGAACCAATATAACTAATACAGCGGATAAATATTTAACTCCTGTGAGCTTTGATTTGTAACTTACAGGTAAGTGTGGAGCCATCTTGGCAAAGGCACTAGAAGATACCGTAGAAACAACAGCATCGAACTGGCATTTGTTTTCCTTTGGTCTCACTACGGATCTTTGTTTAAGAGGATCTTCTACTGGACTTGATTTCAGGGGTTCAGGAGACGTCCAAGAAGATGGACTGGGACTCAGTTTCAATCCAATAAGTCCATTGTTAACTCCGGATTCAATTGCATCAACCGAAAACGAAGAACGTATTTCACCGCCCTGCTCTAATATCTTATCGGCTAAAACATCAAAAATCTCCCCAAAACTACCTATCGGATAGACTAATTTCTCTCTTCCGAAAATCCCCTTACGAGAAGCAAACCTAGTATGCATCTTGCCCCATACCCAAGCCATTCCGACCTGTTGATAATAATCGTCTCCAAATTTGCCTCTTAACATAGGCTCCCAAAATCTAGAATATACTTCTTTCCCGGCATTTTTTAGTATCCAATCCTCAGCGGTGACATTCTCAAATTGGTTCCAATCGTGCGTCCTTCTCAAACGAAGGGCGACTAGTCCAAGCCTGATACGGTCGAGAAAATTTAGTGGAGAGAACTTCAACAAATCAGATGCAGTAACAAAATCATGGATTCTACCATTACAAAATGTGCCAACTGTTGAATCTATGTAGCGTAATCGGTTTTCTAAACCTATTTCTCGTATTAGATCCAGTATATAATTATCACCTGTGAAGAGGTGATGATAACCCCTTTCAAGACGAGCTCCATTCAATTCGAAAGTTGATGCCTGTCCACCAATAAATGGAGACCTTTCGTACACAGTCACCTGGTGTCCAAATTTGCCTAATTCATAAGCAGCTGTTAGCCCAGCCGCACCAGCTCCAATTATTCCCACCTTCATGTCCGATATTCTCCATCATCTACAATATCAGCCTCTTGTATTTGTGCAGGTTTTGCTAAATCTAGACGGTTAGAAGGTAACAAACTGCCTAAATTTACATTCTGACCAATAAGAAGTGCCTGCCCTAAAAGAATAATTGGCAACATTAAAGCTGAATGAACAATTAGTACGTAGGCACCAGCCAAGGATCTGTCAATATCCAAATATGGCAACAAGACTAACGTTTCCCTAGCTATAATTTCAAACAAGCCCAACCCTCCTGGAGCTGCTGGTATTGAACTGCCAATGTTAGCTATCGCTGTTACCAAAATTAGACCTAGAACCATTAACCAATAATTGTCATATAAATCTTGAAAACCGAAAGACAACGCTATTGATATAAATAACCCAACCTCGAATAACCAAATGGGTACAGATAAAAGAAACACCTTCAGTAGCACAAATGGCTTACGTAATGGAATTAATGCGATTAGAATCCTATTTGACACCCCTATTATTCCAATACCGACCCGACGAGGCAGTAACTTAGACAAGGTCATCGCGTAAGATTGCACTCGATCAGTATAAATAGAAAACACAATTAATATCCCAAAAACAACGATAAACGGCAAGCTCGTTATCGTTGCCAGAAAAGTCACATTGAGTCCCGACAATTCGCTTAATCCTTGAAATATCTCCTCCAAAGGCAGAAAAATCGACACTAATGACACAAAAAACAGGAGTGTTAAAGCATCAAGCAATCTTTCAACGAATATAGTTGTAAAAACTGAAGCTGTACTTACTCTCTCTCTCTTAGCTAAATAATAGCTTCTTGCTAATTCTCCTATACGCATAGGTAGTATATTATTCGCCATATATCCTATGACAACGACTGGATACAATCTGGTAGCAGCAATCGACTTGATATCAGAAAGTAAGCTCCTCCAACGTAAAGTACGGAACCAGATAGATACAAAATACAACACAATCGCAGGGACCATATACCAATAATTAGCAGATATAATCGAGTCAAACATGCGAGGAACATCAACTGTTAGCAGAAAGATGCCTATCAGTCCTACACTAAGTCCGAAGCCTATCCAAACGCGTTTGTTCGTCTCCAATAACAATTCCTAGTGCCCTGAAAAATCGAATCTGAATTCGGGCTACTAAACTTTCCTTAATAATATTTACGATGCTTCAAATTCAAGCTTTGAATCTTTAGAGAAATAGACGTATGAATCCTCACTGCCTAAATTCCATTCGAGTTCCCGATAAAGCACATAGTCTATTATCTCATTCCACACTTCCGGTTTTACAATTCCTCTTAGGAAGTTATTGAAAGACAACCCTTTATAATTTTCTGGGAACCACCATCTGTGCTTAATACGCTCCCCCTCCCGGAAATCCCCCTCCAGCATTTCTTTCATTTTGTCGTGATGTTTGGAATGAATGATTAAAATATCCGTCTTGGGTGGTTTGGCCGTTGATGATTCTTCATAATTCAAATATGCGACTTCAGATTTGTTCCTCAAATACCACCACCACGGCCAATGAAAGCCGTGAGTACCATCTACTGTCACAGAAAGCCTCTTTGTCTGTTCATTTAAACTTACCTCATGGCTAATGTACCGAGCTAGTCTAGCTATATCTGGAGAGGTTTGAGTATATACCATCATTTCAACAGGGACGTCACCGTGCTTGTACGTCACCGTCCATCCTGTCTGAACACTCATCACAATCAGGACAGGAATTCCGAAAGCTGGCACTAGATATAAGGCATAAGACCTGCCCATATGAAGACATATTTTTATCGTGAAAAATAACAGGACTAAGAAAATTAAAGACAGGAATACATTAACAACAAATCCCACATCTCCCTGGAAGAGGGGGGTATATACTGACCACCAAAAAACGATCGGACAGAAAAATACTGTTATGCCCACCAATAACCAATCTCTAGTAACTACCCGAGGGAAATGAATCTCGCCGATCAACTCTCCTATATACTTGCCTGCCAGCACTATTAAAGGCACGGTTATATTTACAAGTAACCAAGGCATTTTTTCACTTGCAATCGTATAGATAATTAAAGTAACCCATGCCCAATACACAAGAAATCTGCCAAATTCATCATTCTTACGCGAGTAGTAGACTGTTCCTGCGATAGCAATGAAAAATGGAAGGAATTCATAGAGAGGCGCAATTATTAGATAGTAATAAAAAGGTTGGTCCCCACGAGCTTCACCTTGCTGAACTAACCAGTATCCTAAAGATTGCCAAATTCCGGATCCGACACCTGCTATATTGGTTAAAAACGTGGAATAAAACAACACAAACATCACATAAAATATGGAGGCGTATTTCCACCACGCCGACCCCATCATCCGACTACCAATAATCCATGACGACCATACCAAAACGACGACGATAACACTTGCTATAACAAGACCACCCTTAAGAGGTGCCCCCACAGCCCCAATAGACCAATCATCGTTAATTAGGACAATGCCAGACCAGTTCAACAGAATCGTGTTTTGTAAAATACCAAATAGTGATGCCCCCAGTGGCAAGGAGAGCGATAATAAGAACACAAAAAAATCTTTCTGCCTAACAAAACCTCCTTTTGGCGATCTGTCCGAAGAATAAACATCTCTAAACGCGAAACATATTTTTCCAATAGCTCCCGTAACACCTAACGTTTTTACATTTGAATTAGAATCCATCGATCCTCTAAGTCTTTTATAAACTCCGACTACTAAAATAAATGCCAGATATTGACCCAAAATGAACGTCACCAAGTAAGCTGACTCTTTTGTAGCAAACATAAGTGCCAACAGTGCTGATCCAATTAATAAATAACGCTGCTTCCCTTCATCAAGATATCGCCACAAGCATATGACTAATCCAAATGTCCAGACAGCCATAAGGATATCGTTTCTCGCAAATCTACTGAAATAGAGAAGCGTTGGTGAAAATACAAACATTCCCGATACAAATATAGCCCCCATCCTGCCCAATCTTTGACGTAAAAAAATCGGCATAATTACCAAAACTGTTCCTGCAATAGCGTATAGTAAACGAGAGGTAAATTCACTATCACCTAGAAGGAAAAAAAGAGCTGCCTGTCCTTCCATCTGAAAAGGACCGTGCATCATAGGGTTTTGAGTATAACCATTCCCTATGGAAAGATTCCAAGCAAACCAAGCATGTAAACTTTCGTCATGGTGCATGGCCCTTGAGCCCAAATCCCACAATCGCATTAGCCCAGCCACGAGAGCAAATATAACGTAAGTGAAACATTCTGATCGGTTCCTAAACCCACTAGGCATTATTTCCACAAGAGTTTTTCGAATTCCTATGAGGTAAATCATGATCTATAATCTCTTACACACAAGTCGCTGTATCCTAAGTCAAAATATCGACCCCTACGGCCTTACTCGATACAACAGCACATCTCCTGACTCAAAAATCTTATCCATAAATTCAGAGAATTTACTCAGCCCTGCTTGACCATAAACCTTCCTTTCACGATGCCCAATATAAACCAAATCTACTCCATATTTCCCCATGAGCATTTTCGCTTTTTCAATATCACTGGTAGTATATATTTCCATTACATCTTCAATCCTTCCCTCATAAATCTCTCCACCCCCTCTCCACTGATTTTCGTGCCCTATCCATCCTAGAACAGTTGCGACACCCGTACTCCCAGAAATCCTGCTGTAATCAGAATAGTCTATTATGTCCCTGGTATCACCATCTCCGTTAAGGTCCACTCCTGAAATTATTTCTTCCCCCACCGCTTCTAGTATCACAGAGTTTCTCATAGCAATTTTTCTAACCTCTTTTATTGCTAAATACTCGCCTGGTGAGTATTTCTGTAAGTGATCGAGGCCATCAAGAGTAAAATCTTCTCTGAAAGGAACACTTTTGCTCACTATCGCCGGGAACGGATAATACAACGCCAGGGTTAATAAAATCACTGCTGACAACGCCCAACCCTTCGCAAAGACCATTCTCCACCCAAAAGTCTCTTTGATTAATTTCTGCAAGTAGTATATTGCACAACCAGAAGCTATAGCTAGTAGAATCCAAGCCTGATAATACAACTTGAAAACCGTGTTCATGCGTTCATTAGATCCGCCAAACGCATCATCAATATATAGCAGTTCAGGACCAATAATTAGTAGAAGGGAAATCGTGGATATTGCTACCGCAAAAAGGCTGCCTCGATCATTTTGCGTGAATTTTCCTAACCAAAGCGTAGTGTAAATTCCAATTCCAACTAAGACAGTGATTGGCAAAACGTGCAAGAATCTTGGAATCAAAAGAGATGTGGAATCATTCTGCTCTAGGTAGATAAACGCCCATATAATATATGGTACCAGCGAAATGACACCAGCTATAATCCCAAGAATACCACTACCTTCTCTAACGTTGGTCTTATAAAAAGAACTAACCACGAATGGCATTACTACCGCAAATAATGCTCCCCAAACAACAAAAAAATGAATAGGCCTAGTAACGAAAGGCCCAGTCGCACCAATTCCTGATACTTGATTAGTGAAAGTGAAATAATAAGGAAGAAATAGAACCACAGCTACAATAATGGTGGGAAATCCCAGCCCAAACATTTCCTTAAAAAAACGTCTCTTCGTTCCAAATTCAGGATGTAAACTCCTCAAAATCAATACCCCGAAAAATACCGCAGAAAACACTGGCAGATCCCACATATTCACAAATGCCAAAGCCCCCAACGACAACCCCATCAGAAATACTATGAAGTATATTTTTATGTACTTGTATGATATCTGAATGCGATTTAAATTTAACAAATTCAAACTCATGGCTAAAAACAACGTTACGAAAGGGATCGACATAACATGAGGATGAAGGTCTCCTAGCAAAAAGCTAAAAAATGGAAATTCATGAATTGTGTAATCTACAACCGAAATCCCAACGTAAGAACCAATCACTCTCGTTGCACGCCACCACCACCAATTTTCTTGCGGAACGAAACCCCCTACTTGTGCTGACGATCCTCCTAAACCTTCCACTCCTATCCATCCCCAAAACCCTTGTGTACCTATTTGATTGAATGCCAACAGCTCAAGAAAACCTTCAAGGTTTGCAGCGATAGTAACAAGTACGGCCGCAGAAACAGAAGATACGAACATGTATTTGATACGATTCGAATCAGTTCTAATCATATTTAATACTAGACCAAAAACACCTGACGCCGACAATGCAGGCAGTAATGCAAGTGACAGGTTATAAGCAACACTTGGTGATACCGATGTAAGCTTACTTATTACTCCCATCATCCAATATCCAAAATAATAATAACTAATAGAATGGCCACTTAACCATGGATCTACTGGCTGGCCAAGATATGTACGTATGGAAGCGTTCAGGAACGCAAAGTCCATTGGTTGCTCTGTGTGACTAATAGATGGATCATAACCTCGTAGCAACACCCATCCCAGGAACGTCACTAAAAACACCGCCTCACATGCGAATATTATTTTGCGCTCTGCCCAAAAAAATTGGAGGAGTTCTACTCGACTAGACCATGAACGCCATAATGATGCAATAGCAATGACTAAAATCAATGCGAAAACAGTTATCTGGGTGCTTGGTAGTAAATGCAAAACGCTTAAGATCCAAGAAAAATATGCACATATCAAAATCCCGAGTGGCTTGCTCAGACTATAACCTCGATCACGCAGGCCTGGAAAAATATAGTGACACAGAGGTAGAACTGCTAATCCTGCTACTTCAACCGCTACGATCCAAATCAACACATCAAGCATAGTTACCACTACTAGACCTGAGAATTAGTTTGAACCTAAACGTGAGCCACAATTGGGTTAAGATCAGAATGTGTGTTACTCCATCGCTAATAATGGCGTCTTCTCGAACATAATTAATATATACAGATTGTTGTATGCGGCCCAGCATGGTACCCCGTATAAACTCTATTCGGTAGCAAACAGGGCTTTAATAAATGTATCGGGGTTAAATATTGCAACATCCTTGTGACTTTCACCATTTCCTACGTATAACACTGGGATATTCAGTTCATGTGCTATCGCCACAACCACCCCTCCTTTAGAAGTACCATCTAACTTAGTTAAGAAAACCCCGTTACAATTAAGCTTTTCAGCAAATGCCCTAGCCTGGGAAAGACCATTTTGACCGGTAGTAGCATCAATCGTAAGTATAGTTGCAATAGAAGTCTCCGCATGACCAGTCGAGAGTACTCTCTTAACTTTACTTAATTCTTCCATAAGATTGTTTTTTGTGTGCAACCTCCCTGCAGTATCAATAATTACGACATCTACGCCCCTAGCTTTCCCAGCCTGAATAGCATCAAAGGCAACAGCACCAGGATCGGATCCTTCTTTATGGGATACCACATCAACACCAAGCCTGTGTCCCCAAATTCCCAACTGATCTATCGCAGCAGCTCTATATGTGTCAGCTGCCCCAATCAATATTTTTTTTCCGTGATCCTGATAAATGGAAATTAATTTTGCAATGCTAGTTGTCTTTCCGACTCCATTAACGCCAACAACCATTACTACTTCTTTCGAAATCATATCTTTGTCTCGATTCGATTCAGAGCTCACTTGTAAAATATTAACCATCTCTTGCTTGAGAATTTGCAACACTTTTTCGGAATCAACAATCCCTTCAGCTTCGATTCTATCCTTGAGAAGGGTAATGAGTCTTGTAGTAGCTAAAACTCCTACGTCTGCCGAAATCAGTAATTCTTCAACGTTATCCCAAGTATCCTGATCTAACGAATCACTTCTGAAAACAGAATGTATTTTCCCAAACCAACTGCCACGAGTTTTTGCGACAGCGCGTACAGTAGCTTCATAACCGTCTTCTTGAGAAAAATGCAAATCGCTAACCTCTACTTTGGATTTTAAAATGGTGGAATTTCCTCTGGCCAATTATTGCTGAAAAGTTGTTCGGGTACTATTCCCCCAGAACCACAAAACAAATTACTTCTCAAGCTAAAAATAAACTCTCGATGAATAAACCTAGATGTTCGGTTAGAATTAATGCACAAGATAAGCTATACCAAACATACTAATATTTTTGTAAATGTAAGGATCTCTCTTAACGTCTGATAGTTTTGTTTTATCATCCGATACCTGACTTGCATATATAGAGTGGCAAATCACTAAGACGTAAAGCTCAATTTACTGTATTAATAGATCCATTGACGGAAAATTAATCCGTCCACGTGAATAACAAAGCCTATTGGTTACCTAGGCCTAGGAGAATGAGCCGCTCCGCTTGCTATAGGCTCATTAAGATAAACATCACCGTTACGAATTTTTATATTAAATCCACATTCAGGTTTACTGCATACCCAAGCCTTGTAATGAATAGGTGCCCCTTGCCCACCAAAATCAGACAGTGGCAACAAGCTCCCCACCCCACACGCCTGGCACACAGGCCAATTATCATTCCCCACAGCTAAATCCTCCCATTATGCCCAGTTTAGGAATCAAGGTGGGCAAGTATACCACTCTGATCAATTCCCCAACAAGTCCTAATGGTCATAAATTTGATTCCCGTTAAGCTTTACTTATACCATGCAGTAGTCCACAAAAATAACTTAGATTTGTGTTCTGTAAATTGCCTACAAAAATCAACCTTAACGGTCAAAAAATTATAGGGAAGGATTCCAGAACCTAATGTGCAAAAAAATTATCGACATGAAAGACATGATGTCGTTGTACGAAATCACCGATCAATTTGGTATTGATCGCGAATTAATAGAAGTACCTTTAGAAAAAGACGGCGACGGGGCAATAAACATTCTTGATAATAATCGATTGCAAATAATTATACCTTCAAATATTTCCATCGATAGATGGTTAGCAACCTTAGAAAATACATTAATTCAGTTAGGTTTCTGCGTTGTCGAAGAGGAAAACGAATGGACAAAATAAAGATTGTTTGACAACATGACTTATAGCCCCAGAAGCCTCGTAGCATTACCCCCTGTTATTAAATTTTTTTCGTGTTCCTCTAGATTTGATCCAGATATTTGGTCTAAAATACGACTTGGTTTTACCAAGGGATAATCACTCGCCATTAGGACTTTATGTGCTCCAAGTATAGACACCACCGATTCAAATATTTCCGACCTATACAAAAATGGTGATGCAGCGGTATCAAAATATACGTTGGCAAGTACTTCTTCCACCTCAGGCATCAAGGAATAAAAGGGAAGCCCGCCACCCCAATGGGCACACACAATCGCAATTCCAGGACAATTTTGAATGAATTCCCATAGAACACTTGGATAAGTTTTTCCCTTGCCTCCATACGTATGACCCACTGGTTCTGACGAATGCGTCGTCACAATAAGATCATGATATCTAACGGCTTCTAGGAATGAACTCATTATTTTCCCATCAGTCAAATCAAAACCCTGGGTATCTGGATGTAGTTCACCTATCCCCTTAAGCCCAGCATTACTACACCTATCTATTTCCTTAGAACAATCGTCTCCCCACGCAGGATTAACGCCCGCAAACCCAACCAACCTACCATTGGACTTGGCGACCGCATCTATCAAATAGTCGTTTGAATCAACTGCTAATTTAGCATCATTCCAACCTATCCCCATAACCACTGACACATCTATATCTTCTTCATCCATCGATTGAATTAATTCCTGAAAGCTCACAATTCTTGCATTAGGGTCATTAAATAACTCCCTGAACGTAGCATCTCGTTTAATACAAAGGTCCTTGTTATCTATAACCCACTCTGAAAATATGTGCGTATGAAAATCTATAACCAATTACAGTGTATCCATTTCTATATCTATTAATTTTGTCGGGTTGTTACAAAAGCCCGTGTAAGAAGTAAATCACGCCTTACAGTGATGCTACATTGCCGTCATGCCACCATCTATAACAAGGTCCACTCCCGTTATGAAAGCTGATTCATCGGATGCGAGATACAAGATTCCGTAAGCTATTTCCTCCACAGTGCCCAATCGCCTCATGGGTACAGACTCTAAACGTCTACCAAGCGCTTCGCTAGTAAACGCGTCCTTTGTCATTGGAGTCAGAACAAATCCTGGATGCACCGCATTGAATCTAATCCCATATTTGGCACATTGAACTGCCAATGCCTTAGTGAGTGATCGTATAGCACCCTTTGCACCATGGTAAGGAGTGGATGAATCTGAACCTACTAACGCGGATATTGATCCTACATTGACTATCGAACCGCCTTTAGACCTACGCATTACAGGAACTGTATGTTTTGCTCCTAAAAATGCCGCTTTTGCATGTATTCCAATCTGCTGATCCCACATCTCAGGAGTTGTGTCTTCAACATTTGTCCTAACAGTATCACCTGCACAATTTACTAGAATATCGATTGTCCCATATCTAGATACCGTAGCCTCTACTACCTGTTTCCATCCAATATCGCTCGTGACATCAAGTTTTATAAATGATGCTTTCTTGCCAGAATCTGTAATTTGATTAGCTACAACTTGTCCCATCTTTTCGTTGATATCTGACACAACAACAGTTGCGCCTTCATCTGCAAACAAATGTGCTGTCGTTCCTCCAAAACCCATCAGGCTGGAACGTATTCCAGTTGCCGCACCTGTAATAAGGGCAACCTTACCATCGAGTCGTTTCCTGCTATCCATATATAAATCCGACATTTCAGTGAAAAGGGCAGGTCGTTAATACTATTAGGGCTGTTCTATTCAATTATTACCACGCTATCCTACCGCCATCAATCACTAGCTCAGCACCAGTAGCAAAAGATGCTTCATCAGAGGCAAAAAACAATATCCCATACCCAATTTCCTCTGGTCTAGCTAATCTACCCATCGGTACTGTTGCAAGTTTTGGGTCCAGAATATCCGGATCTGAAAATGGATCAACTGTCATAGGAGTCATCCCCCAACCTGGATGGACCGAATTTGCCCGTATCCCATCTTTTGCATGCTGGACAGCAGTAGCTTTAGTGAAAGTTCTAACGGCACCTTTGGCAGCTGAATATACACTATCCCCAAGACTGCCAACGTTGCCGAAAACAGATGAAACATTAACTATAGATCCTCCACCCGCCTTCCGCATTTCTGGTATAGCATACTTCGTACCCAAAAATGTTCCTTTGGCCATAATGTCCATCTGTCTATTCCACGAATCAACACTTGTTTCCTCAATAATAGAAGGGTCTCCTATGCCTGCATTGTTGACTAAAATATTCAGTTCGCCAAACTCTGAAGTGGCAACCTCTATTGCATTAATCCAATCGTGTTCACTTGTCACGTCCAGGTGAACATATTTTGCTGAACCTCCGCCATCTCTAATTTCAGATGCTGTTTTCTCCCCAATTTCGTCTTTTAAATCAGCTATGATTACATTTGCCCCCTCCTTTGAAAATATTCGAGCTGTAGCTCCACCGTACCCCATTACCTCACCTTGCAACCCACTTGCCGCTCCCGTAACAATTGCCGTTTTTCCTTCAAGTCTCATCCTACTCCTCCGTTGAATTTAATATGGTCTGATCGGGATTATACCGTACAAGCAATCTATTTTTCAGTCATTTAATCTACTCGAGGTATTGATCGATCACTGGATTGGCCAATACAATATCCATGGTTTTTGATGCAGAGTTTTAAGTTTGTTCGTTCGTATACCTGTTATCAAGCCTGCCCAAAAAGGTCGCTTGGAGTTATACTTTGCATAAAACCACTAATAATTATGACAATTTATTCAGGAGAAAAACCTGGTGATTGGTATCGAATTTATACGTAATAACGCCGATCTAGTAAGGAGATCTGCTGAGAAAAGGGGAGACTGCGTACCTGTAGATCAGATCCTTAACCTAGACGAGAGGCGGAGATCTGGAATTGTGAAAGCTGATAAGCTGCGTGCTCAACGTAACGAAGTTAGCCGCCAAATTGGCAACACCAAGGATCATTCTAAGACATTAATCGATGAAATGAAACGTGTTGGAACCGAGATAAAATCTCTCGAATCCAAACTGTCTGAAATTGAAGAAGATCTACATTCCCTATTATTATCGATTCCCAACATACCCGATAACGATGTTCCAATAGGAAAAGATGATTCTGACAACATCATTGTTAGAACATCTAAAGATCTTCCCACTTTCGGTTTTGAACCTCGTCCTCACTGGGAAATAGGTGAAAATCTGAATATAATAGACTTCAAACGAGGGGCAAAAATTTCTGGATCTCGGTTCTACATACTAAAGGGAAAAGGAGCTCAACTGCAACGATCCCTTATTCAATGGATGATAAACCTCCACACCTCTGAACACGGATATACAGAACTTTACTTGCCAAATTTAGTTACTAGATCAACCGCCACAGGCAGTGGACAGTTACCAAAATTTGCTGACACTATGTATCATGATCAAGAGGACGACTTGTGGATGATCCCAACAGCTGAAATGCCTATAGCCAATTTGTATAGCAACGAAATTATAGATCGTGATTTTATACCAATGGATTACGTCGCACACACACCTTGCTTTCGACGTGAAAAGGCTTCTGCTGGCAGAGAAACTCGCGGCATAAAAAGAGGACATCAATTCGAAAAAGTGGAAATGTTTAAAATTGTTGAGCCTGAAAAATCACCTGAGGCACTAAGTAAATTAGTAGCTGATGCTGAAGCTGTTTGCTCCCTTCTAGGTATTCCTCATCGTGTAAAACTTCAGTGTACCGGAGATTTATCCTCGACATCAGTCAAAACATATGATGTCGAGCTTTGGGCACCAGGGAGCAATGATTGGCTAGAAGTTAGTTCTTGTTCAAACTGCACCGATTTTCAGGCTAGACGAGCAAATATAAGATACAGGCCAGACACTGATTCAAAACCACAATTTCCACATACATTGAATGGGTCAGGGCTGGGCATTCCAAGAACACTGATTGCAATATTAGAAAATGGACAGCAACTTGACGGTTCTGTTGTAATACCGGAAGTACTTCATAAATACACCGGATTCGATCAGATAAATTAATATCACCAGGGTTAGATCTAAATAATCATTATAAGGAGATACATATGGTAATTAGAAATTGGACAGAATGCCAACCTCACGTCGGGCATGAAAACATACTCATCCACTACATACTGAGCCCAAAAGGTACTGATGGCAAAACTGAAGATGAAGCACCTCTGCAAGGTAACTGGAGCCTGACAAGGCATTCTATACAACCTGGCAAACAAGGTGATTTTCATACGCACCCATCCGGAACTGTTGAGCATGTATTCTATGTCACTGCAGGACGAGGCCAAATAAAACTTGACGATACGCTCCACGACATCAAACAAGGGGATGCGATCCACGTACCAACTGGTGTTGGCCATCAGAATTTTAATACTGGTGACGACTGGCTAGACCTTCTTGTAATAACTGCTAAAGTCGAGTAGTACGGTCAGGATTATCCATATTTTTCACGAAGCCGACGGGAGGCCTCAGCCTCATTTTTGAGTTTCATGTACGCTTCGTCTAATGGGATGTCCCATCCTTTTGCTGGAGCAAACCCACAGTCTGGATTAAGACTGATTCTGTCTCCGGACACGTGCTTCATGGCCATTTCTACACGACCCATGATTTCATCCGGAGTGTCTATGTGCTCAAATCTACAATCTACCGACCCAAGACCTATTAGAGAATCTTCTGGTAATTCTTTCAATATTGCTATGTCGCCAGCAGCAGGAATACTAAATTCCATGACGTATTGATCCACCTTTATCTTCTTCATTGTATCGATAATTGGATTATATCCACCCTCTGCACCCCATCCTCCACGACCCCAGTTTCTCCTACATAAATGCAAAGCTGTAACAACCTGATCTATTCCCTCAACCACATCGTTTATTTTGTCAGCCGCCAAATCCATTTCATATTGAGGGTTTTCGAACGTCGAGCGGACTTTGGGGTCAACTAAAACGCATAGGTGAGGCTCATCTATTTGAATAACAGTTACGCCTGTGTCTCTAACGGCTATTATCTCATCCCTCAAAATTGGTACCAAGGCTTCGATAAACTCATCACGCGTTTTGTAAGCCTTGGATGACACTTCAGAATGCCACAGGCGAACACCGAGCAGATATGGAGACGGTATGCACACTTTGGTAAATTTGTCGGTAGACTCCACAAGAAATTTCGCTTCCTCTGCAATAAGTCCTGGTCGACGAATTTCTAGAGGTTCTACAACCGACATTCCCCAAGACCCAGGCAGAGAATTCTGTTCAAAACTACCTGTGATATCAGCAATTATATGTGTGTAGGCATGCCGACGCCATTCGCCATCGCTTACCAGATCCAGTCCGGCTGTCTCTTGCATCCTAATTGCGTACTTTACAGCGTCGTCCATTTGAGAAGATTGTGCTGACTCAGCTGAATCAACACCTGAAAATGATGGTAATAAATCTTGGATAGAAAGTGGTCTGGGCAAACTACCCACAACTCCAGCAACAAATGGGACTTCATGCATTGTTGTCATTCTTGCACCTCAAAACTGTGCTTGCATAGGGAAATAGATAGGATTTAACGACTCATTCAATAATCCTGCTGATAAGTGATTTAATAGCTCTCCCTTTGGTCAGACAGCTGTACTACGACATGTCGGCTTTCCCTTTCACCTTCACTTATCGTTGAAACTTCAGGATGATCAGCCAACGCCATATGAACTGCTCGGCGCTCATTTGGAGGCATAGGCTCCATATGTATAGATCGACCTGTAGCAAACACCCTACCCGCAACTTTCGTGGCTAGGTTACTTAACGATTCGTAACGCCTACTCTGGTATCCGGCGACATCTAATAACAAATTTGCTCTACTTTCTAGCTTTCTTGAAGTCATAAAGCTTACTAAGAACTGCATTGCCCTAAGAGTTTCCCCTCGACGACCTATGAGTAATCCAGAATCATCTCCATCTATGTCATAAACTGGGCCACCAACGCTTTCATTTTCAGCTTGTTTCAAACTTACAGATACAGACACTCCCATTTTAGATATGAGCGAGTTGATTATATCGGTAGACACTGTAACCTGATCATTAGGCGTATCTAGAACAGTGACCTTCACTTTAGCAGGCTCACTTCCTATACCTAGGATTCCTTCCTTGCCCCTGCTAACGACGTCTACCTCTACCTCCCCGCGGTCTACGCCTAGTTCCTTTAGAGCGATTTCGATTGCCTCGTCGACCGTCTTTGCTGTCATTACTCTGGTTTTCATCCTTAATTTCCTCCTCTATAGCAGGCTCTTGAAGGTTGCGAGATGGGTTTACTTCAGCAGGACCTTCGCTAGACTTGCCTCCGAAAGACAACAACTTAGCCAACGGGCCCCAACCGGTAGTAAATCCTTGAATAATTATCCCTATGATATTGGACATAATCCAGTACAAAGCAAGCCCTGCTTCGAACTGAAATGTGAATACTCCAAACATTATAGGCATCATCCACAGCATCATTCTATTAGTAGATTCTTGTTGCGGAGAAGTTGCTGGCATTGAGGACATTTTTTGCATAAGCCACATCGACCCACCCACTAAAATTGGTAAGAGTGGCGCTGCAGGGTTGTTGATCGAAAATTCAGCCAAATTAAGCCATAGAAAAGTGCCATCTAGTGGCACCGCTGTATTGACTGGATAAAGCCATGAATACAAACTTTCAGAAAGATCTACAAGTCGTTCTGGCGTAGACGGAAGAGTTCTCCTAAGGGCCCAGAAAAGACCTATAAATATAGGCATTTGTATAATCATAGGCCCAAGACACCCTAAAGGACTAACACCCTCTTCTCTATATAATTTCATCGTCTCTTGAGAGGCACGAGCTCTATCATTTTTGTAGCGATCTTGAATATCTTTCATTCTTGGCTGTAATTTAGACATGGCTCGCATCTGCCTGCTTTGCTTCAATGACAGAGGAATCATTGCTAAACGAACAAGTATAGTGAATGAAATTATCGCCAGCCCAAAGTTGCCAAAAAATAAGTAGTACAATAAAACCAGACTGTTGACCATCGGCTTAATGATGGCTTCGTCCCAAACTAGAGATATAAACTCCACAAATAGTTCCTTCCAGCCCTAACGGACTCTATCCACAACGCCAACGCTCAACTGCTAGTCGCGAATCATCTTGATTCGATTCAAAATCTGTTGCATGGAGCCACCCTCCTTTAAAATTCCCTGTGGGATTCACAAAGAGTTGGCGTATGGAATTACCCACAGGAAAATAAATAGTGTTACCTACTGCACTGAGTGACGCCCTGAGAGAAGAATCTATATCACATCGGTCTTCGAACCTTCCGTCCAGTAGGCGAGCCAAATATACTCCTCCATCCCTAGAAGGAACTGCTATGAAGTCTCCAACAATTACAGGCGATCCTATGATTGGTCCTTCTGTTTCCAGAGGTCTTTCCCACACTGGATTCAGAGAGTCTAGACTCAAGGCGTATAAGCTACCATTAAGCGACGGTATAAATATGGTTTCACCATCTGTGATCGGAGTACCCCAATACCAACCTTTGCCACCTTCAAATCGTGAAATTTCTTTCCCTGTAAGCCCATCAATTGAATAAAATATTCCATCGAACGAACCAATATAAACTCTTCCGTCAAATAATACTGCCGTAGAGGTTATCGCTCCCCCAACCCGAAAATCCCATATCTTATTGCCTGTGTTTAAATTGATCGCATAGAAGACATGGTCTTGAGATCCAAAATACACTATTCCGTTATCAACTACCGGAGTAGACCAAACTTTATTTCCTGTTGAAAATACCCATTTTTCAGTTAAATCCTCACTAGACAAAGCATACAAATTCCCATCCGAGGATCCTATAAGCAAGTTTCCGCCTGCCACATATGGACCTCCAACAATATGATCCCCATCACCTATCCGTTCTTCCAACAACAACTCGCCATCCAAAGTTAGGACATATATATAACCATCGTATCCACCTACGTACAGCCTATCCTCAAAGATGACCGGCGTGCCATATATAGTAGCTCTGTCTGTCTGTTCTGCATTATGACCCATATCTTTAAGATTAAATGTCCACAATTGTTCACCAGGCCCTAAGTCATACTGTGAAGTTATAGAATCTCCTTCTAGTATATTTATAGCTTTCATCTCACCTTGAGCAGTGCCAACATAAATCGTGTCCTTATCTTGGTTTATCAATCCACCTGACCAACCCTGAGGAACCGCTATTCCAGCACACCCACCCGCGGCAATTACTAGAATTAGCAACATCAACACCCAAAATAAATTTCCTGAATTTACATTTCTAGAATGGGAATTCATTATTTCTATTCGTGCCTGCCTTTTCTGATATAAATACAACTGTCATCTCTAAGGCACAGGATCATACCCTGTGGTCCCGAAAGGTCGACATCTTAACAATCGCTTCATCCCAATTACGGAACCTTTGTACAAGCCATATTTTTTTATAGCCCCCTCCATATACTGAGAACAGGAAGGAACATAGCGACATACGCCTCCCATATAAGGAGAAATAATCGATCGATACAGACGTATAGAGTAAAGCACAATGATACTAATTTATTTGCCCTAATATTTGAATTCTAGGATAACAGTACACCTGCACGCTTGAGAAGAGTTGTAGCTGAAGCGTTTAGCTTAATAAAATCCACTTTAACAGCATCTTGCCGAGCTATAACAACCAAATCCCAACCCTGAATTAAAACCGAGCCTCTAAACACTTCCCTTAACATTCTTTTAATTCTATTCCGTTGGACGGCGTTGCCGACACGCCTACTAACCGACAGTCCCACACGAGTGTTGTCTACAGCATTTTGGAGCGCCAATAACACCAAAAGTCTATCCGAGTAACTACGCCCCATACGACGCACGGCCAGAAAATCGTCAGCCTTAGTGAGACGACGAGTCTTTTCCATCATTCATTAGAAACACCTACAAGAGACTGAGTCAAACGGTAAGCCGACTCCTGCCCTTGAATATCCGGCGCTTCAACACTCTCCTGCCGCCAGCCGTACTCATCCTAGATCTGAAACCATGCACACGACTTCTGCGACGCTTTTTAGGTTGATATGTTCGTTTAGGCATCTTAAATTAACTCCGACAATTGATTATACTCAGCTTAAAAAACTAGTGTCAATTATATTTAATGCTCAACTATCTCTGAACCTTACTATAAGCATTACAAAGGACTATAAGCATTACAAGGGACTATAAGCAGAAATTATAACCCATAGGGAAGTGGTATTCCCACTGGTCAAACAGGATCTATTTCAAATCCTGAATAACGCTAGCTTGAACTTCGAAGAGTTCTCTTATACCTTTTTCAGCCACTTCAAGCACTTTACCTAAAGCGTCTCTTGAAAAAGTTACACCCTCTGCAGTCCCTTGAATTTCAACAAATTCTCCTGCATCCGTCATTACAATATTAAAATCAGCATCGGCATTAGAATCTTCCTCATAATTAAGATCCAGTAGAATCTCACCATCAATAATTCCAACGCTGATAGATGCTATAGCGGATGTAAATGGGCTTGAGGACAAATCACCTCTATTTATTAGTGTCTTAACCGCTTGCTGTAATGCCACATATGAACCTGTTATTGCTGCTGTACGGGTCCCTCCATCAGCCTGCAAAACATCACAATCCACCATAAGAGTACGCTCTCCAAGATTACTGAGGTCAACCGCTGCTCTCAGTGATCTTCCTATAAGCCGTTGAATTTCTTGCGTTCGTCCCTTCAGCCCTTTGCCCCTACCTTCCCTTTGATTTCTAGTATGGGTAGCTCGTGGCAGCATACCGTACTCAGCTGTTACCCACCCTGTACCAGTCCCTTGCATAAATGGGGGAACCCCATCGCCCACACTAACTGCACAAACCACGCTAGTGCTGCCAGACTCAATTTGAACTGAACCCTCAGCATATGGTTGGACTCCAAGCGATATGGACACATCTCTGACTTCATCGAACGCGCGACCATCGATTCTAACCAATTCTACGCCTCCCCTAAATTACCTACCGAGTATAGCATCATGTATTGGATAACAAATATTGGATACGCCTTGAAAATTTATGACTTACTTCGAATTTGGCCATCGAGGTAAAGACGTAACATCGCTTCATTGGCAACGTTAAACTTACGAACTTGATTTCCATCTCCGTCTATTATGTAAGTTGTCGGCAATTCTGTAACACCATAGGTTATCGTTATATCTCCTTCTTCATCTACACCTAACCGATATGTAACGCCTACCTCATTGGCAAAACTTGTTGCCGCATCCTCTGTATCCCCTACTGCGATGCCCACAAAAATAACCCCTCTATCCTGATATTCTAGAGAGACTGTCTCAAATGCTGGCATCTCCCAACGACACGGGACGCAATAGGATCCCCAGAAGTTCAATACAACCACACTTCCCTTAAAATCAGATAGCTGAAAAATATCACCGCTAAATAATGTGAGATCAAAATCAGGGGCGGCGCGTAGCGATGAGGATCCTGTATATACCGTACTGTCTCCATTCGGAGAACCCATATCTTCATTCGAAGATGGTGTAAAATTCATGCCGCAACCAAGTACTATACACATCACTATACATGCAAATGATCCTGTGTATCTCATTCCGAACTAAACATCCTCCTTACTAACTACTGAAGTGAATTATAATAGAAAGTATATACTCAATTAATTATCTTATGTGCATAATGTACTTCGGTACAATTATCAATCTACTTTAGTGCAAATCAATCAAATATAAGTTGGAGATTAGGAGAGATCTCCTTGACCGGTTTTTAAACACAAAACTATAATAGAATCACCGCCGAATTACACACACTGGAGCGTAGTCTGTATGGCCTCAAAAAATAGCGTTGCCATAATAAATGAAATTCAGAGAAAAGCTCTCGCTGATTTAGCATCAGTTTCGTCTATTTATGAACTTCAACAATGGAAAGTTTTCTACTTGGGTCGAAACGGAAAACTAACGTCAATTCTTCGCAACTTAAGAACTCTAGCACCCGAAGACAGGCGCAACTCCGGCATAGCAGGAAATCAAGCGAAACTATTATTGGAAGAAGAATTCAACTCGAGAGTGATGGAGGTCGAAAAATCTAGTATTTCTTCAAAAACTTCTGAGGATTCGATTGACGTGACAATGCCAGGAAGACCATTCCCCAGCGGAGGCTTACACGTCATCACTCAAACTCTCAGAGAGGTATGTGGCATTTTCACTTCAATGGGATTCTCGGTTGCGGAGGGTCCTGAAATCGAGTGGGATCATTATAACTTTGAAGCCCTTAATATCCCTAAAGATCACCCTGCCCGAGACATGTGGAATACGTTGTGGGTTGACTTCACAGACGAGGAAGGAAATCACCCTATGCTACTGCGCACCCACACATCTCCCATGCAGGCTAGGATTATGGAAAATAACACTCCCCCTGTAAGAGTAGTTATACCCGGTAAATGCTATAGGTTTGAAGCCACAGACGCGACTCACGAATGGCATTTTTATCAGATTGAAGGCCTAGCAATAGACAAGGGAATTACCTTTGCAGATCTAAAAGGCACTCTGTATGAATTTGCTCGTAGATTCTTTGGAGAAGAACGGAGAGTACGATTCAGATGCGACTATTTTCCTTTTGTTGAACCAGGAGTGGACATGTCTATTGATTGTTTTAGATGTGATGGGCAAGGATGCAAGGTCTGTAGAAATACAGGGTGGATCGAAATTCTTGGTGCCGGAATGGTACACCCAAAAGTTCTTGCCGGTTTCGGATGTGACCCTAAAGAATACACAGGATTTGCATTTGGGATGGGTCCGGAAAGGATAACAATGCTTAGGCACGGCATAGAAGACATTCGGCATTTTTATACTAATGATTTAAGATTCTTAGAGCAATTTTAGTCAACTACGTATCCATTTTGATAAACATAATAACAAGAGGTAATCAGCAGTGCTAGTTCCTATGTCGTGGATAAAAAAATATGTGCAGGTAAATATCCCTGTCAAAGAATTAGCGCATCTCCTAACAATGGCTGGGACTGAAGTAGGAAGCGTAACGCACATTGGTCAAGATTGGCCAAAAGAAAAAATCGTTATAGGTAGTGTGCTGTCTGTGGAGCCACATCCAAATGCTGACAGGTTAACCCTACCCACTATTGATTTAGGTAACGATGAAGTAGTCAAAGTTGTGTGCGGTGCACCCAACATTGCCGCGGGTCAAAAAATAGCGTTCGCCAAGGAAGGAGCACCTCTTGTCAATGTCCGGTCAGGAAAATTGGAACCACTCAAAACCGCAACAATTCGAGGAATAGTGTCTGCTGGCATGGTTTGCTCTGAGCAAGAACTAGGCCTAAGTGACAATCATGAGGGGATACTAATCCTAGACGACGACGCCACAGTAGGAGCCCCGTTGGTTGATTATATCGGAGACTCCATTCTGGATCTGGAGTTAACCCCGAATAGGCCCGACTGCCTCTCAATACTAGGCGTAGCTCACGAAATTGGAGCACTTACAGAGCAAGAAGTATCTGAACCAACTTCTAAATACCGAGAGGCAGAAGACGAAATTCAAGACAAAGTAGATATTGAGATTTCCGATCCATCCCTCTGTAATCGATATTCGGCAACTCTACTAACTGGGATTCAAGTAGGACCCTCCCCTAAATGGCTACAAAATGCACTTTCTTTGGCAGGACAACGAACTATAAACAATGTTGTAGATGCCACGAACTATGTAATGCTGGAATACGGCCAACCTATACATGCATTTGACTTCGATAAGATTAGAGATAAAACTGTAGTTGTCAGGACTGCTCATGATGGTGAAAAAATGCTCAGCCTTGACGGGGACAATCTCACACTAAAGCCCAATATGCTCGTAATATCCGATTCCAAGACTCCTATCGCACTGGCGGGGATAATTGGAGGTAAAAATACCAGTGTGACGAACAAAACGTCTACGATTTTAGTCGAGGCGGCCAATTTCGATGCGTCTAGTGTTCGGCGCACACGCACGGAACTTGGCATAAACACCGAGGCATCTTACAGATTCGAACGTGGCCCACGCCAAGAACTGGTACCTATCGCACTGCATCGTGTTACTAAAATGATCCTAGATATCGCAGGCGGACAAGCCAAAAGAAATATCATGGATTTGTATCCCAGCCCAAAGCAGGTTCCTGCCGTGAGTATCTCCTCTGACCATATCAAGGCTGTACTCGGAGTAACATTAGATATTGACAGTGTGAAAAATACGCTCATCAATCTAGGCTTCCGCCAATCTACGGACGGCAAACCAAACAACCTTACGCTAAAAATGGAAGTTCCTTACTGGAGATCAGATATATCTATGGAAGAAGATCTTATTGAGGAAGTTGCACGTATAAAAGGCTACGACAGTATTCCAACTACGATGCCTTCAACTCCAATTCCCCACCATAAACCACAACCATTCATACAATTCCGAGAAACATTGAGAGACCAGTTTGTATCAGCAGGTATGCAAGAAATTATCTCTTATTCTGCAACGTCTCTGAATTCTTTGAAAACAGCTAAATCTTATTATGATAATAAGCCTCCTATTAAGATATCTAATCCTATTAGTAGCGAACTTGAATATATGCGTACAACCCTACGGAGTGGCGTGCTAGAGACGCTTTCTTATAATCATCGTAATTCAAGAGGGAAAGGGATAAAAATATTTGAAATAGGTCGAGTCTATCTTCCTAAAACAAAAGGTGAGAAATTCAATCTTCCAGAAGAAACAGAAATGTTGGTGGGGGCCATAACCGGACCTAGATCACCTGTAACATGGCTAGCCCCTGAAGAAAAGTTTGATTTCTATGATGCAAAAGGCCTCCTAGAATCAGTATTTAGTGGTTTCAGCCTTGATAGCGTATATCAAACATCTGAAGATCCTTTAATGCACCCCGGGAAAACAGCTCGTATTCTATGTGGCTCAATTCCAATTGGCGTCGTAGGTGAAATACAGGCTAGTCTCCTTAATGATTTAGAACTGCATGATGACCCCGTTATACTATTCGAGTTTAACCTTAAATCTCTTTTCCAAAACATTCGGAGTACAGATTTTACCTATTCGAGTATTAGTAAATTCCCAGACTCTGAACGAGACCTGGCATTACTAATAGACTCCACAATATCTTCTGATGATGTACAAATTGTTATCAATAGACACAAACTTGTCAGCACCAGTACAGCCTTTGATCTGTATACTGGCTCTGGGATTCCCGCGCACAAAAAATCCCTCGCGTTCAGAATAGTGTTCCAATCATCCAAAGCGACGCTCACAACAGCACAAATCGACAAAGCGCAACAAGATATAATGAATCAGCTCAAACGTGAATTCGGGGCAGAGCTCCGAGAATAGTATCTTATGTTTAACAATGTAATACCTGACGATATTAAACCCGCATTCCCAAATCCAATTACAGGAAACGGAGTTCGCCCAAAACTACTTGAGATTTTGGGTTTGGAAAATATTCCCGATCCTGAAGACGTGAACTTCACTGTTGTTGATTCCGGGACAGAACCAGAAGGAATAATCTGGTCTGCTGTAACTTATCTCAATTCCTTAGGGGAATCGGTGCCTGGAATCATAATGCTACCTGAAGGAAAAACATCTACAGCTTTACCAGGAATTGTATGTGTTCCTGGAACCGGTGGGTCTGCTGAAGAAGTTGCGGATCAGCGATTCGAACCCACACCGCCTAACGGTGAAGTTCTAGGCTTCGGACGCGAACTTGCAAGGAGGGGATATGCAGTAATGGCTATATCCATCAAAGGATGTTATGGAAGACCTTCCCTTCCAGGTCGATCTGAGCAGGAAAATAAATATCTGGAAGTATACGGTCGTCCTCTTATGGGTATCTTCGTTGAAGAAACCTTGAAAGCGACAAATGTTCTTGCTTCTTTAGAGCAAGTAGATTCTAATCGAATAGGAATCACTGGAATGTCATTGGGTGGACTGGCTACGTGGTACCCTATGGCATGCGATCCTCGAATACGCGTAGGAGTTCCTATCTGTGGTGGTATTGGAAGTATAGCAAGGAACATACATGAAGGCCTGAGCGATCGCTCTAGTTCAGCTATATTCCCACCGCATATGTTGCGTTATTTTGACCACCCAGAAATTGTCGCTTCGTGTATTGCACCAAGGCCATTCATGACGGTGATACCTACCATGGATGAAGATATGCCCAAATCAGGCGCGGACCTGCTGATACGTGAAGTCGCTCCAATCTATTCATCTCTAGGTGTGCCAGATCATTTCAAAGTTTACCAACCAGAAGGCAACCATCGCTTTCTAATCGAATACTTCGAATGGGCAGTCTCCTGGTTCAACCGATTTCTCTAGCCACCAGATAGAAGATATGCATAAACATACTGAAGAAAGCATGCTTAGCGTTGAGACTGCACTCAGCAAAGTTCTCGAATTAGTAGACCCCCTAGAACCTGAACTGAGTTCAGTGCAAAACACCCTCGGCCAAGTACTATCGGAAGATATAGCGAGTAACATATCTTTGCCCCCTTTCGATAATTCAGCTATGGACGGATATGCGGTTCAGTCTTCAGACACATCAGCGGCGTCCAAAACTTCCCCTGTGCTATTGAAGGTTGTGGGACAAGTGTCCGCGGGAGAGCTCCCTGAACACTCAGTCTCCCCAGGAACAGCAATTAGAATAATGACTGGGGCCCAGGTTCCGAAAGGAGCTAATGCAATAGTGCCATTTGAAGACACTGACGAAAATGACCGCATTAATAATACGACAGGGATTTCTGAAATAAATATTAACACCCCTTCGATTCCAAACGCTCATGTTCGACCCGCAGGACAAGATGTATTGCGGGGCACCACTGTTCTTAGAAAAGGCACTCAGCTGAGACCACCTGACATTAGTATAATTGCCTCTATTGGTATCGATAAAGTGCGAGTTATTAGAAGGCCTATAGTATCGATTTTGTCAACTGGAAACGAATTGACTGAACCAGGAGCCCCTCTGAGTAAAGGCCTCATTTATGACAGCAATAGTTATGGGCTTGCAGCTGAAGTGAAACGTGCCGGCGGCATACCCCAGATACTAGGAATTGCTAAAGATAATATAGACTCTATCAACCATAAGATAGACCAATCTTTGTCTTCCGACATGCTGATTAGTTCAGCAGGGGTGTCTAAAGGCGATTACGACATGGTAAAAAATGTGCTTGCACTTCGTGGGAAAATTGAATTTTGGTCCGTGAGAATGCGACCAGCCAAACCTTTTGCTTTCGGCTTAATTAAAATTTCGCGCGGTAAACACATCCCGCATCTAGGGTTCCCGGGTAATCCTGTAAGTTCAATGGTGGCATTTGCTCAATTTGGTAAAGCAGCTATCCGTAAAATGATGGGGTTTCCAAATTCCAATATACCAACTGTAGAAGCTATTCTTGAGGATGGCATCGAAAATATAGATGGACGCAGAGTATATGCTAGAGTTATTGTCACAAAAAAGAATGGAACCTACTATGCCAGATCTACCGGATACCAAGGTTCAAATATTATAACTTCTATGGTTGCTGCTAATGGTCTAGCAATTTGCCCAGAACATGTGAATCACATGAAAGCAGGAGAAAAAGTTTGTGTCCAAATGTTAGACTGGGAAGAGAGTTTTTTCTAAAATGTACTCTGGGAATCACTACATGCTCTATACTAATTTCATAAAAACACACCATACAATCAAAAAGGACTGCAATAATGGAACAGGATACAACAACACTCACTTACTCTATTAATTTCGATATGGCTGAGAAAATTGGGCGTAATCTATCTTTATTAATCTCATCCAAGAAATGCTACACAGACAAGCAAGCTGACACAAATGACTACATAATAAACTCCAACCCTCAAGAACACTTAGATCGAATAGTCGAACACTGTTCTGACACTCCGGACTACTTACTTCCAGACACACCCATCAAAGATGCTGTTTTTCGAATATTCTTGGCCAATGGGAACCGCCCCATGACCGCAGAAGAGGTTAGCGAAGACCTAACTTCCAGATGGTACGAGAGCAACTACCCGAGAGATTTAGAGCCACAAAAAATAGCGCAGATTCTTGAAAAGGATCATTTTTATTGCATTTCACCGCATGCTGAGTAAGTCAAGTAACTGGGCGAATTACTCGTTGAAACGACAGCACATAGGCCAACAAGATAGCAACACAGGATGTTACTATCTTATGAATCTACTTCTTTCGACTTCCTCTTTTTCTTAATCACTTCTACGTCTGACGAAGGCATAATAGGCGAAGAAATAAGTGGCTGTTTTGTAACCTTTTTCTGTTTCTTAGCTTCTCGACCAGACCGATGACCTTTTGGCATTGTCTACCTCCATAGACCCACCTTCAATTAACCAATTCTGATTTATAGCAAAACATGATATCAGGAAACCACGAATAGTTATTCGCCACTAACAGTTATTCCTGCCATGTCCTCTATGAAATTCGCGATGGCCGAATGGTCGAAATCCCCCTTACCATCATTCATTAATGACCCTATCATCTGTTGCACCAAACTAGTAACGGGCAAAGGTACTCCTAATTCTTTCCCTGTCAGCAAAGCATTGTGTAAATCCTTCTGGTGAAGTTTGATTCGAAATCCTGGCTTGAAATCACCATCTATCATCATCGGTGCCTTTGCATCCATTACAGTACTTCCAGCCAAACCACCTCTTATCGCTTGGTAAACCACATTCGGATCCAACCCAGCCTTTTTAGCTAAAACCAATGCTTCACCAACTGCTTCTATGTTAGCAGCAACGATAATCTGGTTGGCTAATTTTGTGGTATTACCTGCGCCGTATCCTCCACACAAGACCACGCTGCCACCTAAAACTTCAAATATCTCAACATATTTGTCAAATATTTCTCTCTTGCCACCTACCATTATTGCCAGAGTACCATCTATTGCTTTTGGCTCTCCACCACTAACCGGCGCATCCAAAAAGTTCACCCCTACATTCTCACACGCAGATCCAATTCTTTGGGACACACCGGGAGCTATGGAACTCATGTCAATAACTGTGGATCCTGATACGGCTCCTTCTAGCACTCCTCCTGCACCCATTATCGCCGCTTCGGAATCTGCAGAGTCAGGCACCATAGTTATAACTGTATTTACTTCCTTTGCTACTTCAGCAGCTGAAGGCGACTGAGATGCCCCTTCTGACACCATTTCTTCCACTGCAGCCGCAACTATATCGTAGACAATAACCGAGTATCCGGCCTTTATTAAATTTTTCACCATAGGCCTACCCATTATCCCAAGGCCCACAAAACCTATCGTATTATTCTCCATTATATTCTCCTTTCAAACACTACTTCACTTATACCTAAAATCAAACCGCATTCAAAATACCAACGTCTTAGGTGGAACGCAAGGATAGTGCGAATAATTCCTGCGCGTCAAGTAAAAATTTTGGTTATCTTGCGATACTATACTTGCAACAAACAAGTCCGTCGAAGTAAAGTCTATTGAATATATCAGTGGGTGTAAATTTAATCTACTCTTATGAGAAAATCTTCAACTTTAGCCAACAATGTCGCCACGTTGATAGCCCAAAAACCCGGACTATTTATTGCTGCGATTATAACTATAACAGCCTTATTAGTGATACCTATTATTACAATGGCCCCAGAGCAAACCGCCTCAGACCAACCAGGTGGCGAAGTGTATGATTTACAAAATTTGTACGACTCCAAATTGCCCCGTCGCATACATACATCTTTTTTCATAGCAGAATCCCGTGATGGTGAAGATATACTCACAAAAGCACCTCTACTAGAACTGTACAAGAATGGAGAGTCTTTAAGGTCCGCTGATCGAAACGGAGACCTTCACCCTCCAAGCCTACCAAAACAATCATATTTGTTTAGTGGATTCAATCCTGACTTAAATCAACCTGTAGCAGGCATTTTTACATTAGCAGATGCCGTAAACAGTGTATTAGAGTCCATATTTGAAATAGATCTTGAAAATGCTACTGATGACCAAATCAAGATAGCAATTCACCAGATATCTAATAATCCTTTAACTGCTTTTCTAACTGATTTTGTATACCAAGAGTCTATCCAGGAAGACAAAAATATACTTGGTCAAAAAATAGATTACTGGACAGCCCCAGCCATGGGAATCTTTGTAGCAGCCGACAATGGAAAATTGGGAGGCGGCACAAGTGCCATTGGCACTACTGGTGACTCTGTAACTACAGGTAAAGAGGAATTTAATAGAAAAGTCCAAGATGTTCTCCGTGGGAATGAGTCGAATTATCGATTGTGGGGTATAGCAATTGATGCTAGTTTAGAAAGTGCTGAGGAAATTGCAACAGCTGTACCATTTATAATCGCAACGTTCATAATGGCACTCCTCGTAGTTGGAGCTTGCCTCCAATCATGGCGAATCACTATTCTGACCGGAATAGGTCTGGCCTCAATGCTGGTGTGGCTAAAAGGTATTTCAAATCTCATTGGACTAGATTCTTCAACAACTCTTGATTTCATAGTTCCAATTGCAATGATATCTTTGGGCGCAGATTTCGGAATACATGCCCTAAACCGCTATCGCGAAGAAAAAATGTTCCATCAGGAGCCAAAAATTGCTTTTAGAGTAGGGATGACTGGCGTTCTTTCAGCTTTGTTGTTAGCCATGATCACTGACGCGGTTGCTTTTCTGTCTAACGTCTCAGCAAAAATAGAAACGGTCGTTGGGTTCGGCATAGGAGCAGGAATAGCTATATTTGCAGCTTTCGTTATTATGGGACTAGCACTTCCTGCGACATTAATGTTGCTTGATTCCAAAAAGTTTCAATCCAAAATAATTCATTCTCTTCCCGAGGAATCAAGAATTGTTAAGAACGAATTTCGCCTTGGAAAGATTCTGTCTAAATTCGTTCTTAACTTAGCGAAATCACCATTAATCGTACTGCCTATAGCCTTAGTCATTACAATAGCTTCGACTTACTACGCATTTCAGCTTGAATCAACCTTCGACGCAAAAGATTTCTATCGTAGTGATTCTGAATTCGTGTTGGGGCTAGACAAACTTGACCAGTATGTTGGGGATTCTGGCGGGGAGTCAGCCATTATCGTTGTTAGGGGTGACTTGTCTAATCCAAGAGCGCTGGAGGCTATCCAAAATTTCACTCAAAACATCGCTGACAATCCGTACGTAGCCAAAAATGAAGACACAGTTCAATTACAAGCTAGATCTATCTTTCATATTATTGATCGGGTGATAAATTCTGAATACACCATCTCTCTAATCACTGATTCTTCCAATTTAGACCTCTTTACGAACAACAAATTCAATGAATTCAAACATGGTAAAAGTGTACTTTTATGGCCGATGTCACAAACTGACCTAAGTGCCATTTACGACCATATTTCTATCAACGGAGTAAACGTGAATCCTAGCCAAAAACTATATGACCAACTCGAAGTCAGAGAGACTTTATTCCATGACCCCTCTGGTATGGAAGATGACGTGACAGCGATTGTCATAGGCATACCTGGAACGAGGGAGCAATCAAACGTGATTTTGTCCCGAGAATCTCTCGCTAAGGACATTGAATTGCTACAGGAGGAACCTTCGATAACACTGGCCGGACTAACAGGATCCCCATTCACTAGACAGGGAAGTCTCGACGCCACTACAGACAGCCTACAAAAAGCACTATTAATCTCAGTAGTTGCGTGCCTAGCGATACTCATGATCGCAATGCGCTCTGTTAGCTTGGGCTTAGTAACCATTCTACCAATTGGACTTGTGGTTTCATGGCTATACGCTTTTATGTATTTGTTCGATTTTGGTCTAAATTTTGTCACTGCAACTATTGCTGCGATTTCGATTGGAATAGGGATTGATTTCGCTGTCCATCTGACACAGAGATATAGGGAAGAATTAAATAAAGCAGAGGATAAAATTCAAGCCATGCAGCAAGCAGTCGAAGGCACCGGAGTAGCCCTTTTGGCTTCTGCGGCCACCAGTATTATTGGATTTGCAATTATGGGGTTTGCTCCCATGCCGGTCTTCTCCGCATATGGCATATTGACTGCCGTAATGATTACGATGTCGGCCATAGCATCATTACTGATATTGCCTACTTTATTACTCCTAGTTTCGGAGCGCAAAACTGTTAGTCATAAGTAATACATCCCTTTACGATTATGATATAATTACTCAAGTTCAAAGACTGCGAAGGTTTTCGTTCTTTACACGAGAATTATCCCCTAGAGTAGCTGCTTTGGTCGCACTCCTGGTTTATATATTTTGATTACACACTCAGTTCGCCATAGGCTGGAAGATAGAGAGGAATTGTTTTCCCCTTTTGCCACTAAGGTCGTCCAAAGTCGTGGCAGAAGTAAGGAAGAGGAACCATGTCCATTAAGAACCGATTTCCAACGCGACCGCGATCGTATAATACACTCCAAACCGTTTAGAAGACTGAAACATAAAACACAAGTATTCATAGCCCCCACTGGTGACCATTATGTCACCAGGTTAACTCATACTTTGGAAGTAGCACAGGTAGCTAGGACTATAGCACGAGCACTGAATCTAAACGAGGACCTCACAGAAGCTATCGCTTTAGGCCACGATATTGGGCACACGCCGTTCGGACACATAGGCGAGGAGGAAATTGCAAAACTGTACCCCAAAGGATTCAGGCATGCGGAACAAAGCTTGAGGATAGTTGAGCTACTTGAAAAAAAT
The DNA here is from genome assembly GCA_913051545.1 of uncultured Chloroflexota bacterium. GTDB lineage: Bacteria > Chloroflexota > Dehalococcoidia > Lucifugimonadales > CAJXCD01 > CAJXCD01. The sequence continues at coordinate 132,395 of CAJXCD010000001.1, forward strand.
GGTGCTGGCTTAAACCTGACGTGGGAGGTACGACATGGCATAGCGTCACACTCTAAATCTCGCGGTGATTTTTTTGGCAAAACTGTGCCTGAAGGCCTTTCACTTGAAGGACAAGCCTGCAGAATAGCAGATGCAATTGCCTATCTTAACCATGATCTCGTGGACGCTTTCAGGTCTGGTGTAATATGCCCCGATGATCTGCCTTCAGGCATATTAGATGTATTGGGGCAAAGACACTCTGTACGAGTTGCCACTATGGTAAATGACATTGTGCAAAATTCTTGGTCAGCAACCGGTGCAGATTCTAGCTATGAGTCACACCCGCAACTAGTGATGGGGCCTTCGGTAAGAGAAGCTGTGAACAACCTGCGTCAGTTCATGTTCGACAATGTATATGAGCCGGAAGGCCAAGGAAAACTCGGCACAACCGCAAAAGAAATAATCCTTCTACTACACAAATACTATGTAGATAACCCTCATGAAATAACTACCCCCGACATAGGTGATGGAAGATCGGTAATTGACCAAGTTGCCAGCATGACGGATCTATATGCCTTAAGGCAAGTTGAAAGTATAAATCCCGGCCTTGCTAATAGATTCCGGGAGGCTTTGAATTGAGGTATATTGAATTCAAGTGACAGGATTAGGACTCGTACTGTTCAGAATCAATTAGTATTGATTCAAGAACTCCTAGAGGCCATGCAAAGAGATGTACACGGCTTGGAGTATCAGCCGTGGAAAAAAGAAGTAGATCTCCTTTGGAAAAAGGTGTTCGGCGAGATCAATAAAATGCAGCCAGAAACACAAAGCCATTCTTTGGATTCTGTAAGGGAACTATGGACATCGTACGTCGCCCACTACTTTCGAGGCCAGGACCAGCAATAATGATCTAGATACAGGAGAAAAGAATGAACCATACTGATCCTCCTTTTGAACCCAATTTTTTACAAGCGCGAAACACAGCGATTTTAGCACATAGAATTGTAGTGAGATTACAGGAGATTGGGTTGCCTGATGAGCTTGAAAATACCATCGGTCATATTGGCACAGATCTTGCGGATTTATGTAGTATCAACAACAATATTTCGTCATTAGTTGAAAAATTAATAAACGATCCACCGGAATGGGAATCTATGGCCAACACTATAATAGATCTCAAATCGACCGTAGAACACATGAACGTACACGCTCATAAGTTCGGCAAGGCTGCGAATAAAATAGCACGGTTTGCATATAAAGAAGCAGATAAATAACCGGGAATTACGGAGATATGAGCACAGTCGACGAAATAAAAGATCGCCTAAATATTGTTGATGTAGTATCGGAATATTTCCCCGTGCGGAAATCCGGCAGCAACTACAAGGCAACGTGCCCTTTTCACAAAGAAAAAACCCCTTCATTCGTAGTCAATTTAGAACGACAGAGTTGGCGATGCTTCGGAGCTTGTGCCACAGGAGGCGATGTCTTTTCGTTCATTATGCGAATTGAGAATCTTGAGTTTGGGCAAGCACTCCGTCTCCTAGCAGAGAAAACAGGCATAACTTTACTAGAAAGAAAGATAAGCGATGGCTCGGAATCCCTCTACAAAATTAACCTTGAGGCTACCCTTTTTTATCAAAATATTCTAAATACTCCTGAGGGGTTAAGTGCAAGCAGATATTTGAAAGATCGAGGAGTAGACCACAAAACTATCTCAGCTTTTCAGCTCGGCATGAGTGCATCTGGTGGAGCTCGTCTAAAAGAACATCTGTCTTCGCTCGGTTTCGATCTTGACCTAGCGATTAAGGCTGGGCTTCTAAAAAAGACAGACTCCGGAATTATAAAGGATTTTTTCTGGAACAGGCTAATGTTCCCCATTCATGACAGAAAAGGCCAAGTCACTGGATTCGGAGGAAGATCTCTAGATAACTCTAGCCCAAAATATATAAATACTAGTTCCACTCCCATATTTGACAAGCGCGCTACCTTATACGGACTTCATCTGTCATCAACTTCGATCGTTAAGGAGAGTCGTGCAGTAGTTGTGGAAGGATATATGGATACTATTACAGCCCACCAATTTGGATACAGTAACGTTGTAGCTTCAATGGGAACGGCATTGTCGGAACAACAGGTACAAAACCTTAGGTCATCTGCAAAAACAGTGATTCAAGCCCTTGACCCAGACATAGCCGGCCAAGAAGCAACCTTGAATAGTCTTGAATCAGCATACCATGCCCTTGAAAGAAGAAGTATCGGTCAAAAATTTAATTTGGATCTTCGAATTGCCCACCTGACAAATGGCCTTGATCCAGACCAGCTAATCCGACAGGATAATGATCAGTGGAAACGAGTAATTTCTGAAGCTGTTCCGTTCATGGAATTCCTGATCCCTGCCAAAACGTCTAAATATGATCTGGGTACTGCTGAAGGTAAAGCCCAAGCTGCCGCTGCATTACTACCCGTCATTTTGTCAGAGAATAATTCCTTGAAGCAAGATGAGTATTTTCAATCTCTGTCAGTTGCGCTAGGCGTAACTCGTCAGGCATTAGAGGCAAGTATTGGAAGGTTAGCGAATGTCCCACACAGGGCGAACAAAAGACTAAACTCTCCTCCCCCAAACACAGGCCCTCTTGACACCAATCGCATAAACAGACTTGAAGATTACGTACTGTCTACTTTATTGAAAAAACCAGAGTTGAAAAAAAGCACGGAACGTCTATTGCCAGAACATTTCCACAAAATAGAGAATAAAACGATCTTTACTGAGTGGCTAGGCTGCGATACAATGGCCGAGTTGCGGACGAATTTGGACGAGCTGTTATATCCCCATCTGGATTACCTAGAAAATATGGGCCTAGAACCGGCCGAATCCAGTGCGTCCGAATCTGCTCTGACCCAGGCTCTTCGACGGATGGAGTTGAGGCACTTGCGAAACCTACAAGAAGAGATCCTAGGCGCCGAAGATGCTAAAGTGCCACCCTCACGAGAAGTGGAGGCGACCATAGAAGATTTGAACTCCAGACTTAAAGAATTATATTTATCGACAGACTAGTAAGACACCGAGGCACATATCGACAAAAAGGGGAAACCCGATGACTAGAAAAGTAGAAGGCGAAAACTCAGAGGATTTGTTGACTAGTATAACAGGTAATTCCGGTGGACCAGAAGAACTTTTAGCCATGGCTAAAGGACGGTCTCGACTTGCGGACGACGAAATGTTGGACGACGCAAGCGAAGGTCAAGGAGATGCCAAAGAAAATCAGGAAGAGGCTAAACCTCAAGAAGAATGGTCCGAATCACTTGCTACAAATGAGATGATTGATGACCCAGTACGTATGTACCTTAGGGAAATAGGAAGAGTCAGTCTTCTAGATGCTAAAGAAGAGCGCTCGCTCGCTCGAAAAATGGAAGCAGAAAAACATGCGAAATGGCTGGATGAAACCCTTACTAGCCCAGAGGGTCGTTCACCTCAATCATGGCAAATGGTTATCCATTCACTAAATACAATTGTAGAATCTGAACATCTTTTGGAAAGTATTCGAAAGTATGTTAAAAGTAACGGCACCCAAAAAGAAATTGTAGGTGAAACAAATTTAGAGACTATCTTGTCAAACCCAGCCATGCTAGAAGAAATAGACGGAGACACTCCGGAGGAATTACTCAACTTCCTAGGTGATACATTAAATAAAGATCCCGAAGAAGTACGTAAAGATATCCAATCACTGTCATTGGCCATCCGCCTACTGCCAAAACAGGCGGTCGATACCGTTGGACTAGATTCAACTATTGATGAAATAAAAGTTTTAATGGATGGATCAGACATTACAAATAAGCTTGACAAGCTCGAGCCCCTATTTCAGGGCTTCTTTAAGCATATACTTGACGAAGGGGAAGCCGCTCAATCGCACCTTGCAGAAGCGAATCTAAGGCTAGTGGTAAGTGTAGCCAAAAAATATATTGGCAGAGGCATGTCTCTGCTGGATTTGATCCAAGAAGGAAACATAGGTCTTATTAGAGCAGTTGAGAAGTTTGATTACAGAAAAGGTTACAAGTTCAGCACTTATGCCACATGGTGGATACGTCAAGCTATAACTAGAGCCATCGCGGACCAAGCCCGTACTATTAGAATTCCCGTTCACATGGTAGAGACAATCAACCGCCTTCTACGTGTCAGTAGGCGTCTTGTTCAAGAATATGGACGCGAGCCTACTAGTGAAGAAATTGGAGAAGGCATGGAAGCGTCCCCGGATAGAGTCCGTGAAATCCTGAAGATATCACAAGAACCCGTATCTCTGGAAACTCCTATTGGGGAAGAAGAAGATAGTCATTTAGGTGATTTCATAGAAGACCGCGGAACTATGGCCCCTTCGGAAGCAGCCTCATATCAACTCTTGAAGGAACAAGTAGACGATGTGCTCTACACACTGAGCGAGCGAGAAGCAAGAGTCCTATCTTTAAGGTTTGGATTAGAGGATGGGAGGCAAAGAACTCTAGAAGAAGTTGGACACGATTTTGGAGTAACTAGGGAGAGAATCCGTCAGATCGAGGCCAAGGCCCTTCGAAAACTTCGGCATCCCAGTCGTTCTAAAAAATTGCGTGATTTCTTAGAGTAAATAAATTAAAGGCTGACTCTCAAAATAATATCCATGAAGCTGTATTAATCTTGTCAGTAAATTAGGACCATCAGTTAATATGACCACCACGGCTAACCAAGGCCAAGACAACACAAGCATAGCCACATCCGGCACCAAACCAACCGTAGCAGTTCTGTATACTCGGCCTGACACCGTCATCAAAGATGTGGAACGGGCCATGCTACTTGCAGACTATGAATCACATCTTCCAAAAACTAACCCCACTCTACTAAAAATCAACATCTCGTGGCAACACTATTATCCAGCATGCTCAACCACTCCTTGGCAACTTGAAGGAGTGATTAAAACATTGAGAGAAAATGATTATGATAAATTGATACCCACGCACAACGGCACAGTAGTAGTTGATCCAATTGAAGGAGCTTTACAAAACAAGCATAAATCTGTAGAAGATAAATATGGGTTAAAAAGCGTATTTTTGGATTTCCCGCCTTCAAAATGGATCCCCTACACTCCGAAATCAAAAATGCTTGTTTTAGACGATATTTTCCCAGAAGGATTCAAGATACCAGATATTTTTAACGGAAAGAACATTATTCATTTACCAACAATGAAAACTCACGTCTTTACCACCATGACTGGTGCGATGAAAAATGCATTCGGTGGTCTACTGAACAGAAAGCGCCACTGGACACATTCTGTAATACACGAAACTCTGGTAGATTTACTTAATATTCAGAAAGAATTGCACCCAGGTATATTCGCTGTCACAGATGGCACCTTTGCAGGTGATGGGCCAGGCCCACGAGCCATGAGGTGGCATGAAAAAAATGTATTGTTGGCAGGTGCAGACCAAGTGGCAATAGATGCAGTATCTGCAACAATGATGGGTTTCGATCCCATGTCTATCAAATTCATCCGCTTAGCACACGAAGCTGGACTAGGATGTGGAGATATAAGTAACATAAATATTGTTGGTGAAAACATTGATGAAGTTAACTGGGGATTTAAATCAAGCCAAAACACTCTGGCTAGCAGAGGCCAAAAACTTATTTACTGGGGACCGCTTAAACCCCTAGAAAATATGTTATTGAGGTCACCCATAGCACCTTGGGCATTCCTTGCCTCTAACATATATCACAACGGCTATTGGCTACCATTCATTGGCAGAAACAGAGTGAAAGCGGCAATGCAGACTGGTTGGGGTAAATTATTTCAAAGCTACTAACACTCGGTTTATTTACTGAATGAACCTGCTCCCATCACTGCAACTCCCCATCTATTCTTGTGTTTTTGTCGCAATTGTTTAAAGAAGTTGAGGTACGACAACGAGTCTACTGAATCTGCCGTCATGATTTTGGCGTCTTCTTGGTCGTCAACATAGTACTTCTTTCTAACACCTAATTCTCTAAATTTATACTTATAGTATAAATTTAGAGCAGCGTTATTGGAAGCTCGCACCTCTAAAGTAATTGAAGACACCTGACTTGCGAGAGCTTGGGTAACCGCACCAATAAGCAACAACTCACCTACTCCACGTCTCCTATATTGACTTAATACCCCAACGCTCACTATATGCATCTCGTCAAACACGTACCAAGCACCGAGAAACCCTACAACACGCACCCCTTCAACTTCATGTCTTTTCATGCCCATGTTCCAAATTGTTTTCTTCCATCGGAGAATTTCTTCTAACACTTTCTTAAATACAGTACGGTTATCCACCATCAATGGATTATCAAAATGAAGGAGTCCATCTTTAGGAGCCTTTCGCTCAAATGCTATTAGAAAAACCCTGTCGTCTCTCTTCATTTCTTTCCTGAAAGAGGTTCCAGAGGTAATCCCAGGAAAAATCTCTCGTTCTATTTCAGACACATTTGCTATGTCTGATTTCTTCATGCTGCGAATCTCAAATGGCATCATTTCTAACTCATTATTTCGATTGGAATTTAACAATACCAAACGTATACTTCACGACATAACTAAATTTTATACCTACTTTAGCAACATAAACTACCTTACATCGGCCGCGTATCGTTATACAATATAGAATCGTCGGAATCTACGATTCTATGGCCACTTGAGTGCCACGAATCAAATACTCTCAGGCCATGAAAACCATCAAAAACAAGTCTGAACAGTCTAAAATCAACGAATTGGTAAGGAGTGCCCAAGACAGAAGTGCTCCTGCCATAGCAGAACTATACGATTATTTCTATGGCAAGATTTACCGTTATGTTTATTTCAAAATAGGGAATGTACCAGATGCAGAAGACTTAACCGAAGATGTATTTGTAAAAATGATGGAGTCTATTTCGTCGTATCAACTACTAAATGTCCCTTTCTCTTCATGGCTATTTCGAATAGCTCATAATAGAATTGTGGACCATTTCAGAAAAACATCCAGAAAACAAACTACCTCGCTCGATAATATACATAACAACACAGATGATTCGTCTGAAGATATAGAAAGTAAGATCGACGTAGATATTTCGATCAAGAAAGTTTATTCAGCCATGGAAAGACTAACTAATTTACAACAAGAAGTGTTGTCACTCAGATTTGCGGCTGGTCTATCTATAAAAGAAACATCTCTAGCGATTGGAAGAAATGAAAATGCAGTAAAAGCTGCCCAGCACGCAGCCATTGCCAACCTACGAAAAATATTAGCACAAGAAACGATTACATAAATCACAGGATACCTAAGAATGAAATCTGACCATATATCCAATAACATTATTGATGACTGCCTAGACCGTCTATCTATGGGTGAGACTATAGAAGACTGCATGGCATCATATCCTGAACAGGGAGTTAAATTAAGGGAATTATTAGAAACTTCACTCTCTACCATGGCGGCGATGTCTTCCATCCAATTCAATTCGCGCGTTAAAGACAAAAGTCTTGGGAAGGTGATAAATATATCGACCAAGCACAGAATGACAAGCAGTTCTTTTCTTTCTTGGAAAACGATTTTTCAGAAGCCACTCTTTGCTGGAGTTACAACATTCCTTCTGCTATCAAGTTTGGCTTTCGGCGCTACTACAGTATCGAATAACAGTGTGCCTGGGGAGCCCTTGTTTTTAGTTAAATCCTTCAAAGAAAATATCTCTCTAATGCTACCTCAGTCCGATATGGATAGGGCACAACAACATATACACCTCGCATCTGTTCGAGGTGAAGAAATGCGCATCTTGTTAGCAAGAAATAGGCTTCAAGCCACCGAGGAAGTTGCAGACAAAATGAGATATCATCTCAATGCATCATCTGGTTACATTGGACTCGTAGCCTCTTCAAATCCGTTAGAACTGCCTCATAGTCCAGCTATTTTAATTCGAAATGACTCGACTCGTTTCGAATTAAAAAGTCAATTGGAAGAGGACCTTATTTCTCTCAAATCTCATTTCGTATCATCTAGAAATGCAATTCCTCTGGGAAGCCAACAAAAAGCGGAACTGATAGGCCTCAGAGCAGAAATGATTTATAGAACCATGATGTCAGCCTTGGACGAAACTGATTCCTATACGTGGGGTCCTTTTTGGAGAGAAGAACCTCCCAAACGAAGATCCCCTTAAGCTTACCAAACCAAATTATTTATTAACGTCTTTTTCAAACATTCCTGTTATTTAACTATGAATTTTTTTACAAGTATAAGAATTCATCAAAAAATAATACTTAAATCTATTGACGATTACCCCACTTGCACGGTTACTCTGGATTTCACGTTCTCATCTACTAGCACTTTTGCATAGATGTAGAGAGCGCCAAAAAATTCGGTCAGGAAGTAAAGAAAAATGCAAGGCTTGTTAAGAATTGCTCGACTATCACTAAGCCACAAATGGTTTCTTTTCGGAGCTTATGCATGTACTGCTAGTGTCACTGCCACTTCTCTTTTCATGCCTCACCTAGTCGGCCAAGCAATTGATAGTTTAGCTTTAAATCTTAGAGGTGGTGCGGATGCTTTCAAAACCTCATTATTTTTAGCGCTAATGGTTCTACTTGCAAACAGCCTACGCGGTATTTTTGCATTTGGCCAAAACTACTTTGGAGAATGCTTATCTCAACATACAGTATATAAACTCAGAAATCGCTTCTACGACCATGTCCAAAATCTAAGCTTTGGGTTCCATGATAAACAACATACCGGGAACCTAATGTCCAGAGCTATAACAGATGTTGAAGCCGTAAGGATGTTTATAAACGCAGGCATAGTACGTACCCCTTATTACATCGCAATGTTTGTATTTGCAGCCTTCCTGATGATTAACCTAGATTGGAAGCTTGGAATAGCATGTGTGGCCTTCATGCCATTAGTCGCCGTTATCTCTGGTTTATCTAAAGTCCATCTGCGACGCATTTGGCTACGAGTCCAAGAGGATATGAGCGAACTGAGCAACGTATTGCAGGAGAATCTTACCGGGGTAAAAGTGGTCAGGGCATTCGCTGCAGAAGAATTCGAGAAAGGTAAATTCGAAGGCAAGAACCAAAAAGTAACTCGTGATTTTATCCGGGCTGAACGTATCGCATCACTCAATAACGCCTCCATGATTTTAGTACTGTTGGCAGCAACGGGAATCGTTCTATGGTATGGAGGTTCCCGAGTAATAGACGGACACATGACTGCTGGTCAGTTAGCCCAATTCTTCCTATACCTACAACTTCTTGTAATGCCCGTCAGACAGGCAGGAATGATGATTAATTCTTTCACTCGAGCATTAACCGCTTCAGTGCGCCTTTTTGAGATATTAGATGCTAAATCTGACGTTCAGGAAAAACATGAAGCTATTTCATTACCGAGAGTAGAAGGCACCGTTAAGTTCGAGAAGGTGACGTTTGGCTACACAAAGAATTCTTTATCCCTAAATGACATTAACCTAGAGGTGCTTCCTGGCCAATCAGTTGCACTTCTAGGGACTCCTGGAAGTGGCAAATCGACGCTTGTTAATCTTTTATCTAGATTCTACGACGTGAATTCAGGGGAAATTACCATTGACGGTATAAATGTTCGTGATGTTACGCTTAAATCTTTGCGCCAGAATATAGGATTTGTGCAACAGGACGTATTTTTATTCTCTGCGTCAATCCGAGACAATATAGCTTATGGCAAAGAAAATGCCAGCATGGAAGATGTGATCGAAGCCGCAAAAATTGCTCAACTTCACAATCAAATTGAAAACCTTGAAGACGGTTATGAAACGATTCTTGGAGAACGGGGGTCAAATCTCTCAGGAGGACAACAGCAAAGACTATCACTTGCCAGGGCAATATTATTAGATCCCCCCATCTTAGTACTAGACGATTCGACTTCAAGCGTTGACGCTCAGACCGAAGAACTCATACGAATAGCCCTAGAAGAAGTCATGTGCAATCGCACTACGTTTATAATTGCGAACCGTATAAGCTCTGTGCACATGGCCGACCAAATATTGGTGATGAAGAATGGGAAAATCGCTGAACGTGGTACACATTCCCACCTAGTAGAAACCAGCCCTATCTACCGAGAAATATATGACTTGCAACTTCGCCCCCAGAAAGAAGTGCTTTTAGACCATGAAGTCCATGATATTTACAATCGGAATCTTGCATGAGTCAACCTACATCCAAACCAGCTAGTACCAATCAGGCAGAGGAAGAAACATTTGGAACTGCCTACAACGGCAGGGTTATAGCACGATTTCTCCCATATTTAACCCCTCACAAAGGCAGCGTGGCGGTTGCCATAACAGCTACACTTGTGTTCAGTGCAACACAAATCTCTGCGCCGTGGCTAATCAAAATTGGAATTGACGAGTTTATTAAATCTGGCAACTTTTCTGGGCTCACCTGGATTGTCGCCTTATTCTTTGGTGCAGCAATTATCAACTGGATGTCAAGTTTCATTCAAAACTACACTATCGCCCGCGTCGGACAGGGCATTTTATTCCGCTTAAGAGGAGATATGTTCGCCCACCTCCAAAAATTGTCACTTGGCTACTTCGACAAGACAGAAGTAGGACGCATCATGTCTAGGGTACAAGGTGATGTTTTTCAACTTCAGGAATTTTTGGCAGTCGCTATTGTAACGGCTGGTGAAGTTTTGAGTCTCATTGGAATCATTGCCGCTCTCATACTGCTCAATATGGAACTAGGTCTTATTTCGATGTCAGTGTGGCCCCTATTAGTATTAGTCGTAATATTTTGGCAACCCCTTGCCAAAATATCATTTATCCGTGTCAGGAAGGCTATGTCAACCGTAAACGGCGCCCTCAATGAAAATATTACTGGCGTACGCGTTGTTCAAAGCATGAATAGACAAGACAGAAATTTGCAACTTTTCAGTGAAAAAAACCGTGAGAATCTCGCTGCATCTACCCAGGCTACTAAGTTGTCTTCTGGTCTAATTCCTTTGGTGGATACCTTAACTGCCGTTTCAATTGGTGCAGTTATATTTTTTGGGTCGGGCATGGTTTCCAATAACACCCTCGAGATTGGAGCACTGATAGCGTTCATTTTGTACGTACAAAAGTTTTTTGACCCTCTGCGGAATTTGACTATGCAATACACACAACTCCAACGCGCGATGGCTTCAGGTGAACGCATATTTGAACTCTTAAACATTAAGCCCGATTTGCTCGACAAGGAAAATGCGCAGGAATTACCAACGGTTAAGGGAGAAATCCAATTTGTGAATGTCAGCTTCAGGTATTCAGCAGGTGAAGATGTACTGAAAAATATTAACCTCCACTTCCTCCCCGGGGAAACAGTGGCAATAGTAGGACCTACAGGCGCTGGGAAAACTACCCTGACTTCTCTATTCTCCAGGTTCTACGACGTAGAAAAAGGCCGAGGATCAGTCCTGATCGACGGGCATGACATAAGGGACATATCTCGTATCTCGCTAGCATCTCAGGTTAGCATGGTTCCTCAAGAGCCATTCCTTTTTTCAGGAACTATTGCTGATAATATTCGATATAACCATACAAGTATAACGAATCAGGACATCGTAAATGCCACAATGCTAGTAGGGGCACATGATTTTATTTCAGATCTAGAAGACGGATATAACACTTATCTACATGAGCGAGGCGTCAATTTAAGTATGGGGGAACGACAATTATTGAGCTTCGCCAGGGCAATTGCAGCAGATCCTCGCATTCTGATTTTGGACGAGGCTACTGCAAACATAGACAGTGCTACAGAATCGTTCATTCAAAAGGCACTTAAACAAGTATTGAAAGGACGAACGGCTGTGGTAATAGCACACAGGCTTTCAACAATTAGGGGAGCTGACAAAATTGTAGTGCTGGATCATGGTAAAGTTATGGAAGTTGGGAATCACCAATCCTTATTGGATAACGAAGGTCTGTATGCACATTTATACAAAATGAATTATGCAGCCATTGAGAATACTGCTCCTCCTAGGAATTTCGAATAGCATAATACCAATCTATCGCAAGCGCTCATCATCGCGAACTATTATCTGAGTACGTGCTTACACAAGTAACTCCCTGTTGGCTAATGTAAAATATAATTTAACACTTCAAAGAAAAATATATGTGAGTCCAGACTCACCTTAATTAATAATTAATTCGTCAATTTCTAACATGTAGAATTATGTCAGAGGGGAAAATAATGGACTTTGGAATAGAAGGTAAAACTGCTTTAGTTACTGGTGGTAGCAGAGGGCTTGGACGTCAAGCTGCTTTATCCCTAGCCAGCGAAGGTGTTAACGTCGCTATTTGCGGCAGAACACAAGACATGCTGGATAAAACCGTAGCCGAAATTGAGGCTACGGGAGCTTCTTCAATAGGCATATTAGCAGATGTTTCCGACCCAAACTCCATCGAACCCCTCCACCAGCAGGTCGTTGAGAAATTTGGGCCCATAGACATCTTATTTAACAACGTCGGTGGCACTCGCTCAAAAACCGACATAGGAGAGTTGTCACTAGAGGACTTCAAGGCTGGCTTCGAAATTAATTTGTTTGGCGGTTTCCAATTAATGACGCTCGTTATACCACATATGAGAACCCAAAACTGGGGGCGAATAATTAACAATGCATCTATTTGGGGACGAGAATATGGTGGCAACATATCTTATATGTCAGCCAAGGCGGCTTTAATCGGAGCAACTAAACATGCCGCACTGACTCTTGCCAAGGACGGAATACTTGTGAACAGTATCGCACCAGGGTCAATATCTCACTCTCTAGGAAGCTGGGAAAAATTCCAAAAAGAGAATCCTTCCCATGTCGTAAAAGAGTTTATCAGCAACAATTTACCTATGGGCAAATTTGGATGGGCTGAGCCAGTCGGAGACCTCGTAGCATTCCTGGCTTCAAATAGGGCAGGTATGATTACTGGTGCCTGTATCGTGGTTGACGGGGGACAGAGTCACTCAATGATCTAACATAGCAGGGATCTAAAGTCCCATTATGTTGTACCCTGTGTCCACGTGCACTATTTCCCCAGTAACCCCACTAGACAGATCACTGCATAAATACAATGCCGTCTTTGCCACTTCATTCACGGTGATATTTCGACCCATAGGAGAACGCTCAGCATGTACTCGCTTCATATCCCTATATCGACTTATGACTCTAGAGGATAGCGTATCTAACGGCCCAGCTGAAATGGCATTTACCCTAACATTACTGAGGCCGAGATCTGATGCCAGTTGCTTAACTTCATTCTCCAGGGCAGCCTTTGCTGTACCCATCACATTATATCCGGGAAACACGTGCGTAGATGCTTGGAATGTCATCGCTATAACGCTCCCTCCATCGTCGCCCATTAAAGGTGCACCATATTTCACTATCGGCACTAGTGAATATGCACTAATGTCAAGGGCAAGTCTGAAGCCCTCTCGGCCTGTTTCTAAAAATGCTCCTCCCAAGTCATCTTTATTGGCATATGCTATGCTGTGTACGATTATGTCTAATGTGTCAATTTCTTGTCCTATACTGCTGTAAACGCTGGCAACATTACTGTCTTCCGTAACATCACATTCAACAAGAATTGTGCCCTCCCATTTTTCAACCAGTTTCTCCACTGTGTCTCTAACGCGATCGTTCTGATAGGCAATTATCAACCTAGCACCTGCCTGATGAAGAATTTGCGCTATGGCCCATGCTATGCTTCGGTGGTTAGCAACACCGAAAACGATTGCTGTCTTACCTGTGAGATCAACTACGTACATATAACACCTTCCCGTCTATTGTTGCTTATGAGATTTAAATTCATCCCAAAACTGATTAAAAGAACTAATAAGATGGATTTCTTCTTCCGCATTCAAAGGAAGTAATGGTGGTCGTGCTAACCCGCAATCTATACCCAATCGCTCTTTTATAAGTAACTTTGCTGCTGATTGAAATGTGTAGGGTAGTAATAAGCGTCTCAAATTAGTTCCTAGAGCTTGAGCTACCTCTGCTCTCTTGATATCACCCTCATTATACGCATCCCAGATTTCTATCCATATTTCTGGAATTATACAAAGAGGACCATCTACGCAACCCGATGAACCCAATGACAGTGCTGGCAGCATCATCATGGAATTCCCAACCATCGCCGAGAGTCCCATTTTGGCATATACACCTATATCCCAAGTAGTATTTGAGGACTGCTTCAACCCTTCTAATTGAGGAACATTATCTTGTATTTTCATCATGAGATCCGGCGTGATTTCATAACCTACAAAACCTGGGCTGTTATATACAAATAGTGGAAGATCTGCTGCTTCAGCAACTACCCTCAGGTGTTCCACTATAGCTTCATTGGTAGGGGCATAAAAAAATGGAGGCACGCAACATATAGCCTCAACTCCCACACTAGCTGCATATTCAGCCATCTTGGCAGCTCGTATAGTGGTTGGAGCTCCCACATGCATTATGTTCTTCACGCGCCCCTGATTTTGATCTACAGAAACTTTTGCAATTCTATTATTCTCCTCGTCTGTAAGATAGATGCTCTCACCAGTACCACCTGCAACCCAAAAACCATCTACGCCTGATCTTATGTTGAATTCAATGATCTCTCGGTAGGCAGATTCATTGAATTCACCTTCGGTAGTCATGGGTGTAATCATAGCAGGGTAAACCCCACGGAACAGTGATTTGTTCATCTATTGCCTTTCCAAGGTCTATCCGCCTATTTTATCACCGGATATTATTCTAAATAACAATCCCACACATAAGAACAAGGGGGTGGTCGCATGACCTCCCCCTAAGTACATTCAATTACGTAATCTATTTATGAATTCATTGATGGATCTTTAAGGAACCGCAAAATCCATTATTTTTCGAGCAGTCCAAACAATCTTTAACCTCTCCCTCACTTCCTATTCTTTCAGATCTTCTAGCCTCTCATCAGCTTGCTCTTGGGTTATCTGGCCAGCTTCCACTGCTGCTTCCAATCGCTTTTTAATAGCATCCCCGTCAATCTCTTTCTCTAAAGCACCATAATCTCTGTGGTGTGGTCGAATACCAAATCCTTTTCCCTTGTCAAAATATGGATTTTTATGTTTGGGTCCTTTAGAGTGCATCTTCCCCTTAAAAACATGCTTGCTTCCTTTAAAACCACGCTTGTTAATTCGTGGCAAACTTTCCGGTTTTGACTGCGCCCACTCAAGGTATTCATCCGCTTTTTCCTGTGTCATCTTGCCTTCTTTAACAAGGCCATCTATCTTGGCATTTAAGGCATTTTGCTTCATTTCAGCCCGAGCCTGTTTCACCGCAGCATCTACTTCCTCGGCACTAAGCCCTAATATCTGTGCTACTCTCGCCGTGAACTCAGTGGCCCGGGAATCCCCGTCATTCTCTCCCTGTGCCCAAACTATGCCGAATGAAACCGTCATTATCACCACAAGCGTTGCCGCTATAGTTAACACAACCCTGATTTTCTTCATTTTCAAATGCTCCCAGCCATTAAGGCTTACCCCCTACAGTCTAAACCATCACATCATATAAAACGAATTTCGGGTTGATGGGTTAGTGAAATAACTTCTTGCAATCGGGCGTATGTATAATCTATCCTATGCATCACCCCGGTTAAAACACATTTCTCCTACTAATTTAACTTTCACTCACTTTCACTAGCAGTGCTACCGCCACAGAAACTATGCTGGTTGCCACCCAGAATCTCAAGTCGACCATGGTTTCACGAAAAGATATTTTTCTGACAAACACATGTATAGGAAGACTAATGGCAACAATCAATGAAGCGACCACTACAGCTACGAAGATGTATTCCATACCATCACCCAATAAGCCCTGCAATCTATTCTAAACTGTGTTCGTCAGGGTTCCTTGACACCTAAAACCTAACCTTAAACATGGTCGGGGTGGCCGGGATCGAACCGGCGACTTCCTGCTCCCAAAGCAGGCGCCCTACCGCTGGGCCACACCCCGAAGCATTGTGATGATACGTTTTAGTCTTCCTTATAGCAAGTTGTATATATCAGAACTTGAAGTCTTAATCGAGCATAACATCAGCTGCATCAGTCAGCATAAGATACGGCTCGCCAAATTGGTTTGGACTATGAATGTTCCATTCTTCATTAACGGAAGATAGCTTCAGCCTAACTCCCCAGTCCCCACCAGATATTAAGTGAACCACTGCTTGTCCCGAATCCGAAACAGGTACGTACTCTGCAGGAACAGGAGAACCTTCAGACACACTGCTCCAACCTACTACATCATACATGCCGTGGGGTTTATCCGGATCAAACAATTTCACCCTGCTCACCAATACAGGATCACCTTTGGCCTCATATAACTGCATGGGCATGTATTCACAGTTGTCGTTTTCCTCAACTTCTATGTATATCTGTTTTGTCATGCCTTCCTCTACCATACGAGGTCTCATTTACTCGGTAGATTTGTTTACTACTGTGACAATGGCCTTGCTAGTCACAGCATGAACCCTGCATATATATATTCTCCCACCTCGTTAAATGTATGTTGAAATACTTCACCAAATGCTAAGTTGTCACTCTCAAAAGCTGGCTCAACACCACGCTCCAGAGGGAAGTGAGTAACATTATGTAAGATGGTCTTATCACGATTAGTCCAAATCGCAGTGGTCCCAACCTCTATTTCAACCGCCTGGTGTTCTCCTGCTCCTAATTCCGCTTGCTGAATATCTAAACGGAGAATCTTTGCTCCTGGAGGCAACGGAGTCTCTCGAGGCACTGGTATTGGAGTTGCGTCTGGCGCTGCAAATCCACAGGCACCCGCAAGCATCAGTACAAAAACGATCATAATCACTGTTCTGTAATTCATTGCCTTGTCCTCGTTTCCAAACTGCTATAAATCCAATCCAGTCGCCCTTAGGTTATTTCGAGATAAAACTTCCGAATTAACAACATTATCTGGCATTTCAGACTGGAACACCTTTGCAACCTCTCCAGCAGCCCTCTCTTCTAGCTCCAGCACTGCTTCTTGAGAAAAAAATGCTGTGTGTGGAGTGACGATAATATTCTCATGCTGTATCAAACGGTGATCTAATGGAGGGGCAACGTCCTCAACAACATCAAGTCCAGCCCCTGCTATGCTACCGGCCTCTAATGCTTCAAAAAGAGCGTCCTCATCTATTAAACCTCCACGAGCCGCGTTGACAATAAATGCTTCCGATTTCATAACCGCCAGCTCTTTTCGACCTATCATGTGTATTGTTGAAGGAATCAGGGGCGAATGCAGCGAGATGAAATCGGAGGCTCTTAACAATTCATCCATTTCAACTTTTTTTGCACCTCCTCGTTCCATTGACTCCGCATCAACCACAGGGTCAGATGCAAGTATAGTCATCCCAAACCCTCGTGCCTTGTCAGCTACGGCACGACCAATCCTCCCAAACCCTACAATTCCCATCACTTTACCTCGAAGCCTCATCATGCGCATTCCCAATCCCTCGACACCCCAGCCTTTATTTTTCGTAACTCTGTCAAATAATACTATGCGCCTGTTCCAGGCAAGTATCAGACCAATAACATGGTCTGATACTTCGTCCACGCAATAGTCAGGAACATAGGTAACAACTATTCCCTGCTGAGTAGCCTTATCTACAGCAATGTTGTCTACCCCTACACCATAACGCCCTATAACGACGCATTTCTCGGCGGATTCAACCACTTTGTCTGTAACCTTTGCAAAACAGGTCAATATGCCATCAACATCTTTTGCAAGATTTATTAGAGTGGATTCATCTCCATTAGGGGCAATTATTAGAGTCGCGTCCGCCTTCGCCAAAACAGTCTTTTCCGGTTCGACGGAGGGCCAAACGTAATCTGTGATCAAAACTTTTTTTGTCATTCTCGTTTCTCCTTACCCTGCGATACCGCCCTGAAGGTATACTCTATTGATCCATGGGCTTAAACATACATCCTTCAACAAATAAATCAAAGAAATCTTCGGTGGTTTCTAACTCCACATGCTCAATTCTCCGAACCATTTCTTCCGCAACGCTTCTCATCTTGGATGAAATAAGCATCAAGGTAGCCCCTTCGAGGGAAGTGTTTCCAACTTTATGTACTAGACCTGGGTCTACGTTTGCAATAAACCCTATTGATAACGCATTCTCCACGTCTACATAATTTGCGAACCCACCTGCAAGATACATGCGTTTCACTTCGGAAGAAGATACCCCATAACTCCTCAGTACAATACGTTGACCACAATAATTGGCTGATTTAGCTTGAGCCAACGCACTTATATCAGCTCTAGAGAGGTCAATTCCTGACTTGCTATCAACCACAAATGAATCTAGCCCACCTGATAGTACACCCAGCTCATTCATTGCCTCGCCTCGCCTGAGTTCAGCTAGTAAATCAATTAGGCCCGATCCACATATTCCCTCCGGGTTTACGCCTCCAATGGTGTCGTATTTCACATTGTCGGTATCGATTTTTACAGACTCTATTGCTCCACTATATCCAGGCATACCATACGTAACCTCGCCACCCTCGAATGCCGGTCCTGCTGGACATGAGGCAGCTAACATTCTTTCCTGATTTCCTACAACAACTTCCGTATTGGTGCCGACATCTACAAGCATCACAACTTCACTCTCTTCATCGATCCCCACCGCCAGAAGGTCAGCTACAACATCTGAACCCAAGTGACTCGCTATAAGAGGCCCTCCATAAACATGAGCTTCCGGAAATACCCTAATGCCAAGATTTTTTGCTTTTGTTTCAATGGAAGTAGAATCTCGCTCTCCAGCCAATAGTTGGTGCTCAGTGAGCGATTTGTAAGGTTTTTCTCCAATGGATTGTACGTCTATGCCAAAAATTATGTCCCTCATAGTGGCATTCCCTACGATCACCACTTCATATATTCGTCTTCTGTGAATTTTTAGGGCCCTGCACATGTCGCCAATTTCAAAATTTACCGAAGAGAGAATAACCTGTTGTAATTCACCGTGAAAACGCCCCCCATCGTAAGAGATCCTATTCATTATGTCGCTGCCACCAAATCGCTGTGGATTTTCAAAAGAAGCCGTATATAGTACCTTGGCACTCTCCAAGTCGATAAGATTAAGGACCACTGTTGTTGTCCCTAGATCGATAGCTAGTCCCAATATCGTGTCACGGTAGTCGTCAATCCTATTTCCTTTAAAATAAACTCCGTCCCCCTTCTTAACAGTAAACGGGTCAAGAGCAACCTCCCTGTGTAGTGAATGAGATAGTATTCTAGGTTGGCGTCTGAGAACAGCGAATTCTATGTCTGGCGTCGTGTCAAGCACACGCGCTTGACAAGCCAATCTATAGGTGTCTCGCAGAAATTTTTCTTCGTCGCGTCGAGGGGTCAGTGCATCAATTCCTCGCCGCACTTCCACGATGCACTCGTGGCACTCACCGCTCCGCCCGCAAGAAGTTGGGACACGCAATCGCAAGCTGTCGGCGTAATCAAATAAAGACCTGCCGGCGACTAGATCTAAGGTAATGTCACCGTGGTGAAGAGGAGACATAAATTAACTCAGTCTCTGACTATAAATTATCGCCGCCACTCGAAGTCATGTGGCGACTATCCCAGTTACTACACAAAACGGACTACGAAATATCATCAGATGATTCCCAGGCATCCCTGTAATCCAAGTTGTCGCTTCCAACACAAATATAAAGTGCGCCTTCAGGAACATTCCTGTTTTGATTACGACACCCAAACCCTGCAGTACATCTGTCTTCGACGTTCTTATACGGACACCTCCAAGAAGACACCTCATTGACAGAATCAGATATTCCTTTAAAAATATTGTAGAGCCTAGCCAAGCTACCTTCATATTTTTCTTTGTCAACTTTGTGATGCAATTTTGTAACTCCGAATACATCTACGCGTTATAGGCTCACGGACCTTTACGAATTCTTCGCAGCGATAAGTTCCTTAGCCATATCTACGCATTCAATAGCATCTTTACCATACCCGTCTGCACCCATATCCTCTGCAAATTCCTGTGTCACTGGTGCACCTCCCACTAGTATCTTGACATCCTCCCGAATGCCTTCATCTTCGAAGGCTTGAATCACCCTGCCCATATTTGGCATAGTTGTGGTAAGAAGTGCTGACATACCCAAAACACCCGCCCCATGATCCATTACGGCATCAATAAATTCCTCTGGTTTTGTGTCTACGCCCAGATCATGCACTATAAAACCTGCGCCACGTAACATCATAATACATAGATTTTTACCGATATCGTGGAGATCTCCTTTTACTGTCCCCATTATTACTTCACCAACAGGAGGTATGTCTGACTCAGACAGTATAGGCTCTATATGTGCCATACCGGCCTTCATGGCCCTCGCCGAGATCAAAACTTCAGGCACAAATATTATATTGTCTCTAAACTTGATACCTACTATAGCCATGCCGGCTATCAGTCCGTCATCCATAACCGTATTAGCCGTGAAGCCTTTCTCTAAAGCGTCACTAGTGAGGCTATCAACTTCATTATTGTCACCCCTGATCAACGCGTAAGCTATTTCTTGCATCAAAGGATCTGCTTCTTCAAATAAATCCCTGATGTGCTGTGCTTCAAAAGGCTTAGCTATATGAACCATCTCTTTTTCCAAGCCTTCATTAACTATGGGCATCATTCCACTCCATTGAATTCCATCATATTTTAACCAAACTATTATTCGAGTGTCAGGTCCGTTTGTCAAACTTTATTTCTTGGTTTACCTACCCGTACCGACTCTCCTAGCCAAGCTTGCCATCTCTAAAAGCCATAATGTAATTAGTGCAAAATTCGTCATTTCCAGTGAGCATATCTAGAGTTAATTTAACAGGTTCAGATTCGATGTCTAAATTAGAAACTAAGTCAAGTTTTGTATTTAATGGATCCACAATCCCACTATCTATCCCTGCTTCAAGTGCTAGATATATAAATGTTTTATTGATTAAGCTTCGCTTCGGCATACCAAAGGAAACATTACTCAAGCCTCCTCCTATGTGGATATCACTACCGTATATCTCTCGAAGTGACCTAACTGCGTTGAAGTAGTGGTTCCCGTTTTGTGGGTCTACTGAGATCAGAAAAACAATTGCGTCCACGAACACGTCTTTTAGACTTACCCCTTTGCCCGTCACATGTTCCATTATTCCTTTGACGTTTGTGACTCTATCTGCAGCGTCTTGAGGCATACCAGTGGCACTAGTTGCCATCACCATAATACGTGCGTCATGCTCCAATGCCATATCTAAAGCATCTAGGCGCTCAAAAGCTACAGAATTTACCAAGGGCCTGCCAGCACGGCCATCATAAGAAGAAAGCCCTTCTGAAATTATCTCTGACAGTGACGAATCTATGCAGGGTGGCACAGAGGAAATTGCCTGGATTGTCTCAACTGTCCAACGCATACACCGCTTTTGTATTCCTACTTCATAATGTACTTCATCGACATTGATATCTAGATAGTCTGCCCCAGATGCGATTTGCTTCTTGACCTCATTCCGTATGTAGGCTGCACCTTCTTCCTGTTGATTAGCATCATCACTGATTCCTTTCATCATAGCGATAAGAAAATGCTTAATCTGTCCTTGTTCATACGGCTGGGTTTTTTTGTACCAATCAGGTACCGTGAGGTGGCGTTGTTCTCCGTTATCACCTTTAAAAGGTACTGCCTCCGTTCCGTCATCTAGGGTTACGACACGTTTCCCTTTTTGCAACAGAACCCTCGTCGCATGAATATTCTCTCCGATTATAGTGAATTGTTCCGGAGTTATATTTATTCTGCTCACTTTATATTTCCAATCCTCGTTATTTTCAGTTTGTTTCGAGTGAGTGTTCTTCCATCCAAGATTTCACAGCATTGGGAATCTCTAATAGATTCTCTAATTTTGTTGCCAGCGGTATTGCACACTCTGGAGCAATCATATTCACACCCGCATCCATACAACGGTACACTTCGGCACGTACATCTTCAGGGCCTTTGCTGTAAAGAGTCACGGGATTATTTATATTACCTATTAAAGCTATCCGACCATCTACAATATCCATCGCCTTCTGAGGATCATTCATGGAATCAAAATGGAATGCAGCCATATTATTCTGAGCGATGTAGTCCATGCGGTCCAGCGTGTTGCCACATATATGTAGAATAAGCGGAACTTCAAGTACTTCCGCCATTTCTTGATGAAGTTCTAACAAAAATCGCTTGTAATATTCCCCGCTTACTAAATCCCCTGTCGCATGATCAGGAAAGGTTAGCGCATCGGCACCCGCATCTATTTGTGCCTGTCCAAATAACACAGATATCTCTTTGAGTTTGTGTAAACATTCCATTGTCATTTTTGGATCATCTATACTCATTAACAGAAACATTTCAACCCCAAACACGTGGTAAGCCAGAGTCCACGGACCCATCGTCTTGCCGATAATTGCAACTTCATCCCCAAATTCTTCCTTAAGTATTGAAATTGATCGAGTAATCGCTATATTATCTTTGTGTTCAAGGAAACCAGACGGGATTTTGATGTCTCCTATGCCTTTCCAAATGGGATTGTACATTCTCACAGTAGGCCAATTGTCTTTCTGCTCCCACTGCATCTCACAACCCAATGCGGATGATTCTTGGATAATTGAAAAGTAAGGCATTATGGAATCAAAACCAAGTTCTGTGTAGCCGGTGGCTGCTAACCTAGCGTTTAGCTCTGGGTCTCTATTAGCGTCAGGAAACGGAGCGTCAACCATGTCCATTAATTCGACCGTAGCTACGTTGGTGGGGTTTGCAACGGGCGGTCTGTCCACAGGCTTGCCTGTGAGCGCGTTTAGCACTCGCTCTCGGGAAGTCATCGTCTCTACAAATACCATCTGACAGGCCTCCTTACACAAATTAGTCGTAAAATACTCGATTTTTGAAATGTTTTACCCAATTTACATTACCGGCCTATACGGATCTAAAGGCATCATTGTTCACGTCGGTGGGGTGAATCCCAGAGTACCTGTTGTCATCTGCCCACGCAGCGCCTCCTCAGCCATCTGATCCTCGACACCAGTAATATTTCTGGCATAGGGCAGTGTCAGACGCACTAATTCATCGTGCCTAAACCCGCATTCGAAAGAAACTCCATCTTTATCATCTGTCTCTTTCATTTCTCCATAGCGAATCAGTCCTCTTGTCACAGCCTTTATACGTTGTGCTGCATTGGGTGCATCCCCTTCGACTTCAAGCTTATATATCCATTTTTTGTCAACCTGTTCCGCGCTGAATCCCAACATCAAATCTGACCTGAGGTCTTTCGTTTTGCCAGTTGGAAGTTCATAGCCTGCAGGCTTCTCCACTGCCATCGCAAGTAAGAATTTGAGAGATTTCTCGTGAAGGTTACCGCAGTTAAATTTCAACTTGTTGTGAGTATCCTCAACTACCCCTAAGCCACCAAGCCGAACCAACTGGTCTCGAATTTGCTCCATCCGACCCTCGACTCCATCTTTACTACTAAAGGTCCAAATGGTGCCAATTCCGTCCTTAACATATAGACCCACGCTAATTTCTTGAAAATTAGGATCTATCGGAACCAACTCAACGCATTTGCCATATTCCTGAATTACCCTCACAACTCTACCTTTTTCAGCTGATCTTAAATTGGACATATAACCGCACCTTAACCGTTTGAGAATAGCTCGCACTTCGGCAAGTTAATTCTTTACCTCTCTGCATATAGACTTTATGTGTCTGGGCGTAGTTCCACAACACCCCCCAACAATATTTATCCCCATTTTTACCATCCTATAGAATCTGCTAGCCATATAATCTGGATCCTCAGGATATACTACCTGCCCTTTGCGGATGACTGGAATCCCCGCATTCGAGTGAATTATCGTATATCCACTCGCCGCCTCCCTCATTTCACGTGCTACTTCAAGCATAACATCAATCCCGTTACCGCAGTTAGAACCTACTACATCTGCCCCTTCGTTTTCGAGTTGAATTACGGCCTCTTTAGGAGTTATCCCCATCATAGTGAATAACCCCCTAGGACCCTTATCGAATGTCATTGTTGCAATCACAGGTAATTTAGTGTTGTCTTTCGCAGACCGAACCGCAAGCACAGCTTCCTCTATAGCAGTCATGGTCTCAATCACTATAGTGTCCGCTCCCCCCTTTTCCAACGCAATTACCTGTTCGGTGAATGCGTCCTTCATTTCAGATTTACTGACATCACCTAAAGGGGAAACAAATTCCCCAGTTGGGCCAACGGACCCGGCAACGATTCCGCTAGCTGGTGCTACAGCATTCACATGCTGAGCAGCCATGGTATTAAATTCTTCTACCCTGTCGCCATTCCCGTATTTCTCCAGCATGAATTTTGTGCCGCCAAATGAATTTGTCAAAACTATGTCTGATCCTGCTTCAAAATATTCCGCAGCCATCTTTCTCACTGTTGCCGGTTGCGTCACATTAAATTCTTCCGGACACCCTCCTGGCTCTAATCCATGAGACTGTAGATAAGTTCCTGTAGCACCATCAGACACTAAAACATTACCAGAATCCAACCGTTCTAGAAGGGTCATGTCATAACCTCAAATAACCGCATCATCCATCCATTTATCTATTGATCCAGGGGACGCGTCTCTGTTGCCAGACCGATGTAGCTTCCTTATCCTCTCAACAAAATCACGTGGAAATTTGATGTTATACATATCAACAACATCCTTTGCAATTTCTTGCGGATTGCCCATTACTTCATCTTCCTTACCCCATTCCCACGAGTCTAGATAAGCATCAGTTCCGTTACTGCCATCAAACATTGCGACAGCGTCCACGCCTTGCTGAAAACGGTCATCTAGTATCTTTGAAATACTGCCTGATTCGTCTTCCACACGCACTTGAGTAGGGATTTCTTTCCAATACAGTACTCGGACTATTGCCATCTACTAACCTCTATTACTAAAGTTGGATATCGATTAATGGATATCCTGTACTCCACACTAAGGATATAACATTCATGTCGATATTATATCTACAGCGGTGACAGGCATCAATCCAAAATCGCACCTAAATTCTTTAGATAACTGTCAGATTGACCACGATAAACGCATAGTGTTACACTCGCGCCGGCATTATGAACTCTCACGGTGTGGTGTAAAGCAGGTGTCAGATCGCGACTTAGCATTCCTCTCAATCGCTGAGCAAAAACAGCTCATTCAAACTAAAATGCTCTCCCCTGTTGAGTTGACAGAGTTGTATCTTGATCGGATAAACAAGCTTGACCCTAAACTCAATGCGTATCTCACTGTGTGTCATGAAGAAGCGTTAGTCTCTGCAAAATTAGCTGAAGACGCTGTGGTACAAGGGAATGAATTAGGACCGCTACATGGAATCCCTATATCTATAAAAGACCTTGAAGACACCCAAAATATCAAAACTACGAATGGCTCATTAGTATACAAAGACAGAGTCCCTAAAAATGACTCTATAGTAGTGGAGAGGGTAAGGAGGGCGGGGGCAATCATCTTGGGAAAAACTAATACTCCAGAATTCGGGCTCCTAGGCCGTACAGAAAACATGTTAGGCCCCCCCTGTAATAACCCATGGAACACTGCTCGAACGTCGGGCGGATCCAGCGGAGGGGCTGCTGCTGCTGTAGCATCCGGTTTGTGTTCCTTAGCCACCGGGAGTGACGGAGGAGGATCTATACGTATACCTTCTAGTTTCTGTGGTGTCTACGGTATAAAGCCGACCCAGTACCGCGTACCATCCTATCAGGGAGTAGACCAGCCTTTCATCAGAAATCTTTTTAGTCAATCGGGGCCCATAGGAAGGTCTGTCAGAGATTGTGCATTACTCCTCCAGGTTCTGTCAGGACATGACTACAGAGATCCGTCATCGATTCACGAATCCCCCGAAGACTATCTAGAAGCTGCCAATCTTGAAAGTGCCAGATTTAGGATAGGCTGGAGCGCTGACTTCGGCTATGCACCAATCGACAATGAAGTTCTACACACAACTTTCAAAAGTACTAAGGTTTTTGAAAGCCTCGGAAGCAAGGTTGATGAAGTAGACATCTCACTTGGAAACAACGTCTTTGATAGTTTTTGGACGTTGTTTTCAGCAAGCGTTTTTGCTAAAAACCCTAACCTATTAACAGAACATTGCGATGAACTGACTGACTACAGCAGAGAATCCTTTCAGTATGGAGCATCGATTACAGGAGCAAAATATTCAACTGCCTTGGGGGAAATAGAAAAGATAAAGGCGCTTTTCAAAAATATTTTTGAGTCGTACGATCTGATCATAACACCCACAACGGCTGTGACAGCATTCCCTCACGGGAATCCACCTGATAGAATAAACGGTCAATTAGTAAATCCGTTCTGGGGATATCTCCCACACACGTATCCAATCAACATGATTGGGAATCCCGCAGCGAGTATCCCCTGTGGATTCTCGCCAGAAGGGCTACCCATAGGAATACAAATAATTGGTAAAATAGGAGACGAATCATCAGTAATATCTGCCTCAGCCGCGTTCGAAAATACGCAGCCGTGGATCCACCAAAGGCCTATAGTTTCATAGCTAATCATTGTAAATGGAGAATATAACAAAGTGACCCAAGATTTAGCCTTCACTTCAGCAGTCGACCAACGCAATGCAATCGCAAAAAAAGAAGTATCACCTGTAGAACTAACTAAACTGTACTTAGATCGCATTGAACAGCTAGACCCT
Organism: uncultured Chloroflexota bacterium; assembly: GCA_913051545.1. GTDB lineage: Bacteria > Chloroflexota > Dehalococcoidia > Lucifugimonadales > CAJXCD01 > CAJXCD01. The sequence goes on from CAJXCD010000001.1 coordinate 159,112, forward strand.
CATCTTAATTCGTTCATCACTGTCACCAAGACCGAAGCGCTTGAAACTGCCCAGAAAGCAGAGGATTCCATTATGAAAGGTGAGCCTCTGGGCCCGCTTCATGGTCTCCCTACAGCTATAAAAGATTCTGAAAACACGCGCGGAGTACCTTCTACCCAAGGATCACTTGTATTCAAAGATTTTGTTCCGACTGAAGATTCTGTAATAGTCGAACGAATCAAGAAGGCTGGAGCTATAATTTTAGGTAAAACCAATATGCCTGAGAATGGTGATTTGGGAACAACAGAAAATCGCCTTGGAGACCACTGTCGCAATCCCTGGAACACTGACCGTACCGCTGGTGGGTCTAGTGGAGGATCTGCTTCAGCCGTAGCTGCCGGATTGTGTTCACTGGCATCCGGAGGCGATGGCGGAGGATCAATTCGAATCCCGGCAAGTTTTTGCGGGACATACGGCATAAAGCCCACGCTTGGTCGAATACCACTATACAACGGAAGCAAATCCCCCGTCACTGCCAATCACTTTACTCAATTAGGACCTATAAGTAGAACTGTTGCTGATTCTGCTCTGATGCTACAGGTGCTGGCCGGATACGACTCTCGCTCACCAGCAACCATACGGCAAGAGCCGGATGACTACTTAGCGGCGACCCAGAAGAACATTAAAGGGCTTAAGTTGGCGTGGAGCTCTGATTACGGATACGCTGCAGTTGATCCTGAAGTGGTCAGTGTTTGCCATTCTGCTCTTTCTGTTTTCAATGACATCGTTGGGGCTGTAGCTGAATCCGACTTAGAACTCACTGATCCTTTTGAACCTTTCTGGACCCTTTACACTACCGTATCCTATGCTCGTTCTGGACGGATGCTTGAAGATCATGCAAATGACTTGACGTGGTACGGTCGTGAGGTACTAGAAAATGGCGCCAAAGTAACTGGCGCTGAATATGCCAAGGCTCTCGGAAAAGTTGATGTTATCAAGTCGCTGTTCGCTAATCAGCTAGAACAATATGATCTGTTACTCTCGCCAACGATGGCTCTTCCGGCTTTCGATGTGGGACAACACCCCAAAGAAATAAATGGACAAGCAGTTCATCCGTTCTGGGGATTCTTGCCATTCACGTTTCCAATCAACATGATTGGATATCCCGCTGCCAGCATTCCTTGTGGGTTTTCCTCAGAAGGACTTCCAATCGGACTTCACATAGTAGGAAAACCTGGTAGAGAAGACACTGTATTGGCCGCGTCTGCGGCATTCGAAAGAGCAAGACCCTGGATACAGGAACGACCTCCTATATCATAAGAATCCTGCCTGACTTTCTATAGGCACATTCAGTTAGTGCTGCTATGCGGCTCGAAAATGCATTCCTTGCAAACTGACTCTGGGATCAATCCCCAATTCATTAGCCTCGTAAAAACATAGCATCCACAGCAAAACCCTACCGCTGACTCCAAGAAGGCGAATGCCGTTAGAACAGATATAACTATCCTTGCGACATCAGCAGAATTTAGCCCAAAGTGAAGGATCACTGCAGCTACCGAAAATACTAGCCCCACCGACTGAGCAAATCGCTTAGGCGGACCCGGAACCAATCTTGGTTTAGCTATCCTGTCGGCAATAACACGGGTTGCCAGAAGCCCCACAGGGCTCAGTGTAGGACCCGTCGCCACCCTTGCAAAAAATCCGTACAACAATACTAAAAGCACCCATGGATTTCCTGTAACAACGTAGGATAAAGAAATGAAAACAACCGCGGCTGCCACGGTTCTTGCTGCCACTTCATTAACTGGGTTAGGAAAGCTGAATATCGATTTTAGTGAAACTGACATCTTTTGCCTCTATACAATATATTGTTGACTAACCTTGCATTCAATTATAACCCCTACCTATGAACCGTTTCTATATCTAAATCGGGTTTAAGTAAAGAAATACTACCTGTTTCTCTTCTTTCGTCTAGTCTATGCCTTTTGATGAATTAAAACCGGAAAGACAACATAACGTCGCCAAGTTACCCCTTGGAGGTAGTCATATCAAGAGTGATACGATGAATCTCGCAATACACCACAAAATTAATTACAGGGTATTAGACTTCAGAAGTATTAAGAGTTAGTAGCTATGAAAATATCTGGTATTAGAACAATCGGCGTGGTTCACATTCTGGCCTTTTTAGGAATAGCACTAGGCATTACAAATATTGGTTGTGAACCGCAAAGCGAAGACCCGATCCTTTTCACCTCAGATGGCAAGGGCGCGGAACGTGGTAAAGAGATATATTCTTACTCGCTAAAGGATGGCTCTGAATATAACTTGTCACAAAGCTCTGGGTTGAGTGAGTATGGTCCGTCGATATCCCCAGATGGCAATCGCGTGGCGTTTATATCCTCAGGTGCAGAGAGGCATTTGCTTGAATTCATGCTTTTAAACGGATCCGAAAGACAGAAGCTGCATGTATTTGAATCAGGTCAAAATATCGGTCAAATTATGTATAGGTGGTCTCCTGATAGTAAAAGAATAGCCTTCGTAGACCAAACGGGGTCTCTGTTTGTTGTAAATGTTCAGAGTTCAGAAACGGAGCTAGCAACTGAACCCGCCCAGATAACAGATTTATACGCTCACGACGTGGGAGGGTGGTCTAGAGACGGCAACTGGGTTGTTTTTTCTGTCGCGGACGAGGGGTTCGAAGGAATTTACAAAAGAAACCCTGACGGCGTGAATGAATTCAGATTAACTGAAACCCCGGACACAAAGCCTCTCTGGTCTCCAGACTCAAAAAGGATCGCCTTTCTTTCAACCAGGGATGGCAACAAAGAAATATACATTATGAGGGAAGATGGTTCTGATCAAAGAAGACTGACTAGTAACGATGCCACTGAATCCCATCTGGCGTGGTCTCCTGATGGTAAATATTTAATGTTTGTTTCAAATCGAGATGGCAACACTGAAATTTATCTAGTAGAAATTTCTGGAGGGAAACAGATCAGACTAACCCATAACGCAGGTAACGATTACAGCCCTGTATGGTCACCAGACGGAAACAGTATCGTATTTGTCTCAGAATTTGATGGCGACGCCGAATTAGTGATAATGGACCGTAGCGGAGACAATCAAAGACAAATTACCAAAAATGAACATGCTGACTTCGACCCAGATTGGTAATTTTCGAAACCTTGTTGGGACCAAACGGCCGTTGCTACAATTATGGTCTGACGCCCTAACATAATTATTCATAGAGGCACCTACAATGTCTAGTGAAAACATAGAATTAGATACATCAATTGCAAATGGCAAAATAGAATATCGACGCGTAGCCGTAAAAGCTGGAACTACTCTGTTGACGCGGAGTAATGGTCGTCTAAATATGCAAGTGATGTCTGCCTTAGTGGAGCAACTGTCGCAACTTGGTGAACGCGGAGTGGAAACTTTACTAGTTTCTTCCGGCTCAGTAGCAGCCGGCAGGCATGTCCTTGGGGTAAGACAAGACGAACGTGATGTTCCTTTAAGACAAGTTCTTGCTGCTGCTGGCCAAGGCCGACTTATGCATGCTTACGAACAGCTCTTTGACTGGCATCAGATTCCTGTCGCCCAAGCCTTGCTGTCTAGAAAAGATCTTCGAGACCGCCTTGGCTATCTAAACATCCGGAACACTCTGTTGTCCTTACTGGCCAGAAAAGTAGTGCCTATTATAAATGAGAATGATGTCGTATCAGTTGACGAATTGGAAGGTGAAGTTTTCGGTGATAATGACAATCTTTCAGCTCTTGTGGCTAATATAGTAGATGCTGACCTCTTGGTGATGCTAGGGGAAATCGAGGGCTTATTTACTGCTGATCCCCACAGAGACCCCAACGCTCAACTTGTACCATCTGTAGATAAATTTGATGAGGAAATTGAGGCCATGGGTGGTGGTGCATGGGACTCTAAAGGCAGGGGTGGGATGTCAACCAAATTGGAAGCTGCCAAAATAGCCATCGAGTCCGGGATAGACGTAGTAATAGCCAGTGGCTTTACAGAAAATGTCCTTACGCGGTTAGTGGATGGAGAGCGTATCGGAACTTTTTTCCCTGCAACTAGTACGAAAATTGAGAGTCGAAAGAGGTGGATACTTAGCGGTGTTTCTGAAAAAGGCATTATCGTTATAGACGAAGGGGCCTGTAATGCCCTGCTGGATGACAGTAGCAGCTTGCTGCCTTCCGGTGTCCAAAAAGTTTCGGGAGCTTTTGATCGTGGAGATATCGTTTCTGTTACGGATATACTTGGCACGAAACTGGCTGCCGGCATCACTAACTATGAATCTGCCGAACTCGCCACAATCAGCGGAGTTCAATCAAATCGCATTCATGAATTATTAGGACATCATTACGGAGACGAAGTCATCCATCGCGACAATATGGTGATCCTATAAGATGTAGATTCCTGCCAGGAGGTAATCGTGAAACCATCGGATCTTATAGATCTTGGGAAACGGGCTCAATCTGCTTCCAAGTCTCTAGGCAAACTAAGCGATGATTCTAGAAAATTTGCCCTCGACCAGATCGCGTCAGGCCTTGAATCAAACTGCGATAATATACTGTTAGCAAATCAACGGGACGTACAAATCGCAAAGGATAATTCTTTAAACAGTGCCTCTATAGACAGGCTTTTATTGGACCTAAACGTGTTGCAATCCATGGCCAACGATGTCCGTACTATAGCCGCCTTACCCGACCCTCTTGCCGAAAAGTTTGATGAGCGTACTTTACCAAACGGCCTAAATATTGCCCGCAGACGTACACCCCTCGGCGTCATAGGTGTCATATACGAAAGCCGTCCTAACGTTACCATCGACATATCTGCACTTTGCATGAAATCAGGCAATGCCGTGATTCTACGAGGAGGTAGCGAGGCTATTCATTCTAACACCGCATTGGTAAACCTTATCAAGAATTGCCTTGACTCATCGGATGTACCCCCAGATTCAATACAGTTCATCAATTCTCCTAATAGAAAAATTGTGGATCAAATGCTAGAAATGAAAAATTATATAGACTTGATGGTGCCGAGGGGCAGCTCTTCCCTCGTTCATAAAGTAGCGTCAGGTGCCAGTATGCCTGCCATAACCGGTGGCATAGGCGTGTGCCATATGTACGTGGACGAAAACGTTGAATTAGACATGGCGGTCAACCTTGCACGCAGCTCAAAAGTTGAAAAACCTTACGTGTGTAATGCCCTAGATACCTTGTTGGTCCATTCCAGTGTAGCTAGTGCCTACCTACCTCGCATAGTAAATGTGTTAACTGAAAATGACGTAGAGATTAGATGCGACCTCAGAGCACTTAGCCTCCTCGGCAACCCCAGCAAGCCTAATATCGTCCGCGCTACCGACCAAGACTGGGGCATCGAATTCCTTGCACTTAGAGTAGCCGTCAAGGTCGTGGACTCTCTGCAAGACGCACTCGATCATATTGACACCTACAGTTCCGGACACACAGATGTCATAGTTACCGAAAACACTGCCGCCGCCGCAAGATTCTTAAACGAAGTAGATTCCAGTGTCGTGATCGTTAATGCCAGTACTCGTTATAACGACGGAGGAAGGCTTGGCCTCGGGGCAGAAGTTGCAATAAGCACTAATAAATTGCATGCGCGGGGGCCTATGGGGCTCAAAGAACTCACTTCGTACAAATGGACTGTTGAAGGAGCCGGACAAACCCCTAAACAGGCATAGATTTCACAAAGGAACCGCTGAGACATGAAAACTTTTTACTTCGAAAGGGAATGCAGAACTGCCAATTCAGAATGCTATACCATCCTCCGAGGCGAGACATCCCTTGGGCGAATAGATTTACATTATACAGATGCCGTAGTTCATTCTACATTAAGCATTAATAAAAATATAACGACTGAAGAAATACAAGATCTGGTCGACACAATTGACGAAGAGTTAGTCAATTCAATAGGCGTTCCCAAACAGGAGCTGATAGTTCACGTTCACCAAGGGGTAGACCTTGGTTTGTTCAGCACCCGTAATTTCGAAGGTAATGGCGGACACGAAAGGCTTAACTAGTATATGTGTATAAGGGGAATATGGATTAAATAAACAAAACGAGCGAATTGGTAAAGCTCAGCTAGAAAGGCATCATCAGGTTCCTAAAACCCTCAAGACGTACTGGTGTTTGCCCCTGTATTCAAGGGCCACATCCATTCTACTCCCTCATTTTTTGGTGTCTTATGTGTAGCTCGCTTCTTCAATACAGCCGTGACATAATCAATTACATCTTCTGAACAAGTCTCGCAATAACCATAGTTGTGAACCAAACGTCTTGCTATCGAACTGCGTCTTTGCGCCCATTCTGCCCTCTGTTTGGCAAATCTAGGCTTTGTAAGTCCTCTTTCTAGCGTCCGAGTTGACGGGAACAACCTGGCTTCTATAGCAGAGAGTAGGCGAGGATCGGAGGTGTATTTGAACGTTTTGCCTCGTCGTCTCCAGGCTGAAACTATTTCACCAATTTCAGATCGAAAGCTTTCTTTCTCTCGCTCTGCTATTCCAATCGCCCTCTCTATTTCTCTAATATCTCTCTCGCTAACAACATCATCACTACTGATCCGTTGGGACTCAAGATCGTTATTTAAAAGAGGTATTATGTTGTCTAGGTACCCATTTAAAAGCATCTCAGCCGTTTTTTCAAATGACTCCTCAAAGGCTCTCTGAACGTCTCTCACAGCAAGACGGCCGTACTCTTTCACTGCATCAGTGACAAAGTTCACATATTTGATACGATCATCAGGATCAAGGCTTACATTCTCACTTAACCCTTGCCATAAACTATCGAGTGCCGCCAAGGGGCTTACGCACACTGTGCCGGGGGAACCTGCCACAGCCCCTAGTCGATTCATCACATACCTGGGAGATATTCCAAACATCCCTTCATTTGGATGATGCCTCCGCATTTCCTTGATCTCTTTTTTAGATATCGATGCAATAACCTCCCCGTCATATAACCGTACTTTGTCCAGTAGGCTAAGTGCTTGCTTAGATGACGGATCAATCCTTGACAAGACCGTGTAAGTGCTGGCTACCCGTAAGGTCAAAGGTGCAAGATGCACATCAAGCTCAGCTCCACCCTCTATAATCTTTTCGTATATTTTTATCTCTTCAGATACTTTCAGTGCGTATGGAACTTGTATCGCAATAATTCTGTCCTTAAGAGCTTCCGCATGCTTCTCAGAAGCGAAAGTGTCAAAGTCCCCTTCATTCGAGTGACCCACTATGACTTCGTCAGCGTACACAGAGCCAAATCGGTCTAGTTTTATCAGCTGTTCCTGCGCAAGGCCAAGCAGCGTTGTCAACATATGGCGATCAGCTTTAAACATCTCTACAAATTCCATGAGCCCTCTGTTGGCTATATTGAGTTCCCCGTCTAGCCTAAATGCCTTCCCTAAAACCTCTCGGCGGTCCCCGCCTAGTTTTGACAAGTCCACACTTCCTACTAATAAGGATGAATCAGTAGGGTTTGGGTTGGTGGCCACATAGTATCCCACGCCTATGGCTTCTTTTTCGTCGAAGACCACCCTGCTCACAGGCATTTCAGATATTCTGCCCTCGTAATCAGTTCGTAGCATATACCTACACCTAGGACAGAGGTCACCTTCTACATATACACCATACTGATCATTCAAGATACCGCGAAGTCTCTCCGGGATTAAGTGGAGCGGCTCTTCTTGCATAGGACAACCACTTATAGAGTAGACGGCTCCTTTCGAAGTCCGTGTATGTTGTTCCAAGGCTCGCTTGATCAAATCTACCACAGAAGACTTGCCACTAGCGGGAGGGCCCAAAAGAAGCAGAATGCGCTTGCGCACCTCAAGCCTTTGAGCAGCAGACCCGAAGTATTGAACTATTCGATGTAGATCATCATCAAGTCCAAATATTTTATCCTCAAAGAGGCCATATACAGGCTCGCCTTCTGCCGTCAAGTTGACCCCGTGTGACAAAATGGCTTCGTGAACCAGAGAATGGGAAAGTCGAGAGATAGAAGGATCTTCTACCACCATACTAAGGTAATTAGAGAAGGTCCCTTCCCAATCTAACTTAGCTACTTCAGTCTCACTTTGCTCCAGGATAGATTTTATAGAGAAATTGTCCGCTTCATCTATGGCCATATCAACCCCATTGTTTACCTTACAATGGGCTCCGAGCCGACGACTCAAAGCCCATACGGTGTGTTTTTACAAAATAATGTTAAAAACTTTGCTGTAATCTAAGATATTGTTGCCGATACGATCCCGACACCTATTAACCCAATGACCGCTCCGCCCAATAACAAGAACCAGCCTGACACCAATCGCAAGATACTTAGCATGAACGCCTGATAGAAAAACACTACGGTTGCAAGTATGGTGAGAATCAGCGTTGAGGCAGAAAGCCCTAACCACACCGACGTACCATATCTAGGCTCAAGATTAACGGCAAAATAGATGAATGGAATTAGGGTTGCAAGGGCTAAAAACGCGGAATAAAACCCTATCGCCCTTTCATCCAAATCCCAAATTCCATGTGCCGCCACTGCGAGAGCATAAACCGCCCATAACGCAATAAGAGTCTTCAAAACGGTTGCCTCTATAAGCATACTTTGGCCAGTTAGCACAACAGGGCTTAGAACTATCGCAGACAAAGAAATAAGCCCAAGGGCTCCCACAATGATTCCCATTGTTCGCCCTTCTGCATACATACCAAGAATGTGCCACGACTGGCTAAAGATGGCAGCTCCAATCAAAGTCAAAAATACACCTTCCATTTATCTCTCCTTTTTCAAGTCCTTCAAGCCTATTGTCCTAGCTTTGTTTTTCTTTTAAGAGTTAGTGGGACCATCCAGATGCGTTACGTACTACCCTAGTAGTAATTTTGCACATATGAGAGCAATTGTCTAGGCAAAGTATAGCAAGGAATTCGCCAATCCTTGGGGTAAATTTTAAATTAAGCTTAACTGACCAGAACTCTGCACCGCCAACGACTCCCAAGGTGTTTTATTCGTGACAACATGTATTTCTAGTTCTACTTAAAGATATTTCCGGGACGTTCCACTAACTGCTGAAGACGCCTGAAAAAGCTTGCCGCTACTGCACCGTCAATAACTTGATGGTCTACCGTCAAGCTTAATTGCATGGTCTCACGCACCACTATCTCACCCTTTTTTACAATTGGCTTCTCTACAGACCGACCAACTCCCAAAATAGCACTCTGGCCCGAACTTAATATTGGAGTAAATCCGTCAACGCTCCCCAAAACGCTTATAGTAAATGTCCCTCCAACTACGTCATCAGGGGAAATCTTCCCTTCCCTAGCTTTATCCACAAGGGCATCTGTATCACGCGCTATATCCAAGACGCTCTTGCTAGTCACATCTCGTACTACCGGAACTATAAGGCCATCCTTCAAAGCAACCGCCACGCCTATATTCACACTGTCGAAATGATAGATATTGCCCCCTGACAAAACGGTGTTCAGTAACGGATTACGCTTTAATGCCTCCGCACATGCCTTGGTTAATACATGTCCGATGGTAAGCGTCTTTTCGACCTCATTGGACTTTTCTTTCCTCAGGCGTTGAATATCCGTTACGTCAACTTCCAAAAAGAAGCTCAATTGTGCAGTTGAAGATATACTACGCATCATGTGCTCAGCTACGGTTTTTCTTATGCCCGCTATAGGCACTGTCTCCGTCGGTGCTGGCAATCCCGCAGGGAGAAGCTGCTCATCTTTAGACCCTCCTTCACCCTCAGAAGCGGCACGAACGTCATCTTCAACTACCCTTCCCCCGGGCCCAGTTGGACTAACTTGAGAAATATCGACTCCCAGTTTCGATGCTAACCTTCTAGCTCCCGGAGTAGACCTAACAGGAGCGCCTTTCTCTTTAGCGGCCCCTTCATCCCGACGTGGTTTAGGCTCCCTCCACTTAGGCACCTCTGGAACTACCTCTACGATCTCTGGAGGGTCTTCACCTTCTTCGAGAAGATAGCCAGCTACATCGTCGACGGGCACTATGGCACCATCTTCAACAAGGGTGTGAAGCTTCCCCGAAGCTGTAGCCTCTAGGTCGTAGTTAACCTTCTCGGTTTCTATTTCTGCTATAACTTCTCCTTGCTGTACAAAATCTCCGGAAGACTTCCTCCATCTAGTTATCGTGCCTTCCGTCATGAAGTCGCCGAGCCTTGGCATTATGATTGGCGTCGCCATTTGTGTCTCCTATTCTAAAACTTGACGGGCAGCTGACACCACCTTGTCCTTGTTGGGAATCCAATGCGCCTCCAACGCCCGACTATATGGTACAGATGTATGAGGGGGAGTAACTCTCTTCGGCGGAGCATCTAAATAGTCAAAGGCTTCCTCTGCAACCAATGCTGAAATATCACTTGCCACATTACACCTAGGATAATCCTCGTCCACTATCACAACCTTTCTGGTTTTCCTAACTGACTCCAAAATGGTTTCGGTGTCAAGAGGCGATATCGACAGCAGGTCTATAACCTCAACAGAATATCCGTCGGACTCCAATTCCTCTGCTGCTTCCATGCAAAGCCTAGTAGTGTATCCAATTCCAATCAGCGTAATGTCTGTACCTTCCACCGAAATGCTAGCCTTACCTATTGGTATCGTGTAGGGCTCTTCCGGCACGTGATCATCTGACCGCAAACCCATGGCTGGTCTATTGTTGAATATAATTACAGGGTCGTCATCCCTTATAGCCGAAGCGTAAAGGCCTTTTGCCGTGTAAGGACCAGAAGGAACCACGCACTTCAGCCCTGGGTAATGCGTAAAAACTGAATAAACTGTTTCTGAATGCTGCGCAGCATTATTCAATCCCGCCCCTGTTGCTGTCATAATAGTTAACGGCATTTTTACTTTGCCGCCAAACATGTAATGCATTTTTGCGGCGTTATTGAATATCTGATCTGCACAAACACCCAAAAAACCCACGTACATCAGCTCCACAACTGGACGCAAACCTGTCGCAGCAGCTCCAACTCCAGCACCTATAAACCCTGCCTCAGATATGGGAGTATCTCTAACTCGATTTTCACCGAATTCAAAGATAAGTCCTTTCGTTAACCTCATCGGTCCTCCCCAGGCATCCTTTTTGTCTGGTCGTCCTCCTCCTCCTGCTACGTCTTCTCCCATCACGATAACAGAGGAATCCCTCTCCATTTCTTGACGTAGAACTTCATTAACTGCCTGGATGTAAGATACTTTTCTTACCTTGTCTCCCATTATTGGTCTCCTCTACTTCAATTCTCTATCAAATAAATATTGTGTTTTATGTCCCATAAGCCCTAAGTCAACTATGCTAAATTAACTGGACGGAGGCGTAACAAGGCCTGGGTCTGGGAGTCCGTCTAGCTGCATTCCTGCTACTAAGGCCCCTTTAGGATAGTCGCTATAAACATCATCAAAGAGTTCTTCGGGATTTGGAAATGGACTATCATTGGCAAATTTTGCCGCTTCGGCGACCGATTCAACTGCTTCCTGGTCCAACTTATCCAATTCTTCTGTTGTCGCAATTGCGTTTTCCACTAAATAGTCAGTCAATCTCTTAATACAATCTTTTTCCTTGTAATGCTCTTCTTCTTCCTCTGTTCTGTAGGCCAGTGGGTTGTCGGCACCAAAATGCCCATGATACCTATACGTTTGAGCCTCTATTAGAGTCGGTCCTTCTCCGGCGCGAGCCCTGCCAACGGCTTCTCCGCTGACTTCGTACATATCGAGGACTGACTGTCCATCTACGAGCACTCCCGGTATGTCGTAGCCAGCCGCCCTATTGGCAACTGACCCTCCTGCCACAGCATATTCAAAAGGAGTAGATTCAGCATAGCGGTTATTTTCACATACAAAGATTGCTGGTAGCTTCCAAATCGCAGCCAAATTAAGAGCCTCGTGCAAAGCCCCTTGATTCGCCGCACCATCACCAAAGAATACTACGCTGACGTGATCTGTGCCCAGAACTTGAGCACTTAAAGCTGCTCCAATAGATACCGGAATGTTAGACCCAACGACACCATTAGCTCCCAACATTCCCTTGTCTATATCTGCTATGTGCATCGTCCCACCCTTACCCTTATTAGTTCCTGTAGACTTCCCAAGCAATTCTGCCATCATCTGTCGCAGGTCAACACCTTTAGCTATGCAGTGATGGTGGCTACGATGGGTACCAAATATAAAGTCTTTATCTCCCAAATGAGCGCACATTCCTGTCGGAACAGCCTCTTGGCCTATAGAAGAATGTAGCCCTCTCAATTTCCCAGAGTCCGCTTCTCGTTTTGACTGCTCTTCAAAACGACGAATCGTGATCATCGTGCGAAACATTGAAATAAGGACTTTGGAATCGATACCTGATGTTGTTAAGGTCACTAGGGCGCCTCCAAATTTAATAAAGTTTACAGGTCGATTAAAGAAGCCTGCTCAGATGGGGAAGTATACCATAATTCACTCTGTGTCCTCATAGAATTTTTAGCTAGTCGCAAAAGCGCCACCCCAACTCAATTATTGACAATAATTTTACCGTTATAAAAATGGGTGTCTGATCATAAGCATTACATTGTGCCTGACACATTTGCCTTCACTTCACATACACTTATCCACCCAACGAATCGGTCACCAAGACTTCCTTTATCCATGTCCTGATCTGGACCTCATCGATGTCCTCTAATGCCCGTACTCTAAATCTTCGCATTCTTCTACCTGAAGGTTCCATTCTGCCAGACACGTCACTGAGGTTAGCACCGCTGAAAAACCCTAGAGTTACATACTCTTCCGTTGCAGAAAGATATATAACTCTTCCCCTGCCTTCATAAATCGGATTGCCCCATTTCACTGACTCCTTGAGCTCCGGGCCCTCCTCTAGAACGATTTCCCGCAGAGAACTAGCTATGTTTCGCAGATATGGATCATGTTCATACAACCATGAATCCACATTCTTACTTCTGGCCATCTGGGCTATTACTGCTTAACCAGCTTTTGCATCGAACGTAGCTCTCTTGGTGGATCCATCGCCCGGCCATAATCTGAGTATGAAACCTCGGCAACATATATATTTCCTTGAGAGTCAACTGCTATAGAGTGTGGTGAATAAAACCTGCCGGCCTCGTCTCCATAAGGCTCATCACTCAATCTTGCAAGTACGTTCCCTTTAATGTCTAAAATTGTGACTCTTGGTCCTAGCTTTGTTCCTGTTGAATTGGATCCTTGTCCGGCGAAATATTCCCCCACATATACCAAGTCTGTTCTGTGGTCGACTATAACGGCCGCAGCCCTAGACATGTTGACCCATTGCTCTTCGTATTGACCATCGGGACTGAAAATTTGGATGCGCCGGTTCTCTCTATCGGCCACATATACCCTGCTTTCTCTATCGGTGGCAATGTTATGCACTATATTAAATTGGCCTGGGTCAGTTCCAGATTCCCCCCAAGAAAATTGATAATCTCCGTTCTCCGAGTATTTATGTACTCTCGCATTTCCGTAGCCGTCAGCAACAAATATGTCTCCGTTTCTAGGATCTACCGCCACATGACAAGGCTTGTTGAAAGGTTTACCGCTCATTAAAGGTGCGTGGGCACCAGACTCACCGATAGTCAACAGCAATTCACCGTCGGGAGTAAATTTTCTCACGGTATGGTCTCCCGCATCAGTACAATATACGGAATCATCCGGACCAATAGCTATCCCGTGAGGTGTGGTAAAAACATCTTCCCCCCAAGATCGCAGGAAATTTCCATCTTGGTCGAGGATAATAACAGGGTGGCCTCCCCGATTAAAAACATAGACTTGATCTTTTGAGTCTACTGCTACTGCCGTAGCTTCTAAGTATCTCCATCCATTAGGAAGATTCCCCCAATTTTCCCCAGACAATTCATATGTGAAACTGGAACTACCCAACTGCACCATTTTGTGCCTCCATTATTTTCTTGTGGCTTCTTTTGTAAATTATATCTACACGCTCTCCAACAATACGCGAACACCCATGTCTTTATACTTCTGGCGGTCTTCTGGGGAGTTCCTGAAGCAAACCGCCACGTTCGTGCCCTCCAACTGCTCAACCACGTGTGCTATGCAATCATCCACGCTTTTGAACGGGTGATACGGGTGGAGTTCAAGACTAAAACTTAGGTCAGCCGGGCCGAACGAAAGACAATCTACCCCAGATTTAGCAAATTGCCTTGCTTTGGCTACGGCTGCCACTGACTCAACCTGCATCCACAGCACCCCTGTCTCTCCCCACCATTTTGCATACTCAAGGCGGTCAGGTGCATCTCCCAGGCCAAATCTAGCCTTGCCACCCCAACTTCTTACCCCCCGGGGAGAATAATAAAAATTGCTTACAGCATCATCAACAGTGTCGTCAAGTTCCACCTGAGGCACTTCTATACCTCCCGGACCTAAATCTAAATAGTTTCCAACAAGGTATGTATGGCGCGTATGCTTGATTCGAAACTGCACATGAACTCCTAGTTCGTGTGCCATCTTGCAGAAATCAGTCAAGCGATCCTCGTCATATGGCGAGTGCTGGCTATCGATTAAAACAAATTCGTAGTTTCCGCCCCCAATCAGCTCCTCTAGGAGTCTGCGGTCAGTGTTGATAGATATTGAGGCTCCTACTACGGTTTCACCTGCATTAATACGCTTCTTCAAGGTGAACAACTTGTCGTCTTGATTCATTAATTTCTCCTGTACTTAATGTCGGGGCAATCACAAAGGCAATGCGGAGTCGTAACACAACTTTCGCAAGTCTAATAATCAGCATGCTCGGTGTCAACGCCCCATCCAGCTACATGCTAAAGATTGGAGTAAGCAATAATTCATAAAGCCTGTGGGTGTTCAATTAACGCTTGAATCGCAAAAACACATAGACAAATTTTCTACTGTAGTACTTGAAGATGTCAACGGGATGACTATTTCAACCCAAGGCAATGACCCAACCTATCGAAGCGAAGCTTCTAGTACAAAACACTGGACATGCAGAAATCATGGCCCAAACCGTATCCTCAGACCACATCCCGTTCAGAAACCACTGCCTCTATTCTACATTGTAGGCTAAATCTAAAAGATATCTACAAAATCAGGGCACCAAAAGAGCCCTAGTAACTGAAGTCCCCTTGTCTTTACCAGACCACTCCGCCTGTTTAAAGGCTTGCTCAATTTGTTCAAGGGGAAACTTGTGCGACATAACATCCAGAATCGGGTATTTTTCCTTAGCACGCACCAAAAAATCTAATGCTACGGGTAGGATGTAAGGGTCATAATGAACTGTGGGAACAATCCTGGTAACTCCCCACAGTATCTTGGAGATATCTAGACTAACACTGCTATTTGGCCAAATGTTGCCTATCTCCACGTAAGTGCCTCCTTTACGAAGCATCTCGAGACCCTCGGGAACAACCTGTGGGAATCCTACCACCTCAACAACAACATCAGCCCCCCAGCCACCAGTTAATTCTCTAACCTTTTCAACTCTAGATTCTGCTGTTACAAAATTACTCAGGTCAATAGTCTCGTCTGCCCCACAGTTCGAGGCCAACTCTAGCCTATTTGCCAAACCATCCACAACAATAACCTGGCCTGCTCCCATCTCCTTCGCTGCGGCAGTTGCATTTATCCCCAGACCCCCTGCACCTTGTATAACTACGGTGTCACCCATGCGCATGCCAGACTGGTGGAGCCCATATATGACTTGTGATACTGCACAGTTCACACCTGCCACGGCCTCCTCTGGAAGTTCGTCTGGAACCTTAAAAACGAAATGGCCAGGCCTCAGATAATAGTAGTCCGAAAACCCTCCGCTACAATAGGGATACTCTTCCACAGATGCCCTGAAGTCGAATCTACTAGGACAGTTATTTAATTCGCCGCGCATACATATGTAGCAACGCCTGCACGGCTGAAAGTATGTGTAAACTACCCTATCCCCTTCCTTCAGTGGCCTCCCCATAGAATCTGTAGAAATTCCCTGCCCAAGTGTATCTACAATTCCAGCCATCTCGTGACCCATGATCACAGGACCTTGCTTCCCCTTCGGTATGATAGGTTTCAGATCACCTCTCCAGTAATGCAAATCAGAGCCGCAAATACCCGCAGATGTTATTTTTATTAGAATTCCACCCGGCTCTACTGGAGGGGGAGGGAGTTCGGTTATTTCAAAATGGAACGGCTCCGTAAATATGGCTGCTTTACCCATTACCATCAAATTTCCTCCAAGACCGTTTGGTTTTTTTCTTCGCGTGAATCGGCGCTACTATAGACGTAGCCTTTCTTGCTGTCAATGTACTTCAATTTAAATCCCTGAGATAAACCTCATCTGCATAGAAAGACTTTGGTTACTCCTGAAAACGCCTTATGACGATGCTAGCATTTTGACCACCGAAGCCAAAACTGTTTGAAATTACTGTATCAACCCGCTGTTTTCTAGATAGATTTGGCACGTAATCCAAGTCGCATTCCGGATCAGGGAAATCGTAATTAATTGTGGCATGTATTTCACCTGTTTCAATTGTCTTGACGCATACCACCGCCTCAAGCGCACCGGCGGCACCCATGCCATGGCCCGTCATGGATTTAGTAGAACTGATCGGGATATTGTAAGCTTTTTCTCCAAAGACTGTCTTTATGGCAAGCGTTTCCGAAAAGTCATTTTTCGGAGTAGAGGTCCCGTGGGCGTTAATATAGTCTACATCAGCTGGGCTAACTTTGGCTCCTTCCAATGCAAACCTCATTGCTCGAGCTGCCCCGCCACCATCTTCATCGGGTTGAACTGCATGATAGGCATCAGACGAAACACCAAGGCTGATAACCTCCGCCAGTATATTTGCCCCACGGCTCTTGGCATGATCTAGACTTTCAATAACAAGTATGCCCGCCCCCTCAGCTGGTACAAAACCGTCTCTTTCGGCATCAAAGGGGCGACTGGCAGACTCTGGCTTATCATTGCGCTTGGAAGACAAAGCCTTTATGACATTAAATCCACCAAGGCCTAGCTGGCAGATTCCCGCCTCTGTACCTCCTCCAAGCACAACATCTGCTACCCCCCTCTTAATAACTTCTGCGGCTTCACCAACACCCTGTGTGCCTGCCGCACATGCAGTTATAACTGTGGACGAATACCCCTTGAGCCCAAAAATTCTGCTAACATTTGCCGCTGCCATGTTAGGTAATACCATCGGTATAAAGTAGGGGCTTACTTTCATGCCTCCTCTTTCTGACATCACCCTTGCGTTGTCCTCCGTAGTAGGGAATCCTCCATTCCCGTTACCTATCACCACCCCCATCCTTTCTTCATTGGTATTTGCCGTTTCCAGGCCAGAATCTTCGATCGCTAGTCTGGCAGCCGCAACGGCCAATTGGGAAAATCTGGCCATTCTTTTTGCATCTTTTACTTCCATATATTGTGTCGGGTCGAAGTCGTTGACTTCCCCCGCCACTTGACAAGGAAATGGAGTAGCGTCACACAAGGTTATCGGCCCTATGCCGGATCGACCAGAAACCAAATTTGACCAGTATTCTACGACCGTATTACCGATGGGACTTATGACCCCCATGCCTGTTATTACTGCCCGCCTATGGTCGTTTTTCATAATACGGCCTCTCTTTCATACCGCCTGAATATCCGAATTCACACTCCCCATATTAGGATATAGTTCAGGCACCATTTTATAAACACCTTCTAGAATCTCTGCCGCAACAGACAGTGATCCCGTACATAATATTATTGAGTCTTTTCCCATGGAAATGGCCCTTTCTAATCCTGCAAAAACACTATCTTCCTCATATGAGACCTTTATTCCCTGCTTTTTTGCTACGCTTGATATCACTTCAGCATCAACTGCCTTTGGGTGCCTTGACTTAACGGCCACAAGGGGTGAATCGAGCTCCTTTAGAGACTCAAGCATACTGTCCAAACTGTGTCCATGCAGTGCACCAAACAAAAGAACGACTCGATTTATACCAAACATAGCTGATACATTTTCAGAAAGCCTTTTAATAGAAGACTCATTATGTGCACCGTCGACGACTAACGTTTTGCCGCTGACCTTTAATATTTGGAACCTGGCAGGCCAATCCACACACTTTATACCGTCTCGAATGTTTTCGTGGTTTATCTCTAATCCTTGCTGATTTAGAGTTTCAGCCACTGCTACAGCAGTGGCGGCATTCTCTATCTGATAATCGCCCAGCATCGAGGTTTTCAACTCATATCGATTTTTGGATCCGCGAATGTAGAAACTCTGCCCGTCTACATTCGCTTCACATACCTGTATCTTATACCTATCAGATACGGATATTACAGGTGCCTCCATCTCTTCCGCCCTTTGTTTTATGGACTTCATGGCATTTTGAATTTGGGGCGCAACAACGACCGGGGTCTTGCGCTTTATAATGCCTGCTTTCTCTCTGGCAATTTCACCGACAGTTGGTCCTAATGTTTCAACGTGGTCTAAACTGATCGGGGTTATTGCACAAACTTGTGGCAGTATCACATTGGTGGCGTCAAGCCTTCCCCCCAAACCCACTTCTATCACTTGTATATCTGTCTTTGAGCGCTGAAAGTGTAGAAAGGCCAGTAAGGTAATGGCCTCAAAAAAGGTTGTGCTTCCGTACCCAAATTTCTTTTCGGTCTTCTTGATTGAAGGCCATACTTCTTCTAGCCTAGCGCAAAAATCGGATTCTGAAATCGGTTTTGCGTCTATGCGAATCCTTTCTGTCATTTTATGTAAGTGTGGAGATGTATATAACCCTACTTTATATCCGGCCGTCGACAAGACGGATGCAATCATTGCAGAAGTGCTACCTTTGCCGTCTGAACCTGCTACGTGTATCGATGGTACTTGCTTGTGTGGATCGCCCATATGACCCAATAGGTATTGCATACGTTCCAGTCGGAACAAGGATCGGTTGGGTATGCTCACCGACCTCTCAAAATCAACTAGGCCACCTAGTTTATCTATAGCCTCTTTGTAACTCATCTGTGCTGTCGAAATCCCAGTCATATATCTAATGCACGGAAGCCTGCCGTATCCTCCAGATTAATTATTTGTAAATGTTTGGTAAGAGCCGCCTACAAAAATAGCCGTGTTGATTCCATCTCGAATGTTCTGTTTAGTGTTTTCGCCCTCATCTTAAGTAAGACGTGTGTGTCTTTTCCCTTTTTTAGACAGCCCCTCCTTAACTCGGACCTAAACACACCTTCGCACTGTTTTTATCATCCTTACTCCTGTGTGCCTCTATGGTTCGTGAGTTCTGCCAATCACATTTATGTATGTCCATCTTTACGAAATCCATACCCTCTCTGCGCACATTCTTCGTTTCTAGAAACCCAGCTTTCGCAAAGGAGCTGCGCGCCCTCGCATTCCATTCGAGTGTATGTAGATAAACCCTCCCAATCGGTGTGGCTTCAAATATATGACATAGCAAGACCAGTACGGCATCTGTACCGTAACCCATACCTTGATATCTTCTGTCCCCTATCATAATGCCAAGTTCCGCCTGTCGTCTCCTCGGGTCAATGTCGTAATACATGCAATTTCCAATGTGAATGCCTTCAATTGTGTCCACTGCTAAGCGCTTCGAGCTCGAATTTGGATAATCTAACTCTCCCCTGGAGTACTTCATGAACGCACTGTATGACATTTTAATGGGCCTTGTTGCATCAAGCTTAGATAGCTCTGGGTCCGTACGCCAAGCGTAATCATTCACTGAATCTTCAAGAAGCTTGTCTCTTAATACGACCTTCGCCCCTTGCAAAAACAATTTCGAATGACTTTTACTTTCTTGCTCTCGCCTTAACCATGGCAATGCTTTTTTCAACAACTCGCACCTCATTCTGATAGGTCATTGCCCTAAGGGCTAGCGGGGCCGCAAACCATTCTACGATATCAAATTCGTAGTCATGCAAAGAAGTGTCGCCACCTACCGCTTCCATCAAATAGTAATTCACCTGCTTATGGCAAAGCGAATCATTTTCTGGTGAAGTGAACCAATACTCAATGATATCTATAAAGGACCCCAAATTAATTTCTAGCCCTGTTTCTTCTTTTGCCTCTCTAGAAGCTGTCTCTTCAATAGTCTCGTTGAGCTCAGGTGTCCCTTTGGGTAATGCCCATAATTTAGGTGAACGCCTGCCGCACAAGACAATCTCAATATCGTCTCCGCAAAAACGATATATAACACCTCCGGCTGAGAGGCGTTCTTCTACTGCTTGACTTGACATTAACTAGACGTCTGACCTCACTCAAATTTTATTTCGGACAAAATAGGATAGTCAAGGCATTTTGGGGATTAATTTACTTTCGACCTTGCTCATTTTTCGGTGCCATTGTATACTAATCGAGGATGGATGGCGCATCCCTTTAAATCAGTCCGGTGAGGCTGGCAAGGCGCGGAAATTTGTAAGTTTGTAGTTAGATCAAAGCCTTACCTAACTATGAATCAGGATCGATTGTTTGGCCTCTTGCCTCTCACTAGCAGGAGGTTTTTTTTGCCCGCGTCAATCTCGCTGAATAAATTTGGGCACGCATTGTCCAACCCTAATGAAAAGCGCGTTTTAGATGACAGTCAGGTTCATCGTGCCATTTCTCGTATCTCCCACGAAATTCTAGAGAAAAACAGCGGGACGACAAATATTGTGCTTGTAGGGATTCACACGCGCGGAGCAATGCTGGCTCGTCGCCTTTACGAGGCAGTTCAAAGCATAGATGAAGATCGAGAAGTATCTCTTGGCACACTCGATGTCGGATTATACAGGGACGATTTTTCGCGTGGGGCAAGACCACATGTTAGACCGACCATCATCCCTGTCCCCCTGGACAGTCGACTTACAGTTCTCGTTGACGACGTGCTTTATACAGGAAGAACAGTCCGGGCTGCCATGAATGCCCTTATAGATTTCGGACGCCCTCAGCAAATTCAACTAGGGGTTCTTGTGGACCGTGGACACCGTGAACTGCCTATAAAAGCTGATTATGTAGGAAAAAACATACCCACGTCGAGAGACGAAGATGTGCGCGTAAGGATCAAAGAAGAAGATGGGCTAGATGAGGTTGTTGTTGTCAATCATGGAGAACAGGATGAAGAAACCAAATAGCCCACAAGAACAGGCAGCACCAAAAAGATGCCACGTCTTGGACTTAGACGACTTCTCGGAAGGAGAAATACAAAGCGTCTTGTCTGACGCTTCTGCCATGTCCGAAATTCTTGACCGTGACATCAAAAAGGCGCCCACTCTACGCGGCAAAAGTATTGCCACTATGTTTATGGAACCCAGTACGAGAACTCGGTCCTCTTTCGAGCAAGCAGCCAAGATGCTCAGTGCAGACGTGATTAGTATTGGTGTATCAGGCAGTAGCTCTGAGAAGGGAGAATCCACTTATAACACAGCCCTTACCCTTCAGGCCATGGGCATAGACTTGATAGTCGTAAGACACCCATTGTCTGGAACGCCAAACTTTCTGGCTAAATATTTGAATGCTTCCATAATAAATGCCGGGGATGGAAGCCATGCCCACCCTACACAAGCCCTTCTCGACTTGTACACCATCAACAGTAAATTTGGGAGGATACGTGATTTACGCGTGGTTATAGTAGGTGACATTCTCTATAGCAGGGTCGCGAGGTCAAACCTGTGGGGACTCACAAAAATGGGTGCCCAGGTTGTGCTATGTGGCCCTCGAACTCTCATCCCTGATGACTTTGTAGCTAACCAACATTGTCTCGACAATCACCCTTTTAAAACGGTAACCGTTGAACACTCCATTGATCGCGCCATTGAAGGCGCCGACGTTGTAATGGCATTGCGTCTTCAACTGGAGCGTCAAAGTGCAGGCCATCTCCCTTCACTCAAGGAATATTCTCAAATGTATTGTGTAACCTCAGAAAGGCTACTCGTTGCGAATCCTGACGCTTTGGTAATGCACCCCGGCCCATTAAATGAGGGTGTTGAAATTGACCCGGAGGTTGCACATGGAACTAAGTCTGTAATAGAAGACCAGGTAACCAATGGACTTGCTATTCGGATGGCCCTCCTATATCGACTAATTGCCCCGACAGAATCTGGAGTAAGTGTAAGCTTTTGATGAACCACCGAACCAACAATGACCCCTTCCTTTTCTCTGGCTATGAGATTAGTTGTCGGCAATATCAGAATTCACGCTCTCCCCTACCGGAATCCATGATTGGGAACATTGATATCCCATGAAGCCAATCCTGATTAAACAAGGTAGGTTAATCGATCCTGAGCAAGGACGAGACGAAATATCTGATGTACTCCTAATGAATGGTCTCGTAGAGGCCGTCGGTGCCAACCTAACCGAACCTGACGGTGCAACAATTGTAGATGCACAAGACTTGGTCGTTTCACCAGGATTCATAGATTTACATTGCCATCTTAGAGATCCTGGACACAGGGGGAAGGAAACGATTGCAACAGGCACGGCCGCCGCCGCGCGTGGCGGATTTACAACTCTGTGTGCCATGCCAAATACAGATCCGCCTTCGGACAACCGACCTGTCATTGAATATGTACTAGCTGCAGCTCGAGAGTCCGGCCTAGCGCGAGTCCTGCCCATCGGGTGTGTTACAAAAGGCAGCGAAGGGCTAGAATTGGCAGAAATGGGAAATCTGGCCGAGGCAGGTGTTGTAGCCTTTAGTGACGACGGCTCTCCTGTATCTAGCCCTCACATCATGCAACAGGCCCTTCTCTATGGCTCCCAATTAGGATTGCCAATAATTAATCACTGTGAAGACACTTCCTTGTCTGCAAATGGCTCGATGAACGCAGGATGGATTGCTACTCGATTGGGCTTAAACGGAATACCGAATTCTGCAGAAGAAGTGATGGTTACCAGAGACATTCACCTAGCCGAACTAACAGGCGGCCATGTGCATATCGCTCATGCCAGCACCGCGGGAACCACTGAATTAGTCAGAAAAGCCAAGGCCAAAGGCGTACACGTCACATGCGAGGTCACGCCACACCACTTGACCCTAACTGACAAGGCCGTGCTAGGCACAGACCCCGATGTAAGTGCTTTTGGCCCCTTGTCATCCGGGGCTTACGACACTTTGGCTAAAGTTTCGCCTCCGCTTCGGTCCAACACCGACCGCATGTCTATGATTGCCGCGCTGAATGACGGTACCGTTGACTTCGTATCCACCGACCATGCGCCTCATGGCATTACAGACAAAATGTGTAGTTTTGGCGACGCCGCGAACGGAATCAGTGTACTAGAAACTGCTCTGGGATCTTTAATGTCTCTTGTCCACACCAAAGCATTGTCTCTGCCTGTAATGATTGAAAAGCTCACGGCGTCGCCAGCAAAATTTCTTGGTTTGAACATTGGCACATTAAAACCTGGCTTCTCGGCTGATATTACGATCATCGACCCTGACTTGGACTGGGTTGTGGATCCCTCCAAGTTCACATCTAAAGGCAAAAACACACCTTTTTCGGGAAAGTCCTTAAAGGGCTCCGTCATAACCACGATTTACCAAGGGGAAATAGTCTATGGGGCTTCTACTTAAATGTCCGTAAAAGACGCTTATCTTATTCTACAGGACGGCTCTACCTTTAAAGGAGTGTCCTTTGGGGCAGAGTGCCATGCCATTGGAGAAGTCGTGTTTAGTACTTCCATGACAGGCTACCAAGAGATGCTTACAGATCCTTCTTTTGCTGGCCAAATTGTAGTGCCAACATACCCACTTATCGGCAACTACGGCATCAACGATCGAGATAACGAGTCCAGCAAAGTTCAAGTTGCTGGATTTGTTGTGCGTGATTTGTGCGAACAACCCAGCCACTCCCTAAGCACATCGAACTTACATAATTTTTTACTAGACCATGGCGTTCCGGGGATCAGCGGGGTGGACACGAGGGCCGTGACTCGTCGTCTCCGTAGACACGGCGTTATGATGGGATCTATCGCTGTTGGCCAAGATATAAAAACCGCCAGAGACGCTCTTCTTAATACCCCTAGCTATGGAGACATAGATCTAGTACCTAGCGTCAGCACAGATCGTTTTTCTATCTGGACAAAAGGTAACGGCAATAATCATTCTCGCGATCAGAATTACAAAGTTGTTGTTTATGACTATGGTGTCAAGAATAATATTTTGCGAATGTTACAAATCAAGGGGTGCGACACAATATCAGTTCCGGCGAATACGCCCTCTCAGGACGTATTAAGTCTTAACCCAGATGGGCTAGTCCTGTCCCCTGGGCCAGGTGATCCTGAACTACTAGACTATGCTGTAGAATCGGTCTCCAGTCTTTTAGGACACTTCCCTGTACTGGGGATATGCCTGGGCAACCAAATTATGGCTCGTGCATTTGGCGGTAAAAATTACAAGTTAAAGTTTGGACACAGAGGAGGGAATCATCCGGTTCGAGATGTTGCGACTGGACGAGTCCACATCACTGCTCAAAACCACGGATACTCTGTGGATGCAGACAGTTTGCCTGCTGATGTAGAAGTAAGTCACCTTAGCCTAAACGACGGGACTGTTGAAGGACTGCGACATAAATCCATTCCCGCCATGAGCATACAATACCACTCTGAAGCATCTCCTGGACCACTAGATAATGCGTATATTTTTGACATATTCTTTAAGATGCTGGAGGACTGGACATCATGATCAGCCTTGCGGTCCGATATTTTATGCCGTCTAATATTTTAAACTGGCTCTGTGAGATATTCAGGTGAATACTCAATCAAATATTCACATAGAAAAAGTTCTGGTCATCGGCTCAGGTCCAATTATTATTGGTCAAGCCGCTGAATTCGACTACGCTGGCACCCAAGCGTGTAAGGCCCTTCGGGAAGAAGGGATTACCACCGTTTTGGTCAATTCCAATCCTGCGACGATTATGACAGATGAGGGTATCGCTGACAAAGTGTACATTGAACCTTTAACAGTTGATGTCATATCAAAAATAATAGATGCAGAGCGACCTGATGGCATACTTCCCACTCTAGGAGGACAGACTGGCCTTAACCTTGCTGTGGATCTTGCAGAGTCTGGGGTGCTGGACAAATTCTCAGTGAAATTACTGGGCACTCCCCTAGAGGCCATCAAGAGTGCAGAGGACCGTGAACTTTTTAGAAAATTACTTGTAGGCATATCGGAGCCTGTGCTTCCCAGCACTACGGTTTCTTCAGTAAGTGAAGCTAAGGAAGCACTAAGCCGATTAGGGCTCCCTTTAGTGGTTCGCCCCGCGTATACCCTAGGGGGCACAGGAGGAGGAATAGCCAATACCGTGGAAGAGTTTATTGCGATAACCTCTTCCGGACTAGCAGCTAGCCCAATTACTCAGGTTCTTGTAGAAAAATCCCTGGTTGGGTGGAAAGAAGTCGAATATGAAGTTATGAGAGACGGTGCAGATAACTGCATAACCGTCTGTAATATGGAGAATATGGACCCTATGGGAGTTCACACAGGGGACAGTATAGTAGTGGCCCCTAGCCAAACGCTTTCAGACAAAGAGTACCAAATGCTGCGGTCTTCGAGCCTGAAAATTATTCGGGCTCTGGGCATCGAAGGCGGCTGTAACGTACAGTACGCTCTCGCACCAGGAGAAGTGGTGGCGAATGTACTTGCAGATAACGAAAATCTTGACGGTAGCTATTACGTCATTGAGGTGAACCCTCGAGTAAGTCGCAGCTCTGCTCTAGCAAGTAAGGCCACAGGATACCCAATAGCAAGAGTAGCAGCAAAAATTGCAGCAGGCAAAAGGCTTGACCAAATTCAAAATGCTGTTACTAAAAAAACGTTAGCCGCGTTTGAGCCTTCTCTCGACTATTGCGTGGTCAAAATCCCAAGGTGGCCTTTCGATAAATTTCCTATAGCAGATAGGCGTATTGGTACCCAGATGAAGGCCACAGGTGAAGTGATGGCCATCGACCGTTCCTTCACGGCTGCTTTCTTGAAAGCTATTCGTTCCCTCGAAATTAGTGGCCGGGATCATTTATGGGAGGACCCGAACTGGAAAATTGAAGCTGGAGCAATTGGCTCATCTCGGTTCGAAAACGTTGCCTTGCACCCAAACGACGAGAGGTTGTGGGCCATCCTGTATACCCTTAGAAAAGGCATAGGGCCAGAGAACCTTTCACAAATCACAGGCATAGACCCTTGGTTTACCCGGGCTTTAGCCTCAATAGTCTCTATGGAAGCTCGTTTAATTTCAGATACTCTAACGGAGGATTTATTAAGAAGAGCCAAGCGCTTAGGCCTGTCTGATTCAGCTATTGGGGTATTGGCTGACAGACCATACGAATCTATACGAAAATTGCGAGAGCGCTGGGATATTCGTCCAGTGTATAAAATGGTTGACACCTGTGCCGCTGAATTTGAAGCACAGACGCCTTATTTCTATAGCACATATGAACAAGAAAACGAAGCACTTCCTCTCGGAGGGAAAGCAGCACTTGTTGTTGGAAGTGGGCCTATCCGAATCGGACAAGGCATCGAATTCGACTACTGCTCTGTCCACGCTGCATGGGCCTTACAGAGCCTTGGGTTCAAAAGTATTATTGTCAACTCTAACCCCGAAACTGTTTCCACAGATTTTGATACCAGTGACAGGCTCTATTTTGAACCCCTTGATGACGAGAGCGTGCGAGATATTATCGAGAACGAGCGCGGGGTTGATGGTGAAGTCAACCTGGAAGCTATTCCTTCTGTAGTCCAGTTTGGAGGTCAAACCGCTATAAACCTTTCTCAGTCGCTCGACTCAGCCGGCCTACCGATTCTAGGCTCCTCTGCCAAAGCTATAGATACCGCATCAGACCGGCATCTTTTCGAAGAATTCCTTTCGGGAATCGGGATCCCCAATCCTCCTGGAGCAGCCGTAACTAGCGTTAAGAACGCCATAACAGTCGCCAACGAAGTTGGCTACCCAGTCTTGGTTAGGCCTAGCTATGTTCTTGGCGGAAGAGGAATGGAGGTTGTCCAAAACGAACCTGAGCTAGTACGCTACGTTACATCAGCGTTGGAAATGTGGGAACGCCGCCCTGTGCTTATTGATAAATATTTTGAAGGCCGCGAGGTGGAAGTTGATGCGGTGTGCGACGGAGAAAGCGTGTTAATCCCCGGCATTATGGAACATGTTGAACGGGCAGGTGTACACAGCGGAGACTCCATGGCAATATACCCTGGCATTACCCTCACTGCGGAAGAGGTTGACACCGTTGTCGACTACACAACAAGGGTCGGTTTAGCCCTAGGGGTAAAAGGATTAATGAACATCCAGTATGTCCTGTTAGGGGGACCTACCTACCGCAATCCGGGACAACCACATCGCCTAGCAGGCGACACAGAAGTTTATATTATAGAAGTTAACCCACGCTCAAGCCGGACAATTCCTTTCATTTCTAAAATGGCGGGCGTCCCAATGGTACGGCTAGGCGTATCAGCAATGATTGGGAAAACCCTCAAAGAACAGGGATATGCCGGTGGCTTGTGGCCTAAACAATCTGCCATCGGAGTTAAGGCGCCTGTTTTCTCTATGTCTAAATTAGCCGGCGCCGACACATATCTTGGGCCGGAAATGAAGTCCACCGGGGAGGTCATGGGCATTGACAGTAAATTCCAGCCCGCGGTAGCCAAAGCGCTCCAGGCAGCTGGACTACTAATTCAACACGGTGGAACTGTTCTGCTAAGCATCTCAGATCGAAACAAAAAAGACGCCGAACCCCTGATTCAAGCCCTCTTTGCCAATGAGTGCAAATTTTATGCAACGCGGGGAACAGCCGCGATGATAGAGGCCCTTGGCATTCCTGTTGCCGCTGTGCCCAAGCGTCTAAACGAAGGGCACCCAAATGTCGTTGACCTAATCCTAAACGGTTCTGTTGATGCCGTTGTCAATACTGTTACAGGGGACCGCGAGGCCCTTCAGGACGGATTCGAAATCCGACGGAATGCAGTTGAGCACGGCGTTCCTTGTTTCACCTCCATCGATACTGCTCGGATTGCCGCAGAAACCCTGCTTGATTCAGACAAGCCTTACTCTATAAAGCCTTTCCCCGAACATCGAAAAGGGTAACACTCCCTGGTGGGTTTTGCTTTTTCAGCCTTGTCGCGGGGGGGGGTTTTCTAGACCGAAAAAATGTTCTAAACATCATCCTACGGGGTGTTGCCGTACCGCGCACGCCTGTACGGCCTGATCTACGACTAATATCTGCCCAAAATTTCCTGAGTTAGATCACATGCCTAGGGCCCCCTATAACACGGCGCTTAGCAACACGAACGGCGTGTTATAGCCCTAAACAGGACTTCATGAATTTCAAAAAAATATCCTGAAATTCATGTCTCTAAGGCTTGCAATGCCACACTCCTAACATGTTAGTATCACTCGTGTTCGGAGGACTGGCAACATTCTCAGCACCTCTCGTTATTTGTTTAATATTTGTCTTCATTTTTGTCGGAGATTATGCGTTTATGGTCACAGAAAATAGGGTAGCCGATACGTGGAAGGCTGTTCTTGGAAAACTCCAGATCCAGGTTACTCGACCAAGTTACGATACTTGGCTGAAAGGAACCGTAGGCCTATCTTGCATTTCGGGTGAGATGGTCATAGGAGTCCCTAATGCCTTTGTTGCTGAAATGCTGGACCGCCGAATGCATTCTTTAATCTCAAAGACTCTGACAGACGTCCTGGGAAAAGAACACACCCTCCGATTCGAAATCACAGGATCCGTTTCTCCTGCAGAACATGATGATGTAGAAAGTGCACTTAGCCAGCCTGAAGAACGACAACCCGCCCAGTCCATGACCATTCGCGGGACTAGGATAAACCCTCGATATACTTTCGAGTCCTTCGTCGTCGGCAAGTCTAACGAACTCGCCCATGCAGCATCTTTGGCGGTAGCTGAAAGCCCAGGGACTTCTTATAACCCCCTCTTCATCTACTCCGATGTAGGGCTAGGAAAAACCCACCTATTAAACTCTATCGGGCTACGCCTGTCAGCCAAAGGGCTATCTCTGGAATATGCCACAACCGAAGAATTCACGAATGGCTATATCAAAGCTATCCGCGAGGGCAAGACCGACGATTTCCGAGATCGGTACCGCTCAGCCGATATTCTTCTCCTAGATGACATTCAGTTTATCATCGGGAAAGAGCAAACACAGGAAGGATTCTTTCACACTTTTAATTCTCTACATGCATCATCTCGGCAAATCGTGATCACTTGCGACAGACCGGCGACGCACTTAATGCTCCTAGAAGACCGAATACGCTCCAGGCTTACAGGAGGCCTAGTCGTAGACATTCAAAGGCCTGATCTAGAAACTCGCCAAGCTATTCTTGGCTCAAAGGCAGATGCCATTGGAGTTCATTTCCCAATTGAAGTTCTTGAATTTCTAGCTGAAAAGGTCGATTCCAATATAAGAGACCTTGAGGGATGTCTGAACCGAATTTCCGCATATACGCAACTTACATCAAGCCGGGTGTCTCTCGAAATCGCCGAGCGCTGCGTCAATGACATATTGCATTTGGGAGGTGCTAGAAAACGAGTTTCTGAAATCGAAATCCTCGAAACTGTCTGTGGGTATTTTGCGATAGATCAAGCCTCCGTCAAAGGAAAGGGAAGGGATAAGCCGACTACCCTAGCTCGACAGGTAGCGATGTATTTACTCAGAGAAGAATCTAAATTACCTCTAAGCGCCATAGGTAGATTCCTCGGGGGCAAGGACCATACTACTGTTCTTCATGCTCACCAGCGCATATCTAATCAAATTTCTTCAAATTCCCACCTCCGCAAGGACCTAGCCAATCTCCGCGAAGAGCTCGCGCGGTTGTAACTTTCTTTTTTTCTTAGTGTCACGTGTTAATAAATTGTTATCTAATGTTAATCCTCCAAGTAATATAGTGGACAAAAATACCTACTAGTTCATTATCAACAGTAAGTAAAGTTACTTTCCACATAAAATCGCTTCATCATCCACCATCTAAGACTGGTGGATTTCGGGTGGATAATGTTTTATCCACCTGCTTATTACATATTACTGTTATACTCCATGCATCATGTTAGATACTATTGAAATTAAAATACGTAGTGGTAATGGTGGTAATGGATCAATTAGTGGAAGGCGCGAAAAATTTGTGCCAGAGGGAGGACCCGATGGTGGTGATGGAGGCAACGGAGGGTCAATAACAGTTTATGCAGATCCTAATGAAAATACATTACAGGGATATAGGTACAAGAAATATTTTAGCGCTGAGAATGGTGGCAATGGATCAGGCAAACTTCGACACGGGAAAGACGGTGAAGGGATTCTATTAAAAGTTCCGGTGGGAACGCAAGTGTGGTCTTTAGAAGGAAAGAGGGAACAACTTATATATGATCTAAATACTCCTAAAGCAGCCGTAGTGTTGGCTAAAGGAGGCAGGGGTGGTAATGGGAATGCTAAGTTCAAATCTTCGATCAACCGTTTCCCGCTACTCGCGGAAGGTGGAGAACAAGGGAAACGGTTGATTGTTAGATTCGAACTCAAGTTGATATCGGATGTGGGAATAATTGGTTCCCCAAATGCAGGAAAATCAAGTCTATTGGCAGCTGTTACAGCTGCTAAGCCGAAGATAGCTGATTACCCTTTCACAACGACAGAGCCTATTCTAGGAGTAGTAGTGCATCAAGACGTTGATTTCGTAATGGCTGACATACCTGGGTTATTGGAGGGAGCACACGAGGGGGTAGGCTTAGGCAGAGAATTCCTCAGGCACATCGAGAGAACCAGGCTGTTGCTTCATGTGGTGGACGGGAGCTTAGAAAATCCCTTGGAGGAATACAAAAAAGTTAGGAAGGAAATAGGTTTGTACAGCGAGGCAATGTTAGGGAAGCCAGAAGTAGTGGTTATAAATAAGATAGACGTAGTCAATAATGCCACAGGGCTTCAGGAAGAAATCGCTAAAGTCCGAGGGGAGGGGGTGAAGGTCATGTGGATATCAGCAGCTACAAGGGAGGGGCTAACTTCTCTAATGAATGGGGTTGTTGGGAAACTCAACGAGCTCCGCGATTCTTTCCCAGAAGGCGTTATTCCAAAAACTAATGCTGTAACCACATTGGTCCCTGAATCCGCTCCCCCGTCGATAAAAGAAACCGATGGAGAATATGTTGTCCGAGATGCCCGATCAGAGCGGATTTCAAAGATGGTTGATCCAAGCAATTGGGATGCGAAGGTTCAATTTTACGAACATCTTCGGAGGAGCGGAGTGATTGCAGCCCTCGAAAAAACAGGAATTTCAGGAGGAGATATCTATAGGATAGGGAACCTGAAATTGGAGTGGGCTTAATTTGAAAACAGGAATTTTTGGGGGCACATTTGATCCTCCTCATTTGGGCCATGCATTAGTCGCAGAACAGGCTCTGCGGCAGTTGAACCTTGATCGCATCCTTTTTATGCCCGCCTCCAACCCATGGATGAAAGATCGAGAGAGAATCACAGAAGTGGATAATAGGGTGGAAATGACAGTACTCGCAACAGAAGGCAATGACAAGTTTGTCGTGTCTCGGATGGAGGCGGACAGGGCAGGTCCTACTTATACCGCTGATACTTTGAGGGAGCTGAGAGAACAAGGGGAAGAAGAGATTTACCTAATTGTTGGCCTAGACACCTTAGCAGAGATTTCATTATGGCACACGCCCAAATACATCGTCGAGATGGCAACTATAGTGGGGTATCCTCGGGATGGTTTCGAAAAAATTCCTGCGAGGCAACTGGATGCGGTCAAAGAAGGAGCTTCGAGAGAAGTGGTGTTGCTAACCGGTCCCACGGTAAGCATTAGCTCAACTCGTGTACGTGCTTATGTGTCAAAAGGACATTCTGTCGAAGGATTAGTTCCTGCCGCTGTGAACGAATATATTTCCGAGAAGGGTCTTTATGGAGGTACAGATGCGCGAAGCTGAAATTGAGGCGGTGCTGGAAATAGCAAAGAGCCTCAACGCACTTCTCTTCGGCGAATTCCAGCTATCAGCCGGTGGAACAAGCAAATATTATTTTGATGGAAGGCTTGTGACCTTAGATCCTGAAGGAGCGTACAGGGTAGCGAAGGCAATCCTTCCTATTGTTTGGGACTGTGGTGCTAGTATTGTTGCTGGACCAGCTGTTGCCGCCATTCCAATAGTCGCATCAATAGTGACGGTTAGTTTTCTCGAAGGCAGTCCAGTATCTGGACTGATAGTTAGGGGTGAGCCCAAGAAGCATGGCGCAAAAAGGGAGATAGAAGGCACCTTTAAAAAGGGGGATAAGGTCGTAGTGGTAGATGACACTTGCAGTACGGGGGGAAGCTTGCTCCATTCCATCTCGGCATTAGAAGCCGCCGGATGCAGCATTTCTAAAGTCGTATGCATCTTGGATCGCAAGGCTGGTGGCAGCGACGCTATTAAAGGTAGAGGTATCCCTTTTGAGTCTCTTCTAGAGGCTGACCAAAATGGCAAAATAGCGGTGTCTAGTTAATGGGACTTTTGGAACCCAGAACCCCGAATCCCGCTCATGGAAAGATGCGGTATATCCACTGATCGATTCGAATCAGGGGTTGTATGGCCGATTACGGAAACGCTATTAGAGATCCCTTTGAAAAGAGATAATGCCTCGTCAGCCTGCGGGGCGGAAACGACAACACATAGTCCCGTTCCCATGTTGAAAACTTCGTACATCTCTTGGTCAGTTATTCCACCAGCTTTCTGAATCATTCGGAAAATTGGCTGAGGTTCAGGGGGGGTATCAATAACATATCCTACGTCAGACTCTAGTCTGGGTAAATTCAGGAATCCGTCTTGGGTGATGTGGGCTATTCCACGTACGTCGATG
The DNA here is from genome assembly GCA_913051545.1 of uncultured Chloroflexota bacterium. Taxonomy (GTDB): domain Bacteria; phylum Chloroflexota; class Dehalococcoidia; order Lucifugimonadales; family CAJXCD01; genus CAJXCD01. Next base: position 191,933 of record CAJXCD010000001.1, read on the forward strand.
TTGTTTCGAAGCAGACAGAGGACCTCTTCCGTGTACACGCGGGTCGGGGTCAATAAAGCCTCTCCGATTGTTTCGCCAAGCTCGGGTTCGTATATCGAAAGGGCTGCCCTGCGCTCTTTCAGGCTTTTGTCGTCCGTGATGCCGAGGGCCTTCCTGGCCAATGTGAGTCCGTTACAGTGGACACCTGAGCTTGGTATGCCGAGAATGACATCGCCAGGCTCGATAGATTTTCCCGTTATTATTGAGGCTAGTTCCACTGCGCCAATACATGTGCCGGCGAGGTCAAATCCACCCCCCTCCTCCTCGCCTTTGAGGAGCTCCGGCAATTGTGCAGATTCACCCCCGGCAATGGATATTTTAGCTAACATTCCCCCTGCTGACAGCCCCTTCGCGATGTCGGATACCATCTCAGGGCGGATTGTCTGGACTGCTAAATAGTCAACTAGAGATAATGGCTCTGCGCCTACGCAGAGAACATCATTTACATTTATGGCCACACAGTCTATGCCAACAGTGTCATATTTCCCAATCAATTGGGCGATGATGGCCTTTGTTCCAATGCCATCTGTGGACATAGCAACCCCTAGGCTTCCGATGCTAATTACATTTGCGAAGTGGCCAAAATCTAGTTGGACATGTTCCCTGTCAGACCAGGTTCGACGAAGTAGGCCAAACACGGTCTCCATGACGTCATCTTGTTTTCGCGTGTCTACGCCTGCGGATCGATATGTCAAATCCATTTATATAGGTTGTCTCTGTATAAAAATAATAGGGCCCAAGGCCAAGTATATCAGACTGAAGTAATTTCCAGCCTATGGGGTGGTGAGGTATAATCCATCTTCTCGTACTAGGATGATTAGGAGGGTTTCTCGTGCCAGAATACACAGCATATTTCAATGGTGAATGGGTGCCTTTGCGCAATGTCAATATAGACGTGTCTACTGACAGAGGGTTTTATGTAGGGGATTCTGTTTTTGACGTTGCCAGAACCTTTAATGGCAAGAGCTTCCGAATGAAAGAGCATGTAGATCGCCTGTATCGGTCTTTAAGCTATGTCAGGATAGACCCTGGAATATCTGTAGGGGAAATGTATGATGTAAGTGAACAGGCGATTCAACGGAATGAGCACCTGAGGGCGCAGGCAGGAGACTACACAGTGCATCAATTCGTAACCCGCGGTCACGGGCGTCGTGCCTGGCAGGCGGTGGACCCAACGGTTTGTGTCCGGGTATCTCCCGTTGATTTCGCTAATTTTGCGCATTTATACGAGGGGGGCATGCATGCCGCGGTTACGAATTCAAGAAGCTATGATCCATCTTCACTCGATCCAAAAGTTAAACATTACTCTAGGCTTAATTTCAATTTAGCCGAACTAGAAGCGAATGATATTGATTCTGGTGCACTACCCATATTATTGGATCAAGCCGGGAACGTTACGGAAGGCACGGGGTACAATGTCTTTATCGTCACAAACGGCATCCTGCGTACACCAGGTGACAGGAGTATTCTTCAGGGAGTTTCTAGAGGAATGGTTTTTGACCTCGCGAGACAACTGAAAATTCCTTTTGTTGAAGAAGATCTGCAGCCTTATGATGTTTACACCGCAGATGAAGCCTTTTTCTGTACAACATCGTGGAGCATAATGCCTGTGACATATGTCGATAGAAGGCCTATAGGGAATGGTAAACCTGGCACATTAACCACGCAGTTGATATCGGCATGGAGTGAATCAGTGGGTGTAGATATTGTAGGGCAAGCCGTCCGCTTTGCAACAAAATAGACAGGACTATTTTTGCAATAACTTTCTGTAATACAGTCCGCTTGTAGCCATACAGTAATGAAGAATAGGTATTTTTATGGTGTAAAAAGGGAGTCTGTGTCTCATGGGCCCTAAGCAAACAGCTATTTCTCTATGATAAAAGCAAGCGTGCCTTTTAAACACGTGGCCACAATAAAACCCTCCTCTTGGCTGCTACTAGCGATATTGGTGTTGGCTGTAGCTGTCAGGACATACGGTATTAATTGGGATGATGGTTACTTGTGGACACCTCATCCTGACGAACGGGCTATCCTGATGAAAGTAGGCCAGTTGCAAATCCCGCCGCTGGATCAGGTTGCCATAATTTTTGATTCTAATAAGAGTACGCTTAACCCTAAGTGGTTTGCATATGGGGGTTTGCCTATCTACACCCTCAAGCTTTGCCAATTAATCCTTGAGTCCCTTCCTGGTGTCGAAATAAACGATTTGAGAATACTGGGGAGGGCGTTATCGGTGTTGGCAGATGTGGCAACTGTTTGGGTCGTCTTCAAACTCGGAGCGTCTGCTTACAGCCGTAGAGCAGGAGTGCTTTCAGCCGCATTCGCGTCGATCGCTGTGATACACGTACAGCTAAGCCATTTTTACACCGTAGACACTTTGTTGGTATTTTTTACCGTTGCCTCTATCTACTTCTTGATCCGGGTGTCTAAATACGGAAAGTTGAAAGACTCTCTCCTTGCCGGTATGCTAATAGGTTTTGGTTTGGCTACAAAAATAAGCCTTTTGCCTATTCTGTTCCCGTTTGTGGTCGCCCATTTTTTCTACTTGATTTCCGCAATTGAAACGGGAGGGTCTAGGAATGGAGACCTGCTTAGATTGGTGCAATCCCTGATTAGGAATGCCGTCATCGGGATTGCGGCATCTGTTGCGGCCTTCATCGTGGTTCAGCCATATGTGATTTTGGACTGGTCGCAATTCCTTGGCGACTTTACTGAACAGTCAGAAATGGTACGCAGGATAAGAGACTATCCCTATACTCGGCAATACGTAGACACTACCCCATACCTCTACCATTTAAGACAACTGACTACGTGGGGCTTGGGTCTCCCCTTAGGGATTACTGCGTGTGTTGGGCTACTGTACTTTTCATTCAGGGGCCTTGGTATCAGACAAAGCATCTATTACTTAAGTTTTGGGGTTCTGATCCCCGCCATTATATTGATCATGTGGTCAAATGTTGTAGCGATAGTTTTTGCGTCCGTAGTTGCAGTCGTAGCGGTCCTAATGTCAGGGCTTTTTAGAACCCGAGAATTTCGACAGGATGCCCTGTTGATTTCTTGGGTTATTCCCTACTTCTTAATTGTAGGTGCCCTGGACGTAAAATTTTCTAGATATCTACTTCCAGTTACTCCATTCTTGGTCATTTTCGCTTCAAAAATGATTTGGTCTCTGTGGGACAAAGCAGGGGCCAAATTGACATTGTCAAAGTCAGTGATAGTGATTATGTTGGGGTTACTTCTGGGATCGACAGGTGTTTACACGCTGTCGTATATGTCCATTTATCAATTTCCTCATACGGCCGTAAGGACATCATCCTGGCTACAGGAAAATGCTGAAGCGGGGGCAGTTGTTCTCAAAGAGCATTGGGAAGAAGGTGTCCCTGATGCCAGCGGGTTCCAAATAAGAGAACTGCCAATGTATGAACCGGATTCGATGGAAAAGGTTAGCAAAATAGCCACACTGCTTACAGGGGCTGACTACATATGGTTTTACAGCAACCGCCTTTATGGAACCATTTCTAGACTCGAGGAGAGGTATCCATACAGCGCAAATTATTACAAGCAGCTATTTAGAGGTGCTCTTGGGTACGAATTAGTTAACGTGGAAACCTCTTATCCGAAAATCGCGAATTTAACCTTTCAAGACGACACATTTACGAGGTCTGGCTTAGAGCCCCCTGAAGGGATAGGAAACTTTTTACCAGAAGGATTGAAAATCAGTTGGGGTCACGCTGACGAAAGCTTTACAGTTTACGACCATCCCATGGGTATGGTGTTTCGAAATGTGGGGAGATACAGTGCTGAGGAAATGGAATCTATTTTGTTAGGTGCTGTTGCCAGCCAGCCCTTAGAAAATGTACTGCCAGAAATAGGGTTGATGTTGTCCTCCGAGCAGCGACAAAAACAGCGGGAGGGAGGAACATGGACAGAAGTATTTAGATTAGATAGTGCATCCAACCGATTTCCAGTGATTTTTTGGCTACTATTTATGCAGTTATTTGCGATTGTGATTCTTCCTGTCGCATTGATATTATTTTCACCACTCCCAGACAGTGGTTATCTATTCTCAAAAACGTTTGGCCTGTTAGTTATTCCATTTGGCCCATGGTTGTTTGCCAGCTTGGGGTGGTCTTCGTTCTCAGGTGTTTCCATAGCGATTGCCCTTGTAGTTATTGGTGTGTCGTCACTTGCAGCCCTCGTTATAAGATGGAGACAGTTAGCGGAGATTTTAAAGAAGAAATGGCAAATATTTGCTATTGAAGAGGCGATTTTCCTAGTAGCTTTCTTTGTGTTTGTGGCTCTGAGGATGGGAAACCCAGACCTCTGGCATCCTTATTTAGGCGGTGAAAAGCCAATGGATTTCGCCTATCTGAATGCAGTAATTCGTTCAACATATATGCCACCCTACGACCCGTGGCTAGCAGGAGGGTTCCTCAATTATTATTATTGGGGTTATGTTATGGTGGCGTCGCTGATTAAAGTGACTGGTATTGTTCCCGAGGTAGCCTATAATCTTGCTGTAGCTCTGTTCTTTTCTCTAACAGCCTCAGGGGCCTTTGGGCTGGTTTATAACCTTGCAGAGAAGAGCAGGTTAAATTTGCCTGTTCCTAGACCTTGGAGGACATCTGTCTTGGCAGGTTTAGCGGGCACAACGTTAGTTGTGGTAATTGGCAACCTTGATGGCGCATCTCAGGTGATAGAGGGGTTATGGAGGGCAGTGACTCAAGGTCTTTCCTTCTGGCACCCGAGGGGCGAGTTCGATTTTTGGCGTAGTAGCCGAATGATGCCTCCAGGTAATGAAATCACTGAGTTCCCGTTTTTTACCTTTCTTTTTGCAGACCTCCACGCCCACATGATAGCTATTCCTTTTACACTGCTAGTTCTGGGGGTGGCTCTTACAATACTGTGGTCTAAGTCTGGATGGAGCATTTCTGGCATAGTCCGACTGGGTACTATAGGATTTGCCGTTGGGGCTCTTAGAGTGATCAACACATGGGACTATCCCACATATCTAATATTGTCGGCGGGAGCCATTTATTTGGCTGAGTACTTTAGGCATGGAGGAGCGTCTCTGAGGGTCTTGCTAAATTCGACTGCAAAAATAGCCTTTGTTTTTTCAGTCGGATACATAGCCTTTCTGCCGTATCATGCTAACTATGAAATTTTCTTCGCTGGTCTGGATTCTACTATTGGGAAGACGGCACTGTGGCAATTTTTGGGTATAAACGGACTATTTGCTTTCATAATGGCTACGTTCTTCTTTAAGGAAATAGGCGTATGGTTCTCGGGGGTATTTGGGAATGCGGTAGTGCAAATAGGGGTGGGGCGTCTTCAAGACGGGAAGCGAAGCCTTTTAAGCCGAACACACAATTTAAGTGACAGTCAGCGCGTTGGAATATGGCTATCCCCTATAGTTATATTTGCCGTACTAGGTGTTGTGTTGGTAAGTTCACTGACAGACTTTTTTGGAAGTACGGCTCCTACACTACTTATATTTGCATTGATAGTGGCAGCGGTCGGCATTAAGTTTATGCAATCCTCTGACCAGAATGCCCCACAACTAACACTCATTTCGCTGATGGTATTTGTAGGAACTGGCCTTGCGCTGGGGCTGGAATTTTTTCGTGTAGAAGGGGATGTTGACAGGATGAATAGCATCTTTAAATTTTATCTTCAAATATGGATACTTTTTTCTGTAGCTTCTGCTTATCTACTGTGGCATATGTCTAAAGAGTGGCACCTTCGGATACGGGAAAGGAAAATATGGACTCAGGTATGGGTTTATATTTTGGCGTTATTGGTAATAGGGTCAGTGGCATATCCGATTCTTAGCGTTCAGCCTAGGTTGGATAGCAGGTTCAATTCCCTCGGCCCAACACTAAACGGAATGGAGTACATGCGCTTTGCGAACTATGATGACAGAAATGGTGAAATAGATCTGTCGTCAGACCTTGAGGGGATAGAGTGGTTAAGAAGGAGCGTACAGGGATCCCCTGTCATTTTAGAAGGTGTTACCCCAATGTATCGGTGGGGAGGTAGGGTTTCAATATATACGGGCCTTCCTAGCGTTATTGGATGGCAGTGGCATCAAGAGCAGCAGCGGTGGGGTTACAAGCGAGAGATTTCCTCACGAATTACAGACGTGAGAACTATATACAGTACTGAAAATTTCCAAGAGGCACTTGAGTTAATAGTAAAATATGAAGTGGAGTATATATATATAGGTCAATTGGAATGGAACTACTATCCCATAGAAGGGCTAGAAAAATTTACCGCCAATAGAAACGATCAAATACAAAGAGTCTTTAGCAACTCAAACGTTACGATTTACAAGGTCAAAAAAGATGCGTTTTAGCTATAAGGCTAGAGGGGTATCTCGCCCAAGCCTTATGAAATTGACACTCTACAAAGGCAAGAATACAATGCACGTACTTATTATTGCGGGTGTTTTACGCACCTCAACTCAGCACGGAGGAGACATGCAATGTCAACAAAGGCATACATTCTTATCGAAACAGCGGTCGGCAAATCCCGCCACGTAACTACTGTACTGGACAGCGTGACAGGTGTAGAGACAGTGGACCCTGTAACCGGGCCGTACGATATCATTGCAGTGATACGCGCAAACGGACTTAGTGCAGTAGGGGATATTGTAACCAGTAATGTACATACGATTGACGGCGTTGTCCGGACGGTTACGTGTTTGTCGGTTAATAATAATTAACCTAATGTGAAGTCCTTATTTATGCAGAAGACTGGGCTGCAACGTTTTACCCCGAGGGCGCCGCGTTTGGGAGAAAACTTTAAGTGTGTTGGGGAATTTATACCTCGATTTAGGCTGGTTTTCTAAATGGCGCTTGAAACTGCGTTTGCGATAGATACTTCAAGCATAAAGTACGGCCCAGGAGTCACCCAAGAAGTAGGGTTCGATATGCGGAGCCTAGGGTGTCAAAGGGTGATGGTGGTGACGGACGTTGAAATGGCGTCCAGCGATTCTGTTATTACAACCCTCTCTTCTCTAAGGAAAGAGTCCGTAGATGCTGTTCTTTTTGACCGCGTACGAATCGAACCCACGGATGGTTCTTTAAAGGCAGCCATAAACGTTGCGTCAGAGGGTATGTTTGACGGATTCGTTGCGGTAGGGGGCGGTTCTTCTATAGATACAGCGAAAGTAGCTAATCTTTACTCTACCTATCCAGCAGAATTTTTAACCTATGTGAATCAGCCAATAGGCTTAGGAAGGCCGGTTCCGGGACCACTAAAACCACTCGCAGCGATTCCTACAACTACAGGGACTGGTAGTGAGACAACAGGCGTAGCCATTTTTGACCTGGAAGAGATACATGCCAAGACAGGAATTTCTCATAGAAGACTCCGGCCAACAATAGGCTTGGTGGATCCAGAAAACACAAAAACACTTCCTAGAATGGTTGTCGCCTGCAGCGGCTTAGATGTTCTTTGTCATGGACTAGAGTCATTTACGGCTCTTCCGTTCAGCCAAAGGCTAAAATCGGATAACCCAGGCATGCGACCTTCCTACCAGGGGTCAAATCCGATAAGCGATGTATGGTCGCTCAAGGCGATTGAAATGGTGTCAAAAAACATTGAAAGGGCAGTAAATGACCCAGGAGACTATAAAGCTAGAAGTAATATGCTGTTAGCGGCAACATTTGCGGGAGTGGGCTTTGGTAATGCAGGGTGCCACTTGCCTCACGGCATGTCATATCCCGTTTCAGGGATGGTGCGGGAGTATATTCCTGACGGTTATCCTAAAGACCACCCAATTATTCCTCATGGTATGTCTGTTGCTCTTAATGCTCCGGCAGTTTTTAGATTTACGGCATCTTCTAATTTAGAAAGACACCTGCAGGCAGCTAAGGTTTTGGGAACTGATGCCTGGAAGGCAAGCTTAGATGAGGCTGGTGATATTTTGTCCGCAGAAATCATAACTATTATGAAGAAAATTCATATGCCAAACGGGCTCAATTCGGTAGGTTTTAATAATAATGATGGACCATCTCTAGCAAAGGGAACTTTACCACAACACAGGGTTACCAAGCTTTCGCCTAGAGAGGCCAATGAAAATGACCTTAGCCAGCTCTTCGTGGAGTCCATGAAGCTTTGGTAGGCAGCGGTCGATACTTTAAGACTCGCGCACAGGTTAAAGAGAAATCCGCAATAAAGTTATAGGAGAAAAGGTTGGCAAATCCTAAAAGCAAGAGTGGGAAAACAGCAATGCAGATAGCCAGAGAGACCGCGTTGATGGCTGGAGAGATATTACAAGATAGATTTGGTAGGGTCGGAGAAATTTCTCAGAAAGGTAGGGGTAATATTGCAACTGACGTGGACAGATATGTAGAGGAAAAAGTGTTGTCGGTTCTGCGAGAAGAGTACCCTGGGGTATCTATGCTGGGGGAGGAAACAGGGTCTACAGGACGAGATGATTTAGAGGATCCTGTTTGGGTGGTTGATCCTCTTGACGGCACGCGAAATTACGCCTCGGAGATTCCTTTCTATTCAGTTGTTATTGGTTTTGTGGTGGACGGGAAGCCCGTTGTTGGAGTGAACTACGATCCTGTCCGCAAGGATTTGTACGAAGCCGAATTAGGTAAAGGTGCATTTTTAAACGGGGAAAGGATAAATGTTTCAAAGAAGACGACTGTCAAAGAATCTGTGTTGGGTATGGACTTAAGCTATTCTAACGAAGGTGCCAGGAAGGGACTTGGTCTAGTCTCCGAAGTTTGGCCGAACATGCAAACACTGCGCATAATGGGATCTTCGGCTCTTGGCATGTCTTACGTCGCTTCTGGGCGCATTGATCTCTACTTCAACTATCAATTATCACCCTGGGATCAAGTTGCAGGACTTCTTTTAATTGATGAGGCGGGCGGTTTGGCAACTGATCGAAACGGGGAGACCGCAGGCTTATACAGTGACGGGATAATAGTATCTAACAGGCACTTGCACGCCGACTTTCTCGAGGTCACTAGGGGGATGCGCTGGAGAGAAAAGAGTCCATTTTGAAAATTCTGCACAGGGAAACTACCCTGAAAGACATGCATGGTAACTGAAAAGCCTGAAAGGATGTGTCTACCTGCTTGTAGTAGTGCGGCGCCTGCGGATTCGTCTGAGGCTGCGGGCCTTTTCCAGACGATCCTGCTCTCCCTTGGATCGGAAATATCTTCGGTTACGTAGTTCCCTCAATATTCCCGAACGTTGCATTTGGGTTTGGAACCGCCGGATAAGCTGTTCCCCATCTTCTCCATCCCGTATCGTTACGAAAGACAAATAAACCACCCTACATTTAGGTTAAGCACGATCGACGATCAATTATAACATGTCTTAGGAAGGCGGTGAAGCAGAAAATCATATTCACAGCATTTTCCACTGTTTTTTTTGTGTCAGGGATGTAAAGTGTCGGAGTTAAGAATCGTTATAACGCTCTTTGTGTGCAGAATGTGCAGAGCACTCGGTATTTTTTAGCGGGACCCAGGAGTTATCATCTCTTGTAGGGTTACGCCGATAACGACGAATCCGGCCAGTAAGCCAACAACTAGAGCGAAGAAGGCCAGCACAAAAAGGAGCTTTATCAGAGCACCAAGTAGGCCGCCTATTACGGGAACTTTCTCGGCAAATTCAGTCCATTCACCAACACGATCCCATGCAAGTCCAATAGGGCCGCGTTTTTTAGACACTTTTCTGGAACGCTTGGGCGTTGACGTCATACGTAATTCCTCCGGTAAAAGAGTGTATGCAGTTAGAGTGTTTTTGTCAACGCATAAAACCTGTCTTAAGGCAAGCTGAAGAGGTGTAGGTTGAGCGTGGAACGCCTGTTATAAAGGATTGTATATAGACAGCGATTCAAAGGTTTTTTGAACTCAGTAGAGTTTTTACAGAATATTGTATTGACGCAAAGCGTTTCCCAAGCCATAGACGGACAGAGTAACTGGACAGCAGTGTTAGTAGAAGAGCTTCAAATATAGTGGCAATTGCAATTGCCACGGTCGCATCGAAGAAAAAATTTTGAGGGAACATTGCAATCAGGTAGTGGCGACTTGGATCCAATTGCCATAAATCATTACTGAAGCTAATCAAATGAAACATCAGAAAGACAGACTCGAAAGATATTGCTGAAAGCAAACCAGTAATGACGATTATGGTTAAGGTTAGTATTCCAGACATGAGGAAATATTTGGCTAATTTTCCCACGAATTTCCCGCGAGTTATTACTAGGATTAGTGTAGAAAAAATAACTATATATGCGATTGAAACCTCTTGGAATCGATATAAACCAACCACCAGGTTTTTAACATCCTTCATGTGCAAAACTTCTCGCTCACTATATATATTTCGACGGATTCCGTTAACTGGCACCTTGAGTTCAAGTAGTTCCTCTCTGTTAGAGAAATACTCTGTGATCTGTTCAGATGCATGCAGTAAGTCTTTTCTCTCGATGCCTGTTTTGGCAGCAATTTCGTACTTGTCGAATCCGTATTCGTATAGAAAAGGTGAGTTAATTAATATTCGTGTGTTAGTTCCAATCAATGCTAAAGGGACAGCAATAAAGAGAAGGGTGATCGAAAGTAATTTAAGTATTTGCATAGTGCGGTAGTCTATCAGAGTAGTAGTTCTGTGTGTTGCGGGTATACGAAGCCGCTGTTAACATCACTTCAGGTAGACCTTGTGCCGAGAGTGGAGCAATGCGGGGACACAGAAAATTTCCGAGCACTTTTGAAGGATTGTTGCAATTGGGGGAAGCCCTTAGGGGTCCCGGGGGGTGTGCGTGGGATAAATCCCAGACCACCACCTCGCTTAAATCATTGTTTCTGGAAGAGTGCTATGAGTTCGTCGAAGCGATTGATTCTGGAAGCGATGAAAATATAGTCGAAGAGATGGGAGATGTGCTGTTTCATATCGGGTTACAGCTCTGTATGGCAAAGGAGAAAGATTCATTTCGGGAATCTGACGTTTTTAGTGCAATTGTAGACAAAATGATTAGAAGGCACCCCCACATTTTTGGTGGATCCAAAGTTTCTAGCATTGAAGATATAGAGAAACAGTGGAGCGACATTAAGAGGGGTGAAAACGACAATAAAACAGATTTGGCCAAGAATCTCGACAACGTCCCGAAGTCGATGCCTGCACTGTTGCGAGCTAAGGCGTTTCAGGACATAGCTGCGGAGACGGGTTTTGACTGGGAGGATGTTGATGGGGTATTAGATAAAGTCCTCGAAGAAATCCAAGAATTTCGTCAGGCAAAGACTAAAGAAGATGTACACGCAGAATTAGGAGATGTTTTATTTTCGATTGTTAACCTAGCGCGTTGGGTCGGTGCTGACTCCGAGGACGCGCTTCGGGCATCCAGTGAGCGCTTCAAGGGCCGATTTAAATCTATGCTGAATCAATCCTCGAGAGATGGAATTTCATTTAGTAGATTGGATAGTGATCAGCAAAATTTATTGTGGCAACATGCGAAGACCGAAAAAGATTAGTGACGGATTGACTATAACCACTCCAGTGAAAAAACATAGAAAGTCTAGGTGGCACAAATGACTGAATTTACGACTAGGCCTGTAATAATGGGGTCGAGAGGAGTGGTCACGTCGGGGCACTATCTAGCTACCGCAGCAGGGTTCCGCATAATGGAGAATGGAGGTAATGCGGTTGATGCAGCAGCAGCGATGTCATTTTGCGTTAATCTTTTAGAGCCACATATGAATGGGATAGGAGGGGAAGTTCCAACACTTATTTATTCTGCTGGAGATTCGAAAACTTATGCCGTTAGTGGCGTCGGGTGGTCGCCGGGTAGTTTCTCAATTGAATGGTGTCAAAAGAATGGGATAGAAGCAATACCAGGGGACGGATATCTACCGGCCTGTGTTCCTTCCGTGGTAGACACTTGGGCGGTTGCCCTAGCCCGATTTGGAACGATGACAATGACGCAGGTGCTAAGGCCAGCAATAGAATTGGCGGAAGGCGGGTATCCATTAGACTCGGAACTACAGGAATTTCTAAGTAATAACAAGTCAAAGTTTGACACTCACTACCCTACAACAGCCCAAGTTTACTATCCGGATGGCAAAATTCCAAGCGTAGGTGATTTAGTGCACAACATTGAACTTGCAAACGTTTTGAAGTCTATGTGTGCCGCGGAGGAAAAAGCAGGAAGGATGAATAGGATTGCGGGTATTGAAGCAGCAAGAGACGTTTTCTACAAAGGTCCAGTAGCTGAAAAGATAGTCGAATTTATAACAAATAACCCAGTAGAAGATGCCACCGGTAAAGCCAACCGGGGTTTGATAAGTTACGAAGATATATCGGAATGGCATGCGACAGTAGAGGACCCCGTAACCTTGAACTATCGAGGGCTAGATGTTTATAAATGCCCAACGTGGACCCAGGGGCCTGTTTTTCTGCAACAATTGGGAATATTGGAGAGGTTTGAGTTGAGCAGCATGGAGCATAATTCTAGCGACTATCTACATATTCTTATCGAAACATCCAAGCTGGCATTTGCAGACAGAGAGGTTTACTACGGTGATCCTCTATTCGACGAGGTTCCGCTTGGAGAGCTACTGTCTAGCGATTATTCTCGGGAAAGGAAAGACATGATAGGAAATAAAGCATCCCTCGATTTTAGGCCTGGGGATGTTGGCAAAGGGATTCGAGAAAATATCTATAACTTTGATCAAAATGCTGTTGTTATGACTGATGCCAAATTGGCAGAGAAAGATTTTGGTCTCGGGGGAGCCCACTTAGGAGACACGACGCACCTAGACGCAGTTGACAGAGAAGGCAATATGGTAGCGGCCACTCCCAGTGGAGGATGGATTGGAACGTCACCCGTTATCAGGGGTTTAGGTTTTCCCTTAGGGACTCGCGGACAAATGTTTTACCTTGACCCGAATCGTGCTAATGCATTGGAGCCGCGTAAAAGGCCACGAGCGACACTCACCCCATCGATTGTTACTAGAGGCAAAGACCCCCTGATGGCTTTTGGCACACCTGGGGGTGATGGACAAGATCAATGGACGCTCCAATACTTCCTAAATCAAGTCGAATTTGGGATGAACATTCAAAAGGCCATAGATGCCCCCACGGTAACTTCCCTCCATTTCCCTTCCTCGTTCTATCCTAGAGATGCATACCCCGGTCGAGTTGTAGTAGAGTCTCGGGTGCCAGAAGCGGTCAGAAAAGAACTAGAGAATAGAGGACACGAAGTCATTGCTACTGGGCCATGGACAAACGGGAAGGTGATGGGAGTTTCTATCGATACTAAAAGGGGCTTGATTTCGGGCGGTGCTTCGCCGAGGCGACATTCTGGCTATGCAATCGGATGGTAGAAGGATTCGTATGGGCACTCTTCTAGACAGTCTTATAGTATCTGAAATCCAGTCACTCGCAGTAGACGCTGCATGTGGAGCGGGGCAAATTCTAAAGAACTATTTCGGTTCTCAGATCCAAGTGGATTATAAAGGGAAGGGACAAAGCGATCCTGTAAGCGTGGCTGACACTGAGAGTCAGGCATACTTAGAAAATCGGATAAAGGATAAATTTTCTGACCACGGTATTTTGGGCGAGGAAGACAAGTTGTCCAAGGACACTCCTGCACCGGATATTGTTTGGGTTTTAGATCCCCTCGACGGAACTAGAAATTTTGTGGGTGGGCTTCCGGTTTATGCGTGTTCGGTGGGTGTTTTGTTTAAGGGCAGGCCTGTGGTAGGGGTTATTTACATTCCATGGCCTAATGAGTCAGGAGCAATCATTGTTAGCGGAAAGAAAGGAGATGGATCCAGAATCGGATCGGATTCAGTCAGTGTATTTGATGCCGATTCTCCATCTTCCAATTTAATGATAGGGCTTCCTTCATCGTTCATGTCTTCTTATAAATTTGTTAATAATAGAAAGAAGGGCGTGGGCGAAGTTAGGGTGGTTGGAAGTATCGCTTATGAAATGGCAATAACGGCCATGGGAATATACCAGTATAGTTTTGTTGCCAGTGGACGCTTGTGGGATGTAGCTGCTGGTGTGCTAATAGTAAATGAGGCAGGAGGCCAGACGCTTGTTGGTGTTTCAAATAGTAAAACAGAGAAGAATTCAGGAAAGATTTTAAAATGGGAAAAACTAGAATCTTTTTTTCCCGAATTCACAAGTGGCGTTACAACATTAGAAGACATGAGGTCTTGGTCTATGCCTTTATTGGTTGGGGGTTCAGGGGTAACGTCATCCATTGCTCGTTCTCTTAGGAAAAAATAGGATAAGGCTATAACCCAAAGCTCACAGGTCACCGTATTACCTTATTCCAATGGCCAAGGGATGTTAAAGCGAGGATCTAGTTGAGGGATGACAGGGGTATGGATTAGGAAATCTGCACGTTTTTGTAGGGCGTCTATCTCTGGTACTGAGATGAGGTTGGTCAAATCTTCTTCGTACGAAGCGCTTGCCCCAGAGATTTTTTCGGAAAAAGATGCTATATCTGCCAAGATATGCTCAGGTATTTTCTTGCCCCATAATTCGAGCATAACGGTTCGCATCTTAAAGGCTGAATGAAAAGCCAGGCCATGATCCACACTCCAAATAGTTCCGTGTTTATCCTTTAGGCAATGTCCGCCCTTTCTGTCAGCATTATTTATAAGGAAATCGAAAGCGGCAAAATACATGAATTGCTCAAAATAGTCATCGACTAGGTCAAAATATGTTACCCGTGGATCTGATTCCACGTAAAGTTGCATTGTGCCTATTCCTCGAGGGCCGTCCCTGATAACAGTTATGGGAACATTGGGCCATCCTAGTCTACGGCTTATTAGAAATGCGGCTCGTTCTCTCTTATATAGGGTGCCGTTAGGGAAATCAGAAAGAGGGAATTCTCCTGATTGTGGTTTATATATCGCTTTAAGGGTATTTCCTCTTCCTGCATTTATGTGAACAAGGAAAGTTGCATTTGAACTCCATGCGATCCGTTGACCGCGAACGATATCTCCGCTATTTAGCAGGGAAAGGGTTTCTTCGGCAGTTAAGTCAAGGGGCTTGAATGACATATGAATTTGACCGGTAATCGTAAGCTGTACTTCTAGCTTAGGGTCTCACCTTTGTTTCTCGCTCGATGTCCGTTACTGAGGGGGCAGACGTGCCTAGCTATGTCAATTGGCTCTCCGCAAAGTGGACAAATAGGCCGCCCTGCTGCACAGACGTCGATTGCTTCTTTGGCAAACACATTAAGAAGTTTTGGGTTAATCCTAAATCGTAATCTAGGGACATCTTGAACCTCATGGAAATCTATGGCGATTTGATCTGAATTGTCGAGGCGGCCAATAGCTATGCGTTCAGGCTTGAATTCTAAATGGATTGGATTTGTCATGTCCGGTGCCTTCTCTTGCAAATATTCTTCCCCTTGTATATTGGGGAGATTTGCTAGATACTGTTGAACTGCTAATGCAAGCTGCAGGAGCTGTTCTTTCTCTACCCAAACTACGGCAGACCCATCCTCTCCGGATCCAACAATCCGAAAGGTGCGCCGTCCAGGCTCCCCTATCGATTCACAAGACAAATTAGAGACATTTAATGTATCCACGAAGCACACACCAGTGAGAAGTAGGCAATTTTGTTTCATTAACAGGATATCAGCAAGATTGATAGTTATCCATCTGCAACGACACATTGGTAAAGCGCTTTGAGATGTAATTGATTGACCAAAGATGTATGCTTATGGTGTGTAAAGACCAATTAACATATAGGTGGTAAAAGACCACTTTATTTAGGAGGACAGATTATGAACCGAGCCGAACTCAAAGGTTTGATACAGGGTATACCTGCGACAATTCCAACACCGTTTGATGACAATTATCGATTGGATTTAGCCAAAATGACCGACCTCACGCGTTGGTGGGTGGCGAGCGGATTAGGAACTAGTACATCCCCGTTGAAAGTGGCTGCTGCTATGGGAGAAGGACCGGAGTTAAGCGAAGACGAATGGCCTCATCTTCTAAAAACGGTTGTAGATGCCGCAGGGAGTGATGCGAATATAATGTGTGCATTGAAACCTAAAAACACGTTGCTCACGATAGAAGATGCCAAGAGAGCTCAGGACCTTGGTGCTATCGGGCTCCAAATAGACCTGCCCTTTTTCCATCATCCAAATCAAGACGATATAGTTAGGTTTTTCACGGACATCTCTGATGCTATCGACATCGGAATAATGATATACAACACTTTCTGGTTTGGTTTTGACGACATGTCTTTGCAAGCCGATACGGCGCTCCGATTGGCAGATGCGGAACATGTAGTCGCCATAAAATGGAACGTCCCGTCGGGGCAAGACTACGATGAGATGCGCAAATTCTCCAAGACATTCAATGTGATAGATAATTCTGGCCAAGCTGTTCGTTGCCACAAAAATGGAGGCCGTGGGATTATTAGCGGAATGGCGGCAGTGCATCCGGCCCATCCCTTGAAAGTTTGGGAATTACTAGAGAATAGAAAATATGATGAGGCGCAGACTGAAATAGATCAGGCTAAAAATGCTATGGGTCCTTGGGGGGAAAAATATAGCAAAAGATCAGGAGGGTATTGGCAAGTTAAGGCTTACATGGCAGCGATGGGTCGCCCTGTAGGTCCTCCCCGACCTCCGACAATTGGTGCAACCGAGGAAATGATACAGGAGATGCGTAATATATTTGTGGGTATGGGATGGCCAGTCATTTAAGTAAGACCAAAATTCACAATATAAATTAGGTGGCTTCTTCCCTTGCTGCACTTAGTGCAATTAATGCTGCCATGTGCCCTGCACCAAATCCGTTGTCGATGTTCACTACGGCTACACCGGGGGCACACCCGTTTAACATAGACAAGAGTGGGGTAATGCCCCCCAGATTGGAGCCGTATCCAACACTTGTAGGAACACCTATAACGGGTGCTCTAACCAAACCGGCTATCACGGATGGTAATGCTCCTTCCATTCCTGCAATTGCCACAATCACTGTGGCTGCTTGCAATGTTGGTAAGGCCGCGAAGAGCCTGTGTATGCCTGCGACACCTATATCAAAAACTTCTTCGGCCCTGCATCCCATCAGGGAAGCTGTAATTGTAGCCTCGCGTGCTATAGGGATGTCTGACGTTCCCGCCGTTGTGATGACGACTCCGGGTACGCTTGGGGTACCTTTCCTGCGGTCGATTGTGATTGCACGAGCGGTTGAGTCGTAATTTGCATCTTTAACCACCTTTTTTAGAGATTCAAACATGGTTAATGAAGCTTTAGTTACCAGAACGCAATCAGATTTTTCTAGTTGTGTGTTGGTGATCTGGATTAAATTTTCCGGTGTTTTCCCCTGTCCTAAAATAACCTCTGGGAAGCCGGTTCTCAGGCTACGGTGATGATCCGGCTTAGCAAATCCCAGATCTTCGTAAGGAAGATCTGCCAATGCCTTGAGTGCGTCGTCGGTAGTTAAGGATCCAGCCCTAACATCCTCTAATAATTTATTGAGTCGTAGTTCGTCGATAGTCTTCCTCCTGAGTGAACCCATGGCGCGAGCCTAATGGAGAGGAGTATATGATGTGTGGGTGTCTTGAGTAAAGATGCGTGGAAGAAGGAAGGCGGTCTCGTGTTATCATTGCTTCAATGCTTACTTGGTACTTTCTAGGAGAGACTGTTCGATGATTTTGAATTCACAAGAAGCCACGCCACTCAAGGAAAAGCTGTTTGAGTTAGAATCGATACTTTCTGAGATGGAGTCGGTAGTAGTTGCCTATTCAGGTGGCGTAGACAGCGCACTACTTTCCTCAGTTGCACACCGTAAATTGGGCCGTAATGCATTGTCTGTGATTGCTGATTCCCCTAGCCTAGCCCCTGCAGAATTGGAAAATGCCAAGAAATCAGCTGTCGAGATGGGTATACGCCATAAGGTGATAAAAACGAATGAGATCAATAGGTATGATTACCGAGCCAATGGACCAGACAGGTGTTATTTTTGTAAAGATGAACTTTACGCACACTTGGATAAAATAGCTAAGAAAGAAGGGTTTTTATGGGTGGTAAATGGGACTAATACAGATGACTTAGGAGATCATAGGCCTGGTCTAGAAGCAGCTAAGAACTATGGAGTCAGAAGTCCGATGGTGGAAGCAGGAATGTCTAAGCAAAACATTAGAGATTTATCGCTTGAATTAAACCTTGCCACTTGGGATAAGCCTGCGCAGGCTTGTTTGGCTTCCAGAATCCCATATGGGACCATGGTTTCGGAAGAAACTTTGTATAAGATTGCTGATGCGGAGAAGTTCTTGCGAGATATGGGTTTCAGCCAGCTTCGAGTACGACACCACGACTCTATAGCTAGGATAGAACTAGAAATATCTGAGATAGAGTTGATAATGAAGAAAGAAATAAAAGATCGGGTTGTAGAACATTTTAAATCCATAGGCTATTTGTACGTTACTCTTGATTTGGCAGGTTTTCGGTCAGGTAGTCTCAACGAAGAACTTTCGAGAGGCAAAAACTAGCGTCCGAATGTAACCCACTCTTTATTACAAGAATGCTTATCTGCCTTGAAATGACGGTTTGGTCCCGGCCACGAAAGATTTTTGCCCCTCCTGAAAATCCAAACTGTCAAAAATAGCGAATGGCAGATCCGACTCTTCTTCGTTTAGGTTACTAAGAGATGGGTTTTTCAAAACGGTCTGCAGTATTTCCTTGTGTCCTTTATGGGATAGTGGTGCTAGCTGTGCCATTTCATTGGCTAAACTGTAACAAACCTTATCTGCGTCTTGAGTAGACACCAAGGAATTAATCAGTCCAATTTGGAAAGCTGTTTCTGCGCTGATAATTTTTCCAGACAGTAATAAATATGATGTGTTCCCAGGCCCGATTAGGCTTACAAGACGACGCATCTCTTTATAGCCTACTAGAATTCCAAGATGTGCCACAGGGACTCCAAACCTGGCATTGTTACTAGCTATTCGTATGTCAGTTGCCAGAGACAACTCGCATCCTCCTCCGATACAGAAACCTTTAATTAGGGATATTGTAGGTTTTTCGATCGATTCTATTGCGTCCATCGCCCCATCAAACGCTATGGAATAATCTTTGGCTAGGTTAGAGCTATTGCGATGGTTGGCGAAATCTTTAATGTCTGCTCCAGCAGAAAAAGCCTGATCCCCTGCACCAGTCAGCACAACCACCCTGACCCTTGAACTGCTCGATAGGTTATTGGCGATTTCCCTCAATTTAATCCAGCCTTCATAATTGATGGCGTTACGCTGGTCGGGTCGGTTGAAAGTAATGGTAGCAATGCCATTTTGTTCTTCTACAAATAGGTCACTATTCATAATCTAGTTTCCTTAAGTAAGTCCATTTAAAAACCCCCTGTGAATATTAGAAAGAGGCATAGCCCCCGTCCACTGGGATAACAGCCCCCGTAATGTAGTCGGAAGCACTGCTCGAAAGAAAAACAGCGGTGCCTCCTAGTTCAGGCGGTTCGCCCCACCGGCCGGCAGGAATCCTAGAGGTGATCGAAGAATATCTTTCAGGGTGCTCGGTCTTTATTTTGGACGTCAAATCAGTATGTATCCATCCGGGCAGGATCGTATTAGCTTGAATATTATCTTTAGCCCAAGCTACCGCCAGGCTCTTAGTGTACTGTACAACACCTCCCTTACTGGCTCCATATGGGGCACCCCAGTCAATCCCAAAAATTGATGTCATAGATCCAATATTGATAATTTTGCCACCACCGCCTTGAGCCATATGGGGGTGCACCTCTCGTGAACACAAAAACATGCTGGTTAAGTTAGTGCCTAACACTTTTCCCCACTCGTCTATAGAATATTCTTGAGGAAATTTTCGTATGTTGGTTCCAGCGTTGTTCACAAGGACATCAATCTTTCCAAATCTGCTGACAGTCATGTTGATAGCTGACTGAACCGAATTCTCATCGGTGGCATCTAATTCAGTGCTCAATGCCGTGGCGCCCATCGAAGTAAGCTTCAGGACGGCTGATTCAGATTTAGACGTGTTGCGAGCTGCTATTACTACTGATGCGCCTGCGTTTGCTAGCTCCGTCGCTATGCCAAATCCAATTCCTCCATTTCCTCCTGTTACCATTGCTACTTTGCCACTGAGGTCGAACATGCTAGTGTTTTTCATTTTCTCCACGATATACTCTCCATTGCATAACGGCGATGTGTTGTTAATAAGAGATGTTCTGAGAAGCAGTCAGGTGTATGCGCCTGGCACGATATGGTCCCCTAATAAGCGAAGTTGTCGAGGGGTTGCATTCGCAAGTAAGGTCTCATCAAAGGCAAATTTATTTAGGTAAGGAGGCATGCGCTGTGATATCCATCTACTCGAATAGTGTACCTGGACTAAATAACGACTCTTCGTACTATTATTAGCACTGCCGCGATGCCATATTTCACTGCGGAACATTACAACGTCCCCTGCGTTAACTATAACGCTTTGTTCTTTCGCACCGTTCCACTCCATCTCGTTTTCTTCAGGTGTCCTGCCTGCGCGGTGGCTGCCAGGGATCATTTTAGTTGGACCCAATTCTTCTGTTATATCATTTAGATAATAGTGTGCAGTGGCAATAAATATGGGTATTTTGACCCTAGGGTTAATAGCTACATCTGCTGGCAAGGGTATAGGAGACCAGTCAACGTGTAAGTGTTGATCTGGCCGTCCGGGGCCAGATCGCCAGGCTGACATCCCAATTATGTGGCAATCTTCTCCTAGCGCAGCCTCAGCAAGTTCTATAACTCGAGGCCGATCAAGACAATTGAAGAAAACACGGTCTCGATTAAATGCATTTTTTATATGGATACTGGTTTCACTGCGAGTATTACCAGACCACACTTCGTCCCCTGGGTCTCTGATTAAATCATTAGCTTCTGCAATAGGAGTTAGGCAGTCTATGGCGTCCCTAAGTTCCATAATCTCGTTAGCATTTAACATATTAGGTACGTAAGCATAGCCAGACTCTTCAAGGTCATGCAATCGGTCATTAAGATTTTGGCGATCTCTAAGCAGTATGTTTTCTGACATGGTATCTCCGTTTAGCGGCTCTTTATATAAACTGATTAGCTGACTATAGATTTAATGCGAGGGAATTTAGATTGCATATTTTTGATTTCCACAAATTCCGTTAGTTTTCCTCTGTGTTTTGCTTAAGGGTTCTAAGCAATGTTCTCACCTTGGCTTCTCTTAACGGGCGAATCATACTATGAATTCTTGAGCTTTTACTACTGGTAAAGGACGGATGAGGTTCAAAAATAGACTTGTAGCCTGAGTGTTTGATGAGCGAGCCAATCTCGTAATGAGTTGAGGGTTCCGCAGCGAATTTCAAGGCTATGTACCTACGGTTGGGAAAACTATCAAAAACGGCGTGGAACAGGCTTTGGGAGAAGAAAACTAAATCTCCAGGGGAAGATTCCAGGGAGATGCTCGGTACATCTTTCGAATTAATGCCAAGGCCGGGAATGGGGTTCTTTTTTTGTCTATCGTGATTCGCTTGAAGGGGCCACAGGTCAGTGTGGAACGGCAATTTGTGAGACCCTGGTATTACCCTCAGGGCGCCTCGTTTCACGGAAGTCTTGTCGAGGTAAACTATTGCCTTTAAACGAGGGTATTTGATTTCTTGGTCACCAGGTCTGTCTGCATGCCAGTAGTGCTGTTTGTGGGAAGTAATGTTCCCTTCGGAGCCCGCCCATATAAAATTAGGGCCTAATATCTGTTTCACAGTATCAAACACCTTGTCATTCTCAACCATTCGTATTAAATCAGGAGCTTTCTCAACGACCGCCCAGACGCTTTGCCCTGTCTCGCTTAAAGGTGAACCATCTCTGTCTTGTAGGAGAACGTTATCAAATGCCTTGGTGATGACGTTCATTTCCATTTCAGAAAAAGCTTGCCGAACCACAACAAATCCGAAGGTGTCGAAATGGGATTTCTGACCACAAGAAAGCATGACTTTCCTCCAAAAAACGGCGTTCGCCTAATTGCTTTACAATTATCACGCTTTATAATTTCAATCAAGTATCAAAATCACTCTTCAGGGAGGTGCTAGTTGGGCCAAGAACGTTGGTATAAAGGGAGCTTGCATGCCCATACTACTGAATCTGACGGAGACTACCCTCCAGAAAAGGTTGCAGAATGGCATCGGAACCATGGTTATGATTGGCTTGTCTTAAGCGACCATAACCTTTTAACCCGACTAAAAAAACATTTGAGTACGCCACTGATGGTTCCGGGTGAGGAAGTAACAGTAAATCTTGAAGGTCAGGAGAAAGCAGTCTACGTAAATTCTGTGGGTATATCCAAGGTTGTACAGCCAGTTGACGGAGGAGATGTGCTCGGCACGTTGCAGAAGAATGTTAGTGCAGTTTTAGAAGCAGGAGGGATGGCCTCATTGTGTGCCCCGTACTTCCGACCAGGCTTTGACCATGAATCATTGAAAAAGGTGACCGGATACCGCTTTATTGAAGTATTTAATGCACATCCGTTAAACGTGCATGGAGACCCACGCACGTTTAGTTACGAGGGTATTTGGGATGCGATTTTGAGTTCCGGTCAGTTGGTTTACGGGACTGCAACGGACGACACACACAATTACAAAGACTATGGAGCTGATAAGGCTAATCCAGGTAGAGCGTGGGTAATGACTAGGGGTGTAGCATTGACGGAAAAAACCATTCTAGAGAGTCTTTATAGAGGAGATTTTTATTCATCTACAGGTGTGGTTCTAAACGACATAGAAATTACCAACAGCTCTATTTCTGTAGAAATCAAACCGGGACTAATGCAAAATTTTGTCACAACATTCATTGGAAGTGAAGGTCGCGAGCTCAACCAACAGTCCGGTCACAAAGCTACATATAAAATTCAAGGCGGAGAAGGCTATGTGCGAGCGCGCGTGGATTCTTCGGTAGGGTCCAGGGCATGGATACAGCCCGTTATTGTTAAATAAAATCTGGCGTCATGTAATATTGGGATATAATCTAGGTCAAAGGCACTAATAAGCCCTGAATCAAGGGGGAATCTTTAGAATGATGCACTATGCTGACCCGAAATTCATTTCTGAGGGATTTAGGAGAGAACTCCGTCACACGGAGCCAGTATGTTTAGGCGAAGGGGTAATCAAAATTAGCTTGCAGTATCAGGATGTGGTAAACGACCAGGGAGTATCAGTGGAAGTCATCGGACAGGAGGAAGGGTCCGAAGTGTCAGTGCTAAGATACTACTGTTACGACCACGACCCGCACTATTTTTATGGACCTGAGAGCAAAGGGGATCGGAAGAACATAGATAAAGTCACAGATGGTGACCCGTTGGAATGGGTGATAGGGCAACTTGAGAAGCGATTTAAGGCTTTAGTGGTTCGTGCCGGATACCCAAAAATCGCCGACGCGATAGATATTAAGACTATTGATCCATTGATTGCTACAGTGGGTGTAACCGCTCGCCAGATAGCAACCGACGAAAGATCCACCGTTAAACATAACAGGGGAGATATAGTTCTTGAGGCAGGCCCTGTCAGATTTGGTGTTGAGGATCGTGAGCCGGGAATAGCTATTCACGTTCTTGGTGATGTAATGGGTGAAGAAATTGAGCTGTTGGCTTTCGATTGTTTTGATATTGACCCACACTATCACTATGGACCAAGAAATAAAAACAAAAGACTGTATTTAGATACTGCGGCCAATCCAGACCCTCTGAATTGGTGTTTGGGCTTACTCAGGGGGGGCAAATTGGCTCCAATGCTTCAGCATGCTGGTTATCATGACCACGCAGCTCGCCTAAACCCGGTCGTAGTTGCCTCTACGGTAATTGAACTAGAGAAAGTGGCCAAGGAAATGCAACATACCAGGGGTGAGCGTCCCTGAGACGAACAAGAAAACTAAAGTTGTATTATTAACTACTATCTGGATTTCTGTATCGTTGTCCTGAATGAGTGGATTCTACAAGGTTGCCGTCCCGGATTTCTTTTACTTGATCTGCCATTGATAGTAGGGTGGAGTCGTGTGTTGCTGCAACGACACTAATTTTCTGTGATCGTACCATCTCTTCAAACAGTCCAAAAATGGATCTTGCATTGACAGAATCAAGTTCGCCCGTAGGTTCGTCAGCCAGTAGCAAAAGGGGGCGACTCACCATCGCTCGAGCTATAGCAACTCTCTGCTGCTCACCTCCAGAAAGTTCATAAGGTCGGTGTTTGGCCCTAGCAATGAGTCCGACATTTTCGAGTGATTCCCAAGTTCTTTCTTCTCTTTCTTTGGCCTTTACGCCCGAGATTCTTAGAGGAAGTTCTACATTTTCGAAGGCACTGAGAAGGGGAAGAAGCCCAAAAGACTGGAAGACGAAGCCTACCTTGTTGCGGCGGATCTCAGTTAATTCGCGCTCATTCATTTCTGCCATGTCCTGTTCCTCGAAAAGCACCTTGCCGCTAGTGGGTTGGTCAAGTCCTGCTATGAGGTTCAACAACGTTGTCTTGCCAGAGCCTGATCTTCCGACTATGGCCACAAATTGACCAGTATTTATTTCTAGGTTCACATTTTGGACGGCCTTAACTTCTTGGGTACCAATAGAATAAGTTCGTCCGAGTTCAACTGCTGCTAGTATTCTTTGGGGATTAGTCACTTCTGTTCCTCTTCTGGCACTAAGGTTACTCGCCCGTCTTCAACTACAACCCTGGCCCTCTCTTTAATCTGAAGCTGGTCAAGATATTCTTTTGGTATTTGGACCCTTCCTGCACCGTCTACAAGCGTAAATTCTTCTAGTTTGGCATCTACTTGAGCTTCACCGGAAATTTTTTCGTACGAAACCTTCCTGCGAACCTCCGTAGACATTTTGCCATCTCGAATCATTACAAGTCGTCCAACCTTGTAGGCTATGTCAGGGTCGTGGCTGACAATCATTATCGTGGTGTTAAATTCCTGATTGATCTTGCCGAAAAGGTCTAAAACCTCACTCGCAGTTGCATCGTCTAATTCGCCGGTTGGTTCATCTGCCAATAACAACGGAGGTGTGTTCGAAAGGGCAACTCCAATTGCAACACGTTGTTGTTCTCCACCAGATAATTTTTCAGGGGTATGATCCATGCGATCTGATAAGCCGACAGTTTCTAAAAGATAACGAGCCTTTTCTTCTCTCTCTTTGGAAGGCACATTTGTCAACATCATTGGCAGGGAGACGTTTTCTAGTGCTGTAAGATACGGGAAAAGATTTCGGCTAGTTTGTTGCCATACAAATCCCACTTCGTGGCGTCGATACGTCTCAACGTCTTTGGAGGTCATTCGCAAAAGATCTGTTTGCCCAACACTTACCCTTCCGGCTGAAGGCGTGTCATAACCTGCTAGAATGTTGAGTAAGGTTGACTTACCGCTGCCACTTGCACCGACCACCGCTACAACCTCCCCTTCATCTACGACAAGGTCTAGCCCTCGTAAGGCCACTACCTCCAAATCGGCTATCTTGTATATCTTAAATAGATCTTCACAAACAATGTATGCTGTTGTTGACGTCACTCTAGTTATCTCCAGATATTACTATTGTTGTTCACCCATTCGAAGAAGCTTAGTCATCGACACTCGTCTTATCAGCCATAATATACCAAGGCTTATCACTAAAAATACAATCACCATGATCCCATAGGTTACCATTAATGATCCCCAGTCCGCTTGCATTATAAAGGGAGGTTCTACTTCTCTTCCCCAATCGTCGTGACCCAAGAACGGCATTATGGTAGCCCCAAGTCGCCCTCCCATCCAAATTCCCAGTGCCATGCCTAAGGTTATAACAAGTGCTTGCTCTAGCCAGACCATAGTCATTAATTGTTTCATTGAGAAGCCTACGGTTCTTAGGAGCGCAAACTGTATTTGCCTACTTTGGAAAGATATGTAAGCGTGTACTAAAAATCCGAAACAACTAAGTAGCAAAACTGTTCCAAATGCTACAAATAACAGAGCTCTCCATCCGGCCTGAACAAGAGGGTCTATACTGGAATCTTCGAGTTTAGTTGCTCGATCACGGATTAATAGGCTTTGGTATGTTTCAATTGACGACACGGCACTTAACAATTCTGTGTTGTTGGCATCTTCCGTTGCTTTTATCCACACGCCGTTTGGAACGAGTTCCCTATCTATTGCACCTAGGTTTGCGTACTGTATAAGGGTATCTAGATCCGTGAGAAGAAACAGCTTTTCAGATCCTTGTAGTGTGGGGAATAGATCCATGCTTCCTTTGATTTGTACCGGAACCCTATATCCAGCTACGGACACGTCTAGTCGATCTCCGGGTTCATTACCTGAAATATCCATGAAAGACGAGCTTGCAATTACTGGGATCGGGTTCATTGATGAACCATGGAAGATTCCTCTGGTTGTTAGAGACGTTCCTTCAGACCAAGTGAATAAAGCTGACCCAGAACTACCATCTTTGCCGTTTGTTGATAAGCTAAGCACGTCAGTCACCGCATTGGGTTCAGTAACTAAAACACCCCAATTATCAATATCACCAACATCCTCAAATCTTTCCAAAACAGTTTTAGCGCCGTCATTGTCGGATACCCAAATCTTGTCGATTAGAATAGAACCAGACTGAAGCTTGGCTGAGCCACCTGCATTGGCGCCGCTATCGTGTACTCGGAGAGACATTAATTTGAGCGGCCCGTCTGGCTGTAGTTCTTGGTGAGAATTCCCTGTTAGATCACCGTTATATACTGTCCATTCTGCCGATTCTAACGACCCCATGTTGTAAGTCACGTATCGTCCCTTACTGTCCTTCACTCTGGCAGATAATTTTATCGCAGGGCGTCTTCGGTCAGATTTTAGGGTAACGGAGAGAGTTGAGGAGCCTTCAGGTATTAAGAGGCCGTTGTTTTGGTTAAAATTACTTATTGAGCCTACAAGTTCTGCAAATGGCTCTTCAGAAAAATCTTCTCTTATCCAGGCGACGTCTTCGAATGTTTTCCCGTCAAGTGCAAACATCACATATTGCTCACCTCCAATTTTTGTGAGGATGTTACCGTTGCTTTTCAGTATTGGACTGACCATTTCAACTCCAACAACATCTTTGTAAGCATCTTCAAGGGTGGGCCTTTCCGCAGGGTACGGTGTGGCAGTAGGGGTAGGTAAGTTTCTCCTTCTCCACCATCCCCTCCTAGGGTTGCGTGCACGAGGATTAAACACAGGGGCAATTCCGTCGATGCGTATATCGCTCCCGGTAGAATAAAGAACCCTTTCTTCAAAACTACGTTCAAGAGTAGCCCCAAAACTGGCGGCAAAAATTCCTAAGCCAGCTGTCAAAATTAAAAGCAAGGACAATCGTGCATGATGAGTGGGGTTTCTGGCTAGTTGCCATATTCCCATAACTAAACCAGCAGGAAGTAAGGGGGATAAAATTTTACTACTTAAATTCATGAGGAAAGGGAAAAGCCTGAGAAGAACCATTGCTGACGCTAATAGAATAAGTCCAGGTAGAGCGAGTAGAAGTTGATTTGTAACTAATTCTCCGAAAAGGTTGGTGGCAACTACAGAACCCTGTTCAGACAACTGTCTAAATAGCAGAATTCCCAGCCCCAGCAGCATCACATCAACGTAGTAACGCTGAAAGGCGGGTTGTTCTTCAGGTCGAGCAGACTTTTGGCGATGACGCGTGACACCTATTTTAGAAGCCTGCACAGCGGGAATCAAAAGCGCTATGAAGCTTAGGAGTCCACCAATGGCGCTCATTGAATAGGCGCCTTGAGACATTGTCACATCTAATGCGTTTCCATCTGACAAACCCGAAAATGCAGGCGTGAACCCGAGCAAACTTACTGTGGAAGCTGCAATGAAGGGCGCAACTAGAGCTGACAGTGTAGCTATGGTTGCGCCTTCAATCGCAAATACAGAAACTATTTGTCGTGGAGTTGCCCCCCGGCTTCTTAGTAGGGCTACCTCTCCCGCACGCTCTTCTACTGTTAGCGAAGACAGGGTCACTACGTAATATAAGACAACCACTGATATCAATATAAGCACGACAAACATGGGCAGTTTGTTAAAAAATAACCTGCGGTCGTATTCGCTTAAAGACAGATCTATTACGGTGGTTTGTTGGTAGCCAGACAGAAGCTGTCCAAGGGAAACACTTGTTGATCGGACATTTTCCAGTACAGATTCGGCGTTTGTAGCCTTGATCTTGTCGCGGTCTATCGTCAGGTGCCATGCGTAAATTCCATCCATGCTTGGCAACGAAGGCCCCAGAACATCTAGGAATGAGGTTTTAGAAATATGGAACGGTACCACGTTGAAACCTGATCCTAAAGAAGAGCTGAGAAATTCCCGCTCGATATGCCAATATTCGCTGTCTGGGGCGTTTCTCTCAAAAACACCACTGATGACGACTTCTATCAAACCAAAATTCGAGTCCCAGGGAGGAGCTGCTACTAATGAATCTCCGACAGTTACACTGAATGCAGAGGCCGCTTCAGAAGGTATCATCGCTTCTACAATTAAGGTGCCTTCAGTTTTTTTAATTTGCTGCTCGCTAGGGAGTCGTCCCCCGGGAAGTAGATTAATGTTGTCTGTGAAGTTAGGGACATGTGCGAAATAAGTTCTCGAATTGTCTTTGCCGAGCGGCTCGTTCTGTTCGGGATAGCCCAAGAAAAAGGTAGGTGTTTTCAGTGCAGTGTTTTCTTTAGAAACGATCCACCCGATATCCCGCTGTATGGCTTGAGCGACAGTGCCCTTAACTAAATCAAACTCTTCACGAGTTAGGGGCCCACGTTCACCCTTTACTGTCAGGTCAATTTCTGTTTGCGTATGTTCGTTAAGGGCTGACTTCAAGGCCAGCTCTCTGAGTGCGTCAAAATAAATCACTGTGCCTGCCATTACGGCTGAGCACAAAACAACCCCAGTGATTACAGAAGAGAGCAACTTCCAGTGCGCCAGACTTCTTTTGATTACTAGTTGCCATGCTGAGAACAATATAGTGGTTAAACTATTCATTTAAAATTACTCATGATCAATCTTGATATGCTTTTGAACCGAACATTTAAATAATATCAGTTTAGTAAGTTTATGGTGTTTAATAGAGTGCCCGATTTTATCATTATTGTGACTCCGTGCCTCTCGCAAGGGTACCAAGATCGACTTTCGCTATGCTTCGACCGATTATGGCTAATGAAACGATAAATATTATAATTACACTAGCTAAAACGGGTGCCAAAAGTCCCCAGTCAGTGATTAAAACAAATGGGGGAACCACTGGCTGGCCGTTTTCCGTGATTGCCAGTGGTGCTACCATCAGTTTGCTCATTTGGATTCCTGTCCATACGCCCAGCCCTATGGCCAACCCTGCGATTCCGAGGTGCTCGAACCCAAGCACGCTGACCATTTGCGATCGTGAAAGCCCCATAGCCTTTAAAAACCCTATCTCATACCTGCTTTTGATCGCGAAAATCAACAAATATGAACCATATCCAAAAGATGCGGAAAGAATCACAACAAATAATGATAGCAACACCGCTCCACTCCACCCGGCTGAGCTGAAAGGATCTTTACGGACGGACTCTAGGTTTAAGCCACCATCATCTATGTCGGCAATCATTTCTGTCACATCATCCAACACTTGTTCCATAGGTTCTGATGGACGGGTTTTCTTAAGAAAAATTTCATTAGGTCTCATTTCGGTAGTACTTCTGGCGGCCGGATTGCCTACCAAATTTACGGTCCCGAGCAGCATTTTCAAGTCAGCGATAATGAATGCGCTTCTGCCTTCCAGTATAGTCGGGAAATAGTCGACTGATCCTTTTACCACTGCTGGAATAGAACGGCCAGAAATATCTATAAAAAATACGTCTCCTATGTCATATCCAGTATTGTTTGACAACGACTGGCTAATTACAACAGGAATGTGGGGGTCTGATCCAGTTAGACTGCGGTAGAAACCACGCACTCCCAGCGCTGTGTCTGTGCCATACGTAAACAAGCCAGATCGGACTCCATTATATGCAATATTATTGGTAACAGAAAATTTATCTCTGGATAGATTTGCTGTGACAATTGGAATCCATTGAGGTGATTGCTGTTCAAAGTCTATTAGAATTCGTTTCTCATTAGCCCAAATTGAATCCGGGTCTTCTGTCGAGACGTATATGTCATCTATCCATAGAGATCCCGCTCGAGCAGTAGTAGCGACTCCAGACCTAAATAGCTGGATAGATACAAGTTCCAACTCTTGTTGTGGTCCGGAGGAGGGCAATTTCCCAGTGTGAAGTCTCCAGTCTGAATGACCTAGCTTGCCCATAGAAACAGTTTTTATTCTGCCAGATTCATCTTCAAACACTAACCAAAGGGCCAAATTTGGGTTTGGTTTTTCAGGCTTTGCCCACAGGCCAATAGTTGATGATCCATCCGGAATAACGATCTTTTTTGAGAAATCGGATGGGTTAAGAGCGGACATGACCTCATCCAAGGATATTTCAGAAAAATCCTCTCTGAAATACCAGTCTAATTCTGTAACTTTCTCCGATTCTAAGGCAAATACTTGGACGGCTTCTCCATTCACATATCCACTGGTACGAATGGCTAGAGACGCGGAAGATATGTCGGGTGACTTTAGGTATTTGTCCATAACACCAGATAACCCACCTGGTGTATAGAGGGGGATGCCGGTTACTCTCATGTCTGTTGGCAGTTCATACCGTATTCGGTCTTCTTGGCTTTGTAGTAAAGTTCCTCCAACAGTTGTGGCTAATATGCTAAGGCCAGTGGCCAGCATTAGAAGCAGGACTAGCCAAGTATATTGGAGGGGATTTCGTGCCATACGGGATAGTCCCACCGAAACCCAAACAGGAAATAATTTAGAAGCATATTTAAGTAAACGGAAAGCAATTTGGAGTGGAACTAACGACAAAATGCCAATCATAGGAATGAACAATAAGTCGCCACTCTCGATCGGGTCTAGATATAGAAATCCTGCTGTAAGTGTTGCCTGAACGATAATTCCAGCCCAGAACAAAATTGGTGCTACGAACCTGTTTGATAGTCTGTAGACTAGGCCAATTCCGATTACTAGGACAAACACAGGGATTAAAGTTGTGAATTCCCCTCCCTGTATCGTACGAAACAGCAACACAGATGCGATAGACATAACAGAAAAAGCAGATATTATGTGTATCAGTTTTGGGGAATCTCCGTTAATGAAACTTACAAACAGTGGGAATAGCCTTAGAAATACGAGTGCGGCTACCAGCATGAATATGCCTGGGGCTAGAAGCAGTGCTTCATTCACTCCAACGTCTCCGAACAAGCCCTCTGATATGAACTGGCCTCTAGCTTGTAATTCCCAGTAGAATAGACCTCCCGCAACTACTAAGGCAATATCTATGTAATACCTATGCATGAAAGGTATTGAAGGAGGTCTGGATGTTCGAAGTTTTTGTAACAGGGGGCTAATTCTGCTTGTAAGTAGAGGGGGTACAAAATAAAGGACGAAACATAGTAAACCTATAGCACCTAGCGCTATTAATGCCAAATCTGAAACACGGGCAGGAAGGGTGTTGCCTGAAGTGACAGCTGAGAAATACGGTAATTTACCAGCCGCCGACACCAAGAAAAATGCTAATGGAGCAGCGACTACCATAGAAACCAAGGCTAATAAGATACCCTCGATACCGTATATTCGGGCTATCTTAACCGATCCCATGCCTCGGGATCTTAGTAAGGCTGCATCTCTTATCCTGCCCTGCACTAAATATCCAACTAGCATGAGTACGTAGAAAAATACTGTAATTACCATTGCTGACGATAATAGAAGTAGTGGCACAGATGAGAAAAAACTTTTGCGATTAATGTTTTTTATCAAGTTTTGAACTGGTCCCATGCTGATTGATATCTGGGAGAAAGATCTATTAAATGATTCGATCTCAAGCTCTGTGGCATTACTCTGTACCTGAGGCATTTCTGGTCGTCGCGTTTGACTTGAAGGCACTGTCCAGACTGGACTTAATAGGCCCTCTGGAAACCTTTTGGAATATACGTCGATCATCATGTCTCTTGTAATGAATAAAACCACAGGGGGTTCTTCCGGATCGACACTTACTCCTTCCGGAGGCGGTTCCCCAAAAGGAGGGATACCCAATGGAGGTTGTTCAAAGAGTTCGCCGACAATATTCCAGAAAGGATCGCTTGGGTCAGATTTCTCAAAAACACCTGATATTTTTGCTGAAAGCTGGATGGTTGAGGCTATGGTTGTAGTTCCGCTCAGTGGCCAGTGTAAAGTGACTATGTCGCCTTGGTCGATGTCAAACGCGGATTTAGTTGCCGAACTTATGGCAGCTTCAATAATTGGCCCCTCCGGACCGTCAATTAATTCGCTTGATGGCATTTTACCCGACAAGAGACGTCCGTAGCGTTCAATATTGGATAGGTGTTGAAATGAACCTCTTGCTACTATTTCTCCCGTGTCTCGAATTTCTGGCAGGGGTCTGTTTGGCAGCTCAACTAGATTAGTGCTGCCTTTGAAATATTCCTCATGTCCCCCTCCTACGCCTGATATTGATCCTGCAGAAGCTGGTGTGCTAATAGGAACGTCTTCAAATCCGCGACGGATAGCAGATTCAAATGAATCTAACCTTCGATTTGCATCACCAACGGTAGTATTTTTTAGCAACTTCTTGCTGGATCGAACAGTCCATATGGGGTCAATTACTGTACCGGGATAGGTTGGACCAACAATATCTAGCATCGCTTTTCGAGTTACAAACAAGACAACAGGAGGTTCGTTGGGGTCAACATTGATTCCTGGTGGTGGGGCTTCGCCTTCCGGCGGCAACCCTAAAGGGGCCTGGTCCAGAAATATATGCGAGTCGTCCCAGTAGCCATCATAGGTTGCTAAGCTAAATATGTCGGAATCCGCCCTGTCAAAAATTCCAGCGACCTGAGCATAGAGGACGTGGGGGGAACCAAGGTCGGGTGTGAGGGTTAAGATATCTCCTACGGCTAAATCAAAATGCAGTCGTGTGTTCACGCTAATCGCGACTTCTACCGCAGGACCTTTGTACGTCGCAACCATCTCACTCCCAGGCATTCGACCCCCGCACCGGATCTCGTTTCCATTGCTATCAAAGGAACTACAACTGAAGGTTGCGTGTGGCTCAAGATTAGATAGGTATTGGAACGACCCTCTTGAAGTTATTGGTCCTTGGTTTTCAAATCCGCAAGTTGCTCCAATGCCTCCGCATTCACCTTGGTCTCTCCCTGAAGGAAGCGGTCGTGATGGTAGCCCAACCAAATTGGTGCTGGTCTTGTAATAAACTTCTCGACCAATAAAAATATTTCCCAAATCTTCTTGGATTGCGTTGTCTAGTGACTCATTCACTTTGTACAGGGCAGGTTCCGTTAATGGTATGTCTGATGCAAATATCTGGAACGTCAGAAATTTTGCTTGCATTCGATCCAATGAGGTTTTGAAGGAAATTTGTTGCAAGGACTCTAGATACATGGGTGTAGCGGATACTACGGACCCGATGATCACAAAGCCCACAAATATACTAACTAGAAGTTTCCAGTCGATACCTATGCGACGCCTGCCAAATTTTAGGCCAAAGGTGTTTCTCATTTATTTGTAGCCGCTGTACAGATTACAGCGTTATATAAAGATATAACGTTAGCAAATAGAATTTTGTTTAGTTAGGTTGCGTGATTTTACAGTATGTTTGTTGTTTTGTGAATCGCAACTGAGTATTTATAATGGAATTTACTTCTGTTTCTATAACACGAGAGGTGGGATATGGGGCTCTATATTGCTTTCGTAATTATTTTCATTGCTACTCTTATTTCCTTTTTTGCAGGGTCGATTTCTGGAGATTTAACGTTGCTCTATATAGGGGTTGCAGGTGTTTTGGTGTTATTCCTTGTAAGGCGATTGTTCCTCCCCAGAGATTAAAGGGTTATTAAATAACTTATTTCTCCTTAGTATAAAAAAGCTGGTCGCTGCTCACTGGTTGGGCTATACTCATGAATCTACTGGCAAATATAAAGTACATTAGACATGAAAGATAAAATCGTTGGCATAAACAAAATACAGATCAAAGAATTTCAAGTAATTGTGCTATGGGCGGATGGACACGAGAGTATTTATGAAGCCAAGTACCTGCGCATCAATTGTGCGTGTGCTGAGTGCGTTGAGGAATGGAGTAACAGGCCCCTTCTCGACCCCGCTTCTGTTCCTGCTGACCTCCATGCAGAAGACTATCTGATTGTTGGAAAGTATGCTGTTCAATTTCTTTGGAGCGACACACACTTTACAGGGATTTATCCCTTCGCAATGCTGAGAGATTTGTGTACTTGTGAAGAGCATTCTGGTTAAGGGCTGAAATTTACAAATCAGCGCAATGCTCTCTCAAATACTTACAAGGTATATTTGTTTTGGGTTGTGGCTATGTTTTGATTGCTGACTGTAGGGCGTCACGAAGCCCGAAGAGATTTAAGGTTTCAATTTCGTCGCCAAAGATCTGATTCATGATTGTGATGGAGGCCTGCCCTGCCCTAATGGCCCAAACATCCGTACCTGTTTTTGGGTCTTCTTTTGAGGGCTGATGGTGCTTTATCCAGTAGTGGGACCTTCTGCCCACGTTTTCCTTTTCAACTTTACCCATGTATGCTTTTGGTCCAAGGGTTGTAAATTGAACTCCCTTGACCTCTTCAATGTTTCTGTCAGGCAAATTCAGATTCAGGATCAAAGATTTAGTAGTCTCTATATTCAGTAAGTGATTCACGGCAGCCCTGCCAACCAATGCTGCTACATCGTACCTAACCGGCATGCCGTTGGTGTACTCAGATGAAATTGCTATAGAGGGGATGTTTCTATAGTAACCCTGGAGCGCAGCTCCTACAGTCCCAGAGCCGAAAACATCTAGCCCTAAATTAGCTCCGGGATTAATCCCTGACACAAGTACGTCGAATGGTTCATCAAACATTGCCTCTGTGGCCAGAATGACGCTATCAGAAGGGGTGCCTTGAACAACATAAGATTTTACTCCTTCTACGTAGGAAGGGAATTCCTGTGTGCGTAACACAGAACTTATGGTCATGGCTGTGCCAACTCCACTCATGTCTCGGTCTGGCGCAACGACATATATATCCCCCAGCCCTTCGAGTGCTTTCGCAATATGCCATAAACCTTCAGCGTATATACCGTCATCATTTGTTATGAGTATTTTCAAAGTTGTCTTTTTCTTGTAGGCTTTTATGCACCAAGCATTTTATTTTAAGGTGGTATTGTCTATAAGACGTGTTTTGCCAACCCATACCGCTAATGAAATTAATGCAGGCTTTTCTAGTTGTTCAACCTCTTCCAATGTGAAAGCGTCAGATATGCTGATGTATTCTAGTCGAGCTAGTGGCTCTGTTTCTATCATGGTTTGCATACCTTTCTTAATCGTTTGGGCGTCCTTGGTACCCATGCTTTCTGCTAAATTTAAAGATTTGTGTAGGATAGTAGCCGCCTTGCGTTCGGCTGGACTTAGATGAACGTTCCTACTGCTTATGGCTAATCCATCCGTTTCCCGTACAGTTGGCATCATTATGATCTCGGCCCCTAGGTTTAGATCAGAGTTCATCTTGTTTATTATCACGCCCTGCTGTGCATCTTTCTGGCCAAAATAGGCGCGGTCTGCACGAGTCAAAGAGAGTAATTTGCAGACCACGGTAGATACGCCGTCAAAATGACCATTGCGAAATTGGCTTTCAAATATTCTTGACGCCAGGCCTAACCTTACAATGGTATCGAACCCTCTGGGGTACATCTCTGTTATGGGTGGCGTAAATGCAATGTCGACACATTCTTCCCTAAGTATGCCCAAGTCGTTTTCTAGGCTTCTTGGGTATAAATTTAAGTCATCGGTGCTTTCGAATTGCAGGGGATTGATAAAAATGCTTGCGACCACTGTCTTGTTTTCCGATCTAGCCTTACGGATAAGAGAAATATGACCGCTATGCAGCGATCCCATAGTAGGCACTAGCCCCAGTGGCACCTTCCCTTCTTTAATCACAGCCCTAAGGCCATCTATAGATTTACATATTTTCATGCTTAAATCGTGGTCTCATCCAACAAGGCTTCGTAGACAATTTTGTCAATCGAATAACTTTCGTTGGCATCAGGGAATGAACTTTCCTTAACATCTTTCGTATAATCTGAAATGGCTTTAACAATGGATTCATCTAAATCGGCATACCTTCTGGCATGCCTTGGACGAAAATCAGGCAACAAACCTAGCAAGTCGTGAAAAACTTGTACCTGTCCGTCACATTCTGCACCTGACCCGATTCCTATGGTTGGTATAGACAGTCGCTGGGTAATTATCCCTGCCAGTTTTGAAGGGATCAACTCCAATACGATGGCGTAAACCCCTGAATTTTGAAGGGCTACGGCATCATTTAGTAATTCACGGGCTGATTCCAGTGTTTTCCCCTGGATACTGTATCCCCCGAGTTGATGTATCGACTGGGGTGTTAGCCCTATATGACCCATCACTGGCACGCCGGCATCAACGATTCGGCTTACGGTGCCCGTGACCTTTCTTCCACCTTCCAGTTTTACGGATTGAGCGCCTGCTTCACTGAGCATCCGGCCAGCGTTTTGAACAGCGCCTCTAA
Organism: uncultured Chloroflexota bacterium; assembly: GCA_913051545.1. Taxonomy (GTDB): domain Bacteria; phylum Chloroflexota; class Dehalococcoidia; order Lucifugimonadales; family CAJXCD01; genus CAJXCD01. The sequence continues at coordinate 228,596 of CAJXCD010000001.1, forward strand.
CATCTGCCTTGTAGCTCATAAATGGCATGTCTGCTACTACATGGGATTCTTTAGTCCCTCTTACTACAGCCTTGGTGTGTGACACTATGTCATCCATTGTTACAGGTATTGTTGAGTCATAACCTAGAATGCATTGCCCAAGACTATCTCCAACGAGAATCAACCTTACCCCTGCCCGTTCAACAAGTCGGGCTGCCGTATAGTCATAGGCTGTGATCATAGGGATCGACTCACCTCGACGTTTCATTTCACCTAGTTCCTGAATTGTTAAACGCATATTGGTACCTCCTCATTATTTCTCACTCCGAGTGAGGGCCAGCGCTTGTAACTCCTAGTAGTCAGTGACTATTTGTTCTACAAGGATGTACCTAATTATCGTACACTGCATTTGGTTTGGAAGGAAGGGGTCCCAAAGTAACATTTAACCCGAAGAAGGTTCTAAGGAAAATTTTCGATTTAGATGTTTCTCATGGTAGGCTTAATTCTGACCTTAATTATCAAAATGGAGTGCTTGTGGAAAAGCTTAATTTGGGGAAAACAGTAGTTGTTAGAGAAATTTGGAACGGGAGAATTTGGTCTGGCAGGCCGTTTGTACTTGTCGAAGATGAACCAGATATGTTAGTTATGTTCATGCCGGCTGGCACTCGTTGGATAAAACCTGTAACACTTTCAGGTGGCTTGCTTAGGATACCTAAGGAGGAATGGAAGCTTGCAGAAGCCAGAATTCCTATTCATATGCTAGTTTTTGCTAAGCCAGGCGCAGATCATAGCATTAGGATGATTTGGGCAGAGCCAGAATTTAAATTTGTTCGATGGTACGTTAATTTAGAACAACCGTTAGTACGAACAAAGATGGGTTTCGATTATATGGATCATGTTTTAGATATTGTGGTCAACCCAGACTTGTCAGGATGGAAATGGAAAGACGAGGATGAATTGCAGGAGGCGATTGAGCTAGGCTTATTATCTTGTATCAGGGCAGATCAATTGAGAACGGAAGGAATGCGAGTTCTTAAAATGATTGAAGAGAGGGAGCATCCATTTGATGGTAGTTGGCTTGATTGGTGCCCAGATCCCCATTGGCAGAGCCCCGAATTGCCACAAGGCTGGAATGATACGACACTTTATCCTGCGGGATTTTGATGTACAAAAAACATATATGCCTTATTCAAATATGGTCGCAGTGATTTTGGTTGTATAGAAATTTCAGATACGGTCATTTCTCCAAGAAATCTTCTAATAGCCTTTGCATATCTAGGGCAACAGATTCTGAAACATTACCTTTCTTTAGTGCATATGGTAAGGAAGCTAGGGCCATTTGGCAGTAAACGGTTAAAATATGAGGAGCTTGGGCAGATAAGGCTACTAGGTGTTTGCGTATCGTGCCAATGTCACCCCTAACGTACGGACCTGCAATTGCGTTGGGTATACCTATAGATTTAAGGGTCGCTGCATTTCCTTCGATCATCGGTATAAGAGATTTAAGAGCAGTGCCCTGATCTATTCCAAATTCATTCCACATATCAGCTACCGCACCTGCGAGTCCGGTGAGCAATCCGCCCATCATAACTACGGAAGCGTGGTAGAGTGGTTTGTCGTTCGGTTTGAGATATACGGGCACACCTCGCAAGTTAACTGTCATTGATTCAAGAAAATCAAGCATTTGTCCGGTTGCTTCAATCGCGAAAGTAGAGCCTGGCAGGGTTTCTACGGCATCTTCAACCGATGAAAAAGTCTGAAGTGGATGGATTGCTGCAGTGATTGCGCCTTTCTTTGCCGCTCCCGATAACACGTCCGTAGATGCTACGCCTGAGCAATGTATTACACCCTGTCCGTACTTCCATTGGGTATTTGCGGCTATGTCGCAAATTGAATCATCTGTCGCGGTAATAAATACTACGTCACAATTATCTGCTACGTGATTTGGGTCTTGATAAGCTTTGCTAGCAGGAATAAGACTGGAAAAACTCTTTGCTGAGTTGAAGGATCTGCTGCTGATAGACGATACCGTGTAACCGTTGCGGCTCAAGATAACTGCTAGTGATTTACCTACCATACCCGCACCTATGAAACCTATTCGAGAATCCTTGTCAAATTTTGTCATTTTGTTGGAGCTCCTAAAGTGTAAATTCTTTAATGCCTTGGAGACCAAAGGCGTATTATAGGGCAATAAATCGCATTACACACAAATGAGACGCCAGAAAGTTATCATGGAGCACCAATTACGGTTACGGGGTTTATAATTACTGAGACAGGGTTAACTCAAAAATTCTTTACATGTGATATTGATGAATTTTTCAAATAGACGCACAGGTTGGGGAGGCAGAGAAGTTAGTTCACCGCGACTTTCAGAGGTATATGCTGCGGCAGATCGCATTGATGATGTGGTTGTGTCAACTCCGGTGGTTTTGTTTAATGGGGACAGTGGCACTGAAGGCATCTATTTGAAGCCGGAGATACTCCAAGCCACAGGGTCGTTTAAGATTCGAGGTGTATATAATTGGGCATTATCCATACCGGATTCCCAGGTCAAGAAAGGCTTGAGTACAGCCAGCGCTGGCAACACTGCTATAGCATTAGGTTATGTGGCGAATCTGCTTGGGACAAAAGCACATTCCGTTCTGCCGGATAGTGTGCCAGAGGCTAAGTTGAAGTCATTGCTTAAATACAAGGTCGAGCCACAGCCCATGCCTTTGGGTCAAGTTTTAAGCTATATGCTTGAAGAGAAGTGGAGGGAGGCTGACTACAACTACCTAAATCCGTGGGGAGACCCCCGTATGATAGCAGGTCACGGTACAATTGGCCTCGAGATTATGGAACAGTTACATGGCGTAGAAACGATATACATTCCTGTAGGTGGCGGCGGTTTGATTGCGGGAGTGGGAAGTGCTATCAAGATGATTAATCCTTCAGTTCAGATTATTGGCGTTCAGTCGGAATCTTGTCCGACATTGCATTCTTCATTCAGGGAATGCCATCCAGTTTGGGTTAATGTTCAGTCTACAATATGTGATGGAACAACCGTACCCTTAATTGTTGACGAAATGTTCCCGTTGCTTAGGGATGTTATTGACGATGTTCATATAGTGTCCGAAATGGCAGTTTTGGACGCTATGGAAATGTTGATTAGGAATAATGGATTTGTTGTGGAAGGGTCTGGAGCCCTGTCACTTGCGGCAGCCGTTGAAACCCCATATTCTTCTAGGGGAAAATCAGTTTGTCTTCTCACAGGGAAAAACAGAGATGGTATTTAAGAATACGACACAAAAAATTAGATGATCAGTGTCGTTTTCCCTTTCCTGCCTTGTTGGACAAATTCCGGTGGTAGATGTGGGCAGAACTTTATGAAAGAATCACGTATGGTGTAAAATGGCAATCTGGTTAAGAATTTTGATAGCTATCTTCTCAAGTGGTGAAAATTAATTGAATGATTATGACGTAGTCGTTTTAGGTAGCGGTCCCGGGGGATACGTCGCAGCTATCCGTTCAGGGCAACTCGGGTTAAAAACTGCGATAGTAGAGCGCTCAGATCTAGGGGGCGTTTGTCTCAATTGGGGATGTATACCAAGTAAGTCTTTGATACACAATGCAGAAGTTTTGTCAGTTTTTAAGAATGCCGCTGATTACGGCATAAATATTGACAATTTAACATTCGATTTTGGGAAAGCAATTGATCGTAGCAGGGATGTTGTAGATCGTTTGACCAGCGGGATAGGATTTTTACTTAAGAAAAACAAAGTTGAACACATTCGAGGAACTGGTGTGTTGGAAGCCAGAAATTTAGTGCGCGTAGAGGAAGCCGACAGAACTATTTCAGCCAAAAATGTAATTGTAGCCACCGGAGCCACTTTCTTAGAAATCCCATCTCTTCCTGTAGATGGCGAAATTGTGATTACCAGTCGAGAAGCCATAATCAAAAAAGACCTACCAGAAAGAGCCGTAATTGTAGGAGGAGGAGCCACTGGGGTTGAGTTTGCATATATCTATAACAATTATGGTGTGGATGTAACCATTGTAGAGCTTCAGTCTAGGTTAGTGCCTTCGGAAGACGAAGAGATAAGCAGAGAACTGGAGAAGTCCCTGTCCAAACAGGGAGTGAAGGTGATGACAGGATCCAAGGTGGAAAGTGTGCAAGTACACGGCGAAGAGGCTGAATTAATTGTATCTGACGGAGTCAATGAAACCAAGATGGTCTGTGGCATTGTTTTGGTAGCTGTTGGCGCCCGTGGAAATGTAGACGGGATTGGTCTGGAGGAAATTGGAGTATCCACTAATCGAAATTTTATTGAGATAGATGACAATATGATGACTAATGTTGGAGGCGTGTATGCGATTGGTGATGTTACAGGCAAAATGTTGCTAGCTCACGTAGCTTCGGCACAAGGCGTAACGGCCGTAGAAACTATAGCTGGCTTGGATCCTCCTAAACTAAATTATGACCTCATGCCTAGGGCTACATATTGCCACCCTCAAGTCGCAAGCTTTGGTCTTACGGAGAGTCAGGCCAAGAAAGCTGGGCACGAGGTTCGAATTGGTAAGTTTCCTTTGTCCGCCAGCGGGAAAGCGATGGCTTCTAATGAAACAGAAGGGATGATTAAACTGGTATTAGATGCTGAAATCGGTGATATCCTCGGTGTGCATATGATAGGTTCGAGTGTGACAGAGTTGTTGGGAGAACTGTCGTTAGCGAGGATGCTTGAGAGTACTGACAAGGAGCTCGGTTGGTTAGTGCACCCTCACCCAACAATCTCCGAAATTGTGAAAGAAGCAGCTTTGGCCTCTGTGGGTGAGGCAATTCATGCTTAGTCAGAAATGACTTCTGTGTAAGTTTTCTGAGGACAATTATGAAAGTTCCTGCAAATTTAGGAAAAGAAGAAGCAATTGGTCTTTATGAGCAGATGCTGCTTATAAGAAGATTTGAAGAGCAGAGTGATCGGTTATACAAATCAGGGAAAATCAAGGGGTTTTGTCATTTGTATATAGGGCAGGAGGCTATTGCCGTTGGTGCTATTTCAAGCTTAAGGCCGGATGATTATATAATCACGCACTATAGAGATCACGGGCATGCCCTGGCGAGAGGGATGGATCCTAAGGTGGTAATGTCGGAGCTTATGGGAAAGGTCACCGGTAGCAGCAGGGGTTTAGGCGGATCAATGCATCTTTTCGATGTTGAAAAGCGATTTATGGGTGGACATGCAATAGTTGGCGGACAGCTTCCTTTAGCGACAGGGCTTGCAATGGCTATTAAGCATAAGAAAGATGACCAAATTGTACTTTGCTTTTTTGGAGATGGAGCAGTGAACGAAGGCGAATTTCATGAGTCAATGAACCTTGCGTCAATGTGGGGTTTGCCTGTTCTGTTTTTCTTAGAAAACAACCTCTATGGTATGGGCACACACGTTGATTTTACCCGTTCGGGCGGCAGGGAAATATACACGTCGGCAGACGCTTATGGAATACCTGCTACTCAAGTAGACGGGATGGACGTTCTTGCAGTTCAGGAAGTCACGAGGCAGGCAATCCAGCGTATACGAACAGGTGAAGGTCCTGTATTTGTTGAAGCCATGTGTTACAGGTTCAGGGGGCATTCAGTCCAAGACCCTATGTTTTATAGGGACAAGGAAGAAGTTAAAAAATGGGAGGCCCGGGACCCAATTAATATTTTTGAACAGATGATGATAAATGATGGAATTCTTGAATCAGAAGACATACAAGAAGTAGCAAAATGTGTAGGCCAGGCAGTATCCGAGGCAGTCGATTTTGCCGATGGCAGTGATGAGCCCGGTTTTGAAGCAATTGACCAAAATATATATAGCTAGTTTAAAATTATGCCTGAGATAACACTTAGAGAAGCACTCAAATTAGGTCTTAGAGAAGCCCTTGATTGTGATGACAGGGTGTTTATCATGGGTGAAGACATAGGCCTATTCCAAGGTTCGTATGCTGTCACTAGCGGTTTCTTGGATGATTATGGGCCTGACCGCATTAAAGATACGCCTATATCAGAGTCTGCCATAGTTGGGTGTGGCGTAGGTGCAGCAGCAGCGGGACTTAAGCCTATTGTGGAAATAATGACAATTAATTTTATGCTCTTGGCAATGGATCAGATAGTAAACCATGCAGCTAAGTTGAGGTACATGTCTGACGGACAGCTTGAAGTTCCGTTGGTGATTAGGACAGTAACTGGAGGAGGAGGGCAGTTAGGAGCCACTCATTCTCAAAGTTTTGAAGGTTGGTTTGCTTCGGTGCCTGGACTCTATGTTGCGGCCCCTTCTGACCCTTATGATGCATTGGGTCTTTTGCGGACAGCCATTGATGATAATAACCCGATAATCTTTGCTGAACATGCTAAGTTATACCAAGTCCGTGGAGAAGTTCCAGATGAATACTATTCTATTCCGTTAGGTAAAGCGAAGATTAAGAGGGCAGGGAGTGATGTTACACTTGTTGCATACTCGCGTGCTGTTCATACTGCCCTAGAGGCTGCTGGTTTGCTATCTGAAAAAGGCGTGGAGGCTGAAGTGATAGATTTGCGTACTCTGAGGCCTCTTGATATGAACACAGTGTTAGAGTCCGTGCGGAATACAGGTCGCGCTGTGGTAATTGAGGAAGGTTGGAAAACAGGAGGATTCGCGGGCGAGTTAGTTAGCAGAATACAGGAGGAAGCGTTCGACGATTTAGATGGTCCTGTAGGTAGGGTGTGCGGCTTAGACGTACCGGCGCCATATTCAGGAAGGCTTGAATCGAAGGTGTTTCCAGAGCCACAAGGTGTAGTAAATGAAATCGAAAGGCTTTACGGACTGTAAGTCAAAGACCATATAAAGGGGGTGTACCCTGATTACTGAATTAAATATGCCACAAATGGGTTATGACATGGAGGAAGGAACCGTAGTTAGATGGCTAGTTTCAGAAAATTCAGAAGTTAAAACAGGTGACGCTGTAGCTGAGATTGAAACTGATAAAGCCGTGGTGGAACTAGAATCGACGGGCGATGGGCTTCTGAGGAAGATTTTGGTTCAAGAGGGTTCTACAGTACCTGTGGGACAGACTATAGCTGTGATTGCTGAAATGGATGAAGAAATTCCCGAAGTCTATGCATCGGATCTAATTACACCAGAGGCTTCTCCGATTGATTCTGTAGATGCGAATTTTCTCGAAATTGAGCAGGGGGATACAAATTCCTCAGTTATACCTACATCCAGTGCAGAAGCAATCCTTTCGGCAGAAGTTCGTGCTTCTCCAGTGGCGAAAAAGTTGGCTTTAGAAAGAGGGGTTGATTTAACTAAAATAATTGGCACTGGGCCTGGTGGTAGAATAACTAAGGACGATGTGCTCTCATTTGAGGCCACGGAGGGTGTTTCTGAAACACTTGAAATGGATATAACTCCCGATAGTGAATTAGGGGAGATTCCCGTCAACCGTGTAGATATTGATGATGTTGAAATGGAAAATTCCGTCAGTCTCAATTTAGATGGTGCGGATGATCGTGTAACACCTTTAACGAAAATGCGACAGCAAATAGCTAGAGTAACTTCGAGTAGCAAAAAAGAAAAGCCACATTTTTACGTCTCTGCAGAGATAGATATGACTGAAGCTTTAGGGCTCCGCAGGAAGATAAATTCTGATATGTCTGCAGAAGGGATTAAGGTTACCGTCAATGATATGGTCATCAAGGCTAGCGTAGGGGCTTTATCAAAATTTCCGAAATTCAACTCCGCCTTTACAGATGAAGGGATTAAGTTTAATGCGTCAATTAACATTGGGGTTGCTATAGCAGAAGAAGAGGGTTTGGTCCTTCCTGCAATTCTTAACTGCCAAGAAAAATCATTGGCAGAAGTATCTGTCGCAAGTAAAGATTTAGTTAAGCGCTCTCAGGAAGGTACACTTCAATCTCATGAGTATACTGGGGGAACATTTGGAATAAGTAATATGGGTATGTTTGATGTATCTAGCTTCGTAGCAATTATCCATCCCCCTAATACTGCCATGTTGGCGGTTGGGCGAATTGAAAAAAGACCAGTGGTGCGCGAAGATCAAGTAACAGTAGCTGATATGATGTCTGCGACGCTTTCTGTGGACCATAGGGTAGTAGATGGAGTTGAAGGCGCGAAGTTCATTGTAGAAGTTAAGCGTCTTTTAGAAAATCCTCTTAGTTTGTTGGTATAGAATGCCTTCATGGGTATCCCGAGCAAAGCCTAGATACGCCCTGTTAGCAATTTTGGTTTGGGCCTCACTCTCCTGGACCAGAATATGTAAAGGAATTTAGCTGTGAACAAACCTTTTCCTCTCAAAGTTCGTTTGGTAAGCAAGCCTACAATAGACTGGTCTGAGGTTGCTGCATTTTTGGAAGAAGAGGAAGTGCCTCCTATTCCAGATAGCATACGTGCCGGCAAGGATGAATCAGTGGCGATCGTAGAAATATCTGCACGTTTATGCTATATGAGTTACGGAAGGGGTAGAAAGGATGTCTCTGATTTCATTAATAACTTACTTGCCAAGGGTGACGGGAGTGTATTTGAACATGTGAACTATGGATTCGTCGTCACTGGCGTGTCTAGATCTCTAACGCACGAATTGGTTAGGCACAGAGCAGGGTTCGCTTATAGTCAGAGATCACAGAGGTTTGTGGATGAGTCCAATGCCCCGTTTGTGATTCCTCCGGCTCTTGCTGAGGAAAGGGCAGGAGTCAACGAAGCCAGAAATATTTTAGAGAAGGCCGTGGAATCAGCAAATAAAAGCTACGAAAATTTAGTGCTTGAGCTTGAAAATGCTTTACCCACGGAACTTTTCGCCACGAAATGGGATCATAGGAAAGCCGTTCGTCAAGCGGCGAGGTCAGTTTTACCGAATGCTAATGAGACGAAGATATTTGTGACAGCCAACGTCAGGGCCTGGAGGCATTTTATAGAGATGCGAGGTGCAGCGTTTGCTGATTGGGAGATACGGAACCTTGCATTGGCAATTTTAGATATCCTACAAATAGAAACTCCCCTGTTGTTTGGAGATTTTGAGATTGAAGGACTGCCGGATGGTACTCGAACTGCGAAGCCGAAATACTCGAAAGTTTAGCCAAGATTAACACTACCTTTTCTTACGCCATTTGAAAAGTACACAAGGAATCAAGGCTGATAAACACAAGAATGTTGCTATTATAAAAAACTCCTTAAATATGGTCATAGCGGCCTCGGTCAAGAGTGAGTCGTAATCGGACAGTCTGTTTTGGAGGTCTACGGCGGTTTCCTCGTGCAGTTGGAATGGCCATGCCGCTGCAGGAGCTATGTTTTCGAAACGAGCAGCTCCCCATGCTGTAAGGGCTGCTAGCCCAAGAGTCATTCCTGTCGTGCGACTGGCAGTAACTATTGATGCGGCAGTTCCTCGATCTCGATCAATTACAGACTCCGTAACAGCTAATGTTATAGGCGCGATAAGTAAACCGAACCCTAGACCGGTAATGGCAAGTTGAATAGTAAGTAAAGGCTCCCCTATGGTTATATCCCACCCACTCATGAACATAAATCCAAGAGAGGCTAACAGAAGGCCTGTAATGGCTGGCAACCGGTATTCGAAATACACACATGCAAACCCCCCTATTATTGCTCCTATAGGAATTGCAGCAGTTAGCCTGAGTAATCTTAGCCCGCCTTCTAGTGGGGATAAGCTCATGGTCGTGTTCGCCATTAAGGGTATGGTGACCATTCCTGTTATCAATGCTGCGCCAATCAGTATATGAGCAATATTTGCGCTAGCAAATGCAGTATTCTTGAATGCAGATATGGCAATTAGAGGTGAATCTATGAGGTTCCCTCTTACAATAAATAGGGCTGTTGAAATTACGAATGCGATTACGTATCCTCCCAGAATTAAATCTGGTGAACTAATCCTATCCAGGGCTAGAGTTAATGATGTTAATGTGATCGCAATTAATAAACCTCCTAGGTAGTCAACCCTAGTTTTTGATCCCTTGCTCGGTGCCAGCATTAGCCTGATCATTATTAAAACCACTAAGCCTAAAGGGATATTTAACCAAAAAACCCATGGCCAATCTAAGAATTTAGTTACTAGGCCGCCCCAGAGTGGGCCTAGTACACCACCAGCTTCAGCAGACGCTCCGATTAATCCGTATGCAGGACCTCTTTTACTAGATGGTAAAATGTCGCCGGCTATCGCAATTGATATAGGTATCATCGCACCTGCGCCAATTGACTGGAACACTCTGGCAGTTATTAGCCAGGATAATTCTGGTGCTAAAGCTACGGCAGCTGATCCTATTCCAAAAATAATCATTGAGGCCGCGAACAGTTTTCTGTGTCCCAACGAATCGGACAACCTTCCTATGAGTGGCATCGCCACCAAATATCCTAAGAGGTAGCCAGTAATGGTCCACGCGGCTTTATCTAGGTTTGTGGGTAGAATCCCAAAATCCACAATAATACTTGGCAGAACGGTTACGATGACTGTCTGGTCGTCTGCAGCTATGAAAACACCGACACAAACAGGTATTAGGGGTACATATGGTCGAATTCTACTCCCAATTAAATTCATATATCCCCAGTGTAATTAGTTATAAAGGAGGTTCGATTAGAATGGGCTTATCAAAATCAGAGAGTGTTATTATCCTAACAACATCATCTCTATCATTAGGAACTACTTTGCCTCTGATAGTAACCTTAAGTAGGTAAAAACTCTCGGAATCAATTACTAATTCTGTGGATACGGTTAGATTTTCGAGCGTCTGTCCTACAATTGGAACTAAAGCTTCTGTTGGCAGGACGCCAGATATGATGTAAATAGATTCCTGTTCAGGAAATTGTTCTTTAGGCACTGAAAAATCGGCTAGGTCTGTTCGAGATATTATTGTTCCAATACCCAGTTTCGGATCGAAGAAACCTAATGAACTAACCCCTGTTGGCCCATGTTCCCATTTACCTGTCAATGGATTTGTCATGAAGGCCGATTTACCCATAGTGATGAATTGAGTGTTTAATGCAATTCCGCCAAAAGATCCACGAAAACTAATGTCAAGGAGGTCCGGTTTAGACAAGTTTCCTTCAACTTCATTGATCATTAGGCCGGGAGTTAATTCTAAGAATCCTGTTTTATGATGAAGTTTGAAGTGCAGAGAGTCTATCTGTTCCATGGCTTGGCTGGTCTGGTCGAGTATTTCTCTTGGCGTCGTCACTGGAGTGGGTGAAGGTAGGGGTGGAGATTGCGATGAACAAGATATAGTAGCAGCCAGGAAAATTACTAACACTGATACAAACAATAACAAATTTGCAGTAAAAACAGATATTAATAGATTATGGATCCGCACAGTCTCTAGTGTATCCACATACTTTGCAACGCAACTTACAATGTAGGCTCAACATCTTTGATCCACATATATCGCAATACAGTAACGATACGTTAAAGGTATAAAATTCTAGGCAACACATATTATAAATCAGAGAAGCCCCGCCAGCTAAATAGTGGCAAGGGCTTCTCAAGTAAATCCACCTTTAATTTAGGTTAAACGCTTTTCTTAGAACGTCTTTCGGTTGTCACCAACAGGCCACCTGACAACATTAGGATTAAAGCAATGGCTAATCCTGCCTGAGCCAGTAGCGGGATTGTGCTGTCTCCCGTGGAGGGAAGAGCTGGCGTGACGACAGGGTCCGGCGTAGTAGTAACAACTGCGCCACCTACCAGAATGTAAGTCCCTATCAACTGCGCTTCTCTATATGCCTGTCTGGCACCTGCTTCTCCGCTGCCCGAGATAGTGCCATCCAGATTTGTATCCAACCCGTTTAGTGCATTATCTACTAGTCCAGCGACTCTGCCGAGGTTCAGCCTGGCTTCAGACTCTGTTCCCCCAATCACATCTGCAGCTGCTTTACTTACAGCTAAATTCATAAGGTCAATAGAGCTTTGTGCATTCTCCTGAGCAGTGGCTCCATGAGCACTTTGGGCTGTGGAGGCAGCAGTAATCACTTCATTTGCATGGGGTATTGCCCCTACTCCGTCTCCAACCGACTCTATAGTTCCATCAGCATCGTGATCAGCGTAGTTGGATCCATTAGGACCTTCAATAGCGTTGACTACGCGCTCTATGCTGTCATTGATTTCAGAAACTGTAGCAGTGGTCGATTGGCTTGCTGCAGAGGACGCTTCAGCGTGAGCGGCTTCTAGCTGATCTACCAGCCTAGTGGCGGCGCCTATTCCTGAATCAGCAGGCCAGTCGGCTACCAAGGCTCTTGCCGATGACAAGTCAGTAGACCCTATTTGCGTCTGGAATGCGTAGGTGCCCGATGGTGCTGTATCAGTATCAGGAACCGGTTCTATAGAAATCCAGACTTGGCTATAGCTCCTAACCAGATTCTCCCCTGAAGGGGAAGTGAAAGTGTGATTGACATTACCTTCGTCATCAACGTCCATCACCCCGGTGCTGAGAGCCGTAGCTCCATCATCCGATATAAGCCAACTTTCGTAGGCTGTTCCTTCCTCTGGGATGGTAACGCCTGTCATTTCGTATGTGACGGCGTCGCTGAAGAATGCATCATCAGATATGGTCGCGGTGCCGACACCTGTGACGTCCTGTGCCAGGACTACGCTAGCAGGTACGGCCATAAGCAGAACAAATGCTGCTAGGACCATCAGTTTTAACTTGGCCATAATCTCGTTCTCCCTCTTAGTACTGTAGGCAAAGGGGTTATATTATTTATTGTCAATACATTACCACAAGCAGAGCATTACGCAAAGGCTCTACAGGTGTAACTTAGCACAAAATTCCAAAAATCGCTTCCCGTAATCCCGTCTAGGTTACCTGTGGAGTCAACCCTTGACCTATCGCAGACACAACAAGTATATCAGATAGTAGCTCATGAACACGCCAATAGAAATTTATTCCCAGTTCTTGGCTGGTGGCAGTGGGTCGTCCACATAGATGTTTTCGATAATTGAAGCAACGATGTTTACGTTATCTTGTGTTTTAGACACGGTGCCTATAATTTTCAATACTGGTTGAGACAAAACATTTCGATATCGATTGAATACTTTAGGTAATACAATTATGGAAATGTGGCCGTATTCATCTTCTAGTGTGAGGAATATTTTGTGGCTGCGAGGGTGTTGTCTCCGTATAACGAGACCTGCAACTGTAACTTTAGAGTGGTTAGGCACTTTAGGGATTTCGGCACTTGTTAGAATTTTGGCAGACATATTTGGTCTGAGAATTTCCATTAAATGCCCCTGTGGATATAGGTTGGTAGTGTCATATTCACCAGCCATTTTTTCCCAGTCGCTCATATTGGGCAAGGTGACCCTGTCTTGTTCTATTGAAAGAGGTAACGATAACTGAATAGATGCCGGTCTGTAGATTAACCCTATCTCCCATAGTGCAGACCGACGGTTCGGTGTGAATGTATCGAAAGCACCAGCTCGCGCGAGGTTTTTCAGGGCCAGATAATTGAGGTTGAGCCTGTTGACTGTATCCGTAATGCTCAGGAATGGACCTTCGCTATCTCTGTTTCTCACGATATGACCTGCGTTGGTGTTGCTTATGCCCTTCGTCATAGATAGTCCTAATAAGAATGAATTATTGTCCTTTGGGGCACATTCCACCAGGCTCTTGTTGATATCGATGTTTAAGGGGTATATCCCGTGTCGTTTGGCATCTTCTTTCAAAGTTTCTAGGTTGTAGAACCCCATGGGTTGCTGGTTAAAGATTGCAATAAAAAACTCTAGAGGGTAGTAATGTTTAATCCAGGACATCTGATAAGCAGTTATGCCGAAGGCGTATGCGTGCGACTCCGGGAACATGTATTGCCCAGAAAATTTATTGAATATTTTCAGAGCTGTGCTTTCCGAGACCCCTCTTTTGATTGCTCCTGTTTTAAATTGACTCCAATATTTTTTAATAAGAGATTCCCCGTTTTTTCTGCCAAAGGCTCTGCGAAGGTGGTCAGCTTCTCTAGGTTGGAAGCCAGCAACATTCATTGCCAATTCATTGACCTGGTCTTGGTACAAGATAACACCGTGGGTGCGTTCTAGTGCGGGTTTTTCCAAAGGGTGGTCATATTCCCATTTGTCGGCATTCACATATCTGCTAATGAATTGGCTAACTCCGTTGACATTTCCTACGCCTGGTCTGACACAGGCTACTTCGTATGCCATCTCGCGCAGATTTTTAGGCTTGAGCCTTGTTACGGTTTGCATCTGTGCAGCGGATTCAATTTGGAATACTCCGATAGTGTCGGCTTTATGAATTGACTTGTAAACTTCTTGGTCATCAAAATTTATGCGAGATATGTCGATTGATTTACCAGTACGGTTCTCTATGAGTTGTAGAGATTCGTGTAGCTGAGATAGAGTGCCTAATGCCAAGAAGTCTATTTTTACGAACCCTGCATCAGCAATACTGTCTTTGTCCCAGTGGCATATGTATCTCTCTCCCTCTGTGCTTGGCTGGACAGGAACCATATTTGTCAGAGGAGATGAGCTAATAATCATGCCGCCAGGATGCTGGGAGAGATATTTTGGTGCCCCATGAAGATCGGAGGTCAATTTCATGAATATCTGCCAATACGGATGGTTGATCTTCTCCCGGAAGCTTGGCAATCTAGCCATTTCAGATTCTATGTCTTTAGAATGGCGAGTATCTATTTGCCGAGACAGGTTATGTAGATCTTTGGAAGGAATTCCTAATATCTTGCCTATATCTTTGATACAGCCCTTCATTTTGTAGGTGGCTATAGAACCTGTGATGACGGCATGATCCCAACCATATTTATCGTGGATTCTCCGAATCAGTTCCTCTCGTATGTTGCGTGGAAAGTCTAGGTCAATGTCAGGGAGGCTAGACATGTCATTGTTGAGGAATCGGCCTAGAGAAAGGTTGTAGGCTAAAGGGTCTATATGGGAGAGACCGATTAAGTAAGCTACTAGTGAGGCCACGGAGGAGCCTCTGCCTCTACCAGGAGGCCTTTCTTCCAAGGGTGTTTCGGAACTACTAATGCCCAGATCAATCATTGCTTGGCGGGCTAGTTGGATTATCTCATAATAAATCAAGAAGAAGCCGGAAAGATTATATAGCTGTAGAAGGTGAAATTCTTCCTCTAGGCGTGTCAGTACTTGCGCATTTATTGAGCCATATTTACGAACGGCTGCTTGATAGCAGATCTTTTTCAGGTACGAGAGAGGGGTGTGGTTTTTAGAGACAGGGTAGTTTGGAAGCTCGTACCCAAGATCTTCTTTGAGATTGAATGTGCATTGTTCTGCTATTTTGATGGTATTTGATAGTGCCTCTGGAAGTTCTGAGAATAGGCTAGCAATTTCTGCTACTGGCTTGAGGTAGAAATTATTGTTGGCCCGCCGTTCTAGATGACTCTCTTCAAGGGTTAGGTTATGCCTGATTGCAACAAGGGCATCTTGCAGTTGGTGACGTTCAGGTATGTGGTAGTGGACGTTGTTTGTAGCAACACAATTTAGTCCGTATTTTTTAGCCAATTTAACAAGAAATTTATTGCGGTATACGTCTCCGTAGATCATGTTTTGCTGTAGTTCAACAAACACATTGTTTGTGCCAAACCATTCCAAATATTTTGCTATTTCCTTTTCTGCTGCCTTGTCTCTTCGCTCTGTAGCCAGAGCGGGTATTTTTCCTCTAGCACATCCAGTTAAAAGAGTAATGCCCTCAGTGTGGTTCTTTAGGAAATCAGGGTCTACCTTAGGGTTTGTGGAGTTTTTGTGAAATCGAGAATGAGTGATTAAATTGCAAAGGTTGGAGTACCCTTTCCGAGTTCTGGATAAAAGGGTTAAATGGGATCCGTCTTCTAGGGTAATCTCGGCGCCTGTTATTGGCTGTATCCCGATGTCGTTTGCCATGCGGGAGAATTCCATAGCGCCGCAGAGGTTGTCATGGTCCGTTAAGGCCAGTGCGGGGTATCCGAGATCCATAGCACGCACGAGGAGCTCTTCAACGGAAGATGCACCTTCTTGAAACGAATAATTGCTGTGGCAATGAAGTTCGGCATACATGATTGAGGTATATATGAGCTGTGGTTATTTAGGCTATTTGCTTGAACCAAAGCCCAGTAATCAAGTCAATGAAGATCGTTATACGGGAGCCATTTTCTAATATAACTCTGTGGTATCGCCTCTTGATTGGATTTGGTTTCCACCATTCATCTATTATTTCCCACGTTTCCTCTAGTGACGACACATTTAATTTGTGTTGGCCTAAAGTTATAGATATGGGTGATAAAGTTTTAGATTCATATACATTTATGGGTATGGGCTGATTCAAGGGGAGAATTGGATTAAGGCTTTTCTTTTTTCGGGTATTCTTGACCATGGGTTTACCTCTATTATTTTGTATACGGGTGGTTTTTGGCAGAGGCGAACCTCTAGCTGTTTCATCATTTCGGCAAGATGTTCGTTTCTCTTCACGTCAGCAAAAAATCCTGTCTGTTTACCGAATTCACCTACAATGTCAGAAACAGTAAGATTCACATCTTCAAATGGTCCGGGGATAGTTGAATTAGTGAATATAGATTTTACCGAGGCCATTGCATTTTTCACGGTATTCACGGGGGTCTTAAACACAAATTTCTTTGACCAAGTGGCACGGTTTAATGTGCTGGATTTTATTGATGCAGATCGTATATATCGCCCTTTAATAGTAGGGTTGTTTAGTACTTTTCCAAAAAGAATTTCTATAGCCGAACAAATTGTATGCGTTGTTGTGGCTGGTACTGGGAAGGACAAGTATTCGCTAACACACAAGCTTTGTTTAATGGGAGTTATAATGTTGGTATCGGCACTATTAGATACTTCCCAAGCAGTTTTGCCTTCTTGTCCGAACTGTGCCTGAAGGGCACTGATTCCGAGTGAAGACACTTGTCCGATAGTGTATATCCCAAAGTTGCGTAGGCTGAATTTGACATTTTGTGATACAGGTAAAAGGCCCACAGGCAATTTTTGAATAAATGATGTGGCGTCTCCAGAGAATGTAACGGTTTGGCCAGGCTTGCTCTGTGTTGCAGCCAAATATGCAGAAAATTTAGTTTTGGCTAGGCCGATACGAGGATTGAATTCATTTGGTATGCTGTCCAAAATATTTTCTCTGGTCCTGTCGCCTTGGTTTGAATCAGGTTTTACGCCGGACATATCTATGTATATGCGGCCTAAGTAGCTCTTTTCGATCATTGGACTTATCCTCAGCATCGATTCGGCAATTTCGTCAAAACGCCTTTCATAGTGTTCAATATCTGCTTCAATAAGTACGGTTTGTATAGGGCAATTAGGAAGGGCTTCTCGCAAGGGCATTCCTTCGAATACTTTTTTAAGCTCAGGCGTTGCGTCCATCACAATACCTGAACCAGCGGCGCGAGCAACTATAATGACGGGCTTGTCTTTCAGCCCAGGCTTTCTGAGAAGTTCAGATTTCGCGGGCAGGTGTGTGATTAAGACACACGCAAAGGACATTGCTATACTCCCTAATAGGTTCTTATTAATAATACGAACAAACATTCTATTATTCAAGTAGTCTGGGTTTGTTGGAATAATTCCAGTGGTTGCAGCGAAGTCTAGATTTGACACTTCAGTAGTTAAGATGTTGCTATGGATAGATGATCGTAGGCTAAGGTGGCCATTGGTAGAATTTCAGAGTAGCTTGACGCGTAGGTAATGCTAGGTTGTATGATGCACTTAAAATAGTTAGGTTTTCAGGATGACTTGGCGTGTGATAGGAATTAACATTTGGGGGTAAGAAATTGAAATCAGCAGTTGTTTATGAATTTGGCAAACCTGTTCAGATAAAGGATCTTGTGCAGGATTCTCCAAAGGCAGGAGAAGTCAAAATTAGAATGGGGGCAGCTGGAGTATGTGCTAGTGATTATCATGTTATGCACGGTAATGCTGTGTTGCCGTTGCCCGTGGCCCTTGGGCATGAGGGAGCCGGAACCGTTATCGAGGTAGGGGAAGGTGTGAGGGGTCTTAATCCAGGTGATAGATGTATCCTGTCTTTCGTTTCAAATTGTGGCCACTGTCGTACTTGTCGGACAGGCCTACCAAATATTTGCGAGACGAATATTGAAACAGGTGTCATGCAATTTGATGGCACCGCTCGTTTACACGACGGAGATTTGGATATAGGTCAAATGGCAAAGATTGGTGTTTTTTCTGAGACTATAGTGGCTCCACAACAGGCCTGTCACCTTATTCCAGATGAAGTTCCATTCCCTGTGGCGGCGCTCATAGGATGTTGTGTGACAACTGGTGTAGGGGCTGTTATTAATAATCCCGCTGCTAAGCCAGGTATAAGCGTGGCTGTATTTGGGTGTGGCGGAGTAGGGTTGAATGTTATTCAAGGTGCTGTATTGATGGGGGCCAGGCGTATCATCGCAGTAGACATACATAACCATAAGCTGGAATTCGCTTATAAATTTGGTGCAACTGATGTTATCAATTCCAGGGAAACAGATCCGGTAGAGGTGATCAAATCCCTGACAGGTGATGGCGTTGATATGGCTATTGACAGCTTTGGGTCTACTAAGATAGTGGCTGATGGGGTGAAGTCGCTACGCAGAGGAGGTACGGCTGTGATGGTTGGCCTAGTGCCGGTAGGTGATACTGCGTCAGTGGATGTAGTTGATATGATTCGTGGACAGAAGACTTTAGTGGGAAGTTATTACGGATCTTCTAGTCCGCACGAAACATTCAAAAAGCTTGTGGATTACTACTTGCGTGGACGTATAGACATTGAAGGATTGATTACAAGGACATATAGCTTAGATCAAATCAATGAGGGATTCAGTGCGATAGAAAATGGCGAGGATGGTCGCGGCGTGATTGTTTTTCCTTAGAAACAGGTGGTAATTCGATAGCACGCCTGAGTTGGGATTTGATCCTCACAATATACGATATAACAAATGCCTAATACATAGTAAGGAGGAGTGTTTTGAGGGCAGCTGTAATGTATGAACCGAATAGGCCCTTAGAAATTCAAGATCTACACCAGGAATCCCCACGTCAAGGTGAGGTTAGGATTTCAATGGAAGCCGCAGGCATCTGCGCAAGTGACCATCATGCAACAACTGGACGGATGAAAATGCCACTACCTGTGGTACTAGGGCATGAAGGTTCAGGCACTGTGGTAGAAGTAGGTCCGGGTGTATCGAGAGTAAAGCTTGGTGATAGATGTATATTATCATTTATGTCACTTTGTGGTTATTGTAGGCAATGTCGATCTGGCACAGGGTTATGCGAAACTCATGCGCTAACTCGTAACATGCTGTTTGACGGGACAGTGAGGTTACACAGGGAGGATATTGAGATACAGCAAATGGGTAAGATAGGAGTATTTGCAGAATCTGTAGTTGTTCCACAGGAGGCGTGTTATCCGTTTAAGGATGAATTGTCACCTCAGGCCGCAGCACTAATTGGATGTTGTGTAACCACTGGTGCCGGGGCAGTTATTAACAGTTCTGTGGCAAGTGCGGGTATGACTGTAGCAGTCTTTGGTTGCGGAGGTGTTGGGCTCAGCGTTATACAGGGTGCGAGGTTGATGAACGCGAGTCGTATAATAGCAGTTGACGTATATTCACATAAGTTAGAGTTTAGTTATAAATTTGGTGCCACAGATGTGGTTAATTCTAGGGAAACGGACCCAGTCGAAGCTATAGTTGAGCTTACAGGGGGTGGTGTGGATATGGCCTTCGACAGTTTTGGAGGATCAATTACAACGGCAGCTGCATTCAACTCTGTACGTAAGGGAGGCACTGCTGTCGTAATTGGATTATCCAACCCGGGAGAGTCACCTCCGATAGATTTATATCAAATGGCAGTTAGTCAAAAGTCGTTGGTTGGAAGCTTTTACGGATCCGCGAATCCTCATGAGACATTCAGTAAACTGGCCAGATTTTGTTCCAGAGACGTTCTTGACGTAGATAGCTTAATTACTCGCACGTATTCACTCGATGAGGTAAATGATGGACTCGAGGCATTAGAGCGAGGGGAGGATGGTCGTGGTGTCATACTGTTCTAATAATCTTTAGCTTAGAAAAGATTTGGCTGGTCCTTACTCCGATCGTTTTCAGGATAATCAATACCTAAATGATCGTAGGCTTGTCGCGTTGCTACTCGTCCCCTGCTAGTTCTGTCAAGGAATCCAATTTGTAAAAGAAATGGCTCGTAGACATCCGTTATAGTATCAGCATCTTCACTTATTGATGCGGCAAGTGTATTAAGTCCGACCGGTCCTCCCTGAAATT
The DNA here is from genome assembly GCA_913051545.1 of uncultured Chloroflexota bacterium. Lineage (GTDB taxonomy): Bacteria > Chloroflexota > Dehalococcoidia > Lucifugimonadales > CAJXCD01 > CAJXCD01. The sequence goes on from CAJXCD010000001.1 coordinate 248,842, forward strand.
TCTCAATAATGGAACGTATTACTAAATGATCGGTGTCGTCGAGGCCCAAGTAGTCTACTTCAAGCTTTGTAAGAGCATCTTTTGCTATGTGTCCAGTAATCAGGTTGTCTGCTACTACTTGTGCATAGTCCCGAACACGCTTAAGAAGACGATTCCCAATTCTAGGAGTGCCTCTCGATCTAGCAGCGATCTCTCGTATACCGTCTTCGTCTGCTTCGATTTCTAGTATTCTTGCTGAACGACGAATGATTTCTCTCATAGACTCATTGTCGTAAAATTCTAATCTGTATGCTGAACCGAATCTGTCACGTAATGGTGAGCTAACCATCCCGTACCTTGTGGTAGCACCTATCAGCGTGAACGGCTGAATAGCTAAATTCATGCTTCTGGCTTTGAGCCCCTTATCAATTACCCAAGAAACGACAAAGTCTTCCATTGCAGAATAAAGCACCTCTTCGACGATTCTCGGAAGCCGATGGATCTCATCGATGAATAGAACATCTCCTTGTTGGAGACGTGTTAGGATAGAGACCATATCCGCAGGGCGCTCAATTGCAGGGCCTGAAGTGACCTTGATTGAAACGCCTCTTTCGGCTGCAATAATGTTTCCTAAAGTGGTTTTGCCTAGTCCTGGTGGGCCATGTAGGAGGATATGGTCGATCGATTCTTGTCTCTGTACTGCTGCAGCTATTGCAATTTCCAGATTAGTTTTTAATCGTGTTTGTCCTATGTAGTCTGACAAACGCTTGGGACGGAGACTATTGTCAATCGAATGATCTTCTTCTTGAGAAATACCAGATACAACCCGTTCGTTCACTACGCACCGCCAGACATTAGAACTTGTGTTCATTTTATGTATGGCCTTCATAGGTGTCAAGCAACGAAGAGGTAGAATGTATTCAGTATGTTTAAGGTCTAAATCGAAACATAACTGTGTGGCTGAGTTGTTTTTAGGTGGTTGTAGTAAGAAATGGTTAGGAACGGATGATTTAATATAATTGTTGATTTAGTGATAAGTAGACCTAGCTGAATTATCGGAGGAATTATGAATTCTGTAAGTCAGCATATAGATGATGATACCTTGGGGGACATAGGGGATGGCCTTGTGGTCAGGCGTGGCTCTGTGGCAGATACGGAAGCTTTAGCGGATTTTCAAGCTTCCGAGTGGAAGTATGGTTCACGTGGGGATGAGCCAGAATCTAAGGGAGAGCAAGGAAAAGATGATTCTATAAGTGTTTGGACACGTGACTTAATGAGTGGTAGTTTGAGCAACGTTTCTCCAAGTGATTTCACCATAGTTGAAGACACGAGGACAGGACAAATTGTGTCATCACTCAATTTGATATCCCAAATTTGGTCCTACGATGGGATACACTTTCCGGTGGGGCGAATCGAATTAGTGGCAACTCACCCAGATTACCGACGTAGGGGATTGGTGCGTTCTCAGATTAACATAGTTCAGGAATGGAGTGCAGAGAGAGGGGAGTTATTACTAGGAATTACGGGAATACCTTGGTTCTATAGGCAGTTTGGATATGAAATGGCTTTGGAACAAAACGGGAGTAAGTTTGGTGAATCTGCTGATATTCAGACAGAAACGCAGGGATATAAATTTCGCCCGGCAGTAGAGGCTGATTTGGATAACCTGACAAAAATATATAAATCTGCAATGGAGAGGTATTTGGTATCTAGTGTACGAGATAAATATTTGTGGAAATATGAGCTTGTAGGTCGTAGCAAAGGATCTGCTCATCGACATGAGATACTTATAATTGAACGGACAGACGGTGATTCTGCAGGATATCTTATGCACCAAAAAGCTTCAGATGTGGACACAAAGTCTAGACGCGTGACAGGGTACGAATTGGTTGATGGTGTGTCTTGGCAGGATGTTACCCCGGCGGTGCTAGAGTATATGCAGCGCGATGTTGGGCATGATGGAGATACCAGAAGAATACAATTCTCCTTAGGTACGAGCCATCCTTCATACGATTTTTTGGATGATTCTCAGGGAAAACCTATTCGCCCCTATGCGTGGTATCTTCGAGTTCCAGATATGGTCTCATTCCTTAGGCATATAGGTTCAGTTTTAGAAAGCAGGATCGAAAAATCACACATGAACGGGTATACGGGAGATATTAAAATCAGCTTTGTGGGTGATGGAGTGAGGATACAATTTGAAATGGGTCAGCTGGTGGGTGTATGTCGATGGATTCCGGAACAATCAGACAGCAGGCTTGCCCCTAAGGTTCGTGATGCTATGTATCCAGGTTTAACTTTTCTGCAGGTATTATTTGGATTCAGGTCTGTTGACGAAATCGAGTACGCTTTCCCGGATTGCATCCTAACTTCTGACCAAACACGACAGATATTGGATGTCATGTTTCCCAAAAATGCTTCTTGGATGTGGGGTTTGGAGTAGAATAGAAGACTGGCACTTTGTTTTCAGGAGAATCATTCTTAATCATCAATTATAATTGGCTTCCAAAAAATTAAGATAGGAATGGGTGTGCCTTTGGCAGGTATGCATAATAGAAATCGTGATGATCTGAATCGGAGTCAAGATAAGAAATCTTATGAAACATCCTCCGGGATAGAGATAGAGCGGGTTTATGGACCGGACAAGACCGAAAAATTCGACTATGAGAGTAAATTAGGAATACCTGGCGAATACCCTTACACAAGGGGTGTTCAGTCTGACATGTATCGTGGGCGCTTGTGGACTATGAGGCAGTACTCTGGGTTTGCATCACCGGAGGAATCTAATCAGCGTTACCGATATCTACTTGAGCAAGGCCAGACGGGCCTCAGTGTTGCCTTCGATTTGCCTACTCAGACCGGGTATGATTCTGATCATCCCCTCGCATTGGGTGAGGTGGGTAGAGCCGGAGTGCCTATATCCAGCCTCGCTGATATGGAAATTCTGTTTGATGGTATCCCTCTGGACAAAGTAAGTACTTCGATGACCATTAATTCTACGGCCTCGATACTGTTGGCACTTTACTTATCTGTAGCGAAAAAGCAAGGACTCGATATTTCAGTCCTGAAGGGCACGATTCAAAACGACATTTTGAAGGAATATATAGCGAGGGGAACATATATTTACCCTCCTGAGCCTTCGATGAGACTTGTGACTGATATTTTTAAATATTGCAAGGTAAATGTTCCACTCTGGAACACGATCAGTATAAGTGGGTACCATATGAGAGAAGCTGGGGCTACGGCGGCTCAAGAATTAGCCTTCACATTTTCTAATGCTATTGCATACGTTAAGGCGGCATTAGAGTCTGGTTTGAATGTCGACGATTTTGCTTCAAGGCTGTCATTTTTCTTTGTTGCTCAGAGTGATGTTATGGAGGAAATAGCTAAGTTTAGGGCAGCACGTAGGATGTGGGCTAAAATCATGAAGAAAAGGTTTGGTGCAAAGAAATCCAAGTCACTAAAACTTCGGTTTCACACGCAGACTGCGGGAGTGACTTTGACTGCTCAGCAGCCAGAAAACAACGTAGTCAGAACTACTCTTCAAGCATTGGCAGCAGTTCTCGGGGGCACTCAGTCTCTACATGTAAATTCTAAAGATGAAGCATTGGCTTTACCTACAGAAGAGGCAGCTCAGCTCTCACTGAGAACTCAGCAAATACTGGCACATGAAAGTGGTATCCCTGACACGGTTGACCCACTGGGGGGGTCTTTCTACATAGAGAGCTTAACTGATCAGCTTGAATTGGCAGCTTTTGATTACGTTGATCAGATTGATGAGATAGGGGGAGCGGTTGAGGCATTAAGGCAAGGATTCCAGATGAAAGAGATACACGAGAGCGCATTTAGAATGCAGGCTGATATAGAAAGCCAAGACAAAACAGTTGTAGGTGTTAATAAATACATATCTAACACTCCTCCAATAGAAAAGCTTCAATCCATTGACTCGAGTCAGGTTAATATGCAGGTTGAACGACTGAAGGAGATGCGCATAAATAGGGACAACCCGGCAGTTTCATCCGCACTTGAAAGATTAAGAGGGGTGGTTTGTCGTGGAGAAAATACCATGCCGGCTATCCTCGAATGCGTTGAAGTTTATGCTACCGTAGGAGAAATTTCTCAAGTATTTAGAGATCTATTTGGAGAACAAAAAGAGATGTAGAACATTTGGTGTTGTATACAACAGTCTAATTACCCTTCTGATATAGATACTTGTTCTTGTTTTAGGTAAATGAAAGGTTTCTAAGTGGACGAAATGATGCTTACAGATGAAGAGATACTTTTGAGGACAACGGTTCGAGACTTTGCAGAAAAGCAACTGAAACCAAATGCCTCAGCCCTTGATCAAAATAGAGAATTCCCCTCCGAGAATATTCGTGGCCTTTCAGAATTAGGGTTGTTTGGACTTACCGTAGATGAGAGATATGGAGGAAATGGTGGTACAACACGTCAACTAGCCTTGACTATTGAGGAAATCGCACGGGGTTGTGGGTCGACTAGTGTGGTTTATATAGCCCACCTTTCACTATGCACTCATTTTATAGAACAATTTGGTACTGAAGAACAGAAGAAAAAATATATTCCTGATCTAGCACGTGCTGAGAAAATAGGAGCATTTGCCCTCACTGAACAGGGTGCGGGCAGCGATGCTGCAGCGATTAGCCTAAGGGCAAAACGCCACGATAGCTTCTATGAATTAAATGGCACTAAGCTGTTTACAACTAACGCATTAGAGGCTGAGACATTTGTAGTTCTAGCAACCCTGGATCCGTCTGCTGGAACCCGAGGGATAGTTGCATTAGTGGTTACTCGTGACGTGGAAGGATTTCAGATAAATTCCCAGCATGGCAAGATGGGCATGAGGGCAACCTCAACAGCAGAATTGCTTTTTGATAATTGTCTATTACCTGTTGGCAATAGGCTGGGTGGAGAAGGTACGGCTTTCGGAATGACTATGAGAATTCTTGACGGAAGCCGAATAGCTGTGGCCGCGCAATGCGTAGGGATAGCTCAGGCTGCGTATGAAGCTTCTGTTGATTATGTACAACAGAGGCATGCATTTGGTCAGGAACTTAGTAAATTTCAGTCGGTTCAGTGGACGATAGCTGACATGGCAACCAACATTGAAGCAGCTCGTTTACTTACAATGCATGCAGCTACCATGAAAGACAGAAATTTGGGTTATTCTAGAGAGGCGTCCATGGCGAAACTTTTCGCTTCTAGGGTGGCAGTTGAAGCAGCTGATAAAGCAGTTCAGATTCATGGAGGATCTGGTTATTTTGCCCCTACGGTTGTAGAGCGTCTGTATCGTGATGCAAAGTTAACGGAGATATATGAAGGAACATCCGAAGTCCAGCGAATGGTAATATCAAAAAGTTTACTGGAATAAATATAAAAACTGAAAATCTAGTTGTTTTGGAAGGGAATTATGACAGAGCCACTTTGCGTTATTCAAAATTTAAACCACGTCTGCTTGGCCGTGAATGACATCGAAGAAACACTTGATTTTTATCAAGAGACATTCGGTATTGACCGTCCTGAGGTAAAGTACCTAGAAGACCAAGCTGTTTTAGCCGCGCTTGTCTCAATTGGAGGCTCACAATTGGAATTCATTCAGCCTACAGATCCTGACTCCGGAGTGGCTAACTTCATTAACAATCGAGGTGAGGGAATGCACCATATTTGTTTTGAGGTTGAAAACCTTTCGGAAAAGCTAAAAATTTTCTCAGGGGCAGGAGTTAAATTAATTGATCAGATGCCAAGAGATGGTCTGTCTGGCCAGATAGCTTTTATTCATCCGAAGTCGACACGAGGAGTACTTGTGGAGTTAGTAGACAAATCTAGTACGGTGAGGGATAAGACGTGTTAGATGTTAACAGAATTATAAGAGTGCTTGTGGCAAAGCCAGGTTTGGACGGACATGACCGAGGCGCAAAAATTATTGCGAGAGCGCTTAGGGATGCGGGGATGGAGGTCATTTACACTGGTATACGTCAGACACCGAGTATGATTGTAGAGGTAGCACTTCAAGAAGATGTGGATGTAATTGGGCTGAGCATTTTGTCTGGGGCACACATGGATTTATTTCCGAAGATATTTGAAGGTCTTCTCGAGAATAATATGGAGGATGTGATAGTCGTTGCAGGCGGAATAATTCCTGATCAGGATAAGCCAATACTTGAAGGAATGGGTGTAAGGGCAGTGTTCGGGCCCGGGAGTTCCATGTCTGAAATTGGAGACGCCATAACAAAGCTCGTGTGTGAAAGAGATGATTAGATGTCTAGCTTGTTAGTTTTTACGTTGACCCTAATTGGCCTAAATGCTAGGATTGCGGCGAACCGAACTAACCCTTTGAGGTTCGATGTCTGAGTACGAACAACTGATTAGACAAATCAACGAGTGTAAGCTCTGCGCATTGTCGCAGAAGCGCAACCTGGCTGTCCCGGGAGAGGGAAGCTTAAATGCAGACATTGTTTTTATTGGTGAAGGCCCCGGTTTTTATGAAGACCAACAGGGTCGACCCTTTGTGGGAGCAGCGGGACAACTTTTAGAAAATCTACTAGAGTCGATAGGGTTTAATCGAGAAGATGTTTACATCACTAATATGGTGAAGTGTCGACCTCCAAACAATCGTGATCCTTTGCCTGGCGAAATAGTTGAGTGTAGGCCATATCTAGATAGACAATTGGAGATTATAAACCCTAAGGTTATAGTTACACTAGGAAGGTATTCGTTCGCTAAATTTTTCCCTGGAATTCCTATTAGTAAAGGGAGAGGGATTCCTCAAAAATGGAATAATTTATTGATCTATCCGGTTTATCATCCGGCGGCAGCGTTAAGGAACGGAAAATTCCGTTCTGTGTTAGAGAGGGACTTTCAAGGACTGCCTAGAATTCTAGAGGGCAAATTTCAGGATGCGAATCAAGCTGAGAATGATAACTCACGGCAAATCAAATTATTTTAAATTGTTTAGGCAGTCGTAACTTTACTATGTTATATGCCTTATATGGAGTATTGCTAGGCTTGATACCTAAAAACATTATTGGTGAAAATTATGCCTGAAATACCTATTAGAATTATCCCCTTAGGGGGCTTGGGTGAGATTGGCAAAAATATGATGGCCCTGGAGTATGGGGATGAGATTATTGTCGTGGATGCGGGTGTCCAGTTTCCAGAAGAAGAGATGCCAGAGATAGATTTTGTGATTCCAGACATCACTTATCTCCTAGAGCATTCGGATAACGTGAAGGCGATTTTGATCACACACGGTCACGAAGATCATATAGGAGCTCTTCCATATGTACTGAAGCAGCTTAATGTACCGGTATATTCATCTCGATTGGCTCACGGTCTGATATCTGTAAAACTTAGAGAGCATGGTTTGATTGGTAACTCAAGATTAAACGTAGTGGAGCCTAATGCGCCATTCAAAATAGGAAAATTTTTAATAGAATTTTTCAGGGTATGTCATTCTATACCAGATGCAATGGGTATAGGTATAACAACTCCCCTCGGTGCGATAATCCATACTGGGGATTTTAAAGTTGACCACACTCCTGTTGATGGCAACAAAACTGACTTTTCAACGCTGTTGAGGTTTGCTTCCGAAGGAGTTTTACTACTCTGTTCAGATTCAACTTATTCAGAAGTTGATGGATACACTCCGTCGGAGCAAATTGTGGGGGAAGAGATTGAAAGAGTTATGTCTGATGCAGAGGGGCGAGTTATGGTGGCAACCTTTGCTTCTCTTATATCGCGAATGCAACAAGTTATAGATGCCGCTGTTAAACATGACAGGAAAGTAACAGTCATAGGTCGAAGTATGGTTAATAACTTGAAGATGGCTACTAAGATGGGATATTTACGAGTGCCTGAAGGAACTATTATCCCCATGAATGTTGCTAGGGAATTGCCTAACAGGGAAGTAGTCGTGTTGGCTACTGGTGCTCAGGGTGAGCCAACTTCTGCACTAGTGCGCATTTCTAATGGAACTCACAAAGATATCCAAATCGTACCTGGGGACACAGTAATTGTTTCCTCTTCTCCAATTCCTGGGAATGAGACACTCGTTTCTCGAACCATTGATAATTTATACAGGCAAGGGGCACAGGTTTTATACAGTCGAATTGCGACAGTACATGTACATGGTCATGCTAGCAGAGAAGAACTGAAGTTGATGCTGAGTATGGTTAAGCCAAGGAATTTCTTGCCCGTGCACGGAGAGTATCGTCATCTTGTTGCTCATGCCGATATAGCAGTTTCTATGGGACTATCTGAAAATAATGTATATGTCTTAGAAGATGGTGATGTTCTGGAGTTGACATCAGACAAAGGATCAGTTGTCGAGTCTATTCCAATTGAACCAATTTTTGTAGATGGTAAACACATGTGGAATTTTCAGGCTGAAACATTCCACGATCGTAATAAACTTGCACGAAATGGCGTGGTTGTAGTTTCTGTTTCATTGGCCGAGAAAAGTAGGGAATTGTTAGGCAAAACAGGAATAAAATCATTTGGGTATTTAGGAGATGAAAATAAAGAAAATCTATTTCAAATAACTTCAGAAAAGGTCCATTTAGCCCTAGAGGGCAAGCTAATAGATGGAATAAAATTAAATGAGGTTGATCAACTTGTCAGCAGTATAGTGTCGGATCATCTCTATAGAGAGATAGGCAAGCGACCAATAGTGATAGTAAATACCGCGATTTTATAGAAGAGTGCAATTCATAGTCTAGGCCTTCTGTTTTATCTTGGAGATATGATTCTGAAGTTGTAACCTAAATTAACCGATTTTTTATTAGAAAAAAAACGAATAAATATAAAATAAGTATGGTTTATATAATAAATTACGTGTGCTGGTTATGTATTGATTCAATTTTAGGCATATTACAAAAATGAGAACCAACAACAAGGGTAGGCGTATTACAAATGTTGAATGTTTTAGTTAAAAGGAAATATCAGCCGATTAGTTCTAAAGTTTTGTTGTATTTGGTAATTAGCGCTATCTTGGCGATTAGCATCACTGTTTATGTGTTTAGGGCGGAAATATTGGATGTATATTCGGCAGTTGAGCATTCGGTTCTGTCATCTAGTGGCTTTGGTGTAATAGTTATTTTATTGTGGTTGGGTGTGTTCCTGTGGTCCATGTTGAAAAATAGATCTCTATTCTCTAGGTATAACTGGTGGATTGGTTCTTTGTTTGCCATGATATTCATTTTTGGTTTCTTGGCATGGTTCAATCCATACGATGGATGGTTCGCGTATTTCACATCAAATGGGGATAATTCCCTTGGTGGCTCTGTGGGTGATTCAATTTTAGAATACAAAGGTCCTTATGGAGTTCTCCGTCTCTTTGCAATTCTGTTTTTGGCTATGACAATAATTGTGCCTAGGCATATTAGATATGGAGCCGTGTGGCTGGGCAAGGCAATTATTTTTATGTACGTACTATCATTTACAGGTCTGAAGATAGGGTTTTCTGCGCTCGAGCGTAATATTGTTCGGTTAGACACCAAGGACAAATTGTCCTCAGTCTCTATGGGTAGTGCAGATGTAGAGAATGAGGAAGCCTTGTGCCACACTCAGTTGGACGGACAGGCAGTTTCAGACTCAATGTCTATCACCTTTCCAATAGAAGATGAAAGCAGATTAAGGTCTGATTTATTTGAAAGTGTTCCAGGGTCAACCATTAATCAGAATGGTGTTGAGGAAGACGACCAAGTGATTAGTGGACAGATCCAAAATTATGAAGAAGGTGGGTTGAACTTAGAACAAGAAGCGATCAAATGGACAGAGCCGTCTCCAAGAAGTTTTTTTGAGAATGGATCTGATATTGTCGAAGTTCCGGCTCTTAATCGTAAGTCAAATAAATTCTGGGATAGTTCGGATGCTATAGAGGGGATATCAACTAGGTCAAATATTAATGAAGACGGTTTTTTGCCAAGCGAATCTACAACTCAAAATACAGATGAATTGCATGGATCGTGGGGGAAACCACCATCTGATTTGCTGGTTCATACGGTAGAGGGAGGTATATCGCAGGATCAAATTGATGACACAGCACAAAAAATTAAGAATACTCTTGCTGATTACGGTGTAGAAGTAGAATTAGGCCGTGTACGTCCAGGGCCGACAGTGACTATGTATGGCTTAGTTCCGGGTTGGGTTCGTCGCCAAAAGAGAGTAAGGGTACTCGACGAGAATGGTGATGTTAAAAAAGATGCGGCCGGAAAGATTGTATATAAAAATAAAGAAACAAAAGTGCGCGTGAAAGTAGACAGCATAACTTCTAGAGAAAAAGATCTTGCCTTGGCAATGAAGACTCCGAGTCTTAGAATCGAAACCCCGGCGATGGGTGAAGCATTGGTAGGTATTGAAGTTCCTAATCCAAGTGCTAATGTGGTCTCTTTAGGCGGCGTTATGGAAAGTGATGAATTTGAAGGTTTACGTGACCATGCAAAATTGCCCATAGCTTTGGGGAAAGGTAGTGGAGGAGAGACAGTAGTTCTTGATTTAGCCCAAATGCCTCACTTGCTAGTCGCAGGTGCTACGGGGAGTGGGAAGAGTGTTTGTCTAAACACGATTGTATCTTGCTTGCTAATGGAAAAATCTCCAGAGGAAATGCGGCTATTGCTGGTAGACCCGAAGCGAGTAGAGCTCACCCCATACAATGGAATACCACATTTACTCACTCCAGTGGTTGTTGAAACTGACCAAGTCGTTGCCCTATTAAAGGGTATGATACGTGAGATGTTGAATAGGTATAGGAGATTTGAAGAAGTTGGTGCAAGAAACATCGATGGGTTCAATGTCAAAATGGCTGAAAAAATGCCCTATTTGGTAGTAGTTATTGATGAGCTTGCGGATCTAATGATGTCAGCTTCTTTTGATGTTGAACAATCCCTATGTCGTCTAGCGCAGTTAGGTAGGGCCACAGGTATACATCTTGTGGTAGCAACTCAACGTCCTTCTGTTGATGTTGTCACAGGCCTTATAAAAGCTAATTTCCCAAGCCGTGTGAGTTTCGGCGTTACGTCACAAATAGATTCACGAACTATTTTGGATACTGCCGGTGCAGAGAAGCTCCTTGGGAAAGGGGATATGTTGTACTTGCCTTCAGATGGAGCGAGGCCTGAAAGAGTTCAGGGCGTTTTTATATCTGATACGGAGACAGATAGTTTAGTTCGGTGGTGGCACGGTATCTCTTGGGGTTTTATCCCAGAAGTTTCGCTACGTGCTGTACCTGGGGAAGAAGACAGAGACGGCGTATCTGAGGACGACAGCTTGTTGGAAGATCGAGATTCTATGCTGGAGTCGGCTATAGAATTAGCTCAGAGACATAGCAAAATGTCCACATCCCTACTTCAACGACGTCTTAGAATAGGTTACCCGCGTGCAGCGCGCCTAATGGACGAATTGGAAGATAGAGGTATAGTAGGTCCCAGTGATGGTTCTAAATCGAGGGAAGTTATAGCAAGTACGGATTAAGGCAGTTGGTTAATGTAATTGGGTTTTTGATTTCTCGAAGTCAAGGATTTTGTCTTCGTACTGGAGTGTTAGGTCTATATCATCTAGGCCGTTCACCAGTTTGTATTTAGAGAATTCATCAATATCGAACTCAGCCTCGATTTTCTTATCCTGATCCCATACTCGTTGAGTTTGGAGATTAACAGTTAGTTCATAGCCTTTACCATTTAAGGCATTATTGATTATATGGCGTACGGTACGTTCGTTCAATTGAATGAGCAGGATGCCGTTTTGTAGACAATTATTAGTGAATATATCAGCAAAACTAGGTGCAATTACACATCGGAATCCATAGTCTAGCAGTGCCCAAGGAGCATGTTCTCTGGAGGATCCAGAACCAAAATTCCTTCCGGATACTAGGATGGAAGAACCTAGATAACGAGGCTGATTTAACTCGAAATCAAGATTTGTTGATCCATCTTCTTCAAATCGCCATTTATGGAACAAAAATTGTCCAAAACCAGTACGTTCCACGCGTTTTAAGAATTGAGCTGGAATAATCTGATCGGTATCTACATCTACTCGGTCTAGCGGTGCTACGATGCTATTGAGTGTTGTGAATGGTTTCATGATAATTCCCACTCTCTGATGTCAACGAATTGACCTGCAATTGCCGCAGCTGTGGCCATCTCGGGACTGACAAGGTGGGTTCTTCCTCCACGACCTTGACGACCTTCAAAATTCCGATTTGATGTAGATGCACACCTCTCCCCAGGCGATAGGACGTCAGGGTTCATGCCAAGACACATTGAACATCCAGCTTCGCGCCAATCAAAACCAGCGTCTTTAAAGATGCTATCCAAACCCTCGCTCTCTGCTTGGAGTTTGACTGCAGTGGATCCTGGAACCACCATGGCATACACATGGTCGTTAACCTTGTGCCCTTTAGCAATTGTTGCAGCGGCTCTGAGATCATCTAGGCGGGCATTAGTGCAGGAGCCTATGAATACACGATCTAATTTGATATTTTGGATTGATGTGCCAGGTTCTAAGTCCATATACTCTAGGGCGCTCTCTGCAGCCTTACGGTTATCTTTAGAATCAATGAGGTTGGGATCTGGAACAAGTCCTGTGACTGGCATCACCATACTTGGATTTGTACCCCATGAAATCATAGGCTCAATTGATGTAGCGTCGATGGTTACAAGGTTATCGAACTCTGATCCTTCATCTGTTTTAAGTGCGGACCATTCTTCAACAGCTTTTTCAAATTCTTCACCTTGTGGTGCCTGAGGCCGCCCGCGTAGGTAATCGAATGTTGTTTCATCTGGCGCGACCATACCTGCACGGCCTCCGCCTTCGATGGTCATATTGCATACGGTCATCCTACCATCCATGGACATCGACTGAATCGCTTCACCGGTGTATTCGATGACATGCCCTTGGCCTCCTCCAACACCAATTTCACCAATAATTCCAAGAATTAGGTCTTTAGCTGTCACGCCAAAAGGTAAAGCACCGTCAATTCGTATTTCCATGGTTTTAGGTATGTTTTGACGGACAGTTTGGGTAGCCAGTACATGTTCTACTTCAGAGGTGCCAATTCCAAATGCGAAAGCACCGAAGGCGCCGTGGGTGGAAGTGTGACTATCACCACAAACTATTACTTTGCCGGGTTGGGTCCATCCTTGCTCAGGGCCGATAATGTGCACGATTCCTTGTTTCGGACTTCCCATATCATATAGATTAATTCCAAATTCCTGGCAGTTATTCGAGAGTGCTTCAAGTTGTTGACGTGCTATAGGGTCGGTGACAGGCATAAATGCTCTGCCAATATTTGTAGGAGTGTTGTGGTCAGCCGTCGCAATTGTGAGATCTGGGCGTCTGACTAAACGACCAGCTTCGCGCAGGCCATCGAATGCCTGCGGTGTGGTCACTTCGTGTATTAGATGAAGATCGACATACAGTATAGATGGTTGATCCACTTCTTCGTGAACAACATGGGAGTTCCAAATCTTTTCAAACATAGTTTTTGGAGGCATATTATCCGTTTCCGCACAACGATTTGTAACTGACAAGGACGCTTAATGGTAAGTTAGTAAGAATGGATCTGGGTACACTTCAGGAATGAGAAGAGCGAACCTCTTCCATTGTAAGTAGTCGATTAAGGGAATTCATGTATGCCTTTGCACTTGCAACAATAATGTCAGTATCGGTACCACGGCCTACATATGTTTCCCCCTTTCTCTCAATTCTTATTGTAACGTCTCCAATTGCATCAATGCCTTCAGTGACAGCATTGACACGGAATTCAGTTAGAACATTTGAGACTTCGACTATACGGTTGATGGCTTCATATACTGCATCTACAGGGCCAGTGCCAGTGGCAGCGTCAGTGACCGATTTCCCGTCTGGCCCTTTGAGCTTGACTGTCGCTGTAGGAATTTCGTGATCTCCGCATGATACCTGTATATGTTCCAACTTGTAGCGTTCACGACCTGGTTCGATTCTTCTTTGATTACCCATTAGTGCATCCAGATCTGCGTCAGTTACTTCCCTCTTGCGATCTGCAAGATCCTTGAATGCTTCGAAGGCAGAATCTAGTTGGTCTTGGCTTATTTCATATCCTAGATCCTCTAATCGTGATCGGAGTCCAGCTCTACCACTCAATTTCCCTAAAACTAAAGATGTGTTTTTCCACCCGACAGATTGAGGATCCATTATTTCAAAGGTTGTTCGTTCCTTCAATATCCCGTCTTGGTGAATTCCGGAGGCATGGCGGAATGCATTTGCTCCAACAATGGCTTTATTTGGTTGCACAGGGAATCCCGTAATATCACTGACTAGTCTGCTGGTTCTGTATATTTGAGTAGTATCAATGTTAGTACTTAGGCCTAGTGTGTCCTTCCGTGTTTCAATTGCCATTATTATTTCTTCGAGGGCCGCATTGCCGGCACGTTCTCCTAGGCCATTTATACACCCTTCTACCTGTCTAGCTCCAGCTTGTACAGCGGCTAGGCTATTAGCAGACGCGTTACCTAAATCATTATGACAGTGGACGCTAACTACAGCCTGGTCTATGTTAGGTACGTTTGCTCGGATATCTTGAATCCGTCGTGAAAATTCTGATGGCAAAGCATATCCTACGGTATCAGGAATATTTACAGTGGTTGCACCTGCATAAATGGAAGCCTCTACAAGCTTGTAGAGGTAATCTATATCTGTACGTGTTGCATCCATTGGTGAAAATTCCACATCTTCACAATACCCTTTGGCTTTTTCTACAGCCGCCACCGCCATGTCGAGGACTTCTTCAGGATTCTTGCGAAGTTGGTGAAGTATTTGTACGTCAGAACTAGAGATGAACACGTGTATTCTGGGATGAGCAGCTTCCCTAAGTGCTTCCCATGCTCTATCTACATCATCTGGCACACAGCGTGCTAGAGAAGCTATTATTGGCTTCTTGACCTGTTTTGTTATCGCCTGAACAGCTTCATGGTCACCTTCGGAGCTGGCAGCAAAACCTGCTTCAATGATGTCAACTCCGAGTCTTTCTAGTTGTTTAGCTATGTCAATTTTTTCTTCTACAGTTAATCCGATTCCGGCAGACTGTTCTCCGTCACGGAGGGTAGTATCAAAAATTAACACTTTGTTGTCACTGCTCTTTTTCATTTAATGTCCTCCTGGAAGAGCGCGTTGGCAAAGTTTAAATAATGGCTTTGCATATTAAGGTTTTACCCGATCAATCTGTATCTTTGAGGAAGGACATCATATCTCGAAGTTCCTTGCCAACCGATTCTATTGGGTGCTCCGCATTCTCTTTCCGAAGTTTGTTGAATCTATGACGACCTTCGTCATTCTCGGAGATCCATTCTCGAGCAAAAGTTCCATCTTGGATACGATCTAGGACCGCTTTCATATTTTCTTTAACATGGTCATCTATTACGGCTGGACCACGAGAGTAATCGCCATATTCTGCCGTGTCGCTTACGGAATACCGCATGTATTCCATACCGCCTTGGTAAAGTAAGTCTACAATTAGTTTAAGTTCGTGCATGCATTCAAAATAGGCAGATTCGGGTTGGTAACCGGCTTCCACTAGCGTATCAAATCCTGCCTTTATCAAAGCAGTTACGCCTCCGCATAGTATTGTTTGTTCTCCAAATAGATCTGTCTCGGTTTCTTCCTTAAATGTTGTGTCTAGAACGCCGGCCCTGGTGCACCCTACTCCGCGAGCGTAGGCTAGGCCTATACCCCTGGCTTGTCCGGATGGATCCTGGTGTATAGCAAGTAGCCCTGGTACACCAGATCCCTTCTTAAAAACTTCGCGCATTCTGTGTCCTGGTGCTTTGGGAGCTACCATTGAAACATTGACTGATTCAGGAGGCAAAATTGTTTGGTAGTGTATGTTAAATCCATGTGCGAACATGAGGGTGTCGCCAGGATTTAGGTGCGGTTCTACCGATTTCGTATATTCCGTAGACATGGCATGATCTGGCAGAAGCATCATTATTATGTCGGACTCTTTTGCGACATCGGCAACAAAACCGACGTTTAGGCCATCAGCCTTAGCTTTTTCTATACTTTTACTCCCCTGGTAAAGTCCCACCTTGACTTTTAGTCCACTATCTTTCAGGTTTAGTGCGTGCGCATGACCTTGGCTACCGTAACCAATGATGCCGATCAATTTTTCGTCAAGAAACGAAAGGTCTGCGTCTTCCTCATAATACATTTTTGTCATTGTCTTATTACCTTGTTTCCCTTGTGATAATCAGTAGATTTTATCTTCTTGAATTTGGAAAGAACAATCGAATTAGAATAAGCTGTTTACACAGAAGCAGCCTCTCCCCAGTTTCGATGTTTTGATTTACGCGACTCTTTCTTAGCAGCTTCCAAACCGCGGTTTAGTGCTATAGTTCCTGTCCTCATGACTTCTACTACACCGAATTCCTTCAATAGTTCGTGGAGTGAATCGATTTTGTCTTCATCCCCCACCACCTCCACAATCAAAGAATCAGGAGCAACGTCGATTATGTTTGCCCTGAAGAGGCCAACCACTTGCATCACTTCGGCGCGGGTCTGTATATTCACTTTGACTCTTATGAGTGCCAGTTCTCTAGATACTATATTCTGGTCTGAAATATCAGAGACTTTTATGACGTCGATAAGTTTGTGTAGATGTTTTGTCACTTGTTCTACTGTACGATCGTCTCCGTCAACCACAAAGGTCATTCTTGACAGATCCGACTCTTCACTCTTGCCGACAGCAAGACTTTCTATGTTAAAGCCTCGTCTGCGAAACATGCTGGCTACGCGATTCAGTACACCGGGTTTGTCTTGGACGAGCGCGGTGATAGTTCTCTTCGAAGCTGTATCTGGGATTTTTGAGTTCATCAACGGACCTTTTCTGGTTGGTTTTCTTCAATCATGTCTTGGACAGTTTGGCCAGCCGGTATCATAGGGAATACATTCTCTTCCTCTTCAACCATGAAATCAATTAAGGCTGGGCCTTCATAAGAAATTGCTTCCTCTATTGCTGATCTCACTTGAGTTTTGTCAGATACCCTTAAGCCCAACATGCCGAATGCTTCAGCAAGTTTAACGAAATCCGGGTTGTTGGTGTACATAGTAGCTACATAGTCTTTATCATAGAAGAATTCTTGCCATTGCCTTACCATTCCTAGGCATTGGTTGTTAATAATAGCGAACTTCACTGGAATTTTGTTTTCTACAAGTGTGGCAAGCTCAGCCATAGTCATTTGGAATCCCCCATCACCAGCGATTGACCAGACTACTCGTCCTGGATCTGCTACCTGAGCACCCATAGCTCCCGGCACTTCATAACCCATTGCCCCTGACCCTCCTGAGGTCACAAAACTCCTCGGTTCGGTGTAGACATAATGCTGAGCAGCCCACATTTGATGCTGGCCAACCCCTGTTACGACTATCGCCTTCCCTTCAGTAGCTTCAGAAATTTGGTTAATGATGTACTGCGGAAGCAGTTTTTCAGTTGCTCTAATGTTCATGGAAGGGTGATCGCGTTTCAACTCTTCTATATGTTGAATCCACTCTACATGAGTGTTTGGGTCCACTTCCAAATTCAACTTTGCCAAGACTCTTTTTAGGTCTCCAACTATTGGTACGTCAACCTTGATATTTTTTCCTATTTCTGACGGATCTATGTCTACATGAATCTTTTTTGAATTAACAGAAAATGCACTTGGTTTGCCTGTAATTCTGTCGTCAAAACGCATTCCGAGAGCAATAAGCAAGTCTGCTTCTTCTATCGCTAGGCTTGCGTAAGCCATACCGTGCATGCCTGGCATGCCTACAGACAGAACGTGATCTTCAGGGAAAGAGCTTATCCCTAGAAGCGTAGTAATTACAGGTATTTGAGCTTTTTCCGCAAGCTCTCGAATCTCATCATATGCATTTGAGAATATTGCACCGTGACCGGCAAGTATTACTGGTCTCTGGGATTCTTTTATTAATTTTGCGGCACGCTTAATTTGTGCACCATTCCCTTCAAGAGTGGGTTTGTAGCCTGGCAAATCTATCTCGCTGGGATATTTAAACTCTGCGATTTCTGTTTGAACATCTTTCGGTATGTCGATCAATACAGGGCCAGGTCTTCCTGTGTTGGCTATGTAGAAAGCTTCTTTAATTATTTGGGGTATTTCTGAGGCGCTCATAACAAGATAGTTATGCTTCGTGACAGGAAGAGTAATCCCAGTTGTGTCAGTTTCTTGAAATGCATCGCTGCCAATAGATGCCCTGCTGACTTGGCCTACAATTACCACTATCGGGATAGAGTCCATTTGGGCGGTTGCTATACCTGTTACCAAATTGGTAGCTCCCGGCCCTGATGTTGCCCATGCAACGCCAGGCTTACCGGAAACTCTGGCATATCCGTCTGCCGCGTGGGCTGCACCTTGCTCATGTCTCACTAATATGTGACGCAGTTTAGGATATTCAGGTAGAGTCTGGTACAGAGGGAGTATCGCTCCTCCAGGCAACCCGAAAATCACATCAACGCCTTCTCTGATAAGGCTCTCGCAAATCATTTGTGAACCATTTAATTTCATTGGCCGAAGGCCTCCCGATTACAATGAATTCTTGGAAATAAAAAATCCCGTCTTATAAAGGGACGGGATGTCAAATCTCGCGGTACCACCCAACTTGCTCCGTCGAAAAAGACTGGAGCCTCTTTAGATAGACTTAACGCGTCCAGACGCCCATCCCTAAAGATACTCCAAGCTTTTTGCGTTTAGTCTCTCTTGCCAAGCCGCACTATGCACGGTTAATTTCCGAACCAAGAGAACCAAACCACCCTGGAATCCCGCTCAGGCTAGGTGCTCAGGGGTGAGTTCGTGACCTGTGTTGAGTTCTCACTTATCTCTCAGCTCACTGATCCAAGCCACTACTACTCCCCGTCAACGCAACTATATTCTACTTTCCAAACCGTATTCAACGGTAACATGATCCTCACGAACGTGTCAACGATGCGAAGGACCACTATTTTATTGTAAGTAAGCACTAACTCGAACAAAGACCCGATACACACGAGGTCAACTATTCAGTCAGTGACGCCATTTTCTTTGAGGTAATCTAGGGCACTTTGAACGGTTATGATGTTTTCCGCATCCTCATCAGATATTTCTATCGGGTCGTCATCAGTGCTAAACTCTTCCTCAAAAGCCATTATCAATTCCACAAGGTCTAAAGAATCAGCATTTAAATCTTCTGTAAACGATGATTCTGGTAACACATCACCTTGGTCTACGCTAAGTTTTTCTGCCACAACTTCCTGTACTCTTTCTAACACGGTTGCCATTGGTAAATACCTCTCAGTGATTATTTATGTTTTACATCTCTTCTTCGCTGGAGTCAATTAGTGAGCCGAGAACTCCGTTGATTAGTCCTGGAGACCCATCGCTTCCGAAAAACTTGGCTAAATCTACAGCTTCGTTAATGGCTACTTTTGTCGGAACGTTATTGTCCATCAAAATTTCACACATAGCTACTCTAAGTAGATTTCTATCCACGACAGCCATCTGATCCACTGGCCAAGAAGGAGCGTGGGTTGATATTATCTCATCTAACGTACCTTTATTGGCAAGTACCTTTTCGACCAATTTTCGAGCATGCTCTTCAACTGGACGTTGTAGAGGTTTGTCTGAAAGTCGGTAGTTGAGTATGCCTTCAGGGTCATGTCTAGAACAATCTGTCTCGTATAGGACTTCGAGTGCCGTAGCGCGCGCTTTTCGCCTTGATGGCCAAGGCTGGGTATTCTCAGTGGCTATACGCTCTGAGGTGGATATGGTAGCCGGATGCTTTTCAGTCATTCAAATATTTCCGATATGTTTCTATGTCACCCATGTTGCTAATATTAGTAGTTCTAACAGAACGATCTATTCGTTTCGTCATGCTGCTAAGGGCGGAACCAGGTCCAATCTCTAAGAAATGCGAAACGCCTGCATCAATCATTTTATTCATAGATGAATTCCATTGTACACAGCTGGTAATTTGATCCACAAGTTCTAGTTTCACTTCTTCAGCAGAATACAATGGATCACTAGTGCAGTTAGATATAATTGGAATTGTAGGATTTTTAAATGGGAGCGTTTCTATCATTTCTACGAGGCCCGGCTGTGCCGTTTCCATTAAATTGGAGTGAAATGCACCGGCCACATGTAATTGTATCGATTTTTTAGCTCCTACAGATGAAGCTAATTTCAATGCATTTGACACAGATGTTTTATCTCCACTAATAACAATCTGTTGAGGGGTATTGATATTTGAGATATATGTCCCTGTGGCTTTAGTAATTGTTTCCACGTCCGATACTTCTAGTCCTAAGATTGCTGCCATAGTGCCTGGATTAGCATCACATGCTTGCTGCATGAGGCGCCCCCTCTCCTGAACGAGCTGGGCCGCGTGACCTATTTCTATCACCCCTGATACCACCAATGCTGTGTATTCACCTAGGCTGTGCCCAGCGACGAAAATGGGCTTTTGGGTGTCATTTTCACTTAAACCTTCTTCAAATGCACTGAAGCAAGCTAAGCTTACGGCCATTATTGCTGGTTGAGCGTTAACAGTCTTAGTGATTTCTGTATCGTCCCCATCAAAGATTAATTTCGACAATGACCTCCCAAGGGCATGATCAACTTCTTCGAAGACTGCCTTGGCAGAAGGTGAAGCGTAAAAAAGATCCTTGCCCATCCCTGCCTTTTGTGAGCCCTGTCCTGGAAACAGATAAGCACTTTTCACGTTTTGTTTGGTCTTGCGATTTATGGACATACGTCGAATAGATTATTTGAAAGTCGTTTTGGAAAAATCACATCCAAAGTCTATGCCTCGGTTTCGGAATCCGAGGAAATTACTTCGCGCCCATTGTAGTAGCCACATTTTGGACATACGCGGTGAGGCAGTTTAGACTCATTGCATTGCGGACATGTAGCGACTCCACGAGGTTTCAGGGCGGCGTGGGCGTTACGGCTCCCCTTTCGGCCTTTTGAGTGTTTCTTTTTAGGTAGAGGTGGCATTAATTTTCTCTCCTATATAATTCCCTTGAGATCGTCCCACTGGGTATTTAATGGTTCGTTGACACATTTACAAACGTTCTGATTGAGATTAGTACCGCACAATGAGCATAATCCTTTGCAGTCAGTACTGCAAGTAAATTGAATAGGTTGATTTATGATGATGTAGTGCTCGATAGTCTGACTTAAGTCTAAGATGTTATGTTGGTCTATTACAGTATTTATACTTTCTAGGCTTCCGCAATCATTAAGCCTCAACTCGTTTACCATAAAAAATTCCTCTTCTATGGACATTCCTAATCTTTTGGTTGAGTCATTAAGGCATCTGTCGCATTCTTCATGCATTAAATAGTCCAAACGTGCACTTACCCATAGGCCTCTGTCAGTTCTAAGCATTCGAACACTACCATTCATGCGCCTGCCGCACTTGATCTCTTCATCGACGTTGTAGGTTCTAATGGCGCCATTTCTTTCACTGATGATTCCGGCCACGTTGAATTTCATACGTCAGATCCTCTCTAGGCAGATATTCTAGGAATCATTTAGAATTAGTGTCAAGTCAACGGGATTTCTTCTTACATGAATGCTTGCAATTAGGTCCGGAGGAGATATTCTCAGTTGTCTTACAGCCATACCGTTCATTATAATGCGCGAAGAACTAAATGGGGGTACATTTGAGATGGCTCAAGCCATGGCCTTTTTCAAGGGTAATGTTGTTCCGATAGAACAGGCCAATGTTAGCGTGATGACCCATGCGCTTCACTACGGAACAGCAGTGTTTGAAGGCGTCCGTGGGAATTGGAATGCCGACCAGAACGAGATGTTTGTGTTTAGATTACGCGAACACTACGAAAGAATGCTGAGGGGTAGCAAGGTAATGTTGATGGACATACCCTATTCAGTCGATGACCTCTGTGACATCACAACCGATTTGATTCGAAGTTGTGGATACGCAGAAGATATATACATACGACCAATTATTTATAAGAGTGAAGAATTGGTTGCTAACTTAAAACTACACCAATTAGCCAGTGATTTTGCCTTGATAGTGGTACCGTTCGGATCGTATATCGATACCGAAGGAGCTATTAAATGCTGCACATCCTCGTGGCGTAGACCTGATGACACTATGATGCCCACAGGAGTAAAATTGACAGG
Organism: uncultured Chloroflexota bacterium; assembly: GCA_913051545.1. Lineage (GTDB taxonomy): Bacteria > Chloroflexota > Dehalococcoidia > Lucifugimonadales > CAJXCD01 > CAJXCD01. The sequence goes on from CAJXCD010000001.1 coordinate 270,990, forward strand.
GCTTTATACTACAAGCATACTCGCAAAGACGGAGGCAGACTTACTTGGTTATGATGAGGCAATTCTATTAAATCACGATGGGACAGTGTCGGAAGGGAGCGGCGAGAATCTTTTCCTATGTCAAAATGGACGCATTTCGACACCCAGTGAAACTAGCAATTGCCTTTTAGGTATAACGCGAGACTCAATAATAACCTTGGCCAGAAATGAACTAGGTATGGAGATAGTGGAAAGACATGTACACCGTAGCGAGCTATATTTAGCAGATGAAATATTTTTGACGGGCACTGCTGCACATGTTACCCCCGTAGGCTATCTAGATGAACGTTCAGTTGGGGATGGGGATGTTGGTCCGGTAACTAGGTCTTTGAGTGAGATGTACAATTCAGTAATAAGGGGGAACCATTCTAAATATATGGAATGGTGTACACCGGTATCTTTAGGGGATTAAGGTATGATTCCTGTCATTTAACGTGAATTTGGACTAATGTACTGAATTATGTTGTCTTTTGCGTTCGACTATTTTCTGTTCATATTTTTTGCATCTTTCGGGATTGTTCAATTTGCTGCATCGAAATCGGGTCTCGCATCGATATTGATTTTTCGATCTCCAAAATTATCCCGAATTATTGGTATTACATTAATAGTGATTTCAGCAGGGGTATTTTTTCTTACAGATAACCGTAATATTAATGATTATGAGGGAGGATTGGATGCTAATCAACAAGCTTATTTATTTGTCCTCGCTTCATTTGCATCATTAGTTGCCACAATGACGATTGGATCGATACGACACAGGCGTGTGGAGTCAGATTTTACTATTGATGAAGGTTTAGGTTCTTTAGTCAAGACGGGATATTTTAAGGCTTTGCTTGGAAGTATGAGGTACTGGCATCGCGAATGGAAAACACAGATCAAAGACTACTTATTTGGCTGAATAGTTGGGTTGGTAAGTCACAGATATTTGATTCGGTGGTCGAGTGGTTTGTAAGCGACTATCTAGTACCAGTGGTTTTGATATTGATTCTTCTTAATTTTTGGTTTTCTGGAACTACTATAAATGATAGGTATAGGCGTCAAGTTGTTGTGCTGACGGCTTTGGTGTCAATGGCATTGGCAAGTTGGGTTGTGATGATCAACAATGGGATCTATTTCCGACCGCGGCCGTTTGAGGAAATTCAACTTACGTTACTTTTTTATGAGCCTACAGATTCTTCTTTTCCTGCAAATACTGCCGCTGCTACTTTCGCTATTTCCGCGACGATTTGGCAGTTAAATAGGCGATTAGGTATAGCCTTATTATTACTTTCTGGACTATTTGGCTTAAGTAGAGTGTACGCGGGGGTGCATTATCCTTCAGATATCATAGCAGGCGGTTTTATTGGTGTGGTTATGTCTTTGATTGTCACGAAATTCATGACTGTGTTTGAAATCATACCCAAAGTTTTTATCAAAGCCGTTCGGATAATATGTTTAGCATAAATGTTTGTAGTGTTCTTGTATGAATTTAAGGCGCGTCATCCTCGAAGGCATTGTATAGAGAGTAAATATTATGTATTTTAGCTTTCGGCTGTTTGGTATAACGCGTGGGTATCGCTCAAGGATAATTTTAGCTGCATTTGCAGGATTATTTGCAATAATTTGCGGCATTGGCAGACTCGCACTTTCTGGTGTGGTGATCGCTAGAGTTTTTAATGGTGAGTCATTTTCGACATTGATTCCACAGATGATAGTGATTTCATTACTAGTGATTTTAAGGGCCTTGAGTCAGTATGTGCGCGATATGCTCAGTCACAGAGTGGCAAGTGAAATTAAAATAGGTTTACGACAACGTTTGTGTTCCCATTTATTGGGGTTAGGCCCAGGGTATTTTGATCGACGTAGAATAGGTGATGTCCTTGTATTTCTGGTAGATGGAGTCGAGAATTTAGAAGCATTTTTTGGTCAGTATCTCCCACAATTTTTTGTAGCTGCAGTAGCGCCGATAATAATATTCGTATTTATGGTTACGCTTGATTTACAAATAGGCGTAATTATTTTGTTTTCTGCTTTAGCCACATTCTTTTTACCTTCTTGGCTCCATCGGATGCATAGGCATTTGAGCTTGGCTCGCAGGGATACATTTGGAGCATTGGGCGCAGAATTCCTTGATAGCATTCAGGGCATTACTACTCTAAAGGGGTTTGGTCAGAGTCGACGAAGGGGTGAGATGTTATCGGAAAAGGCGAGAGAGGTGTATCGGAGCACTATGAAGGTTTTCCTCGTTGACGGTATTTCTAGTGCCGTTACCATAGTAGGGGTTTCTGGGGGAGCTTCTCTGGCTTTAGCATGGGGTGCGATACGAGTCGGTAACGGGGATTTAGAATTACAGAGCCTATTGATCATTCTTATGTTAGGTGCTGAAGTATTTAGGCCGTTGAGAGAATTAACCCAATTGTATCATCAAGGGATGACAGCAATGGCTTCAGCAGAAGGGGTTTTTGGGGTATTCGATAGCAGGATAAAAGTTGTTGATGTGCAAACAGAATCTGGAAATAAAGAATTACCTGTTCCAGGAAATCTGAGTGATATAGTATTTGAAAACGTGACTCTTAAGTATGATCAAGGGAAGCGTTCAGCAATTGAAAATTTGTCGTTTACTCTCCGGGCAGGTGAAACATTAGGTCTGGTAGGCGCTAGCGGTGCAGGTAAGTCGACAGTTGTGTGGCTTCTTTTTCGTTTTCTAGATCCTCAAAAAGGGAGAATATATTTGGGCGGTAGGGATCTACCCTCTATCTCTTTAGATGTCTTGAGATCTCAAATAGCGGTCGTTACTCAAGACACGTATCTTTTTAACGGCACAATTGCTGAAAATTTACGACTCGGCAGAATTGATGCTACTGAGGAAGAAATAGTGGAAGCTGCACGTTCTGCGAATGCACATGAGTTCATAAGTGATTTGAAAGATGGATATGAAACCAATGTAGGTGAGCGTGGCGTTAAGTTATCTGGTGGACAGAGGCAAAGAATAGCAATCGCAAGAGCACTACTTAAATCTGCGCCAATATTAGTGCTTGACGAAGCCTTGTCAAACGTCGATGCAGATAATGAGGCGGATATACAGTCAGCGATTGATAGATTAACAAAAGGTAAGACGACTCTAATTATAGCTCACCGTTTGTCAAGTGTCGTGAAAGCTGATCGAATTTTGGTATTGGACAAGGGTGCTTTGGTTGAATCTGGTACACACAGAGAATTAGTGGGCTCCAGAGGTATGTATTCGCGATTGATGTCCGCACAACAATTTGCTCAGGATGAAAATTTTCTGAATGTTGACGTGATTGGGAAGAGAAAAAATTATATAGAAGATGATAATTTAGCTAAACAGTTAGACATATCTGAACAAGAAATTCAGACTACGGAAATATCGATATGGGAGGTATGTAAAAGGCTTTTACGCTTGGTTAAACAATGGTCTTGGGAACTTATTTTGAGTTTATTGTCAGGACTCACTCACCACTCCACAAATATTGGTCTTGGAGCTATGGGGGCAATATTAGTAGGACGGATTTATACCGGAGATACATTTGGTGAGTTATTAGTATATTTAGGCGTATTCGTAATAATTTGTGCGTTGGCTCGTTGGGTTGAAGCTTGGGCGTCTCATGATTTGGCGTATCGACTTTTAGCTGAAATGCGTATAGATATGTACAATGGGCTAGAACCGCTTGCCCCTGCCTACACGAACGATCGTACCTCAGGAGATTTAGCAAGTGTAGCGGGGGGCGATGTTGAAAGCATAGAAAATTTTTATGCTCATGTCATAACTCCGGCTATAGTTGCATTGGTGTTACCTTTAGCTGTAATCATCACTCTATTATTTGTAGCATGGCCTCTAGTGCTAGCCCTATTCCCATTTCTTTCTGTAGCTGCCATAAGCCCATTTTTTGCACAACAAAAATCTGAACGTTTAGGTCTAGAAATGAGGCAGAAGTTGGGAGAATTGAACGCTTTAGTAGTGGATGGCATTCAGGGGATGAGAGAAATATCTGCCTTTGGTGCAGGTGATCTATGGCTAAATCAAACCATAAAAAAGGGGGAAGGATTTTCGAAATATCGACTAGATTTTCTTAAGCAGCAAGCTTTTCAAGGTGGAATTATTGAATCGGTAACAGCCTTAGGTGGATTATCAGTACTGGCCACTGGAGCTTTCCTTGCATCTGAAGAAGAAATCAGTCGATCTGTATTACCGCTTACTACGCTGCTGGCACTATCTTCCTTTGCTCCGGTTACAGAGCTTGCTAGTACATTGAGACAATTAATGGAGACAATTGCTTCTGCCAGAAGGATTTTCCAAATACAAGATGAGCCGGTTGTAATTATGGATGGGCCTGGGGTTCGGTTGCCAAATCATGTTTCTCGTGTACCATCTTTGCTGTTTGAAAATGTCAGTTTTTCTTATTCGAAAAAGAACACATCTGTGCTTCGAGAAATAAATTTTTCCGTAAAATCTGGTCAGACAGTGGCTTTAGTGGGACATTCTGGAGCAGGCAAAACGACGATAGCAAACTTATTAATGAGGTTTTGGGATCCCGACGAAGGCTCGATATTCCTGGGGGGTTACAAATTGAAGCAATTCACCCTTGAAGAATTAAGACAGAATATAGCGATGGTGTCTCAAGACACATATCTTTTCAACGCCTCAATTATAGATAATCTCAGAATGGCTAAACATGATGCTACGGAGGCTGAAATTCAAAATGCCACAACTATTGCTAATGCACATGAATTTATCGAATCATTCCCGGATAGATATGATACTGAGATTGGAGAGCGAGGCATCCGTCTGTCGGGTGGCCAACGCCAGAGGTTATCAATAGCGAGGGCAGTATTAAAAGATGCTCCCGTACTAATTCTTGATGAGGCAACCTCACACCTTGATATGATTAGCGAGCAACAGGTGAGAGAAGCTTTCCAGAATGTCACAGCAGGACGTACTACTTTGGTTATTGCACACAGATTATCTACTGTTCGCGATTCTGACCACATAGTGGTACTGAATCACGGCCGAATAGATGAGGAAGGTACTCATGAATTCCTGTTAAAGTCAAACGGAGCGTATTCTAGATTAGTATCTACACAGATATTAGGTACTTCAGGCTAGACATGTAGGATTTTTATAGTCCGTTTGGTAAAGGTACGTTGAATCGTTCTGAAGCCTCACGCAGATTTTGAACAGTTCCTTGTGGAAGGGGGATGCCATTTGCAGATCGGTCTTCGTACACTCTGTTCTCGATTTCTCCAGGAACAAAAATTTCTTTGGACTCATCAGTTTTAGGTAGAGATTTAATTCCCTGTACTAGGCGATCCACATTTTCCCTGTAAGAATCAGTATCAGTGAAAGTACTAATGTTGATTGCTGCTACAAAACTGTTTTGCATACCGCGTACAATTTTAGATTTGACAGGCTCCGGTGGCTGTAGTAGAGGATTACCTACCATAAGGCTGGATAAACACTCAAACATTAAGGCAAGGCCGGATCCTTTTGGCCCTCCGAAAGGTAGCAGAGATTTAAATTGTTTTGGGTCTGTGGTTGGTTTACCGTCGCTATCTAGAGCCCAAGTGTTTGGTATAGATACTCCCTTGTCTTTAGCAAATTCTAGTTTCCCACCCGCAGCTACACTTGTGGCCATATCGAGTGAGATAGGTTTGTGCTGTAGTCCTGGAACAGCTATGGCTATTGGGCTATTGTGTACTCCAGGGACTCTAGCTCCATGTGGGGCCATGTTTGCCGGACTACACACGGATGCTAGGCCTGCCATATTTTGTTCTGCGGCCATTAATGAATAATATGCCATTGCCCCTTGGTGGGTTGTATTGCGAATTAGCCCCCAGCCAATACCAGCAGTTTTTGCTTTTTCAATAGCTTTATTCATTGCCATAGTTGTTACCACTGGGCCTAGAGCTAAATCTGCGTCTATTAGAAATGTTGCTTGTGTTTCGTTAACTATTTGTATATTGGGTTTAGGTTTCATTATTCCCTTGTCAATCCATCCAAGGTATAAGGGAATCCGCAGCACACCATGAGAGTCCACTCCCCTAAGGTTCGCCCAGATGAGCACATCGGACTCAGTTTCAGCATCTCTACGAGGTACTCCCGCTTTTGAAAACACTTCTACAGAGAAGTTTTTCAGTTCGTCACTAGGTACCCTAGTTAAATTATCTTCCATTATTTTTGTCTCCCTTAGGTAGCCCCATTAGTTGTATATGAAATATTATGCTAAAAGGCTAGGTTTTCAGCATTTCGGACAATTCTTTTTCTAGCCCGTGTTCTTGTACCAGGGCCATTAGTTGATTCCAAGTTGCCTGTTCAACGGGTATACCGTTAGATAAGCGCTCTTCACGGGTCTTTTTTTCAATTTCTCCTGGATACAGAACCCCCTGAGAGCCCTCCATTGTAGAGGAAGATTTTACCCATTCAACAGCTTCTTGTACCGCATCGCTAACTCCTGGAATGGGTGACACGGAAGCTACATCAATTACAATAATGGAAGAGCTCCCACTCCATTGAAACTGTGAGGCTTCTGTAGCTCCTAATCCACCTAAAAGCCCTCCAAATAATGCAACCATGAACCCTAGGGCATAACCTTTGTGTCCTCCGCTCATCCCACCCATTGGAAGTATTGCTCCACCGTCATAATAGTCGTTTGGGTTATCACTTGGCATGCCATTTTTATCGATAATCCATTTATCAGGTAAAGTTCTTCCCCCTGCACGATATACTCTTAGTTTCCCTTCAGCAGCCATCGATGTCGCGAAGTCAAGTAATACTCGCCCGCCCTTTGGTAGAGGGAATGACATGGATATTGGATTAGTGCCATACCGTCTTTCACTACCACCGAATGGTGTTACATTTTGTGCGAATGGGCCGCCCATAAACCCCGTGAACATAATTGCAGCCATTCCACTTTGTGCCACTGTTTCAGGGTAAGCTCCAATACGTCCTGTATGTCCCATTCGACCCATAGAAACGAATGAAATCCCTGATTTTTTAGCTTTGCTGATAGCAAGTTGTGTAGCGAAAGTAGCTACAACTTGGCCGAATCCAGAATTGCCATTTACGAGAGCAGACCCACCAGCTTCTTGGACTATTTCTGGCTGTGCACGCGGGTTCAATGTGCCTTCATCAATTTCTTTAATGTATTGCATCGTGCGAATAATACCGTGAGAATCATGTCCGGCAAGATTTGCGTCAGTAAGATGTTGTGCTAGGGTGGTCGCATTTTCTTTAGGTGCTCCCATTTTTGAAAAAAGACCTAGGGCGATTTTATAAATCAAATTATTATTTACTATAGGCATAGGAAACCTCCACATTTAAATATGTCGCTATCAGTATTTCCCGTTCAGCCTGGGATTGTAACATTAGATTTGCAGTTTTGTGTGAATGGAGTAAGTGATTTGCAAAGACTTGATTTATGAGGGGTCATATATTTCTGTTTCTGGATAGAATGAACTCCAAGCCATCCAAAAAGATAAGTGGGTTGCTATGCGAGGAAGAATTTTTCGAGGATTTAACTGATGTATAAGCCTCGTCTCGGTTATACTCCAGATCTCGCCATTTTGATCTACTAAAGTGCTTATAGGGTCATCGACTCGCAGGCTAGGAAGTGTAAAATCATACTCTTTACGGTCATATACCCTAATTTCCTCTGGTTGTCCGGAGGTTACTATTACTAAGTCAGTGTTTCCAACAGTATCATTTAAAACCGAGTTTTTGGTTAGCATCTTTACTGGGTATGCTTTTGTAAAACCACTCATTTTCAAGCCTAATATCAGATCTTTAGCATTGAATGCGGGATCTATATTCCAAATAGGAAATAACGGCGTCTTAAGATTGCGATAATCGTAGTAGGAACTTAAAGGGTCAGATTCAGGACGATATAGTTCAGGTGGGTATATACCAGTATTTATTGAAAGAACAGTAGTTTCAGGATGAGAATGGAGCCATCTCTCCCAGGTAGTTACTAGTACAGGGAAAAATTTGAGCTTGATTCCCTTATTAGATAATGGTCCAATTACGGGCTCTCCTGTCAATTGATTCCAAAGACTTTCCGTTTCCCTGTCGTACATGAGTTTATTGCTGCGATAAAGCAATCCAGATGTGCCAAATGTAGTTGGTGTGTCTAGGATCTTGGAGGAATACACGATTCCTGCATTGCAAAGTGTTCAGTACGTTAATGTAATATGCTCGCCTCCTAGAATATCATTGGCCATTTCATGGGGATTTAGTATGCGCAAAGGATAAGCTCTATGTTCCCCATTTATCGATACTCCAAAAACGTGGTCGTCTCCAGAGAGATACTTGGCATCGTTAGCGTTTACAACTGGACTATATTGGAGGTCAGGTATGCCATCCACCAGCACGCCTCCCCATACTATTTCTGTGAGGTCTATTTTAGAAGTTTCATTCGCGGATTCAAGTAGGTTTTCGAACTTGGGGTCGATACTTCTCATTAATGTTATTTTCCACTCCAGATATCTTGCAGGGGGATTGAAGTCGGATCGATTATTACCTATCCAAACCATCCATGTGTTCCACTCATCAAAGCTCCTGGGGATTGTTTGTTCTGTAAGGGAATTTAAAACAGAGTTTGCAGTGTAAAGGAAGCGTTCATTTGGGAAGAAACGCATTATTTCAATTATTACTGGGACTTGGGATTTATCTTGATGCAATTTGGCATTACTTAATGCATTGACGGCTACCTCTAAAGAGTGCCCTGATCCGGAGTAAATTGAGAACATGTTTGTGTCAGAATCATATTTTTTTACAGCGAGTGCTTCGGTGTGGTTGATATTTCCGATGGGGCTAGAAGTGTTTTCACTTTCTGAACCACAAGACAGCGAGATCCCAACGAGTAGCATAAGATATATGGTGGAGGATAAAGATGATTTAGTCACAATCCTTTTGCAGGTAGCGGTAAGCATTCTTAATTATGGATATGAAATCAGGCGTTTTAGAAATTTTACCAACTGTTTTAAGAAATAAAAATGTTCACTATCATCATTTCTTAAACTCTTGGTTTAGACGCCGGATAATTATCTCCACTTCCTCTCCATTTAGATTTATTGGATCGATAGCTAATTCATTAGGATTGCCTATAAAATGTAAGAATATAGGAGGTTTCCCAGTTGCCATTCGTTCTAATATAGCGTCCCTGCTAGGACCTTCGTATTCGCTTCCAAATGTGAGTACGGTTGTGGGGATAAGATAGTTATACTGGTCGTGTTCGATTGTTACTTTCAAACCAGCGGCAGGGGTTAATGACTCGGATATATGTTGACTCATTTCGAGGTAGCATTTCGTTTCAGCATTCTCATCTTCTTGGGTGAAAATCTGTAAAGCTGCTATTAATCCGACGATTTCTTCCTTGGCAACTTTCATAGGACGACCTAAAAACTGATTAGGACTGGAATTTGCTGATGCGGCTTCGATTAATTCAGACTTTCCACATAAAATCCCTGTTCCTTGAGGTCCTCTTACCCCTTTGCCTCCGCTGTAAATTACCATGTCGGCGCCTAGTTGCGAATAACGACTTAGGTTGCCTCGTGGCGGGAGCATGGAGGCCGCATCTACTATGACAGGTACGCCATGGCGATGGGCGATTTCACAAACCTGCTCTAAAGGGAGAGCAAGTCGTGAGTAAAAAGGAGCTTGTAGATAAGCTACTGCGGCGGTCTTATATGTGAAGGCTGCCTCTAGTTGCCAAGGATGACAGCGTCGCCCATCACCAATTTCTACAAGTTTTGCCCCAGCTATGCGATAACACTGGTCATATGGGAATCTTTGGCTTTTTTGAATTATGATTTCGTTATTAAGGCCTTGAACATCCGGAAGTCGGCTCATTTTTGATGAATCATTACCGGCTATACAGGCGGCGGCCTGAAGGGTTAACCCGGCAGAGGCACCTCCTGTTACCAATCCAGCTTCTGCACCCGTAAGATCCGCCAGTATTTTCCCTGCTTGTTTGTTTAGATCGGCTAGATTTACCATTACACCGGATGCTTTATTCATGACGTCCATTATCTCTGGTCGTAGCTTGGAGCCACCGAATGCGGTAGTGTTTCCAGAAGCTGTAATCGCAGGTTCAACTCCGAGAGAGCGGTATATATCTACAGGATCTTCTATTCTAGTAAGTTGTGGTAACACTTCGTTCGGTCCCTTTTTATAATCTACGGTCATTAAATTTAGGTCGCCAGATTCTCTGCCATTGAGCTAATGATTTAAAGGATAATCATAGCATCTCCGAAACTGTAAAACCTATACTTCATATCTGATGCTTCAGTGTATGCTCTCATGATTAAATCCCTGCCTCCAAAGGCACATGTGAGCATCAAGAGTGTTGATTGTGGAAGGTGAAAGTTTGTTACCAACGAGTTTATAACACGAAATGTGTGTCCTGGTATTATAAATGTGTCTGCCCATCCAGAACCAGGGGTAATAAATTTAAGAGGCAGGTCTTTCTCAGAATTTACTTTAGCTACGTGTTCTAGGAGTCGGACTGAAGTTGTTCCTATAGATATAATTCTGCGCTTTTCTTGGATTGCACTATTTATTTCATTTGCTGCCTTCTCACTAATTTCATAATATTCGGAATTCAATGTATGAGATTCCACTGATTTAGCACGTATTAACCTGAAAGAATCCCATCCTACATGCAAAGTTAAAAAAATAGGTTTTGCGCCTTTGGCCCGAATTTTTTCCATAAGTTCAGGTGTAAAATGGAGTCCAGCTGTGGGTGCTGCAACGCTTCCGATAGTATTACTGTAGATGGTTTGATATCTCTCAGGGTCAGCTAGTGGTTCTTTTATATACGGCGGCAGGGCCACAACACCTAAATCTGACAGGTACTCTTCTTTGTCGAATTTTACTATCTTGGCACCACTTTCTTTAGTCTCTATGACTTCTCCAAGAATCGATTTGTTTTTTGCCCTAATTTCAAACTTGTCTCCAGCTTTCATCTTTTTCCCAGGACGTGCGAGGCACATCCAGATGCTAGGTGATATGCTATGCAATAGAGTAATTTCAACTTTGGCTCCAGTTCTTGATAGTTGTACTACTAGTCGTGCAGGAAACACTCTACTGTTATTGAATATTATTAAGTCACCTGACTCGAGGAATTTTGGCAGATCGTAGAAGTGATAATGTTCTATACGATTACTCTGGCGGGTGATTACCATTAGTCGTGAAGCATCCCGAGGTTCGACAGGTACTTGTGCGATAAGGGACTTATCGAACTTGAAGTCGTAATCTGTTGTTTGCATAGTTTGTTTTAGTACTCAGTAGTTAAGTCGCCAACGGCCAGTCGTGTAGCTAAGAGGGTGTTCTCTAAAAGCATTGCAATCGTCATTGGCCCTACACCACCTGGTACAGGACTAATTGATGACACTTTTCCCAAAACCGAATCAAAGTCTACATCTCCAACAAGTCTGTATCCATTTTTGCGTTTACGGTCGTCAATTCTGTTTATTCCCACGTCTATTATCACAGCACCCTCTTTGACCATTCCGCTATTTATGAATAGTGGCTTTCCAATTGCTGCAACAAGTATGTCTGCTTGTCGAGTAAAATTTGCAATGTCACGTGTTTTAGAATGACACACCGTAACAGTTGAATTGGCTCCATGATTTTGTTGGGATAGCAGCAAGGCTAATGGTTTTCCTACGATGTTGCTCCGACCACAAATAACAACGTGTTGGCCAGTCGGATTGATTCCACTCTCCAATAGCATCCTTTGTACGCCAGCAGGTGTTGCAGGAACAAAAAGCTGCCGGCCTTGCGATAAGCGCCCAATGTTTATTGGGTGTACACCATCGACATCTTTATTGGGGTCAATAGCATCTATTATCTTCCCTGTGTCGATATGGTACGGTAGGGGCAATTGAACAAGAATCCCATGAACCCCGGGATCAATATTGAGTTCCATGATTTTTGAAATTAGTTCTTTCTGCGAAATTTTTTCTGGCAGATGAATGTCTTTGGCACACATGCCTGCCTTTTGGGCGGCAATTTGCTTATTACGGACATATACTAATGAGGGTGGATCAGTTCCTACCTGTATGACGTTGAGGTTTGGCGCAATAGAATATTTAGATTCAAGAATATTTACTTCATCTTTGACTTTATCCCTAACTTGAATTGCCAAGCTCTTTCCGTCAATTATTGTTGATGACAAATCTAACACTCCCAAAACATGAAACTATATCTAAAGATCTGAATTCCAGTTATATAACAATAACACTACTTTCATTTGAGCAAACATCAGAACTATAATGCATCACGAATTGTTGTGCATTAAATAAATATGGAGAGGCCTAAGATTGTCTAAATTATCTGATGAGTTTACTTCTGGTAAATTTTCTGTTACGTGTGAATTAAATCCTCCTAAAGGTGTTAATCTTGACCCTTTATACCAAAAGGCCGAATCTTTAAAAGGAGTGGTTTCAGCATTTAATCTGACGGACTCGGCCGGATCTTCTATGGCTATGGCGCCTATAGCAGTGGCTAGTTTGTTGTCGGATAGAGGAGTGGAAACAATATTGCAAATCACAGGTAGGGATCGTAACAAGATGGCTCTGCAGTCTGAATTGCTCGCGGCTTCAGCTCTTGGCGTGACTCATGTCCTTTGTATGAGTGGCGACCCTCCAGGTGTAGGAGACCATCCTGACGCAACGGCCGTTGGTGATTTGGATGCGATAGGGCTATTGGGCGCAGTTAATACACTTGGATCTGGTAAAGATCTTGCTGGTAATGACTTGAAGGGTTCCCCCTCTTTGTTTGCCGGTGCAGTGGCTAATCCAGGAGCCTCGGATCTGAAGCGTGAAATTAAACGTATGGAAGCTAAGGTTAAAGCCGGTGCAGTCTTTTTCCAGACTCAAGCATTTTACGATCCTCAAACACTGGAAAATTTCATGAAAGAAGCGGGGTCTTTTGGAGTACCGATACTCGCTGGGTTAATTGTTCTTAAATCTAGTAAAATGGCTGGGTATTTGAATGACAATTTACCTGGTGTGACCGTACCCGATGAAATTGTGAAAGAAATGGATAATGCCGAGGATAAGAAAGCCAAGAGCGTCGAAGTGTCTGCCAGAATCGTAAGGTGGGCCAGAGACATGTGTGACGGAGTCCATATAATGGCTATGGGTTGGGAGTCTCAAGTTCCAGAAATACTACAAGTGGCAGAAATCGATTAATACTACTCCCGATCCGAAACCTTAATTCACTCAATGGGTGCTAATCAATAAAATGTTAGTCACAGGGGTAGATATTGTAGAGATACATCGAGTTGATAGAATTGTAGAGATATATGGGGCTAGGTTTCTAAGCCGTATATACACCGATCGGGAAGTAGCTTACGCACGTGGTAGAGCACCTCAGTTGGCTAGTAGGTTCGCCGCCAAAGAAGCAGTGATGAAAGCACTGGGGACAGGAGTCCGTGGGGTGAGGTGGAGAGATATAGAGGTAGTAAGAGATCCTGGAGGACCTCCTCGGATATGCCTTCATGGGAGTGCGCTTAACAAATTCGATAATATGGGATTGGATTCTCTGGCAGTATCACTTTCACATTCCCAAGAGTACGCGGTAGCTTTTGTGGTCGGTATGTAAAATTTGGATATTTGTTTCGATTCACAGTTGGTTTTTCTTGTAATCATCTAATATTTAGATACTTAGCTTATTTATTTTAGGTGAAAGTAGTATTGCGTATGTGATCATAAATTAGCACATGAATATAGTTACTTTGTAATTTTTGTGTTGAGTAAAATATAAGGAGGCCATAATTGACTAAACGTAACTGGACTAAACTCAATTGGGCTGATCGCCAGCCACATGCAGGGCATGAAAATGTGTTGATTAATTACATTTACGAACCGAAAGGCATGGAAGGCAAAGGGGAGGATGAAACAACACTGCTTGGGCAATGGCGTTTGACAAAACACTCAATCCAGCCAATCAAACGTGGTGATTTTCATACAAATGAAGCTGACACATCTGAGCATGTTTTTTACGTTTTGGGCGGAAGAGGGCAGATAAAATTAGACGAAGAAAGTGTAGATATAGGTGTTGGTGATGCAGTTCATGTTCCGCCAAGTGTAGGACATCAAAGTATAAATAATGGAGACGAATGGTTAGAGCCGTTAGTTATTTCTGCTTCAACTAAGAGAGTAGGACAGTGATAATAATTCAGAGAAATAGATTTTCTATAGTTAGGGAGTAGTTCAGGTACCCGATAATGAAAATTGTGACTGCCAAACAAATGAGAGACATTGAGAATAGGTGTTTTGCCGAAGGAATATCCCCGGATGAACTTATGGAGTCTGCAGGTAAGGCTGTTGCTCACTGTGCATTTAATCATGCGCAGAAGTTGAATCAATTTTCTATAGGGGTTTTAGCTGGACCAGGCAATAATGGGGGGGACAGCTTGATAGCAGCTAAGTACTTGTATCAATGGGGAGCCGAAGTTAATGTATTCATTTGTGGTGAACGTTCACTCAAAGACAAGAAATTAATGTTATTGACTCAAAAAAACTTGGCTATATATGACACTAAAATTGATGCTGGCGCCGAAAAATTAAGAGAGCTTTTACCTAGAATGAATGTTGTGATCGATGGCATCTTTGGATTGGGCTTGAATCGTCCAATAGATGATATGATTTCAGCTTCTATTATTGCTGTAAATAATGAAAAAAACAGGCGGCATAATCTGGTGGTTATTTCAGTGGATGTCCCTAGTGGCATAAATTCGGATACAGGTTCCATAGATGCTAATTGCATTTACGCTGATGTGACGTGTGCTTTAGGCAGGCCCAAGTTAGGGTTTTATAGATTTCCGGGAGCTAAGTACGTAGGGAAGGTTGAGGTCAATCAAATAGGCATACTTAGAGAGTTTGATGGATGTGAAATGCCCGAATTAATGACACACTCTTGGGCAGAAAGAATTCTGCCATCTAGGCCACTTGATGCTCATAAGGGCGATTTTGGGAGAATATTAATAATAGGTGGTTCAAAAAACTATGTTGGCGCGCCTTCTTTAGCTGCTATAGGTGCCTTAAGAGTTGGTGGAGGATTGGTTACTGTTGCGGTCCCGGAAGGGATATTTAATTCCGTAGCATCAAATTGTCTAGAGCCGACATATATTCCCCTTCCAGAGATTACGGGAGGTGGTTTATCTCCAGAAGCATGTAATATTCTTATTGAGGAGATACCAAAGTATAGTGTAGTGCTTATCGGATGTGGCCTGGGTTTAGAAATTGAGACCCAGAACATGTTGGAAAAAATTCTTTACGATACAGATAATCTTCCTCCTGTTGTGGTTGATGCAGATGGCCTTAATTTGTTGTCACGTTACAGTGGAGAAAAATGGAGTGAGAGGTTTAAATCTCCGGCTATTATAACGCCCCACCCAGGCGAAATGCGTCGCTTGTGGGGTAAAGAAGACGTTATGTCAAACGAAGATAGGCTGATTCAGTCGAGTGTAGCAGCTCAATTATGGAACAAAACGGTAGTTTTGAAGGGTCCATTTACGGTCGCGGCTTCAGGTGAAGGACATACTATGGTGAGTCCGTTTGCTAATCCCAGCCTTGCCACCGCAGGTACTGGGGATGTTTTGAGCGGTGTTATAGCTGGATTTTTGGCACAGGGTTTGTCTCTTATGGATGCTGGACCACTCGGAGTATATGTGCATGGATTGGCGGGATCTAGACTGAGGGATGAATTAGGAGACTCAGGTATATTAGCGGGGGACCTGTTGCCTGTTTTACCTAGGGTTATTAAAGAAATCAAGGAATCGACTCGGAACTGAGAGTTACTTGTGGCATATCTTAAAGGCAGTGATAAGTCTAAATATGTGGCCTCTATGTTTGGGCGCATATCCAGCAGGTATGATTTTTTAAACACATTAATGACGGCCGGTCGCCATCATGCATGGCGTAAGATAGCGGTAGATATGCTTCTTGATGGTTTTTATGAAGGAATTGCTCTGGATGTGGCTACCGGTACAGGTGATTTCGCAATTGAGTTAGCCAGAAGCGATTCTGTTGGTGTAGTAGGTTTAGATTTTTCGTCAGGCATGATATCTGTGGGTCAAAACAAGATACTTGCAAAGGGTATTGGGCACAGAGTGTCTAATTTGGTTGGGGATGCTCATATGCTTCCATTTGCTGATGAGACTTTCGCATGTGCTACAGTTGGCTTTGGGGTTAGAAATTTTATAGATTTACCCACCGCGATCCGAGAAATAGCTAGAGTATTACAGCCTGGTGGCAGGATCGCAATTCTTGAAATTGTTCGGATCGAAAAAGGAATTTTTAGGTATCTATTTAAGCCGTATTTCAAATATGTTACGCCTTGGATAGGTGCAGTTTTTGCTGGAGAAAAAGAGGCATACACATATCTGCCGCAGTCTGTTGAACTATTTCTCAGTGCTCGAGAGATGTTAGAGTTAATGCTTGAAATTGGGATGGAAGATGTCTCCATTAAGAAATTCGCTTTGGGTTCAGTCGCAATTGTTTCTGGACGTAAATCGAGGGATCCCTAGTCAGTATCCGAACATATCGTTTTACAAATAGGGAGTTTTTTCTCCAGCTCGCACAGGTGGTTTAATGCGATTTTCTGGTGGTGTTATAGGGCAACTCCACTGTTGATTGTATGCACAATTAGGATTGTAAGCTAGATTAAAATCAAGTAGAATTTGACCATTAGCGAGTACATTTACGTCGAGGTATCGACCACTGGAATATGTTTCGATTCGAGTGGTTCCGTCTGCGAAGGGCAGGAAGAATCCCTCAGTGCCTTTCTGTTTGAATAGTGTTAGGGTGCACTCCTCTCCATGTAGGGAGAAAGATATTTTGCCCCAACTGATATACTCGGCATATTCATCTGTGCTGGTTTGAATGTTAACGGTTTCTTTTGAACTAAATTTTTCTACATCCAATTCATATCTTAGATCAGGATCTTCATCATAATATGGTATTCCTGAAAACGCTTGTTGCTGAGAAGGTTCCAGTGGAGAATTTGGTGAAACTTTGAAGAAGTGATCCTTAGCTTTGCGGAATTCGATTAATTCAGACACCTAAGCCTCCTATGTTATTCATTGGTTACGTAACTGAGGGAAAAGTACCACTTCTTTGATGGATGGTTTTCCTGAGAACAGCATGACTAGCCTATCTATTCCCAGTCCTAGTCCACCTGTTGGGGGCATTCCGTATTCTAAAGCAGTGAGAAAATCTTCGTCTAGGCGATCCATATCTTCATCTTGAAACTGTATACGTAATTCTTCCTGTTTTTCCAGTCTGGCTCTTTGATCGATTGGGTCATTCAGCTCTGTGAACGCGTTGCAAATTTCCATTCCAGCGATGAAGCCTTCGAAGCGTTCAGCCAGATGGGGATTTTCTTGTTTAGTCTTTGCTAGTGGTGACATTTCAACAGGGTAATCAACAAGGAATACTGGTTGAGTGAGATGTGGTTCGATTGCTGACGAGAGTAGTTTGTCGATCATCCCCCCCCAACTTACTTGTTTCTCGACATTTATACCGATAGATTTCATAGAGAGAGAGAGAGACTCGACGTCATTTGATTTTAGGAAATCTATTCCCGTTTTGCTTATAATTTCCTTGCGCAGATCCAACTTGGTCCAAGGAGGAGTCAGGTCGATATTATGGTCGCCGTATTTAATCACTGACGTTCCGAGTATGGTTTGTGCAAGAGTGTGAATAAGGTTTTCCACGAATCCCATAACGTCATGGTAATTCGAGTATGCCTCATAACTTTCCATCATAGTGAATTCGGGGTTGTGGTGAAGGTCAAGTCCTTCATTTCGGAATGTTCTGCCAATTTCAAATACTCTTTCTAGCCCACCAACCATAAGTCTTTTAAGGTATAGTTCGGTGGCTATTCGCAGGTACAAATCTCTTCCAAGTGCATTATAGTGAGTGACAAATGGTCTGGCTGTGCCACCGGCGGCTATTGGTACGAGTATGGGCGTTTCAACTTCAATAAAATTTTTGCTCTGCATGAATTGTCTTAATTCAGACACAAATTTACTTCTCAATACAGCTATATTTCTGGCATCTTCGTTGGCGATTAGGTCTAAATACCTTTGGCGGTAACGAGTTTCTACATCAGACAAACCGTGCCATTTTTCAGGGAGAGGGCGCAGAGATTTGGATAGCATAATCCAAGATTTAATCTCTAGTGTTATCTGTCCAGTGCGTGTCTTCATGAGAGGACCTGACATGCCAATCCAATCTCCAATGTCAATATCCCTTAGATCTGAATATGAAGATAGGCTGCCTTGTCGTGCCAGTGATTGAAGGTGCCCATGGCTGTCCATTACGTCAATGAAAGTTGCCTTACCCATACCTCGTATAGCTGTTATGCGACCTGCCACAGATATTTCAGGGGTTTGGCCATTCTCATCTAGGCTTGATTCCAGATCTTCGTAAAAAGATGTAGCTTCGGAACTGTTGTGAGTTCTGGAATAGCGACTCGGGTATGGATCCAGACCTTTACTGCGAAGCTGCTTTAATTTATTCAGACGAGCATCAGGTATTGGATTTTCAAATTCATGCAAGTTTAGTGAAGCCTCCGAAAGTAATCAATCATGATTTCTTAAGAGAAAGATGATTTTACAGATTAAGAATTAGGGACACATTTTATCGTTTGGTTATTAGGAAGTAAATCTCAGTTCTATGTCCTCCTACAACGCATTTACAGAAGTCACATTTTGCGCACGGTAATTTTTCGTAAAAATATTAATCATTTCTAAAAAATGAACTAACTTTTGCTTTAAATTATGCATTTAATAGTGTTAGGGTCACATAGTTCACATACTGAATATAGTCGTGAGGGGAGGTTTTTATCATTAGAGGGGGGTAATGGTTACTCGAATCACAGGGGGGATGTATCGCGGCAGGAAGGTTAGGTCTCGTACCAGTAGAGACTTGAGGCCCACTCTGGAATCCGTTAGGGCGGCTATTTATTCAGTGCTGGGCGATCTATTCGTCGACGGAGCTAAGGTACTCGACCTATTTGCTGGTACTGGTTCGTTGGGTATAGAGGCTCTGAGTAGAGGTGCTGTACACGCAGATTTCGTTGAGTCAAATGGTGGTCGATGCAGAGATATTAAGGCAAGTCTGAAGGAGCTTGGGCTGGAGGAATTTGGAGATGTATATCCCGGTAGAGTAGAGAAGGTTCTTTTAAGACTTAGACAGAGCTATAGGCTTGTATTGGCTGCTCCACCATATGATGATGATCCTTGGGGGCAAATAATGAATACTATAAATGACAACAACATACTTGATGTCGATGGTTTAGTGGTCACAGATCACCGTAAGAATCTCGAACTGTCGAATTCTTACGGTGATCTATTCAAACGGAGAGAAAAGCGGTATGGGGATACCGTAGTAACAATATATGGTGTAGGAGTTAGATAGTGGTTAAAGCGTTGTACCCAGGCACTTTTGATCCGGTCCACAATGGACATTTAGATATTGCAGTTAGGGCTTCGCGTCTGTTCGACACCTTGATCGTGGCTGTATATGAGACTCCACCAAAAAATACCTTGTTTGCACCACATGAAAGAGTAGACCTCTTTAAATGTGCCGTGGAAAGTGTCGGTAATGTAGAAGTCACTTCGTTTAGTGGGTTGACTCCCCACTTTGCTAGGGAGATCGGTGCTGAAGTGATAGTGAGAGGGTTGAGGGCTGGTCCAGATTTTGATACCGAGTCTGAACTTGCTTTAATGTGGCGTCAATTGGATTCTGGTATCGATGTGGCTTGTTTAATTAGTGAACTAAAGTATCAATTCGTATTCTCGAGTCGTATAAAGGAGGTTGCACATTTAGGCGGTGATGTATCGGCACTTGTTCCAGAAGCTGTTTCTACCAAGTTAAGGGACAGATTCAAATTTCAATCGCAGGAAATATAAATAGGGGGATCAATATGGATATTGTAAAAATGATACAAGAGATGGATACGGTGTGTATGTCTGCGACTAAAGTTCCAGGTTTGAGAGGTAAGGCTATGGTTGATGTGGAGCGCCTCGCTTCATTGGCTAAGCTAATGTTAGACTCTCTGCCAGCAGATTTACAGGAAGCTCAGGAAATTCTTAAACAGAAAGAGAGTATCCTTAATCAGACACAATTAGAGGTGAATAGGATTAAGGATATTGCTGAAAAGGAAGTAGTATCTTTGAGAGCAGCTGCTGAACAGAAACAGAGAGATCTTGTAGATGATTCAGAAATCATGAGAGTAGCTGAGGCTAAAGCAGAAGAAGTCAATCAGCAATCAATTAGTGAAGGTAAAAAGATTGTAGAAGAAGCTCAGAAACGCTCTTATAGGATAGTTGACGAAGCTGAGATGGCTTCTTCAGTTAGGCGTGATGGTGCTGATCAGTATGCTCGTGAAACCTTGTTTGATTTGGAAGAGAGGTTGGCTGGTCTTCTAGGTCAAGTTAGGAAAGGTATAGATTCTTTAGGCATTGAGGCTGGAACTACAGTCCAAAACGGTAACAGTGCATCAGTGACTTCCTAGGGGGTCCATATAGGATCGGGTGATCGGTTAGTCGTTGTTGCTTGGGTGACCATTGTTATATAAAAGGGCTGTTGGTTTGACGATGCCAATAGCCCTTTAGTTTTATATTTTATATTCCAGGGTTATCGTAGCGGTGCAGTCTACTATATGGGAGCATAGCTAGGTGCCGAGCCCGTTTTATGGCTGAAGCTACACCTCTCTGATGCTTGGAGCAGGCACCACTCTTGCGCCTAGATTCAATTTTTGACTGATCAGATACGAATCTTCTAAGAATCGAGATATCTTTATAGTCTATATATGTAGTATGGTTCACACAGAATTGGCATACCTTACGTCTGGTGAAGTATTTGGGTCGGCCTCGTCTCTGCCCTCCTCCTCTACTACTATCAGCATTATCCTGCATACTCACAATCAAAGCTCCTTGTTGATTAGCTATTTACGTAACCACAACGCTACCATGGCAAATCTTCCCCTTCAGAGGTTTGGGGTTGAGTGATTTCATTTCTTGAGGTATCTTCAGGTGTGGCACGATCAAGAAACCTAACCTCATTTGCCACTATTTCATTCCTGAACCTCATCTGACCATCGTTCCCGGTCCAAGAATCACTTTTTAGACGACCCTCAGCATATATTTTCATACCCTTTGTAACGTATTGGTTACACTGCTCTGCTAGCTTATTCCACGCGGTGATCGTAAACCACTCCGTCTCTTCACGCTGTTCACCTTCCGAAGTAGTATATCTTCGGTTGGTGGCGAGACGGAAAGACGTTACGGGGTTCCCGTTGGGTGTATACCTCATCTCTGGGTCAGTTCCAACATTCCCAATAACTAAAATCTTGTTTAGAGTCATATTTATACCAAAATACCGCTCGAATTATCTAACTCTCAGGATTATCCTGTGTTTCCATCTTTGTTACTAGGAAACGGATAACATCCTCAGATATGTTAAGGGTTCGGTTGATTTCTTTGAGGGCATCAGGCTCAGAGGAAAACCTGGTCAAAACGTAATTGCCTTGCCTATGGGTTTCTATTGGATATGCTAATCGTCTGAGACCCCACACGTCATTGGTTCCAACAGAACCTTTATTAGAGGTAATTAGTCCATTAATCCGTTCCACCACGGATTTTATTTCATCCTCAGTAGCCTCAGGGCTGAGGATCATGACTAGTTCATATTCACGGGCTTTTTCTACTACCAAATTTCTCCGCCGATCATCTTCATTGCGTGCAGTCATATTGTAGCATGGCCAGTATTGGAGTGCCACAAATATCAACTTGTACAGGATTGGAAAGCTATCAATAATGATGGCCGAAAACTTCAAGCTTGATATAATGGTGATGTTTAGATACGTTTTATTTCATGGCATAGTGATTTGCGCCGTCAGGGGGCACTAGTTTGTCTGTAGTGAGATTCCTGCTCTTTTGTATAGATACGACCAATGAATTCCTAAGTAGAAATTGTCCATTTATAGCTGGTGCTATAGCTTTTTATACACTTTTCTCTCTATTCCCATTGATTCTTGGAATAGTGTCAGTGTTAAGTTTCTTTGGACCTAATTCTCAGGAAGAACAGGCCAAACTAGTAGAGAGTATAGCCGCGGTGTTGCCTGTATCGAGTGATTACATTGGTCAGCAGATTCAGTCAGTAGTGAGAACCAGAGCTATTACGGGGATGTTTAGTTTTCTAGCTTTAGTCTGGGCATCTAGTACTGCATTTGGGGCCATCAGAAAAGGGATTAATGCAGCTTGGGGCATTCGAAAAACTCGCCCATATTTGAAAGAGCGGCTGATTGACATCGCCTTGGTATTTGGTGCAGGGATAGTAGTTCTTGTAATACTGTTTAGCACGGCAGCTATAGGAGTTCTGAGGGAAGTGGTACAGGCACTTGATCCACAGGTGGAAGGGATTAACCCTGGTATTTGGCAATGGCTCAGTGGATTAATCACTCCTATAATTTCCTTTATAACTTTTGTGGTTCTATACGTTTTTATCCCCAACACGGGCGTGAAATTCAGGGATGCTTGGCCTGGGGCATTGGTAGCTTCCGTAGCTTTTTACGCTGCAAACTGGGGATTTGTATGGTACGTTACGACTTATGGACCTACAACATATAACTTACTGTACGGTTCCATCGGTGGTGTCGTTGCTCTGCTGACGTGGGCCTATTTATCATCTATAATCGTTTTACTAGGAGCTTTGATAACATCAAAATATACGTCGTATTCTGCGGGTATAAAGGATGGGCCGGATAGGTTATATCTCCTTTGGACTGGATTCACTCGTGTGAGGCTAAGGGTTGTGGAATCATCTGAAATGGCTTAGAAAAAAAAGCCTGACGGGGTACTCCCTCGCTATTGTTGTACAAATTGTTTTGACTGCTGGAGCTTGCGGCGAGGTCGTCTTAGAGCCAGCGGTAACGACAGACCTTTCCCCTGTCCCAACCGTTGAGATTGAGTCTACTATTACGGTGGTAGAGGACAACTCCCAGATTAATGATACCCAACCGCGGCAATCACTTGCAGTGTCAGATACCCTACCGTCTATAGCTGATGTGGTGGAAGATGCCAGTCCGTGGGTAGTTTCGATAACCACGGAGTCGTTTGTGAGAGGATTTTTTCTAGATTATAAGAACCAAGAATCAGGTTCAGGTATCGTAGTTAGGCCAGATGGATATATTGTTACAAATCACCATGTCATTCAAAGTTCAACAGATATTAAAGTTCACCTCCCGTCTGGCGATACATACCCTGCATCGTTGGTGGGAGTAGATGATGTAACAGATTTGGCGGTATTGAAAATTGACGCAAATGGCCTAAAGTCTGCAAACTTTGGAGCTTCAGACGATTTAAGAGTTGGGGACTGGGTTGTAACTATAGGTAACGCTTTGGCACTCAAGGGTGGCCCAACTGTAACCCTGGGGATTGTGAGTGGATTGGATAGAACTATTAGTACCGACGAAGGACGTAGACAATTTTACGATTTAATTCAGACAGATGCAGCAATCAATACCGGTAATAGCGGTGGCCCACTTGTTAATATGGCCGGAGACGTTGTTGGCGTTAACCAAGCACGTTTGCCTCAGGCTCAGGGTGTAGGATTTGCAATAGGATCAGATGTTGCTGTACCAATAATACAAGGATTGATAAAAACTGGTCGAATTTCGCGCCCAATGATTGGTTTCCTTGGTCAGGATATAACCTCAGCTAATGCGGATGCTTTGAATCTAGATTTCAGCGAAGGGGTTATAGTAACTGTGATATCGAAGAGTGGTCCAGCTTACCAGTCAGGAGTACGAGCAGGTGACGTTTTGACCAAAATTGACAGTATGCCTATTGCAGATGTTGAAGAATGGCTAAAACTCCTATGGTCTTATGATGTGGGCAGCAATGTGGACATAGAGCTATTTAGGAACGGGGAAATAATCAACACAACTGTTCAATTAGGTGAACGGGGGTCTTGAGATATATACCATACAGGTTTATATGATCTAACGTTTTACACCTAAAGTGATACTAAGTCCGTCTAACCGATGGTTTTCAGTGTAAGACGATTCTGGAGGGTTCCCTTCGATCAATTTCACAGATAATGTTTCCTGTCTTAGGTATTCATTATGCGCTGAAATCACATCTTTTAGTTGCGAGTCACACTCGTAATAAGTTGTTATTTGATCAGCAATATCGAATTCGGCCGAACGTCTCATATTTTGAATTTTGTGTACTAACTCTCGTGCCATGCCTTCCGAAGCTAGTTCGATTCCAATATCTGTAGTAATAGCTACGGTGTATCCTGCATCTCGGGAAACTGACAATCCTGGTTTGTCGATTGAAGTAAAATTGACGTCTCCATGGCTCAATTCAAAATTTCCGATTAGTATCTTACAATTGGGATCCAATTCCG
Source organism: uncultured Chloroflexota bacterium (assembly GCA_913051545.1). GTDB lineage: Bacteria > Chloroflexota > Dehalococcoidia > Lucifugimonadales > CAJXCD01 > CAJXCD01. Next base: position 295,455 of record CAJXCD010000001.1, read on the forward strand.
AATCTTTTCTGTCTGGGTATTTTCGAGTTTGTTGGAATATATCTTCAGGATTCTCTTTTAACAAAGCTTCTTTCAGATCGCTTAATTTGTTGCCAAATTTGGGCCCAACGGAAGACATATTTAGTTGGACAGATCTTGTAGAAAAATCCATCTCATCTCTTACTACAGACAATTTTTTCACATTGAGTTCTTCAAGTATCTGTGGCGTAATAATTTCCAAATCATCTTTTTCTTCCAAAACGGGTAATGCAACATATAGTTCCTGTAGAGGTTGTCTAACCTTAATCCCTGCTTGACTTCTAGCAGCACGACCTATGCTGCAAATACGCATACCTAACCTAGTAGATGCGGATAGATCGGTGTCTATACAATAAAGATCAGGTACAGGATATGATTCAAGATGAACGCTTTCTTGACCAATGTCGAATGATCGAACCAGATTTTGATACATGGATTCCGTTGTATACGGAAGGAACGGTGCTAATAATTTTGTCAGTGTGGTCAGGCAATTATACAGTGTGTTGTATGCAGCTAGCTTGTCCCTATCAACATCTCCTTGATTAGGACCAGCCGTTCCACTTTTCCAGAAACGCCTTCTGCTTCTACGAACATACCAATTAGATAGAAATTCTACAAACTGCTCCATTTTACGGCATGCGTTGGCCGGATCATATTTTTCAAGGGACTCTGTAACAGCTACGATTAATTCGTTTAATTCGGACGTTATCCAACGATCCAGTTCTGGCCGATCTTCAAGGGGGATAGAATTAGTTAGAGTAGGATTGAATTCGTCTATATTTGCGTACGTTACGAAGAACGAATAAACGTTCCAGAGGGGTATGATGAATCTACGACGTGATTCATCAGCAATTCCCAACCCGAAGTTGAGATTTGCGGCAGGATTGTGGTTGATGTACACCCACCGCATAGCATCTACGCCCATTTGGTCGGCTGCATCTTCGAACCAAATTGCATTACCCTTGCTTTTGTGCATCTCATCGCCGTTTTCGTCACGCATCAAGGCATAGCTGAACACTGTACGGAAAGGTTCAGAATTTTCAAGAGCTGTACTCATAGTTAATAATGAGTAGAACCAGTTGCGAAATTGCCCAGGGAAACTCTCTGATATAAGGTCAGCAGGGAACCAATCTTTCCAGTAACCATGGTCATTGCGGTATCCGAGGGTTGAAAAAGAAACTATTCCTGCATCTAGCCAAGGATTTCCTACATCCAGAATCCGTGAGACTTTTTCTCCACATTTTTCGCATTCGATTTTTATCGAATCTATCCAAGGTCTATGTGGTGATTGGCCTTTTAATTTTTCCCACCCTTCTACTGCACGTCTCTCCAACTCTTGTTCACTGCCGATGACGTCAAAATGGCCACAATCACATTTGAAAATTGGTAATGCTAATCCCCAATACCGTTTTTTGGAGATCATCCAATCATCCATGTTATTTAACCAATCTAGTTCTCGTTGTAGACCGAATCCTGGAACCCAATTAGCCTTTCGTGTAACTTTCGCAATCTGGCTTCTGAGTGCATCCATTGAAATAAACCATTCGTTTACAAGCCTAAAGACAAGTTCAGTGTTACATCTCCAGCATACTGGATATCGATGTTTGTATTTTTCCAACCGGTAAAAAATGCCCTTTTGTTTTAGGCTTTTGTAAATCAATTCGTTTACTTCAAATACACTTTTACCTGTCAGCCAGTCGAATCCATCTACAAACATTCCTGATTCATCTAAGGGAGCTATGACAGTTATTCCTTTTGATTTACTTATCTCGAAATCTTCCTCGCCTGCTCCAGGCGCTGCATGGACGATCCCTGTTCCCTCCGATTCGCTCACGGTGTCACTAGTTACTACGGTATGCTTAACACCTTGTTGGATGGGTAGCTCATCGAAAGGACCGTGGTATTCGATTCCCTCTAATGACCTACCAGGGATTTCAGATAATACGGTGTATTCTCCCCCGAGTTCACTTAATCGAGAACTCATAAGATAGAATATCTCTTTATCTTTGGTTTCGACCTTAGAATACATTAGGTCTGGGTGCACGTAGGCAAACGTGTTACTAGTAAGAGTCCAAGGTGTAGTTGTCCAGATTAGTAATGACTCATTTTCTTTGTCTACAATGGGGAATTTCACATATAGCCCGGGATGAACAATCTCTTGGTACCCTTCTGTGACTATCTCGTGTTGGGAAAGTCCTGTGCCACAGCGTGGACACCATGGCATTACATCTGTTCCTTCATATACCCAACCATTTTCGTAACACACTTTCAAGAAGTGCCAAATCGTGTAGTTGTTTTCGTCAGACATTGTATGGTAAGAATTATCCCAGTCCATCCAGTAAGCTAGTCTGATAGATTGATTTGTTTGAATTTCAGCAAACCGTAGGACTCTATCTTTGCACAGGTTTACAAACTTATCGATTCCAAATTTTTCTATATCACGTTTAGAATTAAGGCCGAGTTCCTTTTCTACTTCAACTTCTATCCACAAACCCTGACCGTCAAATCCATTTTGGTAACGTTGTTTAAAGCCTTGCATCGTTTTGAAGCGTTGGAACAAATCCTTGTATGTGCGCCCCCATCCATGATGCACTCCCATTGGGTTGTTAGCTGTAATTGGACCATCTATGAATGAAAATCGTTGAGATGATTTATCATTCTTGAGTATGTATTTTTTTACAATATGGTTATCTTCCCACCATTTCAGTATGTCCTTCTCCATCATGACAAAATCGATCTTGGAATTTACAATGTCGAACGATTTTTCATCCATTTCTCATGCCTTTCAAATAGTAAAAACACAAAATCCGTCCCTGTCCTAAGGGACGGATTTTTGAATCCGCGGTACCACCCTGATTCCCCGAAACGAATCGAGACACTCTATGATAATTGTAATACTAAATCACGATCTGTCCATTTAACGTTGGACTATTCCGGCGAAACTTACTCTAATTCGGCTCGCGGCTCAGGAGTGATTTTCGTAGGTTCATAACGTATCTGCTCTCACCATTTAAGATAAAAATCATTTGATCTAACCAGACTCGCTGAACGCACTTGCCAACTACTCTTCTCCGTCACGGCCTGTGAAGAAAGAGTAGTGGAATCATGTTTGTAGTGTCAAGGACTTATATGTTTATATCAGCTTGAGAAGCTAAGAATGCTGACGTATACTTCTGTTATCAAACGTTATGTTGTTTAGTTAATTTCAGGTACGAGAATTAGGAACGTTGCTTAGGAAATGACGGAGGTTGATAAATGCAATTAGGCTATTTCACGATGCCCATGCACCCGCCTGGTTCAGATATTACGAAGACTCTTCATGATGACCTTGATCAAATAGTTTTTCTGGACAAACTTGGATTCACAGAAGCGTGGATAGGCGAGCATTTTACAGCCGAATGGGAAAATATATCGGCTCCGGATCAATTTATAGCTATGGCATTGGGTCGAACAGAAAACATCATTTTAGGTACAGGAGTTTCGTGCCTGCCTAATCACAACCCATTTGTATTGGCTCATAGGATCGCTCAGCTTGACCATCTTGCGAAAGGTAGATTTAGGTGGGGTGTAGGGTCTGGCGGATTCCCAGGTGATTTAGATGTATTCGGATACGATCCAGCGGGTAGCGAACATCGTAAGATGACAGCGATAACTCTGGATACTATTATAGGCTTGTGGCGTGACCCGAAACCAGGTCTCTATGAAACAGAATGGTGGCGATTCACAGTCCCTGAAATAGTTGAAGATTATGGTCAAAGATTTCACATAAAGCCTTATCAGTTACCTCACCCTCCAATAGGAGTTGCAGGTGTGTCCCCAAATTCTGAAACGCTCCGGATGGCAGGTGAACGTGGATTCATTCCGATGAGTATAAACACTGCTCCACATACGTTAATTAAGGGACATTGGGATGCAGTAATGGAGGGTGCGGGCAGGAACGGATCTACCGCGGATAGGTCTATGTGGCGCATAGCACGCGATATCTACGTTGCAGATACAAATCAACAGGCTCGAGAAGATGCTATTAATGGGACTTTAGGCAGAGATTGGGAAGGATATTTCCTAAAACTTCTTTCTAGAGCTAAAGTGCTTGATCATACAAAAATAGATCCAGATATGCCGGATTCGGATGTCACATTAGAGTATCTTTTGGACAATATATGGATAGTAGGTACTCCAGACGAAGTAGCATCCAAGCTAAGAGATATTTATGATTATGTTGGGGGATTTGGCACATTGCTAGCTATGGGACACGAGTGGGATCCGAAGGAAAAATGGGAGCATTCGATGGAGCTTCTCGCGAACGAGGTGTTGCCACAATTATCTGATCTGGATTAATTCTTATAGCTATTTATAGTGGTGTAACTGCATAATTCCGGAGGTACAATGCAGCCTGGAGAGATAGTGGTTGCCCGACTCGCCAAAGGTATAAAAGTAGTTAGATTTCTAGGTGGTGATGAATTTAGTGTAGAACTCGCGGTTGGTAGGAATAAAGTTGCAAAATTACCAATTAGTCGAGTCTTATTAAGCACCGGAATTCTTGATTTAAAAGGTGCCATCGTAGAAGAATTTTCCATGGAATGCTCTAAGGAATCAATAAAAATAGACATTTCTCGGGCATGGGAACTGATTCAAGGAGACTTTACCCCCCGTGATATCCATCACATAGCCAATTTATATTGGGATTATGAAATCACAGCGGTTAGGTTGGTAAGTCTCTTAATTCACCTAGAGTCTGGAACTGATCATTTTGTTGCGTCGAATGAAGGCTATGTCCCCAGAACTTCAGAGGAAATATTGGAGATATGTAATCGTAAAAAGGAAGATGAACAAAATGCCCAAGCTGAATTGATATTCATGGAGAATTTGAATAAAGGAATAATACCAGAAACACTTTCTGGCACAGAACTTTCTTTCTTGGATGACTTAAGAGGATATGCTGTGTTCGGTGAGGACTATCATGGATGTGAGATGGCGAAACACCTACTTAAGCTGAGGGGTAATGCCGAGGATGATTCCCGTAAAAACGCGTTTGATTTACTTGTGTCAGTAGGAATATTTTCAAGAGATGAGCACCTTGAGCTTCATAGATCAGGAATACCGTGTGATTTTCCTATTGAAGTATTAGCGGAAACCTCAACGATCAAAATACATAATGTTGTGGGTAGCAATTCTAGAAGAGATTTAACACACTTGCCTACTGTTACTATAGACGATTTTGGAACTATGGATCGAGATGATGCTATTTCGTTCGAAAGAGTTGGGGCAGAGTACGAAGAGGGATATGTTGTAGGTATTCATATTACAGATGTGAGCTCAATTATTCCCAAAGGATCTCCGATGGATTTAGAGGCATCCCGTAGGATATCTACGCTTTATCTGCCAGAAGGAACGGTCGGTATGCTGCCGGAACGAGTTTCTAATAAGATGGCTGGATTCAACGTAGGGAAAGAGTGTCCGGCCCTCAGTGTTTTAGTGGAATTTTCGCAAGATAAAGTTATGTCAGGATGGGAAGTTGTCCCTTCGATAGTAGAAATTGACGAATCATTTTCATATGAAAGTTCAGATACTGCTCTGAATGACCAAAGGAATATTTGGTATGTAGCCCTCTCTAACTTGGAAAAAATATCTAAAGTGCTTAGGGCTAGACGAGAGCATTCTGGAGCTTTAAAAATTGAACGATCTGAGATGAAAGTGATGGTAAATCAAGATAAAAAGATTCAAGTGAGTAAATCACTCAGGTCAGGTAGATCAAGGAAACTTGTAGAGGAGTTGATGGTGCTGTTTAATTCTATTTTGGCCTCTTTCTCAGTTAACGAAAATATTCCGGTCTTGTATCGTTCTCAGGGAGGAATAGACCGCGATGACCCACATTCAAACAACTTGATCTCCAGAGATATAGCAACCCAAATATTCGGCCGGTATTCCGTTATTAAAAGTCTGCCTCCTGCACAAACGGGTATTGTTCCTATGCCGCACAAAGGGCTAGGTGTCAAAGCTTATCTACAATCTACGTCACCGATCAGACGCTATGTTGACCTAGTATTACAAAGGCAAATCAGCCAGTATTGCGCCAAAGGTGAATACGTGTATTCTGAAGAATATTTGAAATCCTTGGGACAACGTGCGGAGATACAGGCCAGGGAAATATTTAAGTTAGAAGATGGACGAAAAAGGTACTGGTTTTTGAAATATCTTGAGCAGTCATATATATGTGATGTCACTAGTGAAAAATCAAGAAATTTTGAGGTGGTGGTTCTTGAGAATTATTTGGACAGGATGGCACTTGTAGAATTGATAGAATACCCTTTCAGAACCAGAATTAATTTGCCTGTAAAATCAACACCTGGATCAAAAGCTCTGATAGAACTCCAAGAAGTCGATTTGTGGCGTCGGACAGCTAAATTTGAATATATAGAGTCTAGGCAAATCAACTGATATTGGGATGATATATACTGCAGGAACTAGTGATATCATACGAACAGACTTTCATAGTTACTATATTTCTGACATTAAGTCATTTTGGCATTATGTTTAAACTTTTTATTCTGCGGAGGAGGTTCTTCAATGCATATGTATATTGGTGGTGAATGGACTGATAGGGAGGATAAAATTTCGGTTATCAACCCTTTCAATAATTCAATTGTTGACACGGTGCCTAGTGCAACCACAGATGATGTTGAATTAGCAATTAATAGTGCTGTTAGCGGTGCGAAAGACATTGCTGCTTTATCTGGATACGAACGTTACCAGATTTTACGTAAGGCAGCTGACCTTTTGGAAGAACGTACAGAGGATTTTGCTCGAATTATAACCTTAGAGGAGGGTAAGGTAATATCTGAAGGCCGTCTTGAAGTGTCAAGAGCAGTTCAGACTATGACGCTTTCAGCGGAGGAATCAAAAAGGATACACGGTGAGATGGTTCCATTAGATGGAGCACCTGGTTGGTCAGGACAGTTAGGTTTTACGCTTCGAGTCCCTTGTGGTGTAGTAGCAGCGATTAGTCCTTTCAATTTTCCTCTAAATTTAGTTTGTCATAAGGTAGGTCCAGCACTTGCAGCTGGCAATTCTGTAATTCTCAAACCAGCTACAGATACTCCTTTATCTGCTTTAAAACTGACGGAAATTTTACTCGAGGCTGGAGTTCCGACAGGTGCAATCCAGTGCATAACCGGGTCGGGTAGCAGTATAGGAGATCCTTTGGTTGCAGATTCGAGGGTTCGAAAAGTAACTTTCACGGGCAGTCGTGATATTGGAGAGAGGATATGTAAAACTGCGGGATTAAAAAAGGTTACGATGGAACTTGGTTCCAATGCGCCCCTTATAGTCATGCCGGATGCCGATATTGATAAGGTAGTAAAGGCGACAGTTTCGAGTGGGTTTTCGAATGCGGGACAGGTTTGTATATCGGCTCAAAGGATAATTACACATGAGAAAGTGTATGGTGACTACCTAGATGCTCTCAGTTCCGAGGTAGAACTGATTAATACAGGGGATCCGTTGGATGAGAGTGTGAAGATGGGTCCCATGGTTCGGTCACAAGATGCTGAAAGGGTTAACGGGTGGATCAAAGAGGCTGTAAATGCTGGAGCTAGAACTGTTGTAGGAGGTGAATATTCGGGTGCGGTACATCAGGCCACCGTTGTAGCCGACGTAAATCCTGACATGAGAATTTCCTGTGAGGAACTATTTGGTCCTGCAGTCGCTGTAACAAGATCTGCAGGGATAGATGAAGCGATAAAAATGGCTAACGACAGTAATTACGGGTTGAGTGCAGGCATATTCACACAGGACATAGATTGGGCTATGAAGTTTGCACGTGAAGTGGAATCCGGTAATTTAATGATAAATTCTGGTCCTCAGTATCGGGCTGACCTTATGCCGTATGGGGGATTGAAAGAGAGTGGGATGGGGAAGGAAGGTCCGCGATACGCGGTAGAGGAAATGACGGAACTTAAAATGGTGGTTTATCATCCTTAGTTGCATTCTAAGGTACATAAACCACAGGTTTACATTTGTTGACTTCAATCCAATTCCATATGTACAATCGAGTGTGTGAGTCTACTATCAGGGAGTTGATAAGATGCCAGTCAAAGAAAATACTAAGCCTCTTACAATATCTATATCAGAACAGGCAGCCAGTCATGTCCGGGCATTTGCTGAGCAGGCAGGCAAGGAAGTGTCCAATTTGAGGGTGGGGGTGAAGGGAGGAGGGTGTTCAGGGCTCACTTATGTCTTGGACATAGTGGAAGAGCCCCGAGATGGAGATAAGATCATTGAAGAACATGGGCTTAAGTTGTTTGTAGATCGCAATTCGTATGTATTTTTGGCGGGGACGACGCTTGATTATTCAGGTGGGCTGAATGGCAAAGGGTTTGTTTTTAACAATCCTAATGCCAAAACCTCTTGTGGTTGCGGAACTTCATTTGGGGTATAAAGTTTACGCTCTATTCTAGAAATTAATTATCATTCGCCGCTCTATAATTAAGGGCGGCGTTTTAATTTGGAGAATACTGTTTTGGATGCTGATTCAATTGGGAGCAAATATTTAGGTGTACCCATTCCTGTCTATACCTCTATAGAAGAAGAATATTGTTCTTTGGTTGAGAATGTTGCGATAGTTGATAGGTCCGGTGTTGGACGTTTGTGGTGTAGAGGAGAAGACGCACTTGATTTGATTAATCGGTTATCTACAAATCAAATGATAGGCTTAAGTCCCAACAAGGGTGTAGCGACTGTCCTTACATCTAATAAGGGACGCATAATCGACGTCCTTAGTATTTTTAATTTTGACAATGATCTTTTTGTACAGGCTTCACCATTTGCCAGTGAAAAAATTGTGAAATGGATAAATTTCTACACAATAATGGAGTCAGTTAATGTTGATGATGTTACAACAGAAACATCAATGATGTCGTTGATTGGTCCTAATTCCTCTAGTGTATTGAAGGATTTAATAGGTCTAGACTTCTCACTCGAATTGTACGAGGGTAAGCAGATATCTCTGAATGGAATCGATACTATTGTATGCAGGAGTGATTTTGCGTTCCCTGATGCATATGATTTCATAGTTGGAAAACATAACTTAGATGCGTTGTGGGAAATGTTCCGTACCGTAGGAGTTATGTCTGTGGGATCAAAAGCTCTAGATTTATTGCGTATAGAGCAGGGGAATCCATCTTATACTAGAGAATTAACGGATAGTTATAATCCACTGGAATCCGGGTTACGAAAATATATAAGTTTTAACAAAGGTTGTTATATTGGACAAGAAGTTATAGCACGACTTGATGCTTACAAAAAAGTTCAGAAGTATTTAGTGGGATTGGAATGGGAATCCACCTGTAAAATTAATAGTTTTACTGGTTTATTTAAGGACAATGATCAAGTTGGGTTAATCACTTCATGGTCTGTATCGCCTAAGGACAAGAAAAACATAGGCCTAGGATACGTTAGAAAAGCCAACGCGATAGCAGGCGAACTTCTGCAAAGTGACAATGAAGATATCGTATACGTTAAGTCAGTGTTTTGAAAAAATTGGATGCTGTTTTGCTGGTAGTAAATTTTGATGTGGAGTTATATTAATGAATATCCTCCGTCTACTACTATCACCTGACCCCTTATCATTTCAGCATCTCTCGTACACAAAAAAGAGACTGTTTTTGCTATGTCTTGAGCAGTAAGCATTCTACCGACTGGATTATGCTTGCCAGATACCAACATTTCTTTACGGTTCGGAAAGTGATTGAGTGCTTCAGTATTCACATATCCTCCAGAAACGGCATTTACTGAAATACCTTTTGGAGCCAGCTCAACAGCTAGATATCGAGTAGAAGATTCTAGTGCAGCCTTTGAAGTGCCAACCGAAAAATAGTTTTTGAGAACTTTTTGCGATCCTAGGCTTGTTATGTTAATTATGTTTCCACCCTTAGACATTAGGTTCGATGCTTCTATGGAACACATCCAGGCTGCTTTGGCATTTATGTTCATCACCCAATCCCAATGCTTTTCTTCTAGTTCTTTAGCGGGCCTTTGAATTCCTGAAGCCGCGTTATTCACCAATATATCCAAGTGGCCGAATTCATTTCGGATAATCCGAAATAAATCGCGGATTTTATCACTCCTGCTTAGATCAGCTTTAACTTTGAGGCACTGAACGCCTATTTTTTCTATATCCAGTTTCGTTTCTAGGGCTGCTTCATGATTTCGGTGATAATTGAAAACTATATTCGTTCCGAGGCTAGCAAGTTCTAATGCAACCCCTTTACCGATTCCTCTAGATCCCCCAGTAACGAGGGCGATTTTTCCTTTAAATGACATAGTGTTTTGTGATTAGGCTGATATCAACTTACTGTTTTATACGGCCATCCCCCCATCCACGCTTATAACTTGGCCTGTGACATAATTAGCTTTGTCATCAGCTAAGTAAGCAGCCATGTGTGCCACGTCGTTTACATCACCGAAATGTCCTTGAGGTATAAGACTTAGCCATCTATTTCGTTGGTCATCAGACAGTACAGACGTAGTTTCTGTTTCAAAATATCCAGGTGCAATGACATTTACGGTGATTCCTCTAGTGGCAACCTCTTTCGCAAGAGCCTTCGTAAAACCTATGATTGCAGCCTTAGATGCTGTGTAATTTGTTTGAGCTGGGTTGCCTCTTAGGGCGACTACGGACCCGATGTTAATGATGCGACCCCACCGTTCTCGCATCATGTCTTTAAGGACGGATCTAGTGGTGTAGAAAGTACCGTTTAGATTTACGTCTATAACCCTTTGCCAGGAATCATCGGACATCCTAACCAGTAGTCGGTCGTCAATAATACCTGCGTTGTTGACGAGAATATTCACTCCTCCCCATTCGTTACTGATGTTTGATATCATGCCTTTTACCTGATCTAAGTTTGACACATCTGCACGGACCTTCAGTGCGACACCTCCAGATTCACTTATCATTCTTACCAGATTTTCGGCCGCATCTTCAGAAGAATTATAGTTGATTGCGACTTTCACTCCATTTTCGGCAAGTCTGACAGCTATTGCTCTACCAATACCCTTTGATCCGCCTGTTACTAGAGCCACCTTTCCGGTCAATGTATTTTCTGTCACTATTTTCCTGCCTTGATATTTAATGAAGATAATTCTTGGTTGAGCTTGGGAACTAAATTTACCCTGACTGCATGTGCAGCCGTCTCTATAGCTCTCTGGACTGCCTCTTTGTTAGCTTTGCCGTGACCAACCACGGAGACTCCTTTGATACCAAAAAGTGGACCTCCTCCCCAAGTTTCAGCAACGTTATTAACATTGTAAATATTTTCAGCGACCTGCTCCAAATCTCTATGTGGAATTTTGTTTTTGAATTCTTTCAGGATATGTTTGGATATAGCTAACCCGAGTCCTTCAGTTAGTTTCATCACGACATTACCAATAAAACCGTCACAGATAACTACATTGGCTTGTTCAAAAGGAAGGTCGCTAGCTTCAATGTTACCAATAAAATTCAATTCCGTTTCAGAAATCAGATCTGCCGTTTCTTTAGTCTGGCGGTTTCCCTTCCCGTCTTCAGTTCCTACACTTAAGATTGCCACTTTAGGGTTATCGATGCTCCAGAATTGCCGAGCAAATACATCACCGATTATTGCAAAACACACTAGCTGATGTGGTTTGCAATCTACGTTAGCACCTACCTCAATTACTATCGTATTGGGCGAAAGGCCAATTATTGGGCCACCTAGAGCAGGTCTATCTATTCCTTCAATTACTCCAAGGATTAAAGCTCCTGCCGCCATTGCTGCTCCGGTCGAGCCCATGGTTACTGAAGCATCTGCAATTCCTTTTTTTACCAGACCCGTACTAACTAATATAGATGATTCAGGCTTTTGGCGGAATGCAACTGTTGGAGATTCGCCTTCCAATATAACCCCATCAGATGGAACAATCTGTATAGGAAGTCCGTTGGTATCATGTTTGTCTAATTCTTCAGAAACCAATTTATGATCGCCAACCAAGGCGATATTAATACCTTCTCCTTGGGACGCCTTAACCGCTCCTGCTACTATTTGATCTGGTGCATTATCCCCACCCATAGCATCTACAGCAATTGTTAATGTTTTAGTTTCTTTGTTCAACAATTCCTCCAATTCTAGTATTATGAGCCCTTAGTTGAAATACGAGCTTCACCTGATATGGCTATTTCGCCCGTATGTCTTCTAACACCTACAGAGCATATTATTTCGTATCCACACGATCTCTCAGATATATCTTTCACATTTCCAAAAGTGGTAATTGTGTCACCACTTAAAACAGGTGCCCTGAATTTTAGTTTTAATTTTCCATTTGAAGCCCAATCGTCTTTGAAGTCTATATTCATCATTTCTGAAATGGTAGCAGCAATCATCATTCCATGGGCTATGGTTGATTCAAATGGAGATGATCTAGCAGCATATTTCTCATCAATGTGTATCGGGTTATAGTCACCCGATGCTCGGGCATAACAGTTGATGCTATTCTGGTCTATTAATTTAACGATTTCTGCTAGTTGATCCCCTTTAGTCATCATTTTCCCTTCAAAATCATTACGAAATTTAGGATGGCATTACGAGTGTGCTTTTCCCTGTAAGAACCGTGGCACGATCTGTGTTTTCTATTTTCAAATCAACAGCGATAAAACGTTTTCCACTTCGGATAGAATTTTGTGATAGTTTTGCCTGACAAAAGAGCTTCGCTCCCACTTTGACGGCCTTGTTGAATTCTAAATCTTGGGACACATGTAGCGTTCCCTCTGGGATGGAAAGATCTTGTATCACACCTCTCAGCCCAAGTGCAGCCACAGACATAGGCGGCGCAAACCAATCCTTGCCGTCATTATCAGCATCTGCAGGTTTTGATGCACCTATTGCTTCTAAATATGCTTCTACAGTGTCCGAGTCAACGTTGTAGAAGCGCTCAGAAACTATATCCCCTAGAACAAGAGATTCGTATTCCAATACGGTTCCAGTCCCCAAAAGAGATGATCTAGAGATCGATTATAGAGACAAATACCATTCAAAGCAATCAACCTCAATAACAGTCATATTTTCACAATAAAGAAAAAGAGAAAGTGGTTGTTTGTAAGTATTTGTATCAATTGGGTAATAGGCAACTATAGATTGATTCACGAAGCTTCATTAGGTGCACCTCTTTGCATTTCAGCTTCTTCTAAGAGGCGATCTAGCATTAAGAATGATTGGTCATTGTTGAAGTCCAAGCTAGCTATAGAGATAGCTCGGAAAAGAACCCCGGTAGACACTCTGGCATTGATTGATTCACCTAATGCAGGAATCTTTATGCCAAGGGACTTTGCTATGTAATTGCTGGCAGCCATTCCGTCACGAGTTAAAGAACATTCTAATATAATCTGGTTTTGATGCTTAAGTTTCATACCGGATTTTTCCTGTGTCATTTCTAGAACCAAATGCGCTCGTGGCACAGAGATAAGATCTTCAGCATAATCCGAAATGGTTGTATGGTTGTCTGCCATTGGTATTTTACTTGGGAGTCAAAGTCTTTAGGCTTACGAAACTTCTTCTGCATGCCGAATCTTAAGACAAGCTAAAAAGGTGGAGTCTAGTCACTTTATGATCTGTCTCAATAGGGGCTAACGTTAGCCCCTATTGAGACAGATACAAATATTTACACTATGGGTTCAAGATGACCTTAGTATAACCTTCTACACGCTTATCAAATTTCGAGTATGCATCAGGTGCATCGTTAAGCGGTATCGTGTGTGACACGACAAAACTAGGATTAGCTCGCTCTGCTATTATCAAGTCGCGCAGATAGGCATTGTATTGCTTAACATTACATTGACCAGTACCTAGACGTAGACCTTTTTCAAAAAGCTTCCCGAAATTAATAGAAAGAGCACCTTTTTTTGCATTATCATCAATGCCACCTGGATCAGATGGAACATAAAGTCCTGGTATTCCTAGTGCTCCTGTTGGATTAACAACATCAATTATTTGGTTTAGCACAATGTTTGGAATTTCATCTTGCTCTCCACCTGCTGCCGATGAGCCAGCAGAAGTGGCCTGATATCCTACCGCATCTATTCCTTTGTCTACCCCAGTGCCTTTTCGGAGATCTTTAATTTGCTGAACGGGGTTGGCATTGTCGTAATTTATTGGGATTGCCCCAATACTTGCAGCTGTATCCAACCTTTCCTTCACATGGTCGATTGAATATACTTCAGCAGCACCACGGAGTAGGCAGCTGTAGGCTGCCATCAAGCCTACTGGTCCAGCTCCAAAAACAGCCACACTTTCACCAGGTCTTACCCCCGCCAATTCTGCGCCATGATATCCGGTTGGGAAAATATCAGCTAGGAGCGCAAAGTCGGATTCATGTTCTTTGCCTTGAGGCAGAAGGAGACAGTTGAAGTCTGCAAATGGGACTTGCAGGTATTCTGCTTGACCCCCTACCCAAGGTCCCATCGCTACGTATCCATATGCCCCACCAGCAAACCCAGGATTTACCGTTGTACAAAAACCGGTATATCCACCGAGGCAGTTCTTACAAAACCCACAAGCTACATTGAATGGCATTACAACTCGATCTCCAACCTTGCGATCTTTTACAGCTGAGCCAACTTCTTCAATCACTCCCATGTTTTCGTGGCCGAAAACTATGCCGGGTTCTGCAGCTGTTCGACCTTCGTACATGTGCAAGTCTGACCCACATATGCACGATGAGGTTATTCTGACTATTGCGTCATTAGGATGCTCTATTTTTGGGTCCGAAACCGTTTCTACGGCTACTTCAAAGGGTTCTTTGTACACGACAGCTTTCATTTAGAGGTTACTCCTTCCTTAATTATCTGGAATAAGTCCATTTTTAGAGATAGGGGTTAATATGGATATTTTCTCCCCAAATATACACTTCTAGGACACTAATTGTAAACGTAAGATATGTTTCAAGCACAGCCTGGATATGTATAGGATAATACCTTATCGTAAGTTTTGCCCAACTGACTGAACGTTTACCAAGTAAATGGCATGTAGAAATATGATGATTCTTATTGACCGAATATAGCTCTCAACCTATAATCCATCCAAATTTCGCATACTTGTTTTGCGAGACGCATCTTTGGGTTTACATAGATGGAATTAGTAATTTATGGATAGACTTCAATTGAATCCTATTTGTGAGGACGCGTTTTATTTACGCTCTATGGAATTTAAATCCGACACATTTAAGTGTGTTAGAACGATAATATAAAGGCCATGATACCTCTTCGGTTGTTTGTAAAAAATTTTATGTGCTACAGGGAGGAAGTTCCTCCCCTAAATTTTGAAAGTATCCATCTGGCATGCCTTTCAGGCTTGAATGGGCATGGTAAGTCTGCCTTGCTTGACGCTATCACTTGGGCTCTATGGGGAGAGGCTAGGGCTAGTCATCAAGAAGATTTGGTACACCAAGGCCGGGAGGACATGTTAGTAGAACTAGATTTTCTTGCTCAGGATCAGCATTACAGGGTTAGTAGGAAATATTCCAAGTCTGGTTCACGATGGGCAGGGTTGCTAGAACTTCAGGTAATTAGTGGAGACGATATTGTATCGATTACAGGGGACACGACTCGGGAAACCTCATCTAAAATTAATGAAATTCTCCATATGGATTATGACACATTTGTCAATACAGCTTTCCTTTTGCAAGGTAAAGCGGACTCTTTCACTACCAGTACAGCTGCTCAACGGAAAGAAGTTTTGTCAGAAGTGCTAGACCTATCCTATTTCCATCGGCTCGAAGATCGTTCTAAAGAGAAAAGCAGAGATTTAGGTGAACATATAAATGATGCATCGGTAAAAATTGAGCATATGGGTAAAGATTTAGGTGTTAAATCAGCCCGTGAGGATCGCCATGACACTTTAGGCGATACTATATCTAAATTAGAGCCAGAGGCTATAGAACTTAGAGGTAGGATGCAGACTATACAGGCGCAGCTCGAATTTCTTAAAAATCTAAAAGTGGAAGTTAAATCTGTCCTTCACAGGATATCTGAAAGTAACGAAGAAATTTCTATGTTGAATGATCAAATAATGATTACCAAAAACAAGATAGGTGTTTATCAAGAATATATCGTGGATGAATCAAATATTCGTAAAATGTTCGGGCTACTGGAAAAATTCACAGATATACAGGAGGAGTTGGATCAGGCAGCCTTTAAGTCAGCCAATTTGGAGAAAGAGAAGGCCAATATATCACAAGAAATAGCTGTTCACAGAGAAAGATTACTAACTGAAATAACTCAAATTAATAACCATATCGACAGCAATTTGAAACCCGCTGTAGAAAAGTTGCCAGAGATTCAAGAGGCTTTAGGAAGATTAGAAAAAGATAGAGCACGGGTAAGTTTATTGGAAGATACCGTTGTGAAAAATGAGGAAGAGTCACAACATATTTTGACGCGTGTGAGATACCTTGAGGATTCTAACAAGCTACTGAAAAACAGCATGGAAGATACGCGAAAAAAATTCGATATGCTTAACAAGGATGATCCTCTTTGTCCTTTATGTAGGAAAACCTTAGGTACTGAAGGGTATTTGAATCTAAAGAAAGAATATGAAGCCCAAGGGTTGAGTGCCAAGACTCAATATACAAATCAAAATATCGAACTCGTAGAGAAAAATGCACGATATATTGAACTTATCGACCGAATCCAACTTAGCAGAGAAGAATTAACGCGTTTAAGTCAAGATGTTCAGTCAAAATCTCTATCTCTGGAAAGGGATCAAATAGAAAGTCTGAAAGCTAAGGATGAAATCGGATCTAGTTCAAAAATAGTGTCTGGTCTCGAGGATAGTTTAAACAGTAATAGATATGCAGAGCTTGAACATAATCGATTAAGTGTGGTGGAAAGGGAAATTGCAAAATTAGGATACAGCACGGACGAGCACTTACGAATCAAACATCAGGTAAATTCATTAAGTAAATACTCGGATTTATACAACAAACTCCTCGATGCCGTTGCGTCATTACCTGATGAACAAAAAGCATTAAATAAATCTCAGGAAATGTTGCTGAGACGTCAAAACAATCATAAAGATGACGTTAATCGTAAGAAAGTATTGGAAGAGAAGATAGATTCCCTTCCAGAAATAGAATCTGAACTGTCTTCGGTCAAGATTGATTTAAGTGCTGTCGAACAAAAACTCCAGACATATAGAGTAGAACGTCAGGTTATTACAGAGCAGCTACAAAGGCTCAAAGAACTTGAGATAGAACTGCGGAGAATGGATAACTACAGAAGGAAATTGATAGAAGAACAAAGTACCTACGATGATTTGACTAGAGCTTTTGGCAAAAATGGTGTGCAGGCACTCATTATTGAAACAGCTATACCTCAATTACAAGAAGATTCAAATGAACTGTTAGGTAAATTGACAGAAAATCGTATGTCGATGAAACTTCAATTACAGGAGGGCAGGAAGGTTAAGGGACTCCCATCCGAAGAGTTGCAAATATTAATTTCAGATGAAATTGGCACTCGGAGCTATGAAACCTTTAGTGGAGGAGAAACCTTTAGAGTGAATTTTGCTTTACGTATAGCTTTATCGAAGCTTCTGGCACGAAGATCTGGGGCGCCGTTGCCGATTTTATTTATTGATGAAGGATTTGGTTCTCAAGATGCGGTTGGCCAGGAGCGATTGAAAGAAGCAATCCAGTCTATACAGGGAGACTTTAAAAAGATAATAGTTATTACCCATATTCAAGATGTTAAAGATTCATTTCCAGATCGAATAGAAGTTATTAAAACAGAAAAAGGATCCACGATCCTTACCATATAAATTGAGTATGCTAATGATTCAGGTTATATCTTAAAGAGCGCAGAGTTCGGAAATTTTATTTTCGTGAAGTGAATTATGTAGTTTGCAGATGTGTTTTAAGAAACTTTCCAGTGTGAGAATTTTCAAAAGTCGATATCTGTTCCGGAGTACCTTCAGCTACGATATAGCCCCCTTTATCTCCAGCGTTTGGGCCTAAATCTATTACCCAGTCAGCACATTTTATTAAGTCTAGGTGATGTTCTATAAGTACAACGGTGTTACCAGACTCTACAAGTCGTTGTAGAACTATAAGGAGGTTGTGGCAATCTTCAAAAGAAAGTCCTGTGGTGGGTTCATCAAGGATGTATAGCGTTTTCCCTGTTGATCGTTTAGAAAGTTCGCTTGACAATTTGATCCTTTGTGCTTCTCCTCCACTTAATGTGGTAGCAGGTTGGCCTAATTGGATGTAGCCAAGGCCGACATCTGACATTGTCTGTAACTTAGACCGCACACGCGGTATATTTGAAAAAAAATTCAAAGCTTCAGACACGGCCATGTCGAGAATTTCAGCTATATTCTTGCCTTTAAAAAGAATTTGTAAAGCTTCACGGTTATATCGTTTTCCATTACAGACTTCGCACGGGACGGTTACGTTAGGCAAGAATTGCATTTCTATTTGGTTATAGCCATCCCCTGAACAAGATTCGCAACGTCCACCCTTTATATTGAATGAAAAGCGACCGGGTTTATACCCTCTAGCCCGAGCTTCAGGTATAGATGAAAATAACTCTCGTATAGGCGTAAATGTACTCGTATAGGTCGCCGGATTACTTCTAGGTGTCCTGCCTATCGGAGATTGATCTATATTTATAATTTTGTCTATATGATCAAGGTTTTCCACTGATTTACATATTCCTGGCTTGTCTTTAGATTTATAGAAGTATTGAGCCAATTTTTTATAAAGAACTTCATATATCAACGTACTTTTACCGGATCCTGACACTCCTGTGACACATACCAGCAGGCCCAGTGGGATGTTTACATTTATGTTTTTTAGGTTATTCTCTCTTGCACCGTTAACTGATATGTATAGATTGCTTAATGGTCGTCTTTTAGTGGGTAGTGGTATCTGTTTATCTCTGCTCAAATATTGTCCTGTAAGGGAGGCAGAGGTTTTCATAATGTCATTCACAGTGCCGGTCGCTATTATATTTCCGCCATGTTGTCCGGCACCGGGACCCATGTCTATAATATGATCTGACGCTCGCATTATTGCTTCATCATGTTCAACAATTAACACTGTGTTGCCAAGATCACGTAATCTTTGCAAAGTACCAATTAGCCGGTGATCATCTAAAGGATGGAGGCCTACAGAGGGTTCGTCGCACACATAAAGTACTCCCATCAATCCCGATCCAATTTGAGTAGCCAATCTGATCCGTTGAGCTTCCCCACCGCTTAGAGTGGAGGCTCTCCGGTCAAGAGTTAAGTATTCCAAGCCTATATTTTCTAAAAATTTTAATCTGGTATAGATTTCTTTAAGTATTTGCGCCCCTATAGCTATTTCCTTTTCCGAGAGAGAGACATGTTTTTGTTCATTGTGAGATTTAGTTGTTGAGTCTTCGGATTTGTCTGAGGCTTTCCAAATATGCTGAATCCATTTAATCGCCTCACCCACTGATTTTTTTGTGACATCTATAATGCTGAGGTTTGATACTGTAACCGACAGTGCTTCCTGCTTGAGCCTTTTGCCTTCACAACCTCTGCAGGGTTGTTGGGCCATATATCGTTCAATTTCTGATCTGACATAGTCAGATTTAGTTTCTTTGTAGCGTCGTTCCAAGTTGTTTATCACACCTTCGAATACTGTGTTCCATTTATAGGTGCGTCCAAGCTTAGTTTCGTGACTTATTTCTATTGCCTTCCCTGAACTTCCATAAAGTAATATATCAATGTCAGTTTGAGATAGTTGAGAAAGGGGGATGTGTGTAGGTATGTCATAGGCTTTGGCGACCGAAGTTAGGGTAGAAGAAAGCCATGGGCTAGATGATCTGGCACGTACCCATGGGCGTATAGCACCCTCAGATAGACTTAGGGTGTCATCTGGAATTACTAATTCGGGATCCACTGTAAGTTTGTATCCGAGTCCAGTACATTTAGGGCATGCTCCGTGGGGATTGTTGAAGCTAAATGTTCGAGGTTCCAATTCTTCTAGACTAATATTGCAATTTAAGCAAGCGAATTCTTCAGAGAAGAGCATTTCTTCACCACCGATGACATCCACTAAGATGGTCCCATTACCTATTTTAAGTGCACTCTCAACTGAATCCGATACTCTATCTATTTCCGAACTTTTCCCTATAATTAGCCTGTCTACGATAATCTCTATATTGTGCCATTTCTTTTTATCTAGATTGAAATCTTCGGACAAATCGTACGTTTCTCCATCCACTCTTACTCTGACAAATCCTGATTTTCGGGCTTCATCAAAAACATCTTTATGCTCTCCTTTGCGCCTAGTTATTTTAGGAGCCAAGATCTGGATCCTACTATCAATTGGTATGGAGGTGATGGAATCAACTATTTGCTGTATAGATTGTTGTTGGACAGCCCTTCCGCATTTATAGCAGTGGGGTTTTCCTACTCTGGCGAAGAGTAATCTTAAATAGTCATAGATTTCTGTGACTGTACCTACTGTAGATCTTGGGTTGTGTGAAACCCCTTTTTGGTCAATTGAGATAGAAGGAGATAGTCCTTCAATGTAATCTACATCGGGCTTGTCTAGTCGTCCTAGAAATTGTCTTGCGTAAGCAGATAAAGATTCCACGTATCGACGCTGACCTTCAGCATAAATAGTGTCGAATGCTAATGAGCTTTTGCCAGATCCAGACACGCCAGTTATTACTACCAAGCGATTACGTGGTATTGATACGTCAACATTCTTCAGATTATGCTCTCTGGCCCCTCGTACAACTATGTTTTCTTGTGTCATTTACGGACGGATCCTTGTCAAGCTCACTACGGTTAGTTTGAAAATATCAACTGATCTATTAATTCTACCACTGCAGCTAAAAAGCATATGCATTGATTTAATTCAGGTATAATTATATTCAAAGATCGAGTATCATTTCGCAGTATGTTCGGAGCAAGGGTAATATGAAGACATCACCTGATAGGACAGGACATTATGGTCAGTTTGGTGGACGTTTTGTTCCGGAAACTCTTATGCATGCACTAGAAGAGTTGGAGTCAGCTTATCTAGAATCGGTAAATGATAAGGAATTTAGTGCCAAGTTTGCCAAAATGGCGTTGCATTATATTGGGAGGCCTACGCCATTATATTTTGCGGAGAATCTGAGTGCTGAACTTAGTGGGGCTAAGATATATTTAAAAAGGGAAGATCTTGCTCATACTGGTGCTCATAAGATTAACAATGCTTTGGGTCAAGGATTGCTTGCCAAGCGTATGGGCAAGACTCGTGTTATAGCTGAGACAGGTGCAGGGCAACATGGGGTAGCCACTGCCACTGTTTGCTCAATGCTAGGTCAAGAATGTGTCGTGTATATGGGTGCTGAGGATATATCTAGGCAATCTCTAAACGTATTCAGGATGCGTCTTTTAGGGGCTGAGGTCCGATCTGTGGAATCTGGAAGTAAAACACTAAAGGATGCGATCAATGAATGTATAAGGGATTGGGTAACAAATGTTGAGAATACGCACTATTTAATTGGGAGTGCAATTGGGCCGCATCCGTATCCAATGATGGTTCGTGATTTTCAATCAGTGATTGGTAGAGAAGCAAAAAAACAATTGATTGAAGTTGAAGGAACTTTGCCTGACTATGCTATAGCTTGCGTAGGTGGTGGCAGTAACGCCATAGGTTTATTTGATGAATTCTTGAGAGATGAAACCGTTTCATTGGTTGGAGTTGAAGCAGCCGGGGAAGGATTAGACGGCACCAGGCATTCTGCCACTTTGGCGGAAGGTAAAATAGGTGTTTTACATGGCACTATGACATATCTTTTGCAAGATGATAACGGACAAGTCATGGAAACTCACAGCATCTCAGCTGGATTAGACTATCCAGGTGTGGGTCCGCAGCATAGTTATTTGAAAGATATTGGGCGAGCTTCGTATGTTGGGGTAACTGACACCGAGGCCCTGAAGGGGTTTCAACTTCTTTGTAGTACAGAAGGCATTATCCCAGCTTTGGAGCCAGCACATGCGATATATTACGTTTCAGAATTAGCACCTACCCTCTCAAATGACAAGGTGATTTTAGTTGGGTTGAGTGGCAGAGGGGATAAGGATATGAACACTGTAGCTAGTGCTCTGGATGTTGGCATATAGTCCATAATCCATTATTTTAGTAGAAGTATGGCGTGAACTTGACTGTTAAGTGCGTTGAGTCAGTATTTTAATCTGGTACCAATCCCTCTCCGGTAAACAATCTACTTGCTTCCTCTAATGATATATCTGGTTCTGGTAGAACCACATCAGATTCAACTAGTTCGTCTACTGGTAAAGGTGACCCTTTTTCTCTTACTAAATCCAGCATTGATTTCAGAAGTCTTTCGAATCCATCTTGGTCTCCTTGTTCAACGACTTCCACCAGCTTATTATCGATTTTATTTAAGTCATCCACATGGATTCCAGGGAGATTGTACTGATTTTCTGTAAGTATGCGTACGATCATAATTTCCCTTCCTCAAGTGCTTTCTTATCTTCTTGCTCTTCTCCACCTTTTAGTGCAGCAAGTTCCGCTTCAACACTAGCAGAAACGGAAGCATGTTTCAGCTGTTGGTCTAAGGAGGATGTATTTGATCCTGGGTCATCAAGTACGCCTGTAACCACGAGTTCGTCTATAGCACCTGCCTTTGCCTTGAGAGACTCAGTTTTACTTTCTGCACGCTCTACGGCTAAAGACACGTCCCCCATCTCTTCTGAAATACCAGAGAGGGCTGAACCTATTCTGACTTGAGCTTGCGCGGCACTATATTGAGCTTTGATCACCTCTTTTTGAGTTCTAAACGCCTCAACTTTAGCCTGTAGTCGTTGTTCGGCGTGAGTTAATTTTTCCTGTTCAACTTCTAAGTCAGATATTTGTTGATCAAGTCCTTGTAGTTCATGGATTGCTGCTTGTTTACGCTCTAGGGCTAGTCTGGCTAAATCTTCTCGTTTGATGTCCAGTGCTTGTCTTGCCTGCATATCCAACTTCGAGACATTATTTTGGACCTTAGATGCTTGAAGTTCTAGTCGTCTCTTGGTGGTTACCATTTCGACAACACCACGTTTCACGTTTCGTAGATTCTCCATCTGTTTTTCGTAGGAATAATCCAGTGTTTCCCTAGGATCCTCGCTAGCATCTAGGATACGATTCATCTTTGACTTTACAACGGTCGACATTCTTGAAAGCATTCCCATAGTGTCCCCCTGCTCATCTATCCAAGCGATATAGATATTTAGTATTTATTGCCTTTGCTAGATACAATTTTGACTAGTCCGCTTATGCCGAAGATAACACCTGCCGCTATTACTACAAATCCAATTATGTCTAATAGAAATTTCATTAAGCCAGACTGTAGTAGGGCTCCTAGCACTACCATAACCAAGCCTGCTAGTAGCATAGCTCCACCATTTAACTTAGCCAATTTGCTACACCTCCATAATAAACTTGGTCGGTTCGGTACGGATACACGATAGTATCCGTACCGATAGGTGTCAAGTTCGAGGTACGTTGGTAACCGATATCATTGTCAGTGGAACGTATTGTATCTATTCTTAGCTGTGTCCGAAATTTCTCTATTTACCCACTGAGTCCATATAGTACTCTTTAATTCAACGAATGTATTGCAAAATCTACAATTCGGTTCGGTCAGCGTGTGGTATTTTACCAAAGAAACATGCTTGGGGTTACTTAGCTTGACGCACCTCCACCTCGTTGCTAGACTTGCTTTAGATACAAGGTGTTTTAGCTACAAATGAGGATTCTGACTTTCCCCAAATACACTACAGATCCGATATGAATAACAATGGAAATATTGTCGGTCAGAGGCTTGAAGTTTGTCTTAAATCCATCCTGGGCACGCAGTATAACCAAGATGGATTGTACGGAATAATTTCTGCGATAGCTCTTGGTGCGACTAAGCTTCACTACAAAATTCGTTTCTCAGCACTTGAGGACACATTAGGGGCAACAGGTGGGATCAACTTGCACGGGGAGCAAGTTCAAAAATTAGATGTAGAGGGCACAAATATATTTCTGGACGTTTTGCAAAATAGTGGGTATGTTTCTGTGGTGGGATGTGAGGAGCTAGAAAATCTCAAAGTAGTTGGGTCAGGTAGTAATCGTTCGTACACAGTTCTAATGGATCCTATAGATGGATCCTCTAATATTGATGTTGCAGTAAGTATAGGATCTATATTCGGGATTTGGTTTACAGATAATAATTCGCAGGGTACGGATAATTCAATTTTAACACCTGGGAATCAACAGGTAGCTGCTGTGTACACTATCTATGGATCCAGCACAGTTTTAGTCTTTGCAATTTCGGGTAGAGTGGTCGGTTTTACACTGGATCCGACTGATAACACATTTAGATTAACCCATCCAGAGATACTAATCCCCGACAAATGCAAATATTACAGTACTAACGAAGGCAATTTTCCCCGATTGGATCCTCCAATGCAGAGAGCAATTATTGATCTGAGGAATAATTATTCATTAAGGTATGTGGGGTCTCTGGTAGCAGATTTTCATCGTAATCTTATCAGCGGGGGGATTTTTGTATACCCGACTGATCCTGAATATCCTACGGGGAAACTCAGATTAATGTATGAGGCTAACCCATTGAGTTTTATTGCTTGTAATGCGGGTGGAGATTCTTCTTCAGGAGAAATGTCAATTTTAGATATTAAACCAAAGTCGCTTCATCAGCGGACACCACTTATAATTGGCAATAAAGATATTGTTGCCAGAACGGTGGAGATAATGACAAGTTAGTGAATATGTCAAATGCCAGTTGTGAATTGACTGAAAGGGAAATCAATGCATTTTCAGATACTTGAGGATACGGCGAATGCCTTGGTAGAAGATGGTAAAGGCATTCTTGCAGCAGATGAGAGCTCAGGAACCATGAAGAACAGATTCGGATCTATAGGAGTTGAATCTACGGAAGAAAACCGCCGTAATTATCGTGAATGCCTTTTCAGTACGGAGGGAGTGGATGAATTTATTAGTGGAGTTATTCTATATGATGAAACGATTAGACAGGATAGTTCAGGTGGTATCCCACTGATCGATATCCTAACCCATAAAGGTATAATTCCTGGTGTCAAGGTTGATGCTGGGCTGAAGGATCTTTCTGGCACCAAAAGTGAAAGTGTTACGGAAGGTATTGATGGTCTCGGTGATCGATTGGCAGAGTATCGTGACTTTGGTGCGAAATTCACTAAATGGCGTGCTGTTTTGAAAATAGGTTCCAATACTCCTAGTAGATATGCGATAAATACGAATGCTCATGCTTTAGCTAGATTTGCATCTCTTAGTCAGGAAGCAGGCCTAGTGCCGATTGTTGAGCCCGAGGTAATAATGGACGGATCCCATGACATAGAAGCTTGTTTTGATGCGACAGAAGCTACTCAGAGGGAAGTTTACTATCAACTCGCCTTTCATAGCGTGCATTTGGAGGGTACCTTACTAAAACCTAATATGGTACTTTCAGGTAAATCTGCCGTGACTAGAGCCGATGCTGAGTATGTTGCCGAGAGAACGATAACGTGCTTTAAGAGGACAATCCCCTCCGCGGTGCCGGGGGTGGTTTTCTTATCAGGCGGGCAAAGTGATGAAGAAGCCACGGTTAATCTGAATGCAATCAACCAGAGGGCCAAATCTTCTTGTGCTCCTTGGAAACTTAGTTTTTCTTTCGGGAGAGGTCTTCAGGCAGCACCCCTAAAAGCCTGGAGAGGTATGAGTGATAGAAATGATAAACTTCAGCAGGCTTTTCGTCACCGTGCTCGTCTCACAAGTGCCGCTACTAGAGGCATGTATGAACCTTCTATGGAAAATGATAATCCTTCCTAAAGGTAAAAATGGTGTTTTCGTGACTAATACTGAACCTGAACTCCTTATCGCCACCAATAACCTTGGCAAAATATCTGAGTTGCGACAATTGTTTTCTGGTTTAGGATATAAGCTTTTCTCTCTGAGGGATGTGGGGATCGTAGATGAAGTAAAGGAAACAGGAGTCACTTTTGAGGAAAACGCATCGCTTAAAGCGAATGAATATTCTGTAAAAAGTGGAATGTTGACCTTGGCAGATGATTCTGGACTTGAAGTTGATGCTTTAGGTGGAGCCCCAGGTGTTTTGTCAGCACGATTTGCAGGGGTTGATGCTACTGATGCGGAGAGAAACCAGTATTTACTAGAACAATTAACCGGAGTGATTGGGAAGGACCGTTCAGCTAAATTTCGTTGCGTTTTAGCATTGAAGGACCCAGGGAAATCTATAGAACTTTATGAGGGTGAATGTAGTGGGTATATTCTAGAATCTGCTCGCGGGAGTAATGGATTTGGATACGACTCCGTATTTTTGCTAGAAGGGACTGACAGGACTACAGCTGAAATTTCTGCTGAGGAAAAGAATTTAGTTAGCCACCGTGGCAAGGCCGCTCGAATAGTTGTAGAAGTACTCCAGAATCGCTTAAATGGATAATGATCAAAGATAAATTCAATAGATCGTTTAAAGACCTGAGAGTATCTGTCACTGATAGATGTAATTTCAGGTGTAGTTATTGTATGCCTGCTGAAATATACGGAGATAGATATCAATTCTTATCAAGAAAAGACCTTCTTAGTTTTGAAGAAATAACTCGACTAGTACGTATTTGTGTTGGGTTAGGGTCAGAAAAAATTCGATTAACAGGAGGTGAGCCTCTTGTTAGAAGTGACATAGAGGAACTTATTTCGCTTTTGTCATCCATCAATGGCGTTAAAGATCTTGCGATGACTACAAATGGGTATATGCTTGCTGAAAAGGCAGATGTGCTGAAGGCTGCAGGTCTCGATAGGTTAACTATAAGCCTAGATACTCTTGATGAAGATGTGTTTAAAGAGATGAATGGACGCAATTTTAGCAATAAAAAAATCTTTGCAGGTATAGATGCAGCTGAGAGACTAGGGTATAAGCCAATAAAGATTAACGCCGTAGTGAAAAGAGCTGTTAATGAGCACACCATTCTGGATTTAGCACGATATTTTAAAGAACGTGGTCATATCGTCAGATTTATAGAGTTTATGGATGTTGGAACTATTAATAAATGGAATTTAGATCAAGTTGTATCTGCTGCTGAAATTTTTGAGATAATTAACAGTGAGTTGCCTATTGAGCCAGTTGAGAGTAATTACCCTGGAGAAGTAGCTCTTAGATATCGTTACAGCGATGGGTCTGGCGAAATTGGCATAATAGCGTCTGTTACTAAGCCTTTCTGTGGGAATTGCACTAGGCTAAGATTGTCTCCGGAAGGTACTATCTATACTTGTCTATTTTCAAATGCAGGAATTGATTTAAAAGAACCTCTACGGTCAGGAGTTAGTGACGAGGATATTATCAGGATAATAAATGGTGTATGGGGCAGTCGTGAAGATACCTATTCTGAAGACCGTGCTTATCTTAGTGTGCCAGTAAAAGATAAGGTTGAAATGTATCATATAGGAGGATAGAAATAGGTTTATACAATAGTTAATATATTAGATAGTTATTTGTTGTGATGGGACGTTAATATGATTCATATATATACTGACGGTGCTTGTTCTGGAAATCCTGGTTCAGGAGGTTGGGCTGCATTAATTGTTGGTTGTGGTGAAACCATAAAACTTCATGGTGGAGAAGTAGACACTACCAACAACAGAATGGAAATTCTGGCTGTGCTCAAAGGGTTGGAACACATTCCAATGCATTCGGAGGTCACAGTATTTAGTGACAGTATGTATGTGATTAATACGATGACAAAGAATTGGAAAAGGAATAAAAATACCGATCTTTGGGAAAGATTAGATACAGTGGTTCAGAATCGATCTGTAAATTGGGAATGGGTAAAAGGGCATTCTGGTAACCCCTTAAATGAAGAAGCTGATAGATTGGCCTATGGGGAGTCAAAAAAAGTCAATGGGATTCAAGAAAAACCTCTTTCGCATATAGATCAGTCTGGCAAAGCGCGAATGGTTGATGTTGGCGAAAAAGCATTAACTAAACGGTCAGCAGTTGCTAGTGGGTCGGTTCGAATGTTGCCCGAAACACTTGAGCTTATCAAGTCACATTTAATGAAGAAAGGAGATGTATTGTCTACAGCTAGGATAGCTGGAATACTTGGTGCCAAGAATACTTCACAACTAATACCGCTCTGTCATCCATTGCCTATAGATTCAGTAGAAATTGAATTTGAATTTAGTGAGGATAATTCCGAATTAGTAATCTTTGGTTCAGCTAGCACTACTGCAAAAACAGGTGTTGAAATGGAGGCTCTGACGGCTGTATCTGTGGCAGCACTGACAATTTATGATATGTGCAAATCGGTGGATAAAGGAATTTCCATTGATAAGATTAGGCTGGTAGAAAAAACTGGGGGTTCAAGTGGCGACTTTATTGAATGAGCATCAGCATAGAAAAAATACTATTTACCGGAATTGACGTATTAAATTACAGGAGTTGAAAATTTAGGAATGGATTTCAAGTTGAACTCATCTAGATGTATATATGTAGCAGTCAAAATTTCTTTCCTTTTTCTGCCAGCGCTAATACTCCTGGCATGTTCAGGGTCTAATGAGGAACAGCTTGAGCAGGCCAATATGTATCAATCGGAAGGGATAGCACTTCTTGAAGAAGGACTTGTAGATCAAGCTATATCAGAATTCAATAAAAGCATTGAATTGAATCCCGAGGGTGTTGCAGTGTATCTAGATAGGGGTTCCGCGTACGAACAGAGAGGGGATTTGGGTAAGGCGGTCGATGATTATACCTATGCGATAAGTTTAGACCCTGAAAACTCTGAAAATTATATTATCCGAGCAGCTGCGTACATAAGGCGTGGAGAGTACCGTATAGCTACGAAGGATTACAAAAAGGCTATAGAGATTAATCCAGCTAATGCCAAGTATCATTCTAGTTTAGGAGATACCTATGCCAAATTAGGTGACCATTACGAAGCTATAGAAAAATATGGAGAGGCTATAGAACTCGATAGCACGGTGTCAGAATACTATTCAAATAGAGGACGATCTTACGCCACTTTAGGGAACCATTATAAAGCTGTAAAAGAGCTAGGTGTAGCTATAAACCTGGCTCCAAATGATATAGATTCATATTATGATCGAGCATCTTCCTACGCTCAGATTGGTATGTATGAGGATGCATATAGACATCTTAACGAGGCAATACGTATAGACCCAAAAAATGCGACATTGCTTTCAAGACGTGCTTCCGCGTTTGGGTCACTGGATAGCCATCTACAGGCCGTGAGAAATTTTTCTAGAGCCATCGAAGAAGATTCCGAAAATGCGCGTTTGTATTCAGATAGAGCCACAGCCTTTACTTTGATGGGTGACTATATAAGTGCTTTGCAGGATTATGACGTAGCTATTGCTCTTGTCCCAGATAGTGTTGGGTTCTACATTGATCGAGGGTTGGTATTTAGTCTTATGGGAATATATGAAGAAAGTATAAAAGATTTTACAAAGGCATTGGAATTCACTCCTAATGATTATAGGCTGTACATCAATCGAGGTGACGCATTTAAAGAGATGAAAGAGTACACATTAGCAGTGCAAGATTATGATGAATCTATTCGTCTAAAAAAGGATAATCCAGAAGCTTTTAACAATCGTGGAATAATCCGTCGCGAACGTGGCGAATATGCTCTCGCAATTCAAGATTTTAACTTTGCCATCAATTCTGACCCACAGTATGGATATGCATATGCAAACCGTGCAGTAGTGAAAGCTATGATGGGACGAGATTTTGAGGTGATGTCTGACGTTAATAAGGCAGTGTCACTTGGTGTTATACGGGAGTCGCTAGAAAAGACAATTAATGAAGTTGAAGCCGATAGGAACAGGTGACAAACAGGTTTCTGATTACATACTTTATTTATTACAGTATATTTTCCATTATTCCAAAATGTAAGAGTTGGAAATGATTGATTTTTTCAGACGTATAACATCTGCAACAGAGTCAAATCACCTCACAATAGTTGTTGGTTTAGGCAATCCTGGGGTTAAGTATAAAAACACTAGACATAATGTTGGATCTTGGTGCTTGGATCGGATAGTAGATGCACACTCTATCATTATCAATAAAAAAAAACGTTATTTTGAATTCGGGCAAGGGGACATCGGGAATAAGAAAATTATTCTTGCTAGAAGTCGTACTTTTATGAACGAAAGTGGTCGTGCGATACAATCGCTAATGACTAAGTATAATGTTTCACCAGCAAATTTATTAATCTTATACGATGACATGGATTTACCGGCGGGAAGCATGCGTCTTAGGGCAAGAGGTAGCTCGGGGGGCCATAACGGTATGAAATCTATCGTCGATGCTATTGGAACCACTGAGTTTCCTAGACTTAGAATAGGTATTGGTAGACCAGAATTTGCAGAACAAAACATTTCACATGTATTGAGCGAAGCAAGTTTGGATGAGCTTAAAAGAATAAATCAAGCCTTGTGTTCTGCAACGCAAGCGGTGGAGATGTTTTTAGTGGATGGTATTGATGCTTCGATGGACAGATTTAATAAATAAATTATGGTGTGTAAATTTCGATTGTAGAGAGAGTTCCTCCGTCCGTACCTTGCCCACCTACAAATAAGATGCGTCCGTCTTCCAACAGTGTAGCTGTGTGACCTTCTCTAGATGAGGTAAGGTTGCCTGCTGGTAGCCATTCAGATTCTTTTGGGTCGAGGAGTTCAGCTGCAGTTGTAAGTGATCCTCCTACTATCAGAATTTGTCCCGATGCAGTTCTTGTTGCAGTGTGCCCCATGCGTCCATTTTCCATATTAGTTAATACGATCCAAACCGACTTGTCAGAATCCCAAATTTCCACATTTTTGCTCATGGAAAGGCCCCCAAAACCTCCTACTATGGCCACGTTACCATTTGGAAGTATCACTACTTCGGGTTGTATTAATCGTTGTGATAAATCTCCACTTGAGACCCACAAGTCTTTTTCAGGATTGTATATTTCTGTATTAATACTGCTTCCTACGACTAAGACTAATCCATCGTTTGTAAGTACAGATGAATGGCCAGCACGAGGATGTTCCATAGGTGCTACAGTAGTCCATTCTCCTGAAATCGGATCAAATATTTCTGAACTAGATATTAGTCCTTTCTGATTTTGGCCTCCAGTTATTAAGACCCTCCAATCAGGGAGCACTTCAGAAGCGTGACCCCAACGCTGCTCACTCATGGAGTCTATACTAGACCACGAATTCGTGTCAGGATTGTATATCTCGGCGCTAGAGTGATACCTGGCGATTTTCCTACCCGAATTGGTATCAATTACTTCCCTCCCGCCTGTTATGAGTATGCGACCATCCTTCATAAGTGAGGCAGTGTGTCCGGCGCGACGTTCCGACATGTTTTTTATGGGTGACCATATATCAGTCAAGGGGTTATATATTTCTGCGGTTCTCTTGAAATCACGGGTGCCAACAGCGGTTTTCTGATCCACTATCAATCTCCCAGTACCCCCAATTACTAGGACAGTACCATCTTGAAGAAGAGTTGCGCTATGTTCGGTACGTTCTTCGGACATGCCGGACCCAGTACTCCAAGATCCAAGATGGATTCCAGATGTCCACCTGCTTTGTTCGGGGTCGTATATCTCAACTGATTTGAATGCTCCTCCATCGTCGACACCGCCCGTAATGAGGACTCGTCCATCTAGTAGTAGTGTTGCGGCGTGGTCTATCCTGCCCGTTGTCATATTCCCGCCAGGATCCCACCTGTTTTCGGAATGGTTATATATTTCTGCCAAAGCACGATTTTCATTTGAAGTACCACCCCCGCCAACAATTATATATTTGTCTTCGCCAATTACAGTAAGAGTATGGCCGCGGCGTGGTATTTGGAGGGATGGGCCCGGTGACCATTCTTTTGTATCGGGATCAAACATTTCACATTTACCAGAAACTAGCATTCCGCTAGTTACCATTACTTGGCCATTGTTTAGTAATACAGCCCTATGATTCCCCCTTTCTTTTTCCATCTTTCCTACAGTTTCCCATGTGTCAGCATTGGGGTCGTACAATTCAGCTGTTCTAAACAATCTGGATCCATCAGCACCTCCTGCTACTAGCACACGCCCGTCATTTAACAACGTGGCCGTGTGTCCGCCTCTGGGCTGTTCCATGTCCTTCCCTGTTGTCCATTCTTTGGTAGTTGGGTCGTAATAATCCACCCCTTTTAGAGCACCCTCAGCGTCCACCCCACCGATCACTAGTATTCTACCGTCTGGAAGTACGGTAGCTGTGTGGAGTGTGTGTGCGCTGTTCATACGTCCGGCAATAGACCATGTATCACTGGCAGGATCATATATTTCCGCTGTGTCTAGACCTTCGATATCGCTCACTCCGCCTATCACAAGTACCGTCCCATCCGGTAGCAGAGTAGCAGTGTGGAAGGATCTAGAATATGACATCCAAGAGCTTGAAACCCACATGTCCGTTGAAGGATCATATATTTCAGAGACTGGGATAGGTCCGATAATTCCAGATCCACCTGCAACTAGTACGCGACCGTCTTTTAGAAGGGTGGCTGTATGAGACTGGCGCGCAAAATTCATATTGCGTTCATTTGTAACCCTTTTTTGAACAGGTCTAGGGACGGCTGTAGGGGTTGGGGATGGCGTTGGGGTAGGTAGTGTTACAGAACTAGATAGGGGGCTTTTAAATGAATCCTCTGAGGGATTTTCAGGTACAGCAGAACACGCTAGGATTACAAATAACATGGATACACTTACTGCAATCAGAAAGTTTGTAGACGTGATTATTTTAAATAATGGAAACTGTATTTGATATATTTTAGCGTTTATTCTCAACATTTTTAAGATGTAAATACATTTTTTGGTAATAACTATGTTGATGTCAACCCCTTCATGCATCTATATTAGTTAAAGGTGAAACGTTCTACAGATGACAGCAATTCAGAATTTCTAGCTCTTCCGCCAACAAAAATAATAGTGCCATCATTTAGTATTGTAGCTGTGTGCTCCTGACGAGCATCAGTTAGGCTTCCTGTTACTATCCACTGCCCTGTTGATAGATCAAGGAATTCAACGGATGTATTCCATCCTCCAGCGACTAAAGGGAACCCATTACTAAGTATACTGGTAGTGTGTCCCATACGTTGCTGAGTCATGTTCTCTATTTGAAACCAATTTCCGGAAGATGGTTCAAAAACTTCAGCAGCTCGACCAGGCATTCGTCTTTCGAAGCCTCCAATTACTAACGCTCCGCCATTCGATAGGCTTGTACCACTTGGTCGTAAGAATCTAGCAGTGGTTTCACCAGCTGGGGACCATGTCCCCGAGGATGGGTCGTATATTTCTGCAGAACCTGCTGCTACAACTAACACTTTTCCATCTGTGAGTAATGTAGCCAGATGTTCCGTGCGTCCTTTTTCCATACTTCCTGTCATTTCCCACGTATCTGATGACGGATTATAAATTTCCGCGGAATTAACAACCCCACCACTATTTTGTCCCCCAACTAAGAGTAGAGTTCCGTCTACAAGGGATGTTACAGAGTGATTCCATCGGGGCTCATTGATTTTGCCTGCCAATGTCCATAACCCAGAATCTGGATCAAATATTTCAGTGGTTTTGTGATATACGGTCATCAGGCTATTTTGGTCTTCCAGTTCATTTGAAGTAGCACCTCCAACGATGAGTACTGATCCATTCGGCAGTAAATTTGCAGTGTGACCAGCACGCTTAAAATTCATATTATTAGTCAGAATCCATGTATTGGAAATAGGATCATACACTTCAGCTGATTTACGAAAATTTCTAATAATCTGTTGGTTATCTAGGTCTAGGAAGTCTGGTGAAAGTCCACCAGCCACGAGTACACGTCCATCCGTCAAAAGTGTGGCGGTATGTTCCGCACGAGTTTCGTTCATGTCTGGCAGGGTTGACCATAATGAATCCGTGGTCTCAGAAAGTTCATTGATCCACCTGTTAGTAGAAGGGTTAAAGAATTCCACTGTATCGAAAGGCAGATCATCATCTACTCCTCCGGCTATCAAAACCCTACCATCCGGAAGTACAGTTGCGGTATGATCTATACGTCCACTTAATAGGTTGCCTACCGGGAACCATTGTTCTTTGCTAGGGTCATAAATTTCAGCAGTCCCGTCTCTAGCTCCTTCCTCTTCTCCTCCACCAACGATCAATATTCTTCCATCAGGTAATTCAGTCATAGTGTGTCCCGATCGTTGGGTTTCAGTCTTGTTCCCTTTCTCCCATGAGCCGTTCGTAGGGTCGTATATTTCTGTACTTGCTTCTCCCAGATGCCCTCCTGTAACCAGAACCGTTCCATTATTAAGCAGGACAGCTCTGTGGTTTCCTCGATCCAAGCTAAGCTCTCCTGTTTCAAACCATTCGTCAACTACTGGGTCATAAATTTCAGCCGACTTGTATTGATTCATTTCCGCACCGGCAGCGACTAGGAGATTTCCATTTTTTAGAAGAGTAGCTGTATGTCTGCCTCGCGCTTTGATTAATGGTTTTTTTTCAGACCAGTGACCTGTTTCAGGATCAAATATATCTACAGCGCTTAGGGCTCCGTCGTTAGAAATTCCACCAACTATAAGTACCTTTCCATTCGGAAGTAAAGTAGCTGTATGAAGCGTGTGTGGGTTAGGCATATCTGCTGTGGCGGTCCAGGTATTTGTATCTGGGTCATATATTTCTGCGATGTTCAGGGCTCCTGTTTCTCCAGCACCTCCTGCCACTAGTACTCTGCCGTCTGGCAATAGTGTTGATGTGTGAAAAGCTCTTGCAAATGACATCCACGGTCCGGTTGTCCATGTATCTGTTTCAGGATCATATGTTTCTGAGCTTGGCAGAGGACCAGTTATTCCAGACCCTCCTGAGATTAGAACTCTACCATCCTGCAGTAATGTGGCAGTATGAGATTGTCTAGGGAAATTCATGCGACGTATTTGGGATTGAATCACAAGTTCAGGACGTGGTACTGGGGTAGTAGTAGGTGTAGGGGTTGGTGAAGAACTGATTAGGGCCCTAGGCGTAGGGGTAGAAGTTGTGTCCTCTTTGGCACAGGCAAAAATAGTTGAGGTAACAATTAAAATAGATATTAATAGCCAAGCCATTTTAAAGATTCTGTGAGTATGTAGATTATGTTTATCAGGCGATATTATGTGCATGACGTTGATAATGTTTTTATGTTAAAAATGTATTAATTGTTGAGTTGTTACCATTTTGAAAATAGGTGTGGTTCCACAAACTGCAATTATTGAATTTGCATAGGGATAACATCGCATGAGATTTTAGCAGTGAGGTTGTATGACAGTCAATGTGATTTAAATTTTTGTTTGCGACCTCTCTTGATGCTGTAAAGTACCTTTGCTAAACTCATGTTCCGTCAGAGTTTAAAGGAGTATGAAAATGAGAGTGGATAAAGAAACTGTTCGCCATATCGCTCTTTTGGCGAGAATCGGCGTTACGGAACAAGATCTGGATTCCTTTGGAAGTCAAATATCACGCATTCTGGAAAACTTTAAGCTACTTGAAGAAGTAGATACTGACGGGGTTGAGCCAACTGGGCATTCGTCTGATCTAATTTCTGTTTCGCGCTCAGATGTTGGGCAAGAATCACCTTCAAAGGAAGATATGATAGCCAATGTTCCAGTGATGGAATCAGACTTTGTGAGAATAAAACGAGTATTGGAACAATAAGTACTAGTTAGCTATAAGAAACATGCAATCATCAGATTTATCAGGCATTACCATCCATAAGGCGAGAGAGTTACTCGATAATCACGAGTTGTCGTCCGTTGAACTCACTCAGGCATTCTTGGACCGGATCATCGAAATAGATCCACTTACGAGGGCGTTTGTTACAGTTACATCTGATTTTGCTATGGAACAAGCGAGCAGAGCCGATGCTTTAATAGCTTCAGGAAAATCGCATTCATTAACTGGTATCCCAATGCAGATAAAAGACAACATATGTACTAGGGACATAGCCACGACTTGCTCTTCAGAAATGCTTAAAACCTTCATTCCTCCTTACGATTCTACTGTAACTAGTAGGCTTTATGATAATGGTGCAATTTTGGTCGGTAAGGGTAACCTAGATGAGTTTGCTATGGGATCTTCAACAGAAAATTCAGCATTTTTTTCGACTAGTAACCCTTGGGATTTAGATAGAGTTCCAGGAGGTAGCAGTGGAGGGCCGGCTGCTTCTGTGGCATCAGGTGAATGTATATTTGCGATAGGCTCGGATACAGGAGGTAGCATACGTCAGCCTGCGGCGTTTTGTGGTGTAGTGGGATTGAAGCCAAGTTACGGTCTTGTGAGTCGGTTTGGATTGATAGCATTTGCGAGTTCACTCGATCAAATTGGTCCTCTCACTAACGATGTGACCGACAGTGCGTTGGTTCTTAATGTCATAGCTGGACATGACTATAAGGATTCAACATCACTGAATCAAAACATCCCTGATTACACTAGGGCTCTTGGTTCAGATATTCGTGGCATGCGAATAGGTGTGCCGGCCGAATACTTTGGTGATGGTATTCAACCGGAGGTCTTGGAATCTGTACGCGAAGCTTTAGAAGTATTTGAAAGCTTGGGTGCAGTAATTGATAGAATATCATTGCCGCATACAAGTTATGCCATGGCTGTTTACTACATCATAGCGCCTTCAGAGGCGTCTGCTAATCTAGCTAGATATGACGGTGTTAAGTACGGGTATTCAGCAGTTGGTGCAGACACAATGCGGGAAGCCTTGGAACATACTAGGCAGTACGGATTTGGAGAAGAAGTAAAAAGGCGGATAATGTTAGGTACTTATGCATTATCGGCAGGATATTATGATGCATATTACTTAAAGGCTCAGAAAGTTAGGACTCTCATAAGGAATGAAATTGACGAAGCGTTTAGAAAATGTGACATATTAGTGACACCTTCAACGCCTTCTGTGGCGTTTAAATTGGGCGAAAATGCGGACGATCCGTTAAAGATGTACCTCAACGATATTTTCACACAACCGGCTAATATAACTGGCATCCCAGCTATCTCAATACAGGGAGGAATGGCGGATGGTTTACCGATAGGATTGCAGATAATGGCAGGGCGCTTTCAGGAAGAAACCTTGTTAAAAGCAGCTTATGCTTACGAGCAGGAGACTGATTGGCATTTGTTACGACCAGATCTTTAGTTTTGATTACCAAAATCCGGTTCCTGTATGTATTAAATAGTTCCAAGGGCTATAGCTCAAAATAACTAACCAGGAGGTATTGTTGAGGATTGTATTTATGGGTACTCCCCTTTACTCTATCCCTGTGCTCAGGTCTCTCCTAGACTCGAGCCATGATGTTGTTGCTGTGTACAGTAAGCCAGATGCCCCTTCTGGCAGAGGTAAGCGTCAGCAATCTCATCCGTTGGTGGAATATGCCGAAGAGTATAGGTTGCCAGTGTTTCGGCCGTCTTCATTAAAGGCGGGAGTAGTAGAGCAAGAGATACTTAGACATGCACCAGATGTCATCGTAGTGGCAGCCTATGGTCTGATGCTACCAGACAACATTCTTAATCTTCCTGTCTTTGGCTGTCTTAATGTACACCCCTCGCTACTTCCTAAGTATAGAGGATCGTCACCGGTTTCGTCGGCCATATTGAATGGAGATGATGAGACAGGGGTAACGATAATGCAATTGGATAATGGTGTTGATACTGGTCCGATTTTGGCAAATAAAGTAGTTAAAATAGAATCATTACACGATGCAATTAACCTAACCGAAAAACTTTTTCAAGAAGGTGCTGATATTCTGGTCGAGGTCCTTAGTAAATTAGATAGGGGTTCAATCGATGTTAGTCCACAAACTGAAATAGGTGCCAGCGTAACCAAGAAATTTGTTAAAGAAGATGGGGAAATTAACTGGTATTTAGGTGCCTATAGGATAGAAAGGCAAATCCGTGCATGTCGACCTTGGCCGGGAACATTTACCCATTGGAAGGACAAAACAATCAAAATTATTGAAGGATCTGTAGTAGATCACAAGGCTATATCATCATACCCTCCTGGAACTGTAGTGAGTTTCATGGATGATAAATACGTTATTTCTACGGGCGATGGAGCTATTGGGGTTAACATGATTCAATTGGAGGGACGGAGTGTTATGAGTGCGTCAAGTTTTGCGTTAGGACATAAAGATTTTACAGGGTCACAATTGGGCTCATAGACTGTTCCACGGTTATTGTGAGAACTAATGCGGTGTTTTCTGGTTGGATTAGCAGGTGGTAAGAAGGTTGCAGGGTTGTCTTATCGACCTTAAAGGCGAAGCACTGAATTGTTTGGGTTTAACTGGACGTGTTATTTTCCTCAGCGGCCATTTCTATATACCGTTTAAAGTTAAGTGGCTCGTAGATCAAAGCTTGGAGTTCCATCGATGGAATCTTGTACCGATCAGTTGATTCAGTTATATAACGAGCTTCATAAGGTGGGCCTCCATCAAGTTCGTCGGCACCATTTATTCCTACTAGGTCAGCATACCTGACATTATTGCCGTCAACATTGTAATTTGGTCCTGTGATCCAAAGTCGCCCAAACCGATAGTGTTTTTTAATTTCTATTTCTGCGTTACTGCTCCAACTAGTACCTGTGAAAGCAAAATCTTTCGGATAAAATCCGAGGTTATCTTTGATAGTTTGATTCGATCTTTCTATTTCGCGCCGAAGTTGTTCACCTGTAGGATCTTTGATACTTAAATCTGATAGGTTTGGATGACTGATGGTATGTGCCCCGATGTTCCATCCCAGATCTTTTAGTTGCCTAAGTTCGTTCCATGACAGGTGAGGTTCTTTAGTCTTCCAAGGCAGATCTTTAGGGTATCTAGCATCGTAAGGTTTTGTATACATGAACAAATTCCCAGTATAACCATAGTTGGATAGGATAGGATTGACTTCATCGAGTATATTTTTCATAGGATGGTCGAAGTCGAACATAATCGGATTATTAGGAAGAGAAATGCCGTCGTTGAACCACCTATCGAGATCATCGTAAGTGATTGAATTAAATTCCATCTCAAAGGCTATACTTATAAGTGTTTCTAGATGCTTTACGGTAAGAGGATTAGTCCCTTCATTTCGTATGCCATGACACATCGTTATGGGTATTTTCATAGCATTATTTCCTAATATTTGAAGTCAAATGACACATCGGCAAACCAATTACATTCATTGCTATTTATTAGCGTTAACTAGCAACTGCGCAGAGCATATTTTGTAACTATCAACCAAGGATCATGTCGAGCACAGCTGGTTTCCCAGAGTCCAAGGCAGTTTTAACAGATGGTCCTATATCAGAAGGGTCTGTAATTTTTTTGCCGGCGACTCCCATATCCCGTGCCAGAGCAGCTATGTCAAGGTTATCCGGAAAGTCCATACCTATATATGTACTTTCAGTTTCACTTTTGATGAATTTTTTGTAACTATCCATGCCATTTTGCAGTACTTTATAGGCGCCGTTGTTAGTTATAACGAATATAGCTGGAATATTTCTGGTGGCGGCTGTCCAAAATGCTTGAACCGTCATCATTGCGCTACCATCACCAATGATTGATATTACTGGCTTATCTGGATGTGCAAGCTTAAGGCCCATAGCACCACCAAGCCCCCAGCCGATAGCCCCGCCACGCATATTGTGAAATGCACCTGGGGTATCAAATTGGAATATTTTATTCAGTGAGGCACGGCTAGTATTTGCATCTGCTAGTATCACGGAGTTTTCAGGAACAGAAGAAGCTAATTCCGAAAGCATACGTTCGTCTGACATAGGGTTATTATTCCATTTGGAACACATAACTTCTCCCCATTTTGATCTTTCTTCTCTTTTTTCCTGGGAGAGTATTTCTATTCTTCCTTTCGCTGCTTCTTTTGCAGATCCTGACATCTCAGTAGACAAAGCTTCAGTTATTTCTGTCAAAGCAACTTTAGGATCTGCAACAATTCCGACGTCGGTAGGTTGACTTTTACCAATTTCACTGGGGTCGTTATCTACATGAATAAAGGTTGTGTTTAAGTCTATAAGAAGAAGTTCTGGATTTGAGGATAGTTGAGCATATGTTGAGAGTTTGCCAATTGCCAGTACCACGTCTCCGGAGGACAATTTTTGCCTTCCATCCTTGGAACCAGGCTGGACCATGCCGGAAAATTGCGGATGAGTCATTGGGAAATTCATTTCTGAGAAGGCAGACGCATATACTCGTGCACCTAAAATTTCAGCCAATTCCACAACTTCGTTAACTGATTTGGATTGAGATACTCTATCCCCAACCACTAATATTGGATTCTTGGAACCAGCGAGAGCATTAACTGTATCTTGAACAGCTCTGATATCCGGGCCAGTTTGGAAATAACCTTTACCTGATGCTTCAATGTTCATATCGGCCATGCCATCGAGTGCATTAGCCGAAAAGCCTACGAAAGTAGGTCCAGTAGGTGGTGTTTTGGCTTCATTGAAAGCCCTGCGCATTATACTAGGGACTTGTTCTGGATGAGTGATTTCAGCTGAGAATTTTGTAAACGGTCGCACCATTTCAACTAAGTCTGTTCTCCCTTGTGCAAGTTTTCGTATGTCTCCATTAGCTGCACTGATCACCATTGGTGTTCCACCTTGGTGAGCGTTGTGGAGTAGACTGATACCGTTGGCTAAACCTGTTTCGATATGGAGGCTTACAAATGAAGGTTCTCCAGTAACTCTTGCCAATGTATCTGCCATACCTAACCCAACGCCCTCTTGCATCACGAGTATGTAGTCGAGTTCGGGATGGCGTTCTAGTTCTTCCATAATCGGCAGTTCACTGGTGCCAGGATTGCCAAATATATATTTGACTCTCTCAGCTTTGAGAGATTCCATTAATCCGCGCTTTCCAGTCATGATCGTCATTGAATTTGCCTCCGTTATGGTGGTTATATATTTTGTTTAGGGGTAATGGATACTAAATAGATCCGTCTATAATAATATCTAATAATGAAGGTTCATTTAGGCTCAGAGCCTCCTTAACAGCTATTTGAATGTCATTCGGATCTTCGATCCTACGCGTCCAGACTCCCATAGCTTTTGCGACACTTGCTATGTCACTGGGCTGATGAAAATCCATTCCTATGTACTTGCTGTCCAATTTAGTAGAACCTTTAATCATTGTTTTGTAAGTGTTCATTGCTTGCTTCAAAATTTTATATGATCCATTATTACAAATCACGTATAGAATGGGTATCTTTTCAGCGGCAGCAGTCCATAATGCCTGAATGGTCATTATGGCACTGCCGTCTCCTACAATAGCTACAACTGGTCTATCAGGATGTGCTAACTTTAATCCTATGCCTGCTCCCATTCCCCATCCTAAAGAGCCACCTCGCATTCCTATTAAGCTACCTGGATTGTTAAATTTCAAGGTGTGTTCATAAGCTGCTCTAGTTGTAACTGCGTCATCTGCTAATACGAAATCGTCTGGTAGCGCTGCAGTTATTTCAGCCACCATTCGCTCTGGTGACATTGGGGAAGTGTTCCATTTTCTGTCAAGTAATTCCTTGCTTGCGTTACGTCTAGCAGTATTTTCGATTAGAAGTGTGTTACTGCGATTCTGTGCCTTTTGAATAGCTTCAGCAGACATTATCTTCTGGACTTGGCCTGATAGTTGACCAAGTGATATTTTAGGGTCTCCAATTATACCTACGCTAGTAGTTTGCGACTTTCCTACATTGCCAGCATCTACATCTAAATGAATCAGCTTGCTTGTTTCACCAAAGAATTGAATGTCAGCATTTGAATACATGTAGAAACTAGTAGACATTTTACCTATTACTAATACAACATCTGCTTTTGACAAGATGTTTTTGCTATCCGGGAATCCAAATCGGAGCGGTCCAAAATATAGATCGTGGTCAGTGGGAAAATTCATTTGAGAATAGTACGATGAGTACACTTGTGACCCTAGTGTTTCTGCCAATTGGATCACCTCGTGACTCGCGTCTGACTCGGCCACTCTGTCTGCGACTACTAGAATAGGATTGTTTGCATTGGCAAGCAGGAATGCTGCATCTTCTATCGATTTGCAATCAGGCTTGATATGAGTGTAGTGTTTACCAGCTTCTGGAATTTCAACATTTGTGTTCCCGTCTAGAGCATTTGCTGAGAGACCAACGAACGTTGGGCCTGTAGGTGGTGTTTTAGCCTCTTTAAAGGCTCTGCGAATCAGTCCAGCTACTTGGTCTGGGTGAGTGGCTTCAGCTGACCATTTTGTGAAAGGCTGCACTAGGTTAGCTAAATCAGTTCTCTCGTGGGCGATTTCCATTATATCTTTGTTGCCAGCAGTTACTACTAGAGGGGTGCCTCCAAAGAACGAGTTGTATAGGAGACTCATTCCATTTGCGAGTCCAGTTTCTATATGTAGGTTTACAAATGATGGCTTCCCAGTAGCTCTCGCGTAGGCATCAGCCATTCCCATTGCAACCCCTTCTTGCATAACCAGAATATATTTCAACTCTGGATAGGATTCTAATTCGTTCATAATAGGAACTTCGCTCGTGCCAGGGTTGCCGAATATATACTTCACCCCCTCGTTAAGGAGTGTTTTTACAAGTGCTTGAGAGCCAGTCATAGTGTTCATTATGTGGGGATATTCTTGATGGATCCGTCTATTCTAACGTTGAGTAAGGCTGGCTTTTCGAGTGCTAACGCTTTTCGCAATTCAGGAAATATTTCATCAGGATCCTCTATATTTTTCCCGGCGATGCCCA
The DNA here is from genome assembly GCA_913051545.1 of uncultured Chloroflexota bacterium. Classification (GTDB taxonomy): domain Bacteria; phylum Chloroflexota; class Dehalococcoidia; order Lucifugimonadales; family CAJXCD01; genus CAJXCD01. The sequence goes on from CAJXCD010000001.1 coordinate 338,318, forward strand.
TGCCATTTGCAATCTTCACCATATCTATAGGTGTTTCGAAGTCCATCCCTAGATATTCACTATGTGATCCAGCATCGTTTAAGACGACGTCTTTATATATGTCCATATTTAGTTTCAGTACTCTGTAAGATTGGTTGTTGCATATCACATATACGACGGGGATATTAGAATTTGCAGCTGTCCATAGGCCCTGTATAGTCATCATAGCGCTTCCGTCGCCTTCCAATGCAATTACAGGTCTGTCTGGATATGCTAGTTTTATACCCATAGCTCCTCCAATACCCCATCCCAAAGCACCTCCCCTTCCACCGTATATGCTCCCGGGAATGTCGAAATTCATGGCATCATACAGGGCGTCGGATGAAGTCACTGAATCGTTAGAAACAATTATATTCTTTGGTAATGATCGTGCTACCTCATGCATCATTCGGTAAGAAGACATAGGCTTATCATTCCAGGTCTTGTCAAGTCTGTTCTTCGATAGTTTTAGTGCTTTCTCTTTTTCGATTGCTAGCAGCTCTCGTCTGTTTTTTGCAGATATTTTGTCTGCAGCAGTCAGTAGGGTTTCCAGTGCATCAGTTAATTTTTTGATAGCTACTTTAGGGTCGGCAATTATTCCAACATCTGTTTTGTGGGTGCTTCCAATATGGTTCCCGTCGTTGTCTATATGTACAAATTTAGTAGTTTTGTCGAAATATTCCAGGGATGGTTCTGAGAACATGTAATAGCCAGTGGAGAGTTTCCCAATCATTATTACAAGATCGGAACTAGATAGGGTGTTGTGCGATTCTGGAAATCCAAGTTTGATAGCTCCCTTAAATTGTATATGAGACGTTGGGAAATTCATTTCAGCGTACGAGGAAGCATAAACTTTGGCTCCAAGCATTTCTGCTATTTTTACAACTTCAAGCGTGGCGTTAGATTCACCTACCTTGTCACCTACAATTATGATGGGATCAGTGGAGTTTGAAATTAATTCAGCAGCTTTAGTTATAGAATTCACGTCGGGCTGAAGTAATGGATATGTTGCGCCTGAAGGAGCAATATCTACATCAGTTTCATCGTCAAGGGAATTTGCTGAAAATTCTATAAAAACAGGCCCAGTAGGTGGGGTTATTGCCTCTTTGAAAGCACGCCTAATTACGGAAGGGATTTGGTCGGCATGTGTAACAGATGTTGACCATTTAGTAAGTTCCTTAACCATTTTTGAGAGGTTAGTTCTGCCACGTGCCAATTCACGGATGTCTAAATTTGCAGCAGTTAGTACCATGGGAGTCCCACCCGCATTGGCATTGTGTAGAAGACTCATTCCATTTGCTAGTCCAGTTTCTATATGGAGATTAACAAAAGAAGGCTTTTTTGTGGCTCTCGCGTAGGCGTCTGCCATGCCCATCGCCACTCCCTCTTGCATCACAAGTACGTACTGTAAGTCCCCGTGGTTTTCAAGTTCATCCATAATTGGGGTTTCAGTAGTACCTGGATTGCCAAATATATATTCAACTCCTTCTGCTTTTAGCATTTGTATGAGGGCGTTTTTCCCTGTCAATAATGGCACTAGTGAGACTCCTTTTATATGTAAATACAGTACTTATGATAACCCTAAGTCAATTTAATACCTAATGTTATGAAATTGTTATGATTGCAATCAATTAACTAACAATCAGTGAAGGCGTTTGGAATAATCTGGTTACTAATTTATGGAATACACGTTCACAAAGCGAATTATACTTTGTTTCAGCTATTTTAGTGACGATTTGACTGGTCCTGTGGCACAGTTGTTTTTTCAGCCTGTTCCCAATCAGATTCATGTCTTCGTCTTTTGTGCCCACGCAGCGCCCAAGACAACACTAGCCCAGCCAATCCTCCAATACCAATGACTAAAGTTCGATCACCTTCATTTACGATTACCAAGGCCGCGAGACTTCCGTAGGCTGCAACCACTCCTAGAAGAGAGGAATAGGGTAACTTTTGTCCACCTAGTTGTATCAACATCCCGATCAATATACTTATGAATCCTAGGATAGGGAATAGGGCTAATGTTGCACCACCTAAAGTAGCTAAGCCGTCACCACCTCTCAGGCCACTGAAAATGGATGCCCAATGACCTAGGATAGCCGCACCTGCAGGCAACAAAATCCAAGGATCACTTACTCCAAATATCTCTCTACTTATTATTACTGCCAAGGATCCTTTTGCAATGTCTCCTACTAGAACCATGAGTCCAGGAAGTTTTCCTACAGTTTTTCTTACATTCGTGGACCCTGCAAGTCCAGTTCCAACTGAAAATATATCAATTCCATGGCGTTTACTTAGCTGATCTGCTAGGGGTATAGCTCCAAGTATGTAGCTGACAGCAACGGATGCCAGTAGCATAGGCATTGATTCAAGTAATTCACTCATCGCATATATATTCCTTACACAAATGGTAACTATTTAAAGTATAAAATTCAATTAGGCTACTTGCAATTTTTGTACATCCACTTTCAGAATATAATGTACCCGTAATTATTTTACCAATATGGTTAATTCTATAAATTACGTGAATCACTTTCGTCGTTAGAAGTAGGCGTAACTATAAGGCCATCGTTATTAGGATGAGGCAGGACAAGAACTTTGGCGCCGTATACGTTAAGAATGTTATCACTTGTTAATACCTCTTTCGGTGAGCCAGTCACAAAATCTTTCCTGTTTGATATCATAATTAGCCTGTCACAGTATTGTGATGCTAAAGTAAGGTCATGGATAGCCATCAGTATGGTCCTGCCATCCTCCTTTTGAATTTTGCGTACTAGGTTCATAATGTGAGTTTGGTGTATTAAATCTAGATTTGCCGTAGGCTCATCCATTAGTAATATTGGTGTCTGTTGAGTTAGAGCCATTGCCAGCATTGCTCTCTGGCGCTCTCCCCCAGATAGAGTGCCGACACGCCTTTTAGACAGATGATTAATTTCTGTCAACTCCATAGAATGTTCCGCGATCTCAAAATCCAAATGGCTCTCCTGTTCTAGTAATTTTAGATGTGGATTTCTGCTCATTAGGACTAAGTCTCTTACCGTATAGTTTGGTGGTAGGGTGGGGTTTTGCGGAACTATCGATACTATTCTAGCCTTTTCTTTCGTATTTACCGTGGACATATTTGTTCCACAGGCGATAATTTTTCCGGATGCAGGTTTAAGTACACCGCTTATTAGTCTGAAGAGGGTTGTCTTGCCAGACCCATTTGGACCTACAATTCCAGTTAAATGACCCTTGGGTGCCTCGATGTTTACTCCCTCAAGAATATTCTGGCCATTGTAGTCAAAGTGGAGTTTTTCTATAACAAGCATTAATACTCCATATCACATGGCAACATATCGTCTGTAGCGCAGTAGGTACACAAAGAAAGGTGCGCCACAAAAAGCAGTTACAATCCCAACTGGTAATTCGATAGGATTGATTATTGTACGTGCTACAAGATCCGCTAATGTTACAAACGCTGCTCCGGATATAGCAGACATAGGTAGAATAAAACGATAGTCTACTCCCCAGACTAATCGGACAGAATGAGGTACTATTAATCCCACAAACCCGATTAGGCCGCTGAATGCTACTACCGCGGCGGTGGATAGTGTTGCCGATATAATCAGCAAAAGTTTGATATTTTCAACACTTACGCCTAATTGTCTCGCATGATCTTCACCTAGTTGCATTACATTAAGTAGTCGCCCATGGACTAGCATTACTATTACAGTAGGGATTAGGTACGGAAGAATCATAATACTGTGTTTCCACTGTGCGTGAATAAAACCTCCCATTAACCAGCTCAGAACCGGACGTACATCAGGGTCGCTTCGTATCAGTATGAATGCACTTAAGGCTGTTGTCAGTGAGGCTATCGCCACTCCGGCAAGTATTAATGTTGCTAGAGGTAAGCCATCGGAGTTGCGTGCAGTAAAATATGCAATCGAGACGGCCCCTATAGCCCCTACGAATGCGGCTAATGGTAATATATTAATCCCTTGGAAAAATGTGGGGACGCTTGTTGCTAGTACTATTGTTGCACCGAGTCCTGCTCCAGGTGCAGCTCCAATCAAGTAGGGGTCGGCGAGTGGATTGCGGAACAGGCCTTGATATGTCGCTCCTGATATAGCTAAAGTGCCCCCTACTAAGCAAGACAAAGAGACCCTCGGAATCCGTATTTGTAGCAGTATTGTTTCATATGTGTGTTGCCAGTTGGGATCTATGTGAACAAAGGGCAATTTTGACATCAGGATTTTCAGTATAATTAACGGATGGATATTAACTGCTCCGACGCCTGCCGCTAATAATGCGATGAATATCATTACCGCGAAGGCTACTCCTAGTTTCCTCCATGGATAAGTTAGCTTATCTTCATTGCCCTCAGTATTTGATTGATAAGAAAGTGACATCATACTCAGTAAGTTCGAGAAATTTTCATGAGCATATTCATCTATTCATTCCCGAAAATTTGTGGATATATTACTTTTGCTAACTCTTCAATTCCTAAAGCGAATCTAGGCCCAGCGTTGGAAAGTGCATCAGATGGCATTTTGATAACCCGTTTGTTTTTTACAGCATTCACATCTTTGAAAATAGAATTTGTGGTTATTGAATTAGGATTAAGGGCGATTATTAAATCCGGATTACGATCGACAATTAATTCTGGACTCATCTGCACATATCCTGATACATCTTTAGCTATATTATCGAGTTTTAACAGTTCGAATACGGTATTCATGAGAGTATTTTGACCGGGAGTCCAAAGGTCTCCGACATCTTGGAACACTTTCAATTCTGAGTCGGTATTAGATAACATTCCTTGTATTGTCGATACACGTTCGTCAAACAATAGAGATTCTTTCTCTGCCCTGTCTATATTGCCGGTGATACGTCCCCACATGGTTATGAGTTCGGTTGTTTCTTCTAGGTCATTTCCGAGACTTTCTAGATAAAGTACTTTTAGACCAGCATCTTCTAGGTCAGACACAAATGTTTCATAGAATACAAATACTAAATCTGGATCTAACTCTATGATTGCTTCCAAATTCATGTTGAATGCGTCGGCAACCTTAGGTATTTCAGAAGCTTGAGGAGGGTAAGATGCAAAATCGTGAGTTGCTACTACTCTATGCCATTCTCCGATTGAGTAGATCGTATCCAAGGCAGCATTATCCAAGACAACTATTTTTTCGGCTGGTTTTGTAAATGTTATTATTTTCCCCCGGCTGTCCATCACAGCGTATGGAAATATATCTGAATACAGAGATGAGCTATCTGGCATTACATTGCTCGTATCTGTATCAAGTATTTTGTTTGTATTTCGTGGTTCGTTGGTGCTTAGGTTCCCTGAGCAAGTCATGAATAGGAACGACAGGATCGATATCATGATGTATATGCGCAATTTATCTTTATTTTGCTTGTCCACTAAAACCTCACCTTCATATGTAATATATTTGTGGTATTGATTGAATCGAGGAATGCTGGAACAGAAAAATACCCTACTTCGATTCAAAGTAGGGTATTTTTAAGGTGTTCATGCTCATACCTTTCCTCGAAGGCCATAAATCACAGGCGAGGGTAGTAGGTCGGACTTGCCATAACTCCCGTTATAGCCTACCGCTGCGGGACAGTGCCGGACTTCGACCGGCTTCCTTCTCGTTGGTTCTCGAAGCGTTTTGATTCGCTGCTGAAGAACACCCGCGCCATTTTAAATGATAGCTTTTGTTAACGTTCAGACCAATACACATCTATGACTTTCATGCAATCATAAGAGGTTTGTGTTGTCAACATATTTTAGTAATTGCCAGCGGCTGATTATATTTCTGATGGTGGACATTATGATTTCTAGAAAATCTTGAGTACGGAATTGTCGGGACATTTTTGTCTAAAAGTTTAAATTAATCTAAGGATATTTTTAATATTTTGCTCTTGTTCATAAAGATTATTGATTCGAATCATCTTCAGTATTCATATTAATGCTGTACCTAAATACATTCATTGTTAAAATACCATCCTAGTTGAAGAAATTTTTTGAAATTGATAAAATATTTAGCAAAATTTATGTTCGTACTGTCCCGATTTAGTCCGTGCGATTTTGAACTAGGTTTGTAGAGTAGTTCAAAGTCTAGGAGTATTACATGGCTACAAAGCAGGTTAATAACGTAACTGATCAATATACCTCCAGTGATATTGAGGTGCTGGAAGGTATGGAAGCCGTTCGCCGTAGGCCCGGTATGTATATCGGGAGTACTGACCGTAGAGGACTGCACCATTTAATATATGAGCTAGTTGACAATGGGGTTGATGAATTCATGGCGGGTCATTGCAGTCAGGTCAGTATTGTCCTAAATCAGGATGGGTCTGTGGTAGTTCAGGATGACGGGAGAGGCATCCCGGTAGATGTACATAAGAAGACAGGGATATCAGGAGTTGAGACTGTTATGACTACCCTGCATGCGGGTGGTAAATTTGATAGCAAGGCATACGCCGTTACTGGTGGATTGCATGGTGTTGGGGCGTCTGTTGTTAATGCGTTGGCGACCCATTTAAAGGTTGATGTGTATCGTGACGGTAAGCACTATTCGCAGGAATTTTCTATCGGGAAAAGAACCACCGATCTTGAATCTGAACCACTTGACGACTCAGACCAGGATCGAGTTGGTACCGTTGTGACTTTTACTCCAGATTCCAAGATATTTTCAGAAATGGAATATGATTTCGATGAGCTAGCCCAGCGATTTAAGGAGATGGCCTATCTAAATAAGGGCCTCATGATTTCATTCCGCAGTGATTGTCATCCTCATTTATATCCAAATAACGAAGTAAAGTATAGTTTCGATGGGGGCATAGCCGAAATGGTTCGGGATCTCAATCAGACTCGAAACAGGCTTCATCCTGAGCCGATAGTTATTGAAAATCAGGTTGAAACTACTATTATCGAGGCAGCCTTGCAGTATACCGATGATATGCGAGATTCAGTGTTTTGCTTCGCAAATTCTATTCATACACCTGAAGGCGGCACGCATCTGACTGGATTTAGGAGTGCTCTTACCAGAGTAATAAATGACTATGCTAGGAAACAAAAATTTATCAAAGCAGGCGAACCAAATTTTTCTGGGGAAGACACGCGTGAAGGGATTACGGCTGTACTTAGTGTGAAGTTGACTGAACCTCAGTTTGAAGGCCAGACCAAGTCGAAGTTAGGTAATCCTGAAGTTCGAAATCAAGTGGAAGGTGCTATCGCACATGACCTCCAAATATTTTTAGAAGATCACCCACAGGAATCAAAGAGCATCCTAGAAAAGGTTATAAAGTCTCAAAAAGCTAGAGAAGCGGCTCGTAAGGCTCGTGAAGAGGTATTACGGAAAAATGCAATGGATGGAGGCTCTCTACCAGGTAAATTGGCTGACTGTTCTGATAGAAATCCTGAAAATTGCGAATTGTACATAGTAGAGGGTGATTCTGCTGGGGGTACGGCAAAAATGGGACGAGATCGTTCCAATCAAGCGATACTTCCTTTGAGGGGTAAAATTCTTAATGTTGAAAAGGCAGGGGAGGAAAGAATGCTTTTGCATGAAGAAATTCGTGCATTAGTTATCGCTATAGGGACTGGTATAGCAGAAAATTTTGATCTTGAAAAACTTCGGTATAATAGAATTATCATAATGACTGATGCTGATGTCGATGGGTCTCATATACGTACCCTGCTCCTGACATTCTTTTTTAGAAAGATGCAACCACTGATAGATAATGGGCATCTTTACATAGCGCTACCACCTCTCTACGGGATAACCTCTGGTAGAAAGCAAATGTGGGCTTTTGATGAGCCTGAACGTGAAGAGATACTCTCTAACCTTTCTGGCAAGCGTGTTAATGTTCAGAGATATAAAGGATTAGGTGAGATGAGTGCTACGCAGTTGTGGGACACTACAATGGATCCAAAGTCCAGAACGCTTCTCCAAGTTTCTCAGCGGAACACTTATGAATCAGAGGGAATATTTTCGCTTTTGATGGGTGAAGTTGTGGAACCTAGGCGTAATTTCATACAGGCACATGCTTTAGAAGTACAGAATTTGGACGTTTAGGGTTGCTTAGATCGAGGTAGCAGAAATTCAATAGGTCCTTTTGTATTCAAAGCAGTTAGTCTGAAGTGTTTTATTTGTCCCACATTCCGGTGCTGAAATATCTTTCTCCTATGTCATTGAACAATGTCACGATGTGGCTAGAGGTTGTTTTCCGAGATAATTTATGGGCTCCTACCAAGTATGCTCCAGAGGATTGACCGGTAAATATACCACGTGATGCTAGAAGCTTAGACATTTTATATCCTTCATCTGCATCTATTGTTATCTCCATATCAACGATTCCCTGATCGAATGTGTCAGGAACTATGTGCCCTGGTCCTAGGGGCTTTAGTCCTTCTATGCCAGGCCATTCATCGAAATTTATGAGAACTATTTTTATATCTGAGTTAGCGTTCTTTAGTCTCTTACCTATTCCACTTATTGTTCCTCCAGTACCAACTCCTGCTATTAAGTGAGTGATATTTGGAGTCTGGGTAAGAACTTCGGTAGCTGTAGTGTCGTAATGTGCCTGGGGATTATTTGGGTTAGAGTACTGATCGCAGTAGAAATACCTACTTGGATTCAGGTCATATCTACGTTTTACTTCTCGAAGCGTTTCATCGTAACCAAGAAGTGGGTCTGTAAATACAATTTTTGCTCCATGAGCTCTGAGTCGTTTTTTCCTTTCCTCACTGGCATTTGATGGCATTACTAGTTCCACTTTATATCCCAGAGCGGCACCGATCATAGCGTATGCTATTCCGGCGTTACCTGATGTAGCATCGAGTATAATTTTATCGGTAGTTAATTCTCCAGATAATACAGCTTCAACAAGCATTCTAAGGACAGGCCTGTCTTTGATAGAGCCTCCAGGATTCAGATGTTCATATTTCGCATAAATTTTATTGTTCCCAATCTCGGGTAGCATGTTTAGCTCTACCATTGGAGTATTTCCAATAGCCATTAGAGTGGGATATTTCGACAGAAAATCTGTATATTCCTTCGATATCAATGCCTACCACCGAATGTAAAAGATTGGACTTAGTATATCTAGCTTATGATGATGCCGTCTAGCAATATATTGGTTCCACTGTGGCATAATGGGAGAATTATTTACATCTCCAGCATATATAATTAACAGCACGTGTTTGATTGTCAGCAGGAGGACGCCTTGAGCGACAGTAACATATCGGACCGTCTCAAATCTTTGCGTCAAAAATTGAACAGGCATAACCACCTTTATTATGTAATTCATAGGCCGGAAATTTCGGATCAAGAGTACGATGTAATGTTTCAGGAATTGAAAGATATTGAGAGCCAGAATCTTGAACTGATAACCATTGACTCTCCAACTCAAAGGGTAGGGGCAGAACCTATAAAGGATTTCAAAGAGGCTTCTCACCCTTATCCAATGCTTAGTCTGGGCAATGCCTTTGACGATGGAGAATTCCTTGATTGGCATCAGAGGACTTCAGGATTGTTGGAGCAAGACGAATTCCGGATGGTATGTGAACTAAAATATGACGGGCTCGCGGTAGCCCTGACCTATGAAGAAGGTGTTTTCGTGAGAGGTGCCACTCGGGGGAACGGTGTTGTAGGAGAAGATGTAACTTTGAATATCCGCACGATAAAAAGTATCCCGCTTGTTTTGGATAATAGGAGACCCGACAAACTTGAAGTTAGAGGGGAAGTTTTTTTCCCAAAATCTGCTTTCACCAGGTTTAATGACGCTCGAATAGCTTCTGGCTTAGATCCGTACTCGAATCCTAGGAACAGTGCCGCTGGTTCTCTAAAACAGTTAGATTCCCGTATCACGGCGCAACGTCCTTTAGATATATTTATATATGGATTAGGTTATGCTGAGCCAATGGTGCATTCAACACATTCAGAGGCAATGGAGTATCTAGGGAGCCTAGGCTTTAAGACTAACCCATATAATTTAACGGTTGAGACTCCTCAACAAGTCATTAAATATTACAAGGATCATCTGAAGATAATTGAATCACTGGATTACGATTGTGATGGTGTTGTGATTAAAGTGGATAGATTTGACCTACAGAATCATTTAGGTACCGTAGGTCGTGAACCACGCTGGGCGGTGGCTTACAAATTTCCCCCGAATCAATCAATTACCCGATTGTTAGATATAGGCGTCAACGTAGGTAGAACGGGTACCATTAACCCGTACGCCGTACTAGATCCAGTAGAGGTAGGTGGTGTGATAGTAAAAAATGCCACACTTCATAATGAGGACTACATTCGAAAAAGGGATCTTCGTATAGGAGATTGGGTACTGATAGAGAGGGCCGGTGAAGTAATACCCAAGGTTGTTAAAGTGCTTGAAGAAAGACGGACAGGGATCGAAGTTGAGTTTCATATGCCAACCCGTTGCCCTAGTTGTGGCCAGGATATTGTCACTCCGTATGGTGAGGCGCTGTCTTTGTGCATAAATGCATCTTGCTCGATTCAGTTAGTACGTAGACTGGAACATTTTGTGAGTAAAAATTCTATGGATGTTGAAGGGCTAGGTATTAAATTCGTAACTGTTCTTGTAGAGAAGGGGCTTATAGATGATGTAAGTGATATTTATTATCTATGTGATAGTGATTTATTAGAGTTAGACCGTATGGCACAAAAGAGTGTCACGAATCTTTTAGAGGCGATAGATAGTAGTAAAAGTAGGCCATTTTACAGGGTAATTACTGCTCTTGGAATACCACATGTAGGAGTAGAAGTGTCTGAGTTGCTAACAAGAAAATATGGAGATATAGATGCATTGATTTCTTCCAAAGAGGAGGAATTAATAGTAGTGCCGGGAATAGGACCAAAGATTGCTTCTTCTGTTCACGCATACTTTAGAAATGAAACTAACCTTCAAATCATAGAAAAATTAAGGAAGGCTGGTGTGATACTTCAGGATCAGGGGGGCCATGTAAATAGAGAACTAATATTATCAGGATTGAAATTTGTTGTGACTGGTAGGATGGCTGACCTTAGTAGGTCTAAGTTTGAGGAAAAAATCAAAGGTCTTGGAGGCATAGTTAGTGGGAGCGTAAGTTCAAAAACAGATTTCTTAGTAGCAGGGGAGTCACCCGGGTCCAAATTTGCAGATGCAGAAAGCTTGGGTATCAGGATTTTATCAGAGTTAGAGTTTCTAGAACTTATTGAGTCCAACCTCCCCGTGAATAATTGATTTATTACGAGGATGTTTTCATAGAAAAATGTGTGTGTCCAAGGAGAGCTGGATATTTATTTAGAGAAAATTAACTTATTAAATTATCGCAACTATCCTTTTCTAGAACTAGAGCTAGCTCCAGGCATGTTACTTTTGGAAGGTAGAAATGGCCAGGGTAAAAGTAATCTGTTGGAATCATTATATCTGTTAGCAATAGGAAAATCGTTGAGAAATTCTGCTGACCGTGAGTTGGTCTTTAGAGACGCTGAGGCAAATGCATTGTCGCAAGTATCCGCAACTTTACGACGAGGAAATAATATTGTAGATATTCAAGTTAATCTTCAGCGAATGGAGAGAAATAAATATGACACATCGCAGCAACTGAATGAGCTTGACGTCCCTGCCGTGCATAAAATTGTTCGTGTAAATGGCGTATCTAGAAGTACCTCTGGATTAGTTGGGGAAGTAATTGCTGTCATGTTTAGTGCTGAGGATCTTGACCTCATTACAAGGTCGCCTTCTGTGAGACGCAAGTATTTGGACATACTGATATCTCAAGTTGACCAGAAATACCTTGAACATTTGCGACACTATCAAAAAGTAATCAAGCAACGGAACCACTTGCTAAAATTAGTTCGAGGCGGCCGTTCTGATAGTGGCGAATTAGAATTTTGGGATGATGAATTGTCGATATCGGGTGCCTATATAGTTGTTAAAAGAAACGAAATATTGGCAGTCCTATCTGGAAAAGCTGATCTAATCTATGGGAATCTTGCGGAGAAAAGAGAAAATTTGGAATTAATTTTCCGTCCTGACGTTCCTGAAATCCTAATCGAGACGAATAGTTATTCAGAGATTTTTAAAGATGTAATGATGCTGAGTCGTCAAGAAGACGTAGCTAGTGGAGTTACAAATAGAGGTCCCCATCGCGATGACATACAGATGATTTTAGGTGGTAGAGATGTGTCCATATATGCTTCAAGAGGACAGTGTAGAACGGTGGCGTTATCAATGAGACTGTCTGAGGCTGAGTACCTTAGAGAAGTCAGTAGCCACACTCCAATTTTACTTCTAGACGATGTTCTTTCTGAAATGGATTCTCGACACAGATCAAATATTTTGGATGTAGCGTATCAGTATGATCAGTGCATTGTTACTACAGCTGATAGTCAAATGGTGGATCATAGTCATTTATCTAAAATGACTAGGTATTTAGTGGATGCGGGTCATGTGACAACACAAAACATGAATTTGAAGGAAGAGATTAAGGACGGCCGTGAAGACTTATAAGATTAGTGTGATCGCTGTTGGTTAGTGTAGGATAATTGATTAGAATGGTATATTTTTCTTCTCTACAGTACTTTCTATATGCTTTATTTCCATTAATGACAATTGCTTTAGTTGGATCAATATCATGTGGAGAAAAAGAAGAATTAGACAAAATGTCGCTTGCGCAATCTCCTTATGTGTTGCCATCGCAGGATCCATCTTATGCTAGTGATCGCATACCAGAAATGTTTCTCGAACGTGTGTACCCTAAGTTCAAAATACCTAAAATAGTTGATTTTGATTATGTCCAAGGAGATAGAGACAAGGTATTTCTAGTTAATCAATCCGGTGAGATAATCCAACTGCGAATAGATAGTGATGGTGATTTATACGAGAGTTTTTTAGATATATCAGAAAGGGTTAACTCGATTGGTATGGAGGAAGGGTTACTCGGCTTAGTGTTTGCCCCTGACTATGATTATACTGGTCAGTTTTATGTTTACTACACAGCACTTTCGCCTAGGCGATCCGTCATATCACGTTTCACGATTGATAAAGATACAGGAGTTGCGGATCCCACGAGTGAAGAAACAATTTTAGAGATTCCTCAGCCATTTCCTAATCATAATGGGGGAGCTCTGGCATTTGGCCCTGAAGGGTATTTGTATGTGGGAATTGGAGATGGCGGTTCAGGTGGTGACCCAAGTGGTCATGGGCAAAATACGGCTACGCTATTAGGCACTATTGTAAGGATAGATGTTAAATCGCAGGGATTAAAGGGTATGTATGCTATACCGGACGATAATCCATTTGCAGGAAATGATTTTACAGCTCGGCAGGAAATTTGGGCATACGGGTTGCGAAACCCTTGGAGATTTTCATTTGATCAACAGTCTGACACTTTATGGGTAGGGGATGTAGGTCAAAATCGATACGAAGAAGTGAATATCATCGAACCAGGGCTAAATTATGGGTGGAATCAAATGGAGGGATCTGACTGTTTTATATCGGATCCATGCAGTGAGCCACATCTAATATTACCAATTATTGAATATTCTCATAATGACGGATGTTCAATTACAGGAGGACACGTTTATAGGGGTTCTAGATTGCCATTTTTAGAAGGGTTTTACATATACGGAGATTTTTGTAGCGGGAAAATTTGGGCATTATCATATGAGGAAGGTTCCGTAGTATCTAATACCGAAATTGTGGATTCCAATATTCAGATCGCTTCATTTGGAAGGGACTTAGATGGAGAGATATACGTGTTGGCGTACGAGGGTGGAATATATCGGTTATATGCTAACAAATCCTTAGTACCGTAATTTTGGAGCTAATCATGAATAGCATGTTGGCAGCGATTGTGTCATCACTAGGTAATGTGGAATGTAATGAGATATCTGCCTTAAAACCTGAATTTGGTAAAGTTCTTGTTAAAACCGAGTTGGCTTCCATATGTGGAAGTGATTTACACATTGCTTACAAGGGTTGGAATGCTACAACATTTCCCTTGGATGCTGGTCATCCGGGGCATGAGGGGATTGGCCGAGTAGTGGATGGGGGTGGAACAAATTTTACTGCTGAAGATGTGGTGTTAACACTACCCAATGTATTCACTTCTCGCGGCTTTGCAGGCTATCAATTGCTGTCTCCACAGCACGTTTTAAAGGTCAATGAAGACCTACCTATGGAACATCTAATGATGGCTCAACAACTTGGCACAGTTATATATGGATCTAAAAGATTACCTCCTCTCTGCGGGAAAAATGTAGTCATACTGGGTCAAGGTTCAGCTGGTTTATTCCACGATTTTGTTCTTCGTAATCAAGGGGCTGAAAAAATAATTGCCGTTGATCCGATAAGTAAAAGATTAGAAATTGGTCAATCGCTGGGTGTCGATTTTGGCATAGATGTTGTAGGCAAATTGGCCAATGAATTAATTATGGATATCACTGATGGCTTAGGAGTAGATGTGGTGGTTGATGCTGTGGGGAGTGTAGACACTCTAAATCAGGCCATTACTATTGCTAGAGACCAGGGAGTGGTTGTAGGATTTGGTTTACCAGAAACATCGGATAGGATTCCTTTCAATTGGGATACTTTTTTCCGCAAACGTCTTACTATGTACGCCATACATGGATCTCAGAATGAGGTTGGTCTTCCAGATTTCAAACAAGCTTTGGACTATATAATAAATGGCAATATAAATGTGGAGCCATTTTTGACTCATCGTTTTCCCGTCGATAATGTGCAGAAGGCATTTGATCTAGCTGATTCTAGAGAGGAAGGCGTCATAAAAATCTCTTTGACATTTTGGTGAATCAATTCGAAATTGTTTGATGTTATAGATTGAGGCCCTTATTTGACACACGATGTAATGACTAGTCTTCGCTATTAAGATTGATAGATATGAACATTTCCAATTTTAAAACTCCATTGGTGAATAGAAAATGTTCAATAACATAATGAATGCATGTCACTTTCAATGATGTTTTACTTATCGGAAGCCCATGGAAGATGTTGTGTAAGGACTTTGTTAATACCTTTTAATTACTGTAAATCATTGATAAATTTAGGCATCTCCATGCTATAATTGCTAGTGCTTAAGGGGGAGCTTTTTCAGTGAAGGTAACGCAAGACGAGGTAGCTGACCGTCAAACGGTTTTACACATAGAACTCGAGGATAAAGACCTTGGCCCTTACTTGGAACGTGGGTACAGAAGAGTGGTGGGCAAGGCATCAATTCCAGGATTCCGTAAAGGCAAGGCTCCTCGTTCTGTGATTGAGCAGTATTTTGGTCGGGAAACTTTAATTAGCGAATCTATAGATTTCATGCTGCCTGATGTTACACAGAAGGCTGTGCAAGAACAAGGTTTGGATACGGTGGGACTTCCAAAAGTTGAGATAGTAGATTTAGATCCTGTATCGATAAACGCTACTGTAGCTTTTCCTCCTGCTGTTAATTTGGGATCATATAAAGATATACGAATTGAAGAAGAGACGGTTGATATAACGAATGATGATGTAAATGAGAGTCTTGATGCACTAGTTGAAAAATCTGCTTCTTGGGATCCTGTTGAGCGTCAGGTTGCAATGGATGACATGGTGACTATGTCGATAGTAGGGGCAGTTTCAGATAGAGAAATAGCTAATCAAAATGATGTTACCTATGTTGTAGATGCAGAAAATAACATGCCTTTCCCAGGTTTCGCGGAAAAGTTAGTTGGGATTGATATAGGTTCACCGAAAGAATTTCACTTGCTTATTCCTGATGACTATGCTGACACTGACCTGGCGGGCAAGGAAGCTCATTTCACAGTTTCAGTTAGTGAAATTAAGGAAAAAGTGTTACCTCAAGTAGACGACGAATTTGCCAAAGGTGTTGGGGAAGGATACGGGTCACTTGTCGAGCTTAGGGAGCATCTTGAAAATGATCTAAAGTTGGAAGCGGAAAATGCACAGGAAACTCGATACAAAGAAGCAGTACTAGAAGCGTTATTGAATATAGGGTCTTTTGAGATTCCTCCTTTATTAATTGAGCGTGCGGTAGAGCAAATGGTTGCCAGGAGAGACGAATTTGTTGAGAGACTTAATATTCAGAAGGAAGATTATTTAAGATACACCGGAAAGAGTGAAGAAGAAATCAGGACTGAAATGGAACAGAATGCAGTTGATCAATTGTCTAGATCGTGGGGACTTTCTACTATAGCCGAAGCTGAAAAACTGGAAGTTTCTGGAGATGAAGTGGATGAGAGGGTCAGTAAAATAATTTCAGATGGAGGCGAGCAGGCTGAGTATCTTAAAGGTGCAGATCTTAATTCAGAGGAAATCGTAAGTTCTATATCAGATACGCTACGAGTGGAAAAAGCATTGGAACGCCTTATAGTTATAGCTAAAGGGTCGGACACAGAAAAAACTAAAGTTGTGCAAGATTAAGATAGATAAGCCAGGGAGGAAAAAGTAATGTTGATCCAAAGGCCTGAAAATATAATTCCTATGGTTGTGGAAACTGGAGCGCGCGGAGAGAGGGCGTATGACATATACTCCCTGTTACTCAAGGAGAGGATTATATTCCTTGGAACTCAAATAAATGACCAAGTCGCGAATGCCATAATAGCGCAATTATTGTTTCTGGATAGAGAGGATCCCGAAAGGCAGATAAACGTATATATTAACTCTCCTGGAGGTGTGATTACATCAGGATTGGCTATATATGACACCTTTAGATTAGTTAGGGCAGATATCGCTACTATATGTGTTGGAATGGCAGCTAGCATGGCAACCGTTTTACTCTGCGCTGGCACAGCTGGTAAGAGAGCAGCATTACCAAATTCTACGGTACATATGCATCAGCCTTTATCTGGGGTTCAGGGGCAAGCATCAGATATGGAAATACATGCCAGAGAGGCGATTAGGATGCAGGACAAAATGCGCCAAATAATCTCAAGTCATACGGGCCAGTCTTACGAAAAAGTTGCACGAGATACGGACAGGGACTACTTCCTGAGTGCCGAAGATGCCAAAGAATATGGTCTTATAGATGAAGTTTTCGATTCACCTGTGGAGTCAAAAGAGTAAGGTAAGGTTTTATGTCACCATCAAGCATTACAGGAGATAATTATCAGTGCTCATTTTGTGGTAAGCCACAAAATCAAGTACAGCGTCTGATTGCAGGTCCGGACAGAGCTTTCATATGTAATGACTGTGTCGTCCTGTGTAGTCAAATAATCGCAGAAGAAAATCCGAGTACTTCACAGGTGGCGGATCGTTCCGATGACGATGTGAATTTAATGGCAGATTGCATCAGCCCTAAGTGGTTAGATGGCAAATTAGATGAATATGTAGTAGGTCAGGATCGTGCTAAGAAGGTTTTGAGTGTTGCTGTATATAACCATTACAAGAGGGTATGGTCGAACCAGAAATCTTCTGATGTGGAATTGCAGAAAGCCAATATATTGATGCTTGGGCCGACTGGTAGTGGGAAGACTTATCTTGCTCAGACCCTCGCCAAGATTTTGGATGTTCCTTTTGCTATAGTGGACGCTACTTCCTTAACAGAGGCTGGGTATGTAGGAGAGGACGTTGAAAATATTCTTCTAAGATTGTTACAGGCAGCTGATTTTGACGTGGCTCGGGCTGAGCAAGGCATCATATATATAGATGAGATTGATAAAATAGCTCGCAAAAGCCCCAATCCGTCAATCACTCGTGATGTATCAGGTGAGGGAGTTCAACAGGCTTTGTTGAAAATCATTGAAGGTTGTGTGGCGAATGTTCCGCCTCAAGGAGGACGTAAGCATCCCAATCAGGAATTTATTCAAATAAAGACAGACAATATTCTATTTATGTGTGGTGGTGCATTCGAAGGATTGGAGAAGTCAGTGGAGTGGCGTGTCTCTAAAAATAATACCCGTATAGGATATGGTGTCAATAAAATCGCTATTGAAACTGAGAAGACTAATAATGAATTTTTAAGGCAAGTATCGGTTGAAGATCTAATGACATATGGATTTATACCAGAGCTAGTTGGTCGCCTCCCTGTTACTATCACTCTATCTAGTCTTGATAAGGAAGCTTTAATCAGCGTTCTTACCAAGCCTAAAAACTCTTTCGTCAAACAATATCAGTCCTTATTCGCAATGGATGATGTTGATCTGACTTTCACTGAAGCAGCCTTGGAGGCAACGGCTAGAATGGCCATTAGTCAAGGAACAGGTGCGCGAGGATTACGAACAATATTGGAGAATACATTATTAGATGTGATGTATGAATTACCTACTATGACTGGTATTTCTAGATGTGTGGTCGATTCAGATGCAATACTTGGTAAGGCAGATGTCACCTTATTAAGTAACAAGGGGCAGTCCGTTCCACTAACTGCGATTTCCAGAAAATCTGCTTGAAAACATATCTCTTCCAAACTCTTTTTGCAGAGAAGAGTTAATTTCCAGAAATTAACTCTTGAAATTTATCGCTACAAGAATTTCGTTAGCTGCAGCTTTCGTTTCTGGATTACCCCAACGTATAGCCAGGGAGAGTTCAGTTATTGCAGATTCTAGATCTCCTATTTCAATATAGATTATTCCACGAAGCAGATGTGCCTCTGCTATTAATGTAGCTGTTTGAGAATCTAGAGAATACTTGTGTTTTGATAAGATAGTATTTAACTCATCTAAAGCTTGCTCGTATTGGTTTTCGCGGTAGTATTTTTCAGCTGAAGTTATTTGAGAATAAAGTTGTACTTCATTTGATGGGTTTGCAATAATCAAAACTATTGTAGCCGTGATTATAGCAGCAGGAACTACCCAAATGGATTTCATCAATGAATTTGAATCTGTTAATTTAGTAACACCTATTTCGGAAACGGCTATTTTATATCTAGGTGATAAAATATATCCTATTGCGAATCCAGATATGAAACCAGATAAATGTGCCCAATTATCTATTCGAGGAGTAGCCAACCCGTAGGCGAGGTTAATTCCTGCTAAAATTAATATTCCAGTAAGGTTGCCTTGAGCTAATTGGCCGAAGCTCTTTTTTTGTACGAGAAAATAGGCTGCTAGAGATCCTAATATGCCGAATATGGCTCCACTGGCTCCGGCACTGATAGCCGTTGGATTTAATGTATAACTTGCTACACTTCCAAGAACTCCAGCTAGTAAGTAAATTGTAATAAATCGAGATGGCCCGAAATACGATTCCGATAATCGTCCGAAAATGAATAAGCTAAATCCATTGAATAAAACGTGGCTAAACCCTATGTGTATAAACATTGCGGTTATGAGTCTCCAGTATTCACCACTTGATATCAGTGGCCCAAACATAGCACCAAACTTTATTAAAATGTCTGGATTTTCCGAGCCACCAAGAGCTGTCATAGCAAGGAACACGAGGAGAATCATCCCTAGGAGATAGGATGTGATAGTAGGTCGGTATATAGTGTTGTGCAAGGACAATTGTTTCTAGTTATATTGCCGATTGTAGCCTAATTTTAGAAACTCAAATCTTATTTCCTGTTCACACGAGTACAATTTTTGATTGTAACTTTAAACTAAATAAAAAATAGATCAGAGTTTACATATACGTTCAGAATATATCATCATCTATTTTGCGTTGACCCAACGAGTCGTTTCTTTATTTTGGTTAGTGCGGTTAAAACATGTATTAGTGGGTTGGTACGATTCGATATGAGTCTAGCGTTGGCAAGAGCGTTCTTGAAATCTTCTGGAGTGCCATCGAAATCAGGTAGTTCCATGTACGTGTGCCCTAGCTCCATTGCTGTATGAGCATCACTAACTGCAGAAATGATTAGGCCGTGCTTTAGGGCGAAATCGTGAGCTTTTCTGTTATCAGATTTTGCACTATTTCTCGAGTTAAATCCTTCTACTATGTCTGCCACCTGAGCTACTTTTTCAATTGCGTCTGATGCTATGACGTTGTTTCTAAATCGGTCGAATGGGTGGGGGATAGACACTAGTCCGTTCTGATCTCTGATTCGTTCAACCGTTTCCAGAGGCTTTAGCCCACTCGGTATTTCCTCCTTTAGGAACAATCCCGTAATTTCGCCATGAGTAGAGGTGATTTCTTCACCAATGATAACCTTAAATGGTGCAGATTTTTGAACTTCTAGCGCCCCTCTGATTGTGTTGTGGTCGGTTACAGCTATGCAGTCTAGGCCAACTTTCTGACACCTTTTGATCAGGTTTGTGGGAGAAAGCTCAGAATCTGGAGAGAAATGAGTGTGCATATGTAGATCGGTCTTCATTATAATTAGTCCTCCTCTTCAGTAGGCGGACTAAAATTCTCCCCATATGCAGTTTGTATCTGAGTGATTTTTATTTCCGCTGCGGCTAGCATCTCATTACATTTTCGTGCCAGTTTCATTCCGTTTTCATATAGATTTGTAGCTTCTTTTAACGGTATGCCCCCTGATTCGAGCTTAATCACCGTTTCTTCAAGATGAGCTAGTGCATTTTCAAATGTTATGTCCGAATCTAAATTATTGTCTGGTCCACCTTTATTTGTGTCCAATATATTTCACGTCCCTTACGTATATATAATCGGTGAGTCAAAAAATACTATTCCGGATTGATGAGCGAACATCTACTTCACATCAATTGACTAAAGAGTTTACTCTGAGTGATGTATAGATATCACTTGCGCCTCTACATTTCCGTTTGCTAGAGTAACGTTGATTTGGTCGTTTTCCCGTAGCTCAGTTGCACTTCTTATCACTGATTGGGAAGATTCTACTATAGCATACCCTCTTTCTAACGTATTTCTAGGACTTAAAGCATTTAGTCGAGCGGTCAAGCTATCTAATTTTGATATTCCGGAGCCGATTTCTTGGCGTACCGTTGTAGTTATATCAGTCAGTAGTTCATCTATATGAAGTCTAGATTGATCTAGTCCCGGGATGGCATTTTCAATTCTTGGTGTCATATAATGAATTGTGTTCGCGTACCCTCGTATCAAGTTCATAATAGCCATTGTTTGAGTTTGCTGTAAGGCAACTAAAGTTGAAAGTATTTCTATTTTATTAGGGACTGTTAATTCCGCAGCTGCTGATGGGGTAGGAGCGTATTGGTCAGCGACCAAATCAGAGATAGTTAAGTCGGTTTCATGTCCTAACCCTGTAATTACTGGAATTTTGCTGCTAAATATAGCACGAGCAACAGATTCTTCATTGAAGGAAGACAGATCTTCAACAGAACCTCCGCCTCTGGCTAATATGATAACGTCCACATTATCCATTTCGTTAAGTTTCTTTAATGCGTATGAAATATTTTGATCAGCATCGTCTCCTTGAACCTTTGTGGGAGCTAAGATCAGTTCCGCAATTGGGTATCTACGAGAGATAACTGTTTGTATGTCATGCCACACCGCACCTGAGGGTGAAGTAACAACTCCTATGACTTTAGGAAATGAGGGCAAAGATCTTTTTCTTAACGGATCGAAAAGCCCCTCGTTTTCAAGTTTCAACTTAAGTTGCTGGATTTGTATTTGTAATTCACCTACGCCTTTTGGTTGCACTAGATCCACGATAAGTTGTACATCCCCACGAGCTTCATAGATAGATATCTTGCCGTGAGCTAGAATTTCGCCGCCATTCTTTAATATATCTTTACCAGTGGAATATCGAAACATAGCGCACCTTAAGGTTGAGGAGGCTTCAGTTAAGCTGAAGTAAGAGTGACCAGATCCAGGCTGGGTTAAATTTGATATCTCACCACGAATCCATACGTCGCTCAAGAGTAGGTCTTGGCTCAGTTTTTCCTGTAGATGGGAGATGATTTGAGATACGGAATAAATAGCCATATCAAATTCGCGATAAGTATTCACCCGATCGTGTATCTACCTTGACCGAATCTCCTGTTTGTATAAATAGTGGAACTTGTACTTCTAATCCAGTTTCCAATGTAGCGGGTTTTGTACCACCTTGGGCTGTATCTCCTTTGAAGCTTGGACCGGTATCAGAAACAAGTAAATCCACGGCCAAAGGCAGTTCTAATGAAATCGGATCTTCTTCGTAGAAAATAATGTCTACTATTGTTTGTTCAGCAAGATACGGGAGGGCTGATTTAACTTGTGATTCAGATAAGGGCAATTGGTCAAATGTTTCCGTGTCCATGAAATAAAATAAATTACCATCTTGGTAGATGTACTGGGCAGTGCGCTGCTCAACAGATGCTGGTGTGAGTTTCACATCGAACCCAGTAAAATTCCTGTCGATAATCTTTCCAGTTTTCAAAGAGCGGAATTTTACACGCATGACAGGGGCTCGTTTCTGCATTTTACTTCGTTCGTATTCCACGATTGAATACGGTTCTCCATCTAGTTCGATTGCAATACCTTTTCGCAAATCTCCGAAACCTAAGGTCATAAAATTCCCTCTATCCCCACAATGTAATAATAATAGGATTCCTAATCTAATTTACTAGCTTGACTTATTACCGAAGTTGATCCATTTTCCATAACCACGATATCTTCTATACGTATACCACCCCAAACAGGGAGATATATTCCTGGTTCTATGGTGAATACCATCCCTTCTTTTAATATGTCTTTGGAGTTTGGTCCAATGTTAGGGGATTCGTGTACATTTAGGCCAACCCCGTGGCCGAGACTATGTCCAAAAAAATCTCCATAGCCGGCTTCGGATATTATTTCGCGAGCGATTTTATCCAAGTCTGATCCGATCATGCCAGGTCTTGCTTGTTTCTTTGCCTCAGTTTGTGCACGGAGCACTATTTCATATATCGTTTGAAATCGATCGTCTGGTTCTCCGACCATTAAGGTACGTGTTAAATCGGCACAGTATCCCTCGTACCTTGCACCCATATCAATCACCAGTGGGTGACCATCTTGTACTATTGTGTCATCCGCGCGGTGATGTGGAAGAGCAGAATTGGGTCCTGACCCTACTATGATATCAAAAGCCATTGCCTCAGCTCCTAGATTTCTCATTATCATTTCCAGATCCCATGCTATGCCTTTTTCAGTCATGCCTGGTTTTATCCGAGGCTTTATTTCTTCGTAAGCTTGATCAGTGATCGCTATGGCGCGTTTAAGTAATTCCATTTCGTCAGGATCTTTGACGCTTCTCAATTGGTCTACTGATTTACTGATTTCATGTAACGCTATTGACACATTTTTGGGATAGTCACATATTGTTTTTTGGATAGTATTATAAGTGCTCACAGTCATTTCTTGATCTTCAAAACCGATTTCACAAAGATCATATTCTTCAGCAATATTAGGAATCCAGTTATTACCGACTAACTGACGAACTTCAAATTCGGGGGATTGTTTTTTCGCTTGGTTAACATATCGAAAGTCAGTAAGCAATAATGACTTAGAAAGCGTAACCAATAGATATCCTGCAGACCCCGTAAATCCTGAAAAGAAACGCCTATTACTGGGGCCAGAAATTATTACACTGTCTAAATTTTTAGTTGAAATTAACTCACGGAGCTGTTGGATTCTACGCGACATACTAATTATTGTTCCTGGCTGTTTATATGTGATACGACGGATTCTAAACCTTGGATATATCCTTTCCATCCAAGACCTGCTATTTGACCTATGCATATAGAAGACATTACTGAATCTCTACGGAATTGTTCCCGTC
Organism: uncultured Chloroflexota bacterium; assembly: GCA_913051545.1. Lineage (GTDB taxonomy): Bacteria > Chloroflexota > Dehalococcoidia > Lucifugimonadales > CAJXCD01 > CAJXCD01. The sequence continues at coordinate 361,959 of CAJXCD010000001.1, forward strand.
CATGGATGTTTGATAGATGTACCTCCACTACAGGTAAATTGGAGTCGACTAGTGCATCTCTTAACGATAGGCCGTAGTGAGTGAGTGCACCAGGGTTTATAATTATCCCTGAAGCATCCGAGGTAGCACTTTGTATGTAGTCTATAATGCCACCTTCATGGTTTGATTGAAAGAATTCAACTGTTACTTTCAAAGATCGAGCTTTTTCACTGATTTTGGTTTCAATTTCAGGAAGCGTCACTGATCCATACTGAGATGAGTCTCTTTTCCCTAGAATATTTAAATTGGGACCATTTATAACTAGAATATTCATTATTACACCTGCCTAATTATCTGGTTATTTTGATACCTAATCCCCATTATCTTTAGTTTTTTATCTTGTGTATGGTTGCCTTAGGATGGGCACTTAAATACACTTCTTTAGCTTTCGATTGGGTGACGTGGGTGTAAATTTGAGTGGTGCCTGGGCTCGAGTGACCAAGGAGATCTTGCACTATTCTCAAGTCAGCACCTCCATCTAACATATGAGTTGCAAAAGAATGTCTAAGTGTATGAGTATGTATCCCGTCTCTAAGAGCTGCTTTAGTAGAATAATATCTAATTTTCTGCTGGATACTTCTAGAACTTAAACGTGTGCCGTACCTGTTTAAGAATAATGCTTTGTAACTATCTTTGCATTCGAGGTTGGGGCGAACTTCTTTGAGGTATAATTCAAGAGCGTCTCTAGCTGATATACCCATCAAGACTGATCTCTGCTTCATCCCCTTACCTAACACACGTAATTCACACGTGCCTAGATCTATATCTACTACATTTAATTTATTTATTTCGCTGACCCTTAGGCCTGTGGCATAAAGTAATTCCAAAATAGCTCTGTCGCGTATACCGAGTGATTTTGAAGTATCAGGCGATTGAAGAAGTTTATATATCTCTTCCTTTGATAAGAACCTTGGTAAACGAATTTCACGTTTCATAACACCCTGTCTGGGAAGCGGATCATGGTCGATGATATTTTCTTTTGTGAGCCACCGCAGAAAGATTCGAAGGGTGCTTACTTTTCGCATAATGCTTGATCTCACATATCCAAGTGAAACGAGCCAAGACAAATACCCTCTTAGTACATATCTTTCAAGAGATTTAAAATCCTCCAACTTGTTTTGTAATGCATACTCGTGTAGTGGTTTTATGTCAGTCATATAATTGCGCACAGTGAGAGGTGAAAGGCTTTTGTGAACCTTTAAATAATTTTCGAACCGTTTCATTAGAGGATGCCATTCACTGAAATGCATTGTATGTAAGGGTATCCGTTATTGACATTTAAATTAACAGTACTAAGTGGTTGGTTCTTCTGGGATTGGTCCTCTGTATTTACAGGTAGCGCAACGGGCGTTTTCTTTACCGGATGCAAAGAGCATTTGCCCACATTCAGGACAAGGTTGTATCAGGGGTTTCTGATTTGACGCATAGTTGCATGAAGGATAATTTGAACATCCGTAGAATTTCTTTCGCTTTCCGTTAACACTCCGCTCTACTAAATCGCTATCGCATTCTGGGCATGCTACGCCAATACGCGCCAGAAACGGTTTGGAGTTTCTGCATTCAGGAAATCCACTACATGATAGGAATTTGCCGTATCTGCCAGATTTTATAACCATTGGTCGTTCACATATCTCACACGATTCGTCGGATTCTTCATCGATTTGACCTCGTGAGACACGTTCAGCTTTTTCCATAGCGAGTTCGACAGTTTTACAGAAAGGGTTATAAAAATCTCTAAGCAGAGGAATCCATTCACGCTCTCCATTCGCTACATTGTCTAGCTCATTTTCTAGTCGTGCTGTGAATCCAACATCAATTATGTCAGGGAAATGTTTAGATAGAAGATCATTGACCACGGATCCCAATTTAGTTGGTACGAAACGTCCATTTTCTTTGACCACGTATTCCCTATCCATTACTGTAGCTATTGTAGGGGCATAAGTGCTAGGTCGCCCTATTCCCTGCTCCTCCAGTGTTTTTATCAGAGTAGCTTCAGAGTATCTGGCTGGCGGTTTGGTGAATTTTTGCTCTGGGTTTACAGACTGGCAACTTAGTTTATCCTTTTCGAACATGTCTGGTAAGATCGTGGATTTTTCTGGATTTATGTCAGAATTGTCGTCGGTATCTTCGAAGTATAATTTTCGAAAACCTTGGAATTTTAGTATTGAACCTGACGAACGCAGATCATATTTTGTATTTGAACCTACATGTTTTGCATATATATCTATGCTTGTCGAATCTAAGATGGCGTCTACCATTTGACTGGCTAGCGTTCGTTTCCAGATCATTTCATATAAACGGAATTGATCTCGATTGAGAAATGTCTTCATAGAGTCAGGATCTCTGCTAATAGAAGTTGGTCTAACGGCCTCATGTGCTTCTTGTGCACCTTTTGCTTTTCTCTTATAAATACGAGGTGATTTTGGTAGGTATTCATTGCCAAATCTTTCTTTAATATACCTAGCTGCTTCTTCTAGAGCTGTATTGGCAAGGTTGGTTGAGTCTGTTCTCATATATGATATGAGTCCTACAGGGTCATCTCGCGTAATGTCTATCCCTTCGTAGAGTTGTTGGGCTAAAACCATTGTTCTCCTGGATGAAAATCTGAGCTTACGCCACGCTTCCTGTTGCAATGTACTGGTTGTGAATGGCGCAGCGGGACGGATGCGTTTTTCTTTCTTTGTGACTTTACCTACGGAAAATTCTGATTCATTCAGTTCATTGGTAATATGGTTAGCTGTTTCCTGATTCGGTATCACAAGTGTACCGCTTGTCCCACTAGCATTGCGGAGGGTGGCGTTGAAGGTGCTCTGGCTTCCATTTGTCGATCCATTCTTACCCAAAACAGTTTCTATTTTCCAATATTCCACTGGTATGAAAATGCTAATTTCATTTTCTCTGTCTGCCACTAATTTTAGTGCGACTGATTGGACTCGACCTGCCGACAAACCTCTCTTGATTTTTTTCCATAGCACTGGACTTAAGTCATATCCGACGAGTCGGTCTAAAACTCTACGTGCTTGCTGTGCATCTATCAGGTTTTTGTCTAGAGCTCTTGGGTTATCGAATGCATGCTGAACGGCTTCTTGAGTTATTTCATGGAATACTACTCGTTGAACCTTCGATTCATCTATTTTTGCAGCTTTTATCAAGTGCCATGATATAGCTTCACCTTCTCTATCGGGATCGGTAGCTAGATAAATTTTGTTTGCATTTCTGGCTTCTTTCGTTAGCTCAGATACAAGCTTACGCTTGTCGGGTGGTACAGTGTACTTTGGGCTGAAATAGTTGTTTTCTATAATGATCCCCATTTCACGTTTGGGTAGATCTCTGACATGACCCATTGAAGCCTTAGTGGAGTACTTATTGCCTAGGAATCGGCCTATAGTACGTGCTTTCGCAGGTGATTCTACTATTACTAGTTCTTTTGCCATATATATTTCATTCTGCAATCATATTTTCTAAGCTTCTGGCGATTTACACCAAAAGTTTAACTTCAATAAAACAGTATTAATACTAAAGTATGCAGTATTGAGATTCTAGATTTGAAATTTAATTCCATCTTAAGTTTAGCACAGGAAGTAATATGCAAAATACGTAATTTGCACTACAAAATGAAATTTACCCAGTCAATTTTTTGGAGTGAATAAGTTGGAAACGTTGAGAGTTGCAACAGTGAATTGTTAATAATTACACACACGTACTTGCAAGAAGATGTGTTTTGACGTGGCGGAGAGGATGGGATTCGAACCCATGGTCCCGCGTAAACGGGACACGCGATTTCCAGTCGCGCCCGATCGGCCTCTCTGGCACCTCTCCGAAGATACAATGGGTTTATAGTATAGCGTAGATGTGATCCATTTGAACCGTTATTATAAGAAACTATTCCCCAGTATTTCATGATACGGACAGGGCGGGATTCGAACCCGCGATATCCGGAAATGTATACTGGTTTTCGAGTTCAGTCCCCTAGTATCATTCCAGTTCGATACCGTCCACTCTCGTACCGCTCCACGTCTATAGTACCACGCAAATGATAGATTGTTTAGATTTTAGTACGTCAGTGCACTTGTGCGGATTGCATAGGATAAGTTTCATAATGGGGGGGTACAAGTAGTTGTAGCTAGGTTAGCTAGGTTAGCTAGGGATTGAATGGGTAAAAGTGTGGGAAAGTGTGTGAGGGGGGTATGTCTTGAGTATGTATATATATAGGTAAAGGTACGTATTACAGACCTTTGAGACAAAAAAGGCTACCGTCTAAATATAATCCAGAGGATAATCATTACACCTATAACTGCTCCCCCTATGATATATGCTAATCTTATTTCTTCCATAACTTAGAAGGAATTATACACAGGGTGTCTTCGTGTCATACCTGGATCTCATAGATCGCCATTATTGAGTCTCTGGGGAATATGAAGCAACAGTATGACGATCCCGATACGATGCCACTTAGTCTTCTGGCACCGGAAGTGCCATGCGTATACTTAGAGTCTGAGCCAGGCGATCTCATCGTATTTCTAGAGGAGGTCTACCACTCGGCTTTCGGAGGACGTGCAGGACGTCCTCGAATAGCACTGAACTTTGAAGCATCTCCCTTTACAGATGCACGTATCGAGATCATGAAGGCGGAGTACACCAAGACTGTATACATGTACTGTCCTGCCAGATCGCTACTGGCGAGTGATAGTCGTCGGCTCCGAGATATGGTGGTACCGTTGCACGACCTTGGATTCGATATTTTCAACGTGTAGTGCAGAACGGCGTTACATGAACATATTTTGTTAATCATTTTGTTCGCCCTTACGCAAAGCCAAAAGCGCAGGGACGGTTATCAACACCAGTAATGTCACAAATAGCAACCAAAAAGAATGCTCATCTACAGACACTGAAATGAACCAAGGTACCGGACAAAGTCTGAATAAAATGTCTTCAATACATTCTCAACCTAGCCTCGATTTCCACCGTAGGTGGACTGAAGCGTGGTATTGTCATCAAATCGTCCAGCTCGCAACGAGGTAATATCTACAGTTAAAGCTTCACCGTAGACTACTAATTCAGCTAAGCATTGTCCAATCGCTGGTGATAATTTGAACGAATGCCCACTGCCACCAACTGCTAGGTAAAAGTCTTTAATATCCTGAACTTTGTCTATAATCATGTTCCAATCAGGGGTGATTGTATAAAGACCAGCCCAACTGGAAATAATTTCAGATTCGGAAAAATCCGGGATCCGACGGCTAATGCGATTACTGACATCCTCTAGAAATGTGTTATCAGCATGAGTATTATAGCTGTCAGGATTAACCAATTCATTCTTCTTAGGATGTCCCACTCCTACCAAAATGGTACTTGGATCACGGGTTGGCCGGAAGTAAGTTTGGTCTACCATGTTTGAAACGGAGCGTTGTAAAGATGGACGATTTGGTGAGATACGAAGCATCATCTCCTGCTCACGCGATACTTCCAAGGGTAGATCCAAACCGACCCATTTAGCAATTTCCTGAGCCCAAGGCCCCGCTGCATTAATTACCCTGGAAGTGCTAATTTGACCATCGTTAGTCTTAACTCCTGTGATTTTGTTCCTCGACATTATAATCCCGGTTGCAGGCGTATTGACACGGATTTCTGCTCCCAGATGTCTTGCCATATTGGCGAAACCTAACACTGTGGAGTGTGGATCTGCATATCCCGAATCAGGTTCATAGGCAACTTTGGATATGTCATCGAGCACTAACCCCGAGATATGCTCTAGGACAACTTCCTGAGGAGAAATTTCCCAAGTTCGCACTCCTAGTTTTTGCAATCTACGCATATTGATTACAAACGAACTTTGAGCTGATGGAGGCACAAGAAAAATCCAACCAATTGAATTGAATACTTCAGTACCAAATTCTTCTGGAAAGCTTCGCAATATCTCTATGCTTTTCATCACTAGTCGAACACTAACTTCATTGGAGTAGTGTTGTCTTACAATAGCAGCGGAATCACCCGTAGAACCTGAAGCCAAACTTGCCTTCTCAAGCAACACAACGTTATTCATTCCAAGTTTGGCCAAATAGTAGAGTGTGCTAACTCCGATACAACCCCCACCTATAATCACGGCATCAGCAGTACTACGCATAGGTATCGATATCCTTATACATGAATGATAGATGCTTCATTTTGAGCTAGTGTACCCGAGGCGGTCAAGGGAAAGCTCAAAATCAAAAGTTGCAGAACTGTAGCACAGGACGGTAAAGCTAAGTAGGTATGGGAACTACCGAAGAAATTAAAACTTGATGAATGATCCAAAGGTGATCAAAGAAATCTCCTATCCCTTATCACATACCTTGATTATGTTGATCATGTTAAATGCAACTTTAAGTAATTATTAAGGATAGCAAGGTACTCAAGGTGATCATGAATATATATAAGGAATTACATCCTGATTACATGTAATTACAGAGGATATCGTGGCTCAGGCTACAGCGGAGAAAACAAGTGCGACCACATATCAGGCTCATGCGTATAATGAATAGGGAACAAGAACCCACCACGAATAACGAAATGGGGGTACAAGCACTAAAGCAGGGGGTAATTCTTAACTAAATATAGGTACTTAGGAATGTCTGTTTACGCCTGTAATACGTGGCGGAGAGGGTGGGATTTGAACCCACGATACCCCATAAGAGTATACTGGTTTTCGAGACCAGCGCCTTAAGCCGCTCGGCCACCTCTCCTTGGGAAGCCGATTATAACATAGGGTTTGTTATTTGGATTCTGGATGGGTTGGTACTAAATTTGACCCATAATCAACACCACCATATACTGCGTGTTGAAGATTTCAACACTAGTTATATCTGGTGGAGTATTGGATGAAAATAATTGATGTTTCGACTACTCAAGTTTTTTACCCTGATGTTCAACCGGTAAAGCATGGCACCTCAAAATTTTCAAGGAAACATTCAGATCAGTTATTTGTACATTTAAAAACTGACGAGGGAATTGAGGGCCTTGGAATTGGAGAGGCTCCACCCGGTGCGCGCGCTGTCGTCGAAAATGGACTAAGGGATATACTGATTGGTAGTGACCCATTCGATATAGAACGACTATGGAGTGAGATGTTTTGGCGGATAAATACGTATGGTCGGACTGGAATTGCACTCAGGGCGCTATCTGCTGTAGATATAGGCCTGTGGGATCTAAAAGCCAAGGCTCTTAGTCAACCGCTATACAAACTTCTTGGGGGATATACTGAAAGTATTCTTGTATACGGAAGTAGCGGATGGACAAGTTTCACCGAGGAGGAATTATTGTCAAGTTTGACAAAATTTGTTGAGCTTGGATTCGTTGGGGTAAAAATGAAGGTCGGTAAAGATTTTGGAAATTCAGAAAGAGAAGATATTGATCGTGTAGCGGCAGTAAGAAATTCCATTGGAAATGATGTCGCCTTATATGTGGATGCTAATGGGGCCTACCGAGCAAAACAAGCTATATATCTTGCCAAGGAATATGAAAATTATCAGATTGGTTGGTTTGAGGAACCTGTAATTGCTGATGATATATATGGATTAGCGCAAGTTAAGAATTCAATCCCCATTCCAGTTGCAACTGGGGAAAATGAGTTTACGCGCCACGGATTCAAAGAACTTATGTCAAGAGACGCAGTAGATATCGTTCAGCCTGATGTAGGAAGAGTTGGAGGAGTTACTGAATGGATGAAGATAGCTCAACTAGCAGATTCATTTAACTTGCAAGTGGCCTCACATTGTTTGCAATTCGTACATATCCACCTTGCATGCTCTACGCCGAATTTCAAAATACTTGAGAGTTTGGATATGGATAATACGACCGGAGATATTTGGTATACGGAAGTTCCGCAGGTACAAATGGGTAAATTGTCCCCTTTCCCAGACAGACCAGGATTAGGGTTAGAATTAGATCCTTACGCTATGGAGAAGTGGTCAGTTCAGAGTTGATTTATTAGAGGACTATTTAGGAGGAATGAATTGTGGTTTCTATGTCTGTAGTTTCTACTGAGTGGGTTTCGAAGCATTTAGCAGATCCTTCTGTAACAATTGTTGAAGTTAATACTGACTCAGATAAGGGATATAACACAGGACATATACCAGGGGCTCTACTTTGGAATCTTCATGTGGATCTTGAAGATGAAGTTAGACGTGATATTCCTGGGATTTCAAAAATGGAGAAACTTTTTAGTAGTTCTGGGATTACTAATAACACTACAATTGTGTTGTATGGTGATGGGAATAATAGGTCTGCGACATGGGCTTTTTGGGTACTGAAAATATACCGACACGAGAATGTGCGAATAATGGATGGGGGTCGTAAAAAATGGTTGATAGAGGGACGCCAAATATCGCATCTTACCCCGTCTATAGAATTTAACAGATACAAAATTATTGCGCCAGATTTTTCCATCAGAGCGACCAAAGACCATATACTCCGTAGGCTTGGTGACTCAAAACTACAAATATTGGATACCAGAACACATGAAGAATTTACTGGAGTGTATTCTTCATCTTCAGATAAAGAACAGACTGCTATTTACCGAGCAGGTAGAATTCCTGGGGCGGTTCATGTCCCATGGGATGATGGTACGACCGAGAATGGTTTATTTAGGCCTGTAGATCAATTAAGAGACTTGTATAGTGAATCTGGTATATCTTCTTCGGAAGAGGTAGTTACTTATTGTAGATTAGGCGTTAGGGCTTCATATACTTGGTTCGTTTTGAAATATTTATTGAAATTTCCTTACGTTAAGAACTATGACGGTTCGTGGACTGAATGGGGAAATGCAACAAATGTGCCTATAGAGAGAGGATAATGTATCACTAGTCATAATTCGATTTAATATGTGAAAATTTGAGTTTTTACGTGTGAATTCGTTTGTGATTATAAAAATTTAGTGTTAGCAAGGTTAGATGGTATGATTCGACCGTTGCCGTTTGGAGAAAGTGAATATTTAGATTCAATCGCTATTGATGCGATCAGAAGTCATGGCATAAACCCATTCATAATAGACAGTGATGAATCAATAAAATCACTCTCTCGGAGTGACGGACCTACGGTCGCAATAATCGTGGTTCAGAATCTATCAGATGATGGATTTGATAGATGTTTAAAAAGATGTTCAGAGCTAAAGTTGCCTTCGGTCGCTTTGATTGAACCTAGACACGTTGAACATATTGCTAATGTTTCCAATTTGAACGATTTTTTGACGTATCCTCCGAATGTAATAGAACTGATAGCCCGTTGTAAAAAAGTCATTAATAGTAGTATGTCTTCCAAAATCGAAGGCGCCATAGTTCTGGGAGGATTAGTAATCAATCCGGTAAATTACGAGGTTTCAATTGATGGAAATAGAATCAACCTTAGATTCAAAGAATATGAACTTTTGCTTTTGTTGGCCACCAGTCCGGGTCGTGTATATACGAGAGAGGCCATATTAAATCAGGTTTGGGGGTATGACTACTTTGGAGGCACTAGAACAGTAGATGTGCACGTCAGGCGCCTACGCAGTAAGATAGACAGTTACGGCGAGAAATTTATTGAGACAGTTTGGAATCTAGGATATAGATTCAAGGATATTCACAACACAATCGAATAAGAAAATCGTTTTAAGAGGTCGTGTATATGGCAAATTTTCATGTGTCGTCTTTAGATCCGGAAAAGGCATTGAACCACTTGCTCAAAGAAGGGTACGTGGTTATAGAAGGCATGCTACCTGACGAAGAGCTTATCCAAATTAGTGACACTGTTGATGAACTATTTAAATTAGAACGTGATGATCCGTATGATCCTGGAGATGCCCCCTTATTTTCTAACGAAGATGAAATTAAAAAATACGTCAGCACTTCATATAAGATTAGCAACGCTGAAACTGATCGTATAATGCGCCGGATTAGGCATACTAGAGCAGAAAATTATGATACTCCTTGGCCAGTCACCCCTGAGGTTATGAACAAATCTTTTATACACGTACCTACGCTTTTTGATTATGATAAATCTCAGCGTATTTGGAATTTACCAGCTAAATTGAAGCAATCTGGACGTTTAATAGAGGATCCGGTACTTCTCCAGTTGGTGCGTGAAGTTTTAGGTCAAGATTGTTTACTTTCCGATATAAGTGCCACTAGTATTGGTCCCAATTCAGGAGGTAGCGGTGCGTGGCATATAGATGCTCCATTGACGCAAATGCCCGAGCCATTGCCGGAAATACCATTCGCTGTACAGAATGTTTGGATCCTAGATGATTTCACTGCAGAAAATGGGGCAACTAGAGTAGTGCCTGGTAGTCATATTAGTAGGAAGAAGCCAAAATGGGGATATGATTCACTGGAAGCTGAAATTGCATTGACAGCTCCTGCAGGGTCTTTAGCAATGTGGACATCTCATACGTGGCACAGGTCAGGTGAGAACATTACTGATAATCCTAGACGTGCGATATTAGGCTATTATGTTAGGTCATGGGTTAGGTCTTGGTCTGACTACACAAGGTCTTTGCCTGAAGAGACTATTAGAAATTACTCCCCCACGGTACGATATTTACTTGGATTTTCTGCTAACGCCCTGAGGCGTGGATAGTACATCGTCGGATAAGTATTTATACTAAAGGATGCAGTAAATAGAATGATAAATATCTGTTTTTAACTTTGGAAGAAGTACCCTCATATAATCCATTTGCTATTGCTAGACTGCCTCTTTTGCGTAATATCTGGAACTTTCATGGATTGTGTTGATTAGGGAACATTTAAATCACCTAAACATGTCGCAACTAAGATGAGTAACGATAATATTGTATTGTTAGAAATTTATCGTCAAATGGTTCGGTGCCGTTTGATGGATGAGCGTGTCTGGCTTCTAAACAGACAAGGTAAGGCGGCAATTGTAGCATCAGCCCAGGGACATGAAGCGTGTCAAATTGCGAGTGTATGGGCCTTAGACAGAACAAAAGATCATTTCTTTATATATTATCGTGACCTTTGTGTATTAATAGGTTTGGGTGTGAGTGTGCGTGAAATTATGTTGGGCTATGCTGCAAAGGATGGAGAGCCACTCAGTAGCGCGAGACAATTTCCTATTCATGGTGCTAGTAGAAGTCACAATGTGGTCAATTTATCTAATGTCGTCGGTACTCAAATACCTCAGGCAGTAGGATCCGCGCTAGCGTCAAAAATGAGAAGGGAAAAAGGGATCACCATAGTCTATTTTGGAGATGGAGCCTCTAGCGTAGGAGATTGCCATGAGGCTATGAACTTTGCAGCTATCCACAAACTTCCGGTTATATTTATGTGTGAAAATAATAAATATGCGATTTCTGTTCCATTATCTAAACAAATGGCTATCGATAGTATCGCGGGTCGTGCGGATGGGTATGGTATGCCAGGCATTTCGATAGATGGATCGGAAGCAAGTAGATTTTTGTCAGATGTAAAAAAGAAGCTAGAAATGATTACCTTATCTACAAAGAAATCACAGGAATCATGAATACAGGAGTAGTTTTAGATATCGGTCTTATGGAATACAGATTGGCATGGGATCTTCAAAAATATCTTCATGATCAGGTTTCCAGAAAGTTATTGCCAGAGTTATTGTTACTAGTAGAACATCCACATGTCTATACCCTAGGACGTCGTGGCAATACTATAGACATACTTATTTCTCAACGAGCCATTAAAAACCTAGGGATTGAAGTACATCATGTAGACAGAGGTGGAGAGGTTACATATCATGGGCCGGGTCAATTGGTGGGATACCCTATAGTTAATTTAAGAGAACGAAAAATGGGGCCTTTGGATTATGTGCGATCCATCGAAATCGTATTATCTGAAACATTGAAAGAGTATGGAATAGATTCTTATAGTGCAGACATGCCTACCGGAGTATGGGTGGGTGGGTCTAAAATTGCTGCAATCGGCGTCAAAGTCAGTAGGGGTGTGACGGCTCACGGATTTGCTTTAAATGTTGTTCCTGATCTCTCTTATTTTAATCACATAGTACCTTGTGGCATAAAAGGGGCAGAGGTGACTTCAATGGCTTCGGTTGGCAAATGTGCCACTGATATAAAATCGGTCAGTATTTCATTGTCCAGACATTTTGAATCTGTTTTTGGCATCGAAATGGAGATGGATACTTTAGAAGGATTTGAACGAAGATTCAATTTTTCAGTCGAATCTATACGGACATGTACTTAATTTGCTAATAATTCTCTAATTCTTATTGCTAACGTTTTTTACAGTTATTAGTGAAAAAGTCTCTTTGGCCAGTGGTTTGATATGATGTTTTTAAGTTTATAGTGCTGGATAAAACCCTAAAGCTGATAATTGATAGCTATGTTAATTTTCACCTTAAAGAGATTTTATAGAGACCGTCTAACGGCAGTAATAATATCAATGGCTGTGGTTATATCTGTAACTTTAGTTGTGATGGTCCCGACTTTATTTGCAGCTATAGAACAATTGGCCTTGAATCAGACAATTAGTGGATTGGCTGATAGAAAATCAGGTATCACGGTATTGAGTTACAACTTGGTGGTTACTGATTCTGTGTTAGAAGGAGCTGACAAGAAGGTTCGCAGCGCTATTATCGGCTATATTGGTGAAGTCTACCAAAGGCACGCAAGATATGTGGTTGTTGATCCATATTTAGCCTGGCTGCCTGATAAGGGATTCGATGTCTCCGGTAACAGTATATTAACTAGTAGAGTTTTTCGTGGATCTATTCGGTATCTGACAGGCCTCGAAGACAATGTAAATTTTGTAGAAGGAAGGATGGCAAACTCTTCGATTTACTGGACGAATAATGGACTTACGGTAGAAGCGGTAATAAGTCCTACTACAGCTAGAAAATATAATTTGGAGTCTGGCGATTTTATTTCTGTGGCGCCAACCTTAGAATCTTCTCATCATTTAGTTATCAGGATAGTTGGAATAATTGAAGCTAGTGATCCAACAGGGCCGTATTGGAGTCCACATGCAAACCTTTTTCTGGATCCTTATGAAGTAGCTGACACTTTTGTTGAAGGGTATTCAGAAGCATTTGGATTTCCATCAGTAGAATTTGATAATGAACTGCCACCACTGCCGCTATTTGTAAATGAAAATGTTCTTGCTGATGCGATTAATGATACATTTCCTGGGTCACTGGCGGATTCGGTTTGGTTTTTGGATGTGAATGTAGATCTACTTAAAGAATGGTCCTTGAGTGAATCCACAGGTCGCCTCAACGATTTCAGGGCCATTATCCGTAGGACAATTCCTGGGGCAGAGGTTACTACCCTTGTTGAAGGGGTTCTTAGTGATTTTGAAAGGGAGAATTTTCTGTCTAGGATACCTTTGCAGATACTAGTAGTTATATTATCCTTCTCGCTTTTGTTGTTCGTTTCGATTGTAGTGATGTATAGAGTTTATGCTGCTGAAAGAGATATCGTAGTTTTTAGATCACGTGGTGCAAGTATTTCAATCTTAGCCAAGTTATGTTTGATTGAAGGGTTAATTATTTGTGTAGTAGCAGTAATGACAGCTCCTGTTTTATCAGTAATCTCAGTAAGTTTATTTGGTAAATTGCCTTTTTTTGCTTCTATAACAGGAGGCGAGTTGTTGCCAGTTAAAGTTCACAAAGATCTGTTTTTATGGGCTTTAGGGGTTGGCTTTTTGTTGCTAGTAATATATGTGTTTGTTTATGTTCTGCTTGGGAGAACAAGATCATTGGTGCAGAAATTAAATTCTTCCAGGCCTTCTCAAACTCTATTCTTTCATAGCGGGTATATTGACATAGGATTTCTGGTCGTTGTGGGATTAATAGGTTGGGAACTATATGAGCGTGGGCAAATTACTTCTTCAGGATTGTTATCAGTAATTGGAGGCAATGAACTTCTACTTGTAGCTCCGGTATTATTAATTATAGGGGTAGCATTTATCTTTCTAAGGCTATCCGATTTGATTAGTAGAATCTTTAGTAGTCGGTTAACTAATCTTTCTAATTTGATTGTATGGATTTCAATTTTATCTTCGGTAGGTGTTGCGTTATTTACCAGGTCGAAACAGTGGGATTTTACTATTGATTTTGCACCCATAATTCTGCCAATAGCCTTTGGTATTACCTACATTTTTGTGTACCAGCGCAAGCAGTGGGGCATAAGAAGTTTAGGGATATTGTTCCAGTTGGTATTATTGACAGGATTATTTTATTTCAGGCCAGATGAACCATTTTTGATGTTACCGTATGTGGGTTTGTGTTTTGTTCTAATAGTGCAAATTATTCTCGTAGCAGGTAGGCTGTTATTCTTCATAGCGCCAGTGTGGTTATCTTTTGGCCTCGAGAGAATAGTACGGACTCCATTCGAATACACTTGGCTGATTATATTGTTCATTGTGGTGTCAGCAGCAGGCGTTTTTTCCACAACAGTCGGAGGGTCTCTTGAAGTTAACCAATCAGACCGTATCAAATATGAAGTTGGTAGTGATATTAGAGTGGTCGACGTAGATGGATACTCGCCTCAAGGGCACCGCCAGTTTAAAGAGAGGTATAAATCTATAGTAGGTATTGAATCAGTTGCTTTAGCACTCAGACTTCGTGCAGCAGCAGGTCCCGCAAATATAGAGATGTTAGCTGTGGAAAGTTTTGAATTTCCAGACGTATCTTGGTATAGAGACGATTTTTCATCTAGATCTCTAGATAGCCTCATGCTTGCGCTAAGATCGCATAATTCAACTAAGAAAATAGTTATTCCTGAAGAAGCGGTTTCGATTTCGGTTTCCCTTCGACCTGACAAGGAGTATCAGAATATATCGATGTGGATTGTAATGCAGGATGGACGTGGAGTTATTAGGCCAGTTTCCTTGGGTAATTTAGGCCCGTCTGAATGGCATTCGATTGCTGGAAGATTACCAGATGGGCTTACCAACCCTGTTTCCATAGAGGCAGTCCAGTTATTCGAACCAGGACAAGGTTCAGTGCTTACGGTGGGCACAGTTGAAATCAATGAAATAGTAGCTACTACTCGTTCTGGAAAGGAACATCTTTTGGAGGATTTTGAGGGATTTTCACGATGGACTCCCATAGTAACCTCCGTACTAAGGCCAGACAATATTGAGATCAAGCTTTCAAGGGGATCTTTGGGTGGGAAAGTAGCAGTGTTTTCTTTTGGGGAAGAGAACATCAGGGGCGTTAGAGGATTTTATAACAGTACTACAGGGGGACCTGTACCAGTGCTTCTCAGTTCTTCGTTTGTTGCCCAGACGGGGATACAAAATGGAGATATGTTAGTGTTGGAAATAGCAGACAGGAAAATTCCGGTGATTTTAGTCGATACGGTTGATTACTTTCCAACTATGGATCCGTATGACGAAGGCTTTGTAATTGCAGACATTGATAGCATATTATGGCATCTCAATATTGTGGGACACCAGTCACAATTATATCCAAATGAAGTATTTCTGTCAGAAGTATCCACAGATCAGAAAGCGGTTCGTCAAGATCTCTCAATGATGACTCTGTTATCTGGGCAAGTGCTAGACAAGTCAAAACAACTTAGTACTTTAGAAACAGATCCCTTATTATCAGCTGGATGGAGATCATTTGGCCTTGTGTCTGTAGGTCTGGTAGTTTTGTTGATTTCTCTAAGTTACTTTATGTATGCACTATTTTTCTTTAATAAGCGTCGAAGTGAAGTTGGTTACATGAAATCAATCGGGTTTTCTAGGGGGCAAATGCTAGGCTTGTTAAGTCTTGACCATATATTAATTAGTTGTATTGGATTGGGTATCGGGTCTGCAGCTGGTTTCTACGTTAGTGAACTTATCGTGTCTTCAATCGTGTCATTTGGAGACGGGCAGTACGCTGCACCTCCATTTAGAATCATAGTTGACTGGGTTCTTCTAATACCGGCTTATTTTGGATTAAGCATTGCATTTTTTGGTAGCCTGATCTTGCTTGAGCGATCCGTAAACCGTTTAGATTTGCAGGCGGTTGCGAGGGTAGAATGAAATCATGATGTCTAAACGCCCAATCTAGTAATCTGTTTCGGTATACAGCTTATTTTAGATTGGGCGTTTAGATACGGTTGCAAGTTAAACTTCTCTGTACTCGCCGTCAACGGTATCGTCAGATGGGTCATTGGTTGTGTTTTCTGAGTCGTTAACATGTTCGTCATTCATGTTTTCAGCATTATCAGACTGCTGCTGGCCATAGATTAATTGACCCAAATTTTGCATCGCGGTTTGCAATTCATCTGTTGAGGATTTGATCTGATCTAGATCTTCTGCTTCTAGAGAAGAACGCACTCCTTGAATTTTTGTTTCAATTTCTTCTTTGGATTCATCTGGAATAGAGTCTTTATTATCCTCTAACATTTTTTCAGCTGAGTATGCTACATTTTCAGCATTATTTTTCAGTTCAACTGACTCACGCTTCTTTCGGTCTTCATCTGCGTGGATTTCCGCATCTTTTATCATTTGATCCACTTCTTCTTTTGACAGCCCCGAACTAGCAGTTATGGTGATGCTTTGTTCCTTACCTGTACCTTTATCTTTAGCGGATACGTTAATGATTCCATCCGCATCGATGTCAAAAGTCACTTCTATTTGTGGAGTACCTTTAGGTGCTGGAAGTATTCCGTCAAGCATAAATCTACCGATAGTCTTATTTTCTGAAGCCATGGGACGTTCACCTTGGAGTACATGTATTTCAACGCTTGGTTGTCCATCTGCCGCGGTCGTGAACGTTTCGCTTTTTGCGGTCGGTATGGCTGTATTACGTTGGATGAGTGAGGTTGTTACACTTCCTAGAGTTTCAATGCCTAGTGTTAGTGGAGTAACATCGACTAGAACGATATCTTGGTCAATATCTTCCATCATCACTCCAGCTTGAATTGTAGCACCTACCGCAACCACTTCATCCGGGTTTACTCCTTGGTGTGGTTCCTTTCCGAAGAAATCGGTTACGGCCTTTTGGACAGTGGGCATCCTAGTCATTCCGCCCACTAATATCACTTCTTGAATTCCAGATGCAGAAACTTCAGCGTCTTTCAAGGCTTGTTTGCATGGCTGGATTGATTTTTCAACCAGATCTGACACTAGTTGTTCAAGTTTTGTTCTGGTTAATGTCATTACCAAGTGCTTAGGTCCTGAGGAGTCAGCAGTTATAAACGGCAGGTTTATTTCTGTTTCCACTAGGGCTGATAGTTCTATCTTAGCTTTTTCCCCGGACTCTCTTAATCGCTGCAATGCCATTCTGTCTTGTTTTAAATCGATACCCTGGTCTTTTTGGAACTCCTCACAAATCCAATCCACAATTCTTTGATCAAAGTCGTCTCCGCCTAGGTGAGTGTCTCCGTTTGTAGACAAGACCTCGAAAACTCCATCTGCTAATCGTAGGATAGTAACATCAAAGGTTCCACCTCCCAGATCATATACAGTGATTATCTGTTCAGTTTTTTTGTCTAATTTGTCTAACCCATATGCTAGTGAGGCTGCGGTTGGCTCGTTGATTATTCTACAAACACACAGCCCAGCAATGCGTCCAGCGTCTTTAGTGGCATTTCGTTGGCTATCATCGAAGTAGGCAGGTACTGTTATTACAGCGTGTCCGACGCTTCCTCCTAGCTTTGATTCCGCATCCTGTTTCAGCTTTTGAAGTATCATAGCTGCAATTTCTGGGGGAGCATGACTCTTGCCGGCCATTTCAACGTGTGCGTCTCCGTTGCTATGCTTGACGACTTTAAAAGGGACTAGCGTGTTAGTTTTTTTGATTGTTTCATCATCAAATTTTTGTCCCATAAAACGCTTCACTGAGAACACGGTATTGTCTGGATTAGTCACTGCTTGACGTTTTGCAGTCAGTCCAACGTATCGTTCCTCTGTCTTGGGGTTTGTGCCGACTACAGATGGGGTCGTTCTAGCTCCTTCTCCGTTTTCAAGGACTCGAGGTTCTCCCCCTTCAATGACGGCCATACATGAATTAGTAGTACCTAGATCTATACCTATTACTTTGTCCCCTGGTTTAAATTGTGGGCAGCCAAATTCTTCTTGTTTTTCTTCTGGCATTTCTTTTTCTTCTGACATTATTAATCACCCTCCTCGGTAGATTCCTTATCCATATTTTCTGGTTCTTGAGGTTTTTTAGCGACTGTAACTTGAGCTGCTCTGAGAACCCGGTTGCGATGTTTATAGCCTTCACGTAACACACTAAGGATTTGCCCTTCTTCTACGTCTAGTGTTTCTTCATGTAGCACAGCTTCAAATTCAATTGGTTCAAAGTGGTGCCCCACAGCTTCTATTTTTGTAACTCCTTCTGACTCAAGAATTTTATGAGCATTGCGGAGGACTAACTCAAGACCTTCATACCATCCTTGAGATACTTCATCTTTTGGAACTAGTTCTACAGCTTTCTCAATGCTGTCTACGATAGAGAGTATATTAAGAAGTAGCCTTGAGTTAGCCTCGCGGCGAACTTCTTCTTTTTCCTCCGATGCACGGCGTCTGTAGTTAACTAAGTCGGCTTGAGATCGCTGTGCAAGTGTCCGGAATTGATCCTTCTCTCTAAGAATCTCGTCTATTTCCAGATTTTCAGTGCTACGTGATGGTTCTTTGGTTCCATTTTCAGAAACCTCGTCCTGGATTACTTCATCCGGATCAGTCATATATGTATTTCTCCATTGTGATGGTAATTCGTGCCTAAATTTGATGAGCATGTAGCAATTCAAAAACAGAATCCAGAGTTTCTGAAAGGAAGCTTCTTAGGTGAATTTGATCAGTTGAAGTTGCTCTTGCTCTCGTCTTAAGAAGGTGGTTGAATACCCCAATCACTATTTGTACACCGGCAAGATTAAGTCCAAGGTCTCCAACTAAATGTTTTATTAGTTTCAAACGTGCTATATCTTCTTCAGAGTAAAGTCTTAGAGACCCACCTGTTCTAGAAGGAGTTACTAATCCCACCCTTTCGTATTTACGTAGTGTTTGAGGGTGCATTTCAAGTATGCGTGCAGCGACACTGATTATGTACAAGCCCTCTACTTCATGTAGGTTAATCTCACTGTCGATTCTAGACTTCTCAAATCTCATGTCGTTTTATCGCTTTTTACCATTGTTCCTGATATCGGATCACTAACTTTGTACCTTTGTTGCTCGTTTTAACATTAGAATTGAATATGTCAACTCTGATAAGCATACAAGTTGATATAGTGTGTGTCAAGGTACATGCTCTGGTGCATTTCATATGTGCTGATAACAAATGGCCTCTACTGATAGTAATTCAGGTCATTTAGAGATGTATTTGAAAACATACCCATGTGTGATAGATGTTGATTGGAGGATGAGTATTATGCTCTATTTTAAATCCTGTCCCAAGTGTAAAGGGGATATGGTTAATACGAATGATGTTTACGGGGACTATAAAAGATGCCTACAGTGTGGGTTAACCAATGAGATTAAAAGGACCGACGTGGTAAAGAGCGTCATTCGAGGCATATCAAAGAATGGAGGTCCTTCGGTAAGAGATACCAGACGAATACCTACTTGAATAACTATGCTACAACCAAAATGTATCTGGTTTACTAGCAATCTAGGTAATCAATGAAACAAACTAATTTAAGTATCAAGTTTTCTACTTAAATTATCAATCATATCGTCAGCCATTGTTTCTAAATTATACCGTGGGTACCAGTCCCACTCTAGGCGAGCTACCGTATCATCTAATGAATTTGGCCAGGAATCTGCAATCGATTGTCTCAAAGGATCGATCTCGTAATTTATCTTGAATTCCGGGAATCGTTTTACAATAACATCGGCTAATTCCTTTGGGGAAAAACTCATGGAATTAACGTTGTAGTCCGAATGGTGGTTAAGCCTTTCCCGGTCTGCTTTAGCGAGATCCATTAGGGCACTGATGGCATCTGGCATGTACATCATAGGTAGGTAGCTATCTGGTGTTAGGAAACAGGTATATTTGTTTTCCTTTATCGCTCCGTAAAATATGGCAACAGCGTAGTCAGTAGTGCCAGCTGTTGGTTCTACTTTCCAGCTTATTATCCCAGGTAATCGTACTCCCCTAACGTCTAAGCCATGTTTTGACTCATAATAATTACCCATCAATTCTGAAAATACTTTGGATATGCCGTAGATGGTGGTTGGTTTCTGAATTGTTTCATTAGGTGTTTTGTCCCGAGGGGTTTCGTGACCAAAGGCGGCTATAGAACTAGGAACTATTATCCGTTCTAACTTGTACTTTATACCTGCTTCCAAGATGTGATATAACCCTGTGAAATTGACTTCGTAGGCGCGTTCTCGGTTTTGTTCGGCTAATGCAGACAAGATAGAACTCAGGTGGTAAATAGTGTCTATTTCATATTTCTGTATAGTAGAATTTACGTCACCCCAGTTTGTAACGTCTACTCTAGTATGTGGACCTGAATTAGTGATTTCGTCTGTTAATGGGTGATTATGGCTTGCTGCAACCACATTTTCGTTTCCAAATTCTAATCTGAGAGCAGGAACTAATTCTGAGCCAATCTGGCCTGCTGCACCCGTAACTAAAATCCTTTTCATATGCTTGCAAGTCCTATTCTCATGTTTGTATATGTGTTTTCAAAATTGCCCAATACAAACCGTCTGGTTTTCCGTTGAGCCGAGATTTGAATATCAATCATTAGAGTCAAACCTTTGTTCAAGTAATGGATTCCCGTCCATGTGGTATCCTTGGCTTTCCCAAAAGCCAGAAGCGTTTGCTTCCATGAACTCCAAGCCGTTGACCCATTTTGCACTCTTCCACGCATATCTCTTGGGGACAACTAGTCTAAGGGGACCACCATGGTCTTTATTGATTTGAGTCCCATTAAGGCTATGTGCGAATAGGACATCTTGGTCTGTGAGTACGTCTAATTCAAGATTTGTAGTATATCCCCCATAGCAATGAACCATCACAAAACGTGCCTTTGGTTTTGGTTGTATAAGCGGCATTAGATCATTAAATAATATGCCTTCCCACTCATTATTTATTCGGCTCCACTGTGTTACACAATGGAAATCAGCAGTAATTTTGGTACTTTGTAGAGATGTGAACTGGTTCCAGTTAAGCACTATCGGAGTATCAATCAATCCGAAGATATTAAACTCCCATAAATGTAAATCTATAGAAGGCGTATCTCCGAAAGTCATTACTGGAAACTTGTCAGTCTCATATTGTCCGGGTGGGACTTGTGGTGTTTCTGTAGAACTATTAATTTTGGTTGAATTTTTAATTTTCTTTAGCATGACTTAAAGCCCCTTTCCTTTAGGGGAGCATGACCCTCGCATTGTACACCACAGGACATGAAGCTCATAGCGAAAATATATTTATGGTTAGACAATTAAGACGGATATGAAGCATTAATGTAATCTTATAGTAATCATTTATATCAGGTACTTTAACAAGAGATGTATAAGTACTAGGATGGTCTGACTTTTTTGTGAAGTGCTTGACGTCCAATATGCTTTACCTATATCGAATACGCGTCTACAATCCTAATTATGCTTGTGGAAGATGTTGGAGAAAACAATCTAATAGACATTCTTACCAGTGTATTTCGAGATACAGATGGCAAAGTATCAAGGCCTTACAGTAGTAAAAATAGTGATTTGGACTTAAAAGTAGGTATCGGTGACGATGCTGCTGTACTAGATTTCTCCAATAATACGATTGTATTTACAACAGATTCGTTGGTTGAAGGAGTTCATTTCGATACAAGAACTTCTGATTGGCGTGCCATAGGTTGGAAGGCGATGGCTGTGAATATGAGTGATATCGCAGCTATGGGGTGTGTTCCTACTGGTTTCACAGTATCGTTAGGTCTTCGTAGAGATATTCCGGTCAATTTTCTTAAGGAAATGTATTGCGGTATGAAGGATGCCTGTAACGTATTCGGGGGAACAATAGTAGGAGGTGATACTGTAGAATCTGATGTAATGTTTATATCAATATCGATGTTTGGAGCTTTAGAAAACGATTCAAAACAAGCGTGTGAACAAAAAATAATGACTAGAGATTCTGCGCAACCTGGGGACAAGGTTGCTGTAACCGGTACTTTTGGTTGTGCTGCTGCGGGATTGGCCGTGGGTTTCAAAGATTTCAAGGGAACGAAATTCGAAATGGAGGATAAGATTTTAAAACATTTGAGGGATGCGCAAAATTTGCCATCTCCTAGGGTTACGGAAGGTGTGGAATTGCTCAATAGTGGTGTGAAGGCTGCTATGGATAGTAGTGATGGCCTTGTGGAAGATTTAGGTAAAATTTGCGAGTCCAGTGAAGTAGGTATTCGTCTCAGGACAGATTGGATACCAGTAGATGATTTTCTTGTCAAGGCGTTTCCGGAAAGGTGGCTTAATTTAGCACTGTCTGGAGGGGAAGATTATGAATTGATATTGACTGTTGAGGAAAACAAAATAGAAAAAATCAACAGAAAATTCCCTGGAATGATAACAGTCATAGGGGAGGTGGTTGAAAACCCTCAGAGAGTCATATTACTAGATCAAAATAACAACGAAAACGAGATTAATGTCAAAAGTTGGCAGCATTTTAGTAAATAATTTGATGCGTTACTAATGGTCATAGGACGCGGTATGAGATTTGTATATAAGCAGGGAAGGAGAATTTAATTGGCTAGATTGGATTATTTATCGAGAGAGGATCTTCCTCCGAATAAACGAGAAATATATGATCGAATATCAGGATCTAGAGGTACAGTACTCAATCTATTCAAAGCGCTTCTGAACAGTCCTGATGCCACCGACTTAGTTGCTAGGTTAGGGCAGTATATAAGATATGAGTCTTCTTTGAATCCAGTATCTAGAGAAATAGCTATCCTGGCAACAGCAAAGGAAATGGGTAGTGAATATGAGTGGACACAACATGAGAAAGTGGCTTTAGATCTTGGCGTATCTAGGGAAACTCTTAAATCTATATATTCTGGTCGTGCACCTTTAGGTATGTTTCCCAAGGAAGGAGTGTATGTTCAGGCGGCTAAGGAAATTGTTAATGAGGGGACTTTAAGTGATTCAACATTCAAGGCCCTAGAACATCTTATCGGTTCAGAACTAGTCGTAGATCTTGTCGTGTTAGTGGGATATTATTCAATGATTGCGCGAATTATCAATTCTTTGGGAATTGAACTCGAAGAACGTTCTTAAATGCACTATATTCAGTATTCTCAATCTTACACACTAAAGGTTCGTGTCGTGTAATGCATTTTTGAAAAGTATATGCTCTTTTATTGGTCCAACAATAGCCAAATTAAGTTTTTCGCCTAATAAAAAATTATTTGCAGTTCTATGGATATCTTCAACTGTGACAGAGTCGATCTTTTTAATAACTTCATTCACATCCAATATTTTTCCAAGAGTGAGTTGTTGCATGCCAGCCCAAGATGATACATATCTAGTATCTTCCATTTCCATGGTAAGTAATCCTGAACATAGTTGTTTGGCTTTTTGAAGCTCTTGATCAGTTACGCTGTTTCTAATTCTGGATAATTCTTTGATTATAGTTATTAATGCTGACAATGTGTTTCTTGGATCCACTCCTGCATAGATATTTATGGTTCCGCAATCTTGAAGAAAATTTGTTTCACTGTGAATATCATAAGCTAGACCCTTTTTTTCTCTAACCTCCACGAATAACCTGCTACTCATTCCTTCTCCTAATATCACACTTAACATTCTGAGTGAGTATTTATCAGGGTGGCTTAAATTTAATCCTGGCAAGCCTAAATTGATATGGGCTTGCTCGATTTTGCGGTATTCTATGCAGTGTTTTGGTTCTTTTTGAGATTCTTTAAATGGAATAGTTACAGGAAGTTTATGATTGTCCCAATCTTTTGTAAGTGAGTCTATTGTTTCCACCAGTCGGTTATGTTTCACTTTACCAGCAACACTTATAACAATGTTTTGTGGGATATAGAATCCATGAACCTGATTTAGGATCATTCTTCTCGTAAGGTTTGATACTGATTTTCTGGACCCGCCTATTTCTTGTCCGAGCGGGTGGGAACTCCACATAAGCTTATCCAAGAGTATTGCGACTCGGTCGATAGGGTTATCATAAGACATGTTTTGTTCTTCTATCACAACCTGTATTTCGCTAGAAATATCTGTGTCATCAAATTTCGAGTTGCGTAGCATGTCAACTTTTAGATCGAGTGCATCATAGAGATAGGTTTTTGGAATCTTAGACCAGTAAGTAGTGACTTCTTGCTCAGTGCTAGCATTCAAAATTCCACCAACATTTTCGATAGTCCCACTTATTTCTATGGGGGATGGGCGTTTATGTGTACCTTTAAAAAGTAAATGTTCAATTACATGTGATATTCCAGATTGACCTTTCGGGTCGTTTCTTGATCCGATTTTGGCAAGTACATTAATGCTAGTAGAAAAGGCGTGTGGCATGAATGTGCTCAGGACGAATAAGCCATTGTCAAGACGGGTATGACGAGTCAATAATTTTAAAGTTGAAGGCATATTCAAATTATTATGTAAGAGCTCCAATCGTGCGTCAATGTAATTTTCTGGATTATTGTTTAATCATAGTCACCTATGATTCTATGCGAATTTGATCAATGGGGGTGATACCAGGTGCATATTAATTAAAGGTTTCATAGACGGGCACTATCTTGATGTTTTAGTTTACTAAGAGTAGTATACCAACCCGTTCATTTATATTCTGAGAGTATTCAAGGCGTGGTTTAAGTAAATAAGGTTTAGATATTTGGTATTATTCGTTTTTATTGCCGTTTTGTTGGGGAGACAAGTGTTAGAAGCAAGATGATTTCATAGTAATTTATACGAAAGAGTGGGAGAGATGGTTAATCCGGAGTTTGATGTAAGGCGGCCAGTATTGGTAGGAGAAACGGCGGATGTCTTTCTTCAGAGAACGCAGACTATATTGCGTAATGAAGGGATAAATCCGGTCGTTACCATTGAGTTTGCACCTGAAAGAAAGGGAATATTTTGTGGATTATCGGAGGTTCAGACATTGCTGTCCAGAATCTTACCAGAAACTGGCAGTGAAGTTTGGGCTTTGGGAGAAGGCGAGGCTGTAGATGCCAAAGAGGTAGCATTGAGAGTCAGGGCTCCATATGGCAGCATAGGATTATACGAGACAGCTATAAGTGGTACGCTTTCTTCTAGTACAGGATGGGCTACTGGAGCCAGAGAGTGCGTTGATGCGGCTGGTGAGATACCTGTAGTAGCTATGGGTGCTAGGAATATTCACCCTAATGTTGCAGCGAATCTAGATTATGCTTCAGTGATAGGCGGGTGTGTTTCGTGTACTACAATTCTAGGTGCAAGACTGGCGGGAGTAACCCCTGCTGGTAATATGCCTCACTCTTTACCCCTGTTGATGTCGGATACTCTCAGGGCGATGCAGGCATTCGACATGCATATGCCACAGGAGGTTCCACGCATAGCGCTTGTTGACACTTTTAAGGATGAAGCGGAGGAATCCCTAATCGTAGCAGGATCGCTAAGAGAAAAGCTTAGAGGGGTACGTCTTGATACTCCGTTTGAACGAGGTGGCGTCACTCCAGATTTAGTGAAGGAAGTTCGATCCCGTCTCGATGAAGCGGATTTTAGACACGTAGAAATAATGGTAAGTGGAGGATTTACACCTGAGAAAATAAGGCGGTTCATAGATTTGAATTCACCAGTGAATATTTTTTGTGTAGGTACATACATAGCCAAGTCGTCTTTGAATCCATTTACATCTGATATACATGAAATAGATGGAAGGCCTGTAGCTAAACGAGGTAGATTGCCTGGAGTGACACTTAACGACCGGCTTGATAGAGTGATGTAGATTGACTTTGTAATGGGTTTATATGCTATTTGGAAGGGTAGTTGCAAAGCATATTTCTATGCATCGAGTATCTTTCTCTAGTACCTTAGCCCATTCAGATATACGCCATCCTACCACCCATGCTATACCGGAAGTGTTTGTTACTAGTGGTATTTTGCTTCTCCACCACTTGGGAATTTTTGAATCTACCATGAAGTCTTGTATTGATTTGTTCCCATTCATGCCTAAAGGTTGAAAAGAGTCTGAATCATTACGGTTACGAACGTATAATTTCGTTCCTAGATTCGAGTAGCTGAATAATTCTGAAAAGTGTACCTCTTTTCTAGAATTGCAGTCATTAAATTCATTTGAGATATCATACGTGAGTATATTTGGAGTTGTGGATGTAACCTTTCTCTCCGAATTTTGTATTTTTTGTTGATTTATTATGTTGACTGTAATATCCCATTGACCTACTGTAGTTTTACCTGGAACGGATAATTTGTGAATGCCTTCTAAAGAAGGGAAGGGGCAATGGTACGCATCGTATTCACTATCAACTAAGGCAAGTATGTCGCGTTCGATTAGTAGCCTCAGATTTCCAGGAAGATCCAATGTTCGTCCACGTCGCCCATAAATCAATTTAATCATTGAGTCAATGTGACTTTGATATATCCCATTTAGTGTTCCATTCTTAACTTCTATCGCATGACGCAGTAGATGGGTCTGCATTGCATTAGAGAGACTTTGGATGGAGTTGACGTCAAAAAATATCTGGCCAAATTGCTGTTTAACTGTATCTTGCCAGATCTTATTTAAATCGGTATCTAAGTGTTGGCGAATCTGGTCAGCATTATAAGACAGCCTTATTAGAGAATCTTTAACTTTTGGGTTAAATTTTTCTAGCATAGGTAAAAGTTCGATTCTTAAACGATTCCTGTCATAAATTGGTAGAGAATTAGTTTCGTCATGCACAGGTTTTAATTTCAGTGCTTTACAATATTCAAGAGTTTCCATGCGTGAAATATTTATAAGTGGTCTTACTAGATTTATTTGGACATTACCAATCTTGCGTTCGGTTATTAACTTGATGCCAGAGAGTCCGGTTACTCCAGATCCCCTCATAATGTGCATAAGTATAGTCTCTGCTTGGTCATCAGAAGTATGCCCTAATAATACTGTTTTTGCACCATGATCTACAGCCGTTGTAGCTAGGAATTTGTACCTGGCTTCACGAGCTAATTGCTCAGTTGGTAATCTTTCCCCTGACTGTAGTTTTTGTAGATCACAGTATCCTATGGTCGACGGTATTTTCAATGAATCGAATACAGTTTTAACGAAATCAGCATCTCTCTCCGACCTTTCTCCTCTAATTCCATGATCTAGATGTGCTCCGTGTAATTTTATTCCTAAGACATTCCGCAGGCTAAAAATAGAATATAACATCGCGAGTGAGTCAGGTCCTCCTGATACAGCAACAACAAGAGTAGACCCAGGCTCAAGGCATATTTTATCTATGTTTTTTTCAACGCATTGTTCTAAATACAATACATTGCCATCATCAGTCATTTTTCTCTGGTTGCCTCCGAGGATTTTTTGTAATAGTGACCGTTTCTATCTTTAAGCCTTTCATGTAGGACACTTCAAAATGTATGTTACTATGGTCAAATTGTTCCCCCTCAGTGGGTATATGGCCAAGTATGTTTAATACAAATCCAGCTACAGTCTCAAAATCACCTTCCGGCAATTTAATGCCAAGTTCGTCTGTGATTTCGTCTATACCCATGCCTCCATCCACTTGGAAGGTATTTTCTCCGATTGCTTCATATTCTTCTTCAGGTTGAATACCCTCCTCCCCTACTTTACCAGCAATTTCTTCCAGTAATTGCTTAAGGGTAACTAGGCCTGCGACTCCACCGTATTCGTCGACTGCTATTGCCATTTGATTACCAGATCTTCGGAGTTCATCAAAAAGTTCGGCGATACGCTTTGTTTCCGGAACGAAATAGGCATCTCTTATTGTTTCAGTAACGGGATCGTCGAAATCCATAGTGCGAGTAGCCATAGCTTTCAATAAGTCTTTCGCAGAAAGTATTCCGACCAGATTGTCGGCAGTTTCTTTAAATACGGGAAATCTGGTATGAGCGTGGCTCGCATACATATCCAGGACGTGTGACAAAGAAGCGCCCCTTCCGACAGAAATTATATCGTTACGTGGTGTCATTATGTCCCTTACTTGTCGATCTCCGAATCTGAATACACTTTCAAGCATCTCGGCTTCTTCTGGTTGAAAAGCCCCTTCCGCTTCGCCGACGTCTATAAGTGAAAGCAACTCCTCCTCAGTTATAGATGTTTCCAATTTTTTGTCCTTTTGTCCGATAGATAATATCTGTGTAATCCAATCCAACGCGGCTACTAAAGGGAGAAGGAAGACTTCGATAGTTTGAAGTGACCTAGCATAGGAAAACGCCAGACGTTCGGAATGACGGACTGCTAGAGTTTTCGGTAGCACCTCCCCAAATACAAGTAATATAGAGGTTCCTAGAATTGTTGCTACGAGAACACCGGTTTGTGGATTCCCTAATGTCGAAACGGCTACTATAGTTATTGAGGCTGTGAATGCCACGTTCACTAAGTTATTACAGAGTAGGATTGTTGATAAGAGCCTACCAGGATTATCCAACATCTTTGATACTCTGCGAGCACTTACGTTTCCAATACTCACTAGGTGAGTGAGTCTAGCTGTGTTTTGAAGAGAGAGAAATGCCGATTCGGAACTTGAAAAGAATGCGGATAGCAGGATACAAATTGCCATTACAATTAAATTACCTGTATGTTCATCTAGCATAGAAAAAAACTCCTAAGATTCTTTTTAAATATTGGATTGCTTTATAGGATTCGGCGATCTGCTTTTTCTCTGTTGAGAGGTATAATTTACGTACTCTGGATAGTTGCACATCGATTTGATTATTCGACACACAATTATTTATGCATTGATGTGATTTGTGACCGTTGGGGTACTAGGATTATGGTTTTACTGCTAATATTTTGTATGTGACCGAGTTATCGATATGACTTTACGGCCATATCTTATTATCTTGTTTTCAATTTTTTTCAGATGTTTCAGGGTTTTTTGTTATTAAACTCGTTATCTCACTGCTCACATCTTTGTGTTCCTTCAGGAAGGTTTTAGAATTTTCGCGTCCTTGACCCAGACGAGTTTCTTTAAACGAATAGAAAGAGCCGCTTTTTCTTATATATCCCATAGACTCTCCTAGATCAATTATGTCACCTTCTTTACTGATGCCTTCGGCGAACATTATGTCAAATTCAGCTACTCGAAATGGAGGCGCCACCTTGTTTTTTACTACTCGGGCCCTGACTCTAGATCCCATAATGTCGTTCCCTTGTTTGATTGATTCGATTCTACGAAGGTCAATCCGTACAGAACTGTAAAATTTTAGTGCCCTGCCTCCAGGGGTTACTTCCGGGTTCCCCCACACTACTCCAACCTTCTCTCTTATCTGGTTGATAAAAACAACTGCCGTATTTGAGCGATTTATTGCAGCAGTAAGTTTTCGGAGTGCCTGGGACATTAGTCGGGCCTGTAGTCCTACATGAGCGTCACCCATTTCTCCTTCCAATTCATTTTTTGGTACCAACGCAGCTACGCTGTCCACTACCACTATATCTAACGCACCGCTGCGTACAAGGTATTCACATATTTCCAAAGCTTGCTCTGCACTATCTGGTTGGGACACTAACAAATTTTCAGTATCCACACCACATTTTGCTGCATAATCTGCGTCCAGGGCATGTTCGGCATCTATGTATGCTGCTGTGCCACCGGCGATTTGGGCTTCTGCCATAACGTGGTGTGACAAAGTTGACTTTCCAGCGGACTCAGCTCCAAATATCTCTGTCACTCTGCCTCGAGGAATACCACTAATACCTAGAGCAACATCTAAAGACAGTGATCCTGTTGATATAGCATTGGCTTTAGTCTGTACAGGCACTTCTCCCAAGCGCATAACAGCACCAGCTCCGAACTGGCGATCTATTTGACCCATGGCCAATTCTAGTGCCTTTTCTTTTTCTGCACCTGCACCGGACTTCTTACTCGTCAATTCAATTCCATAATGTTGATTTACGGACACAGGAACGTGTCTCTCGGCCCAATTCTAGCACGTATGTTTCTAAATTCGCAAGGATGGTATAGCGGTAATGAAACATTTAGTCGTAGTTAATGAAGGGATTATTGACCATGATTGACTTAGTTTAGATATGGCCATAAACTTTACCGTTAAGAACAATGGTTGTTAGTAACACCCCAGCAATAGGCATTATTGCTACCGAAGAATCTCTTATACCAAGATTGAAAACTCTTACGGAGATTTATGGTGGCAAACCAGATATTCTTTCTATTACGGACAACATTTTGGATGGGCGCAAGGAGTCTGATGTAGAGGGTTTGATGTGTATTTCTCCTCCTACTGATAAAGTTTTAAAATTACTTAGTTCAGCTGTGGACATAGATTTACCTATTCTTGCAATCGGACCAGGGCTTGAAGCTCTCAATATTGTATTTGGGGGTACATCTGCTGTAGCTGTGGAAGGTCACGAACCAAAGGTAAAGGACGATCTTTTACAAGCCTCGAAGCATAGAATATACATAGCACCCGGGAGTAAATTAGCTGCTATTCTGGGCTCTGGTGGAGTTGTTATGGTTAACAGTCATCATAGATTAGGTTTACATGAAGCACAGAAATCGTTGTCTCTGCTAGCTTCAGCATACTCTTTGAGTGACGGAGTAATAGAAGCAGTTGAAAGTCCAAGCCATTCTTGGATAATTGGAGTTCAATTTAGTCCGGATAGAAAACTTGAGGTTCCTCCTCAATTCGAACGCCTTTTTGGTTCTCTTGTTCATAGAGCGTCTATTAGACAGACATGTAGCCGTTAACCCTCGCAATAATTCAGACGAACTTATTAGTCGTATATTTAAATTAGTCACGATTCATAGTTTTGTGTTAAGTCAACTAATTTCATTATGAACTCTCTATCTTTGGCAGATAGCTTGAAAAGATCTAGTGATAGTTCAACTGTGACCGTTCCTCCGCTTTCAAGGTTTAATGACATTAGATTCCCCCGCATATTATTTAATTGGATGATGTCTTGTTTAGGAATTGATTTGAAGTCTGAATCTTGAGTGCTGCGTACGATTTGACCTACAGTTGCCTGTCTAATCCTAGTAGATGGACGGTTTGTTTTTGATATTCTAGTACGCGCCATTTTTTGGATGGAATTGGACATTGGGATTTCAGCATCTTTAGATGCATTCACGAAGAAAGACATAGCTTTTCTCAATGTGTGTCCGTCGATAGGATAAATACGAAACCACCCTTTTAGCATCGAAGGGGTAGCTCTGTCCAAATCCTTAAAAGCTATATTTACGTATGAGCGTTTCAATATTTCCCCGAGAATGAATTTGCGATCCTCAGGGATTGAATCTACAAGGGTATAAAGGTCTTGTGTGGGGCTTTCTCCTTGTACTAAACCAAGAAATCTGAGGGCGGCTATTAGCTGAGTGCCTGTACTCCCACTAAATTTAGATCTCCAAAACGACCGATCTAAACGTAACGGAACACCTTCTGCTCGAAGCCAATCCATTAAGGTTTTGAAAGTTGAGAAGCTCACGTAGGGCGGAGATATAATTTCGTTTGGTGTAATACTATGTTCCTGTTCCAACAAGCCACACTCCAGAAGAGGGTATTGAAACAAGTATAGTACTTCTCCCAAAGTAATGCCACTTCATTATGGCATTACTCGGGACAATATTTGAAAATGATATGTGGCATCCGTAAAATGTTAACATGTCAGTTTTTAATCTGAACTGATACTAACGATCCTGACGGACGCCTTGAATGGTGTGTTAAGGGATCCCCCAAAGCATCCAGGGCCCTGTCCCCCCAGGGCTCTGGTAAAGGTGTTTTAGTGTAACGGTTTGGGTGTCGGCATACAAATATAATTCTGAGTGATTTAAATGAAAATTGAATAGGTGTCCAGAGTGTATTTTGTGGGCTTTTCTGTGAAAGCATGCAATCAGCGGTGTTTGTTGCAGTGATGCCATAGTGGAAGATATTCGTAAGTGCCAAAAATAAATATAGTGCCACAATTCAAAAAAATAGTATAGAATATGAAACTGAAAAGTAAGAGTGTGTAAGGAGTATTTTAATGGTTGGTAAGACCGAGTACGGACTTGTCAGGTCCAGGCAGTTAGTCGAAGAGATGCAGGCCTCTTACATGGACTACGCTATGAGCGTGATAGTCTCCCGCGCCTTGCCTGACGTACGAGATGGTTTAAAGCCGGTTCAGCGCAGGATCTTGTACGCTATGCACGAATTAGGTATGAGGCCAAACTCCCAGTACAAGAAGAGCGCACGATTAGTTGGGGATGTGCTAGGTAAGTACCATCCCCATGGTGACGGCGCTGTTTATGATGCCATGGTTAGAATGGCGCAAGATTTCAGTATGAGAGTTCCCCTAGTTGATGGGCAGGGTAATTTTGGAAGTGTTGATAATGACCCTCCGGCCGCCATGAGGTATACAGAGGCTAGGCTTAGTGCTACTGCAGAGGAAATGCTGGATAGTCTGGATCAGGACACTGTAGATTTCATAGAAAATTACGATGGTAGCCAAACGGAGCCCTCTGTCTTGCCTGCAAAGCTCCCGAATTTGTTGGTGAATGGCGCTGCCGGGATAGCTGTTGGTATGGCAACTAGTATCCCTCCGCACAACGCAACAGAGGTGTGCAACGGCATAGTTCACCTGATAGACAATCCGGAGGCTAGCGTAGATGATTTGAATCAGAAGATTAAGGGGCCTGATTTTCCGACTGGTGCCACAATTATGGGTCGGGATGGAATTAGAAAGGCCTACGTTACTGGAAAAGGTCAGGTGATTGTACGTGCTACTGCAGAAATCGTAGAGCAAAAGCGTTCTAATAAGATGCAGTTAGTTGTTTCTGAGTTGCCTTATCAGGTAAATAAAGCTGGCCTTATAGAAAAGATAGCTGCTCTTATGAAAACTAAGAGGCTTGACGGCATATCAGAGATTCGGGATGAATCAGACAGACAGGGGATGCGTATCGTGATGGATTTGCGGTCCGGGGCTCAAGGCTTAGTAATTCTAAACAATTTATACAAATTAACTCCCATGCAGAGTAGTTTCTCTATTAATATGCTGGCGTTGGCTGACGGCACCCCTAAAGTCATGGATCTTAAGCAGATGTTGCTCCACTACATTGATTTTAGGAGAGTAGTAGTCACTCGTAGGTCAGAGTATGAGTTAGCTAAAGCACGTGCTAGGGCCCACATCTTAGAGGGTCTGCGGATCGCATTGGCTAATCTAGATGCGATCAT
Organism: uncultured Chloroflexota bacterium; assembly: GCA_913051545.1. Lineage (GTDB taxonomy): Bacteria > Chloroflexota > Dehalococcoidia > Lucifugimonadales > CAJXCD01 > CAJXCD01. The sequence goes on from CAJXCD010000001.1 coordinate 395,225, forward strand.
CGCACTGATACGAAATGCTAAAGACGTAGAGACCGCTAGAGAAGGACTCATGTCATGGTATAGTCTTGATTTGGCTCAGGCTCAAGCCATACTGGACATGCAGCTAAGGCGCATATCCGGTTTAGAGCGCGAAAAAATTGAGTCTGAATATACAACTCTCCAAGAAACCATAAAGATGCTTGATTCTCTTCTTTCTGATCCCGCGAAGGTTTTAGCTGAAGTGAGACAGGAAACTGATGATCTAAAAAAAAGAGTTCGAGGGGCGCGGAGGACCTTTATTAGAGGTCCAGTTCAAGATTTCAAACGAGAAGAGTTAGAAGCACATGAGCAGGTGGTAGTGACATTAAGCAAAGATGGTTATATCAAGCGCATTCCTGCTAATACTTATCGCAATCAGCATCGTGGTGGTAGGGGTGTTTCTAGTATGAACACCAAAGATGATGATCCGGTTAGGCACATACTGGTTGGTGACACACATGACACACTATTGTTTTTCACTAATACTGGAAGAGTGCTTCGTTTAACTTCCTATGAACTTCGTGCGGATACCTCTCGGAACACTAGGGGTGTACCGGTGGTAAATGTCGTGGCTCTTAAGGATAGAGAAAAAGTGAGCGCTATTGTTGGAGCTAGTAATTTGTCTGACAAAGATTTATTCCTGGTTTTGACAACTAGTACGGGACGGATTAAACGTGTTGCCCTAGAGGAATATAAGAACATTAACAGGGCCGGGCTGATCACTATGATTTTGAAAAATAATGAAAATTTAGTAGGAGCTCTTTTGGCTAAAGAGGATGAAGACATGATACTGGTTACTGAGGGTGGGAAGTCTATTCGATTCTCTGTTGCTGAAATCAGGGCTCGACATAGAGCTGCTGGAGGTGTGAAAGGAATTACTTTATCTCCTAAAGACAAAGTCGTCTCTTCAGATATAGTGGTTGCAGACAGCAAGCTTCTAGTAATAAGTAGGAATGGATTTGGAAAGCTCACGGACTTAAATAGATATAGGCGACAAGGACGGGGTGGTTCAGGTACTAAAACTTTGAATGTAACGAAAAAGACAGGGAAGCTTGCAGCAGCTCAAGTTATTGCAGATAGCGATGAGGTATATGTCCTGTCAGAAAAGGCTCAGGTCATAAGGACAAACCTAGCTGAGATACGAAGTACAGGACGGTCGGCTCAGGGTGTAACAATATTCAAGCCAAGTTCCGGGGATTTTGTTTCTTCAATAGCATGTGTTGGTGAGTTTGAAGTACCAGAGCCATCTGAAGAAATTATGGCGGCATTGATAAACGGTAAACAAAAAGAAAAAAAATCCTCCTAAATAGTTAGTATCAATCTGACCTAATAAATTCTGTGGCGAAGCTATGGTGATGATCTAGGTATGAAAGCAATCTAGATCTGTATACTGTTAGGGTATGATAAATTTCAAATCCCGATCGAATCTCAATTGCCTGTTCACTTTATTATTAGTACTCTCCTCACTATTGTCAGAAGCATGCGTGTCAGGAGATAATTCTAGTAACTTACTAGTCACCGATGATACGTATGAACAAAGTGTGGTGGTGGAAACACCTACCGTTGATGGCCTAGCAAGTAAGTCATGGCAGATTTTGACGGCGCTTACAGAAGATTTTAGTCCTCGTACCAGTGCAACTGATGAAGAAAAACAGGTATCTGTTTTTCTTGAAAGTGAATTTAGACATATGGGGTTGATAACAGAAGTTCAAGCATTCAACGTTGAGCTATTTGATCCTGATTCTGCATTTATGTACGTTAGTATTCCTAGATCAGAAGAAATTGATGCAAGTCCAATTTTCATGAGTGGTACAGGAGAATCATCGGGGATACTTGTAGATGTTGGAAAGGCTCTGGAATCTGACCTAATAGGAAAGGATATTGATGGGAATATAGCATTGATACAAAGAGGTAAGATAACTTTTCAGGATAAAGTATCTAATGTACTAGAGGAGGGAGCAGTAGGTGCAGTTATCTACAATAATGTGCCAGGGGGTTTCAACGCTAGACTATTAAACCAAGTTTCTATACCTGTCGTATCAATATCTAAGGAAAGTGGCATTGTCATAAAGAAGAGTATAGAAGTTCAGGAAATTGAGTCTACAATTTCCGTATCTGCCAGCCATCGGGAATCACGGAACATAATCGCTGAAAAGCCGGGGGAGGACCGAGAGGCTGGGGTTATTCTAATTGGTGCTCATTACGATACAGTGCCCAATACACAGGGGGCTAATGATAACGGTTCTGGGATTTCCACTTTGTTTTCATTAGCTAATTTTATTAATGATAAATCTTACCCGTTCACTATAAGGTATGTAGCTTTTGGGTCAGAGGAGATTGGATTATTTGGAAGTAGGCATTACGTTAATTCTCTTACAGATGCTGAACTTGATAAAATAATCGCGATGATCAATTTTGATGTAGTAGGATCAGGAGAATTCATAGAATTGATAGGCGATGATATTTTAGTTAACAGGGTGTTGGATTACGGCAATGCCAATAATCTTAGCATTGAGAGAGGAGTTGAATTAGATTGGGCTGCTAGTGACCACGCTCCGTTTAGTGAAGTAGGTGTACCGGTTCTATTCCTATTAGCGGATGATTTATCTAGAATTAACCAGCCCGGAGATGATCTGCAGTTTATTGATCCAATTTTGATGGGTACAGCGGCTATATCAGGTATAGCTTTGATAGAATCGTTTAATAAATGATATGTTTCAGAAATTGTCTATTAATTGTAGTAAATTTATTTTTGGCATCTATGATTAGATTTAAACACTCGCTTGGAGAGAAAAAAATCGATTCTAATGGATGATAGAATGACAGGCAAAATTCATCCCAAAATGGTTGTAGGTTTTGTAATTGCAGCAATTGCAGTGTTACTAATGATTCCTATTTCCTGTACCTCAGCCGAAGAAACGGTGTTCGAGCCTCTTCCACACAGGTCTATGCCTACTCCTGCTGCCAGAGCTACACCTACCTTTACCCCAATACCTGTGCCCACTCCGATGCCTACCGAAACCGTTTTAGATATACCTGCTTCTTCTAGTCCGCCAGAGAGTGTGCATTGGGAGGACATACCTAAAACCTATAGTAATGCTTCAGAGAATATTTTGACCGCAGTTTTATATGAAGCAAGAGATGAATCTTTACTGGATCAGCCTAGGCTGGAAATAACTAATAGAGGTATAAAATGGGCCTTAAGGGTAACAGATCAACAGGGAAGCATGGTGGTATTGAATGGACAAAGCTTGGGTCGTTACACAAGTGTAGATAGCCCCACATTCAGTCCAGATGGGAAATCGTTTGCTTATATGGCTAGACGTGGTAAGGAAACATTTGTTGTACTTAATGGACAAGAATTAGATAAATTCGATTTAGTAGAAGACCTCGTTTTTAGTCCAGATGGGTCTCGGTTAGCCTATAATGCTTCTATTGGAGGTCAATCATTTGCAGTGATAGATAATGAACCATCAGATCTCTACGATTGGGTCGGGAAAGTAACTTTCAGTGGAGATGGTTCTAGGTATGCATTTGTGGTCGAGGATGAGGGGGAAATGTTTGTTGTTCTAGATGGTCAAGAAAGTAGTAAGTACGATTGGGTTGGTCGATTGATTTTTAGTTCAGATGGTTCAAGGTTCGCATATGTCGCTACCGAAGATCGATACAGTTTTATTGTATTAGATGGTAAGGCGCAAGAAACATTTGATTCTATCGATGAAGTAGTGTTTAGTTCTACGGGTTCCCATTTTGCCTTTTTGGCTCATAAGTCGCCTGACTCGTTTGTCGTATTAGATGGAGAACACCTAACATCATATGAAGCAGTAGCATTTTTATCATTTAGTCCAGATGGTTCGAGGTTCGCATACGCTGGGAAAAGAGGTGATACTTGGACTGCTGTGTTAGATGGCCAGGAAGTGGCTACTCATCAGATAGTTGATCGCCCTACATTCAGTTCAAATGGGTCAAGGTTTGGATTTGGCGTTCGTGAAGATGGGTTTTCATACGTAGTTATAGATGGACAGGCAAAACAGAAATTTGAAGGACCTTGGAGGCTGAGGCAGATATTATTTAGTTTAGATGGGTCTAGGTTGGCGTATCGTTTTAAAGATACTCAAAGTAAGGATTCAACAACTTCAATTATGGACGTAGTGGACGAGGAAATATTCCATCAGGTAGATAATGTAAAAATCAGTTCACCAGAATTTAGCCCTGACGGACAGAAATTCGCAGTTTTGTTTCTGGATGCTGGTGGATTGAAAATCGTTTACAAATCTGGTCAGTAAAATCATTAAGTTCAGGTAGAGTAATGCTGGAGAGTTTATCTGAAAAATTAAACTTGGTATTTAAGAAACTCGGTAGCAAGGGGCGCTTGACCGAGAAGGATATTGACGACGCCCTGCGCGAAGTCCGCATGGCTCTCTTGGGTTCAGACGTGAACTATAAAGTAGCTAAAAACTTCGTCGAAAGTATACGAGAACGTTCACTAAACAGTGATGTTTTGAAAAGTCTCAGCCCTGGGCAACAGGTAGTTAAGATTACTAATGAAGTGTTGACAGAAATTCTAGGAGGTGGGGTACGGGGGCTTATTTCTGATGTTGACCCACCTTCAGTGGCAGTTATGGTGGGGTTGAATGGTTCAGGAAAGACAACTACTTCTGCGAAATTGGCTTGGACTCTCAAAAAATCTGGGCAAGTTCCAGTTTTAGTTGCAGCAGATCTTTACAGACCTGCTGCTATACAACAACTGGAGGTTTTGGGAGAAAAAGTTGGTGTAGATGTGTATCGGGGTGATGTTTCTAGTAATTGCGTAGATGTTGCCAAGGAAGGTGTTGCGCAGGCATCAAAATCCAAGGCAGCATGGGCCATAGTAGATACTGCTGGCAGATTTCAAATCGACAGTGATTTAATGGGAGAATTGAGGCAGATCTGTGAGGCTATTAAACCTTCAGAGAAGATTTTGGTTGTAGATTCAATGACAGGGCAGGAAGCGGTTGAAGTGGCCAAAGAATTTCATTCAGATATTGGATTGACTGGTTTGATATTGACAAAAATGGATGGTGATTCTCGTGGGGGAGCAGCCTTATCAATAGTTTCAGGTACCGGTGTTCCCATAAAGTATATTGGTACGGGTGAGAAAGTAGAAGATATCCAACAATTTTTTCCTGACAGATTAGCGTCTCGCATCTTAGGTATGGGCGATATGTTGACACTAATCGAAAAAACTCAAGCAACGTTTGAGGAAGGTCAGGCTGCAAGCTTAGAGAAAAAAATAATTGATGCCACTTTTGATTTGAATGATTTTTTGTCCCAGTTACGACAGTTAAAAAAAATGGGTCCGTTGAGTCAGATCACAGACATGATTCCTGGCATGGCTTCACTGAAAGGTAGAATATCAACCGATGGATTGGAGGAGGATAAGATAAAAATTGTAGAGGCAGTGATACAGTCTATGACTCCTGAAGAGCGACGCAAACCAGATATTATTGGAGGTAGACGTAGAAAGAGAATAGCAAATGGTAGTGGGACTACGGTTCGAGATGTTAATCAACTGTTGAATCAGTTTAAGCAAATGCAGAAAATGATGAAGCAACTTACATCTGGGAAAACCATGACTGGTCTGGGCAGGTTTTTGAGATAAATAATTTTCTGACAGAGTATTATTTAAGGTACAATGAGAGCTTAGGTTAAGCACAGTTATCTTTAGAGTTTTTCTACACAGGGACAAGCCATCTTTTTTCTGTGAGCGTCAATAATCAAGGAGGGATGGCCGAGCGGCTTAAGGCGCCGGTCTTGAAAACCGGTATACGTGCAAGCGTATCGTGGGTTCGAATCCCACTCCCTCCGCCAGTTATTAGTGTTTACTGAGTTCGATTCAAAATCAAAATACGGAGAAACATTTTGAAGTTACATGAATATCAAGCCAAGGACATGTTGTCCAAAGGGGGAATTAAAGTACCGGAAGGTCAAGTTGCATATACAGCAGAGGAAGCCTATAGGGTGGCATCACAGTTGGGAGTAGGATCTGTGGTTAAGGCTCAAGTCCATGCTGGTGGAAGGGGTAAGTCTGGTGGTATTAAACTGGCTAGAAATGCCTCTGAGGTAAGAGAAGTTGCAGATTTACTGTTGGGGACGAGGCTAGTGACTCCCCAGACCGGTGAAGAAGGAGTACCTGTAAGTAGTGTTTTGGTCGAGGAAGCTTTAGATATATCCCAGGAATTATATCTGGGAATTGTGGTTGACGGAAGTTTAGGTGGAGATGTAGTGATGGCTAGCGTTTCAGGCGGTATGGACGTAGAAGAAGTTGCTGAAAGTACACCAGAAAAACTTTACAAGCTACCAATTGATCCCATGATAGGATTTCAACCATTTCAGGCTCGCCGTTTAGCCTACCTAATGGGATTAACTCCAAATTTGATAAGAGAATTCACCAGTCTTATGATTAACCTCCACAAAATTTTTTCTGAAAATGACTGCTCTCTCGTAGAGATTAATCCATTAATAGTTACTTCGGATGAAAGATTGCTTGCCGGTGATGCAAAGATAGGTTTAGATGATGATGCTCTTTACAGGCATCCAGATCTGTTGGCTTTAAATGACTCTGAACAGGAGGAGCCTCTTGAATCTGATGCAAGGAAGTTTGGCATTAGCTATATCAGACTGGATGGGGATGTCGGGTGTCTTGTAAACGGAGCAGGGTTAGCAATGGCAACCATGGACATCACTCGCAGCGCAGGTGCGGGGCCAGCAAATTTCCTAGATGTAGGAGGAAGCGCAGATGAAAATAAAGTAGCAGAAGCGGTAAAAATTATATTGTCAGATTCAAGTGTAAAAACAGTACTGGTAAATATTTTTGGTGGTATTTTGAGATGCGATGTAGTTGCAAGAGGGATGATTCTAGGCGTTGAAGAGTTACCTCATATAAATGTCCCCATTGTGGTTAGGATGTTGGGGACAAACGCTGAAGAGGGAAGAGATATACTGTCTCGGTCGGAATTGAACGTGACTTTAGTGGATGACATGGCCCAAGCAGCTGAAGCTATAAAATCAACAAAATATTCTAAGTCGTCGGGCTAGATGGAGTGTTTAGATGAGCATATTGGTGAATAGTGAAACTCGTCTCTTGGTTCAAGGAATTACTGGTAAAGAAGGTAGTTTTCATGCCAAGCGCTGTAGAGAGTATGGGACTAATCTCGTAGCAGGAGTCACGCCTGGTAAGGGAGGGGAGGTTTTTGACAATTCTGTTCCTGTTTTCAATAGTGTGGATGATGCTGTCTCCAAAACCGGAGCTAATTTTTCTCTTATATTCGTACCAGCGCCATTTGCTGCGGATGCGATTCTAGAGGCAGTTGAAGCTGGCGTAAAAACTATAGCGTGTATAACCGAAGGAATTCCAGTTTCAGATACAGTGCGAGTAACTCATTTCATTAAGGGGAAGGATGTAGTGTTATTGGGTCCTAATTGCCCAGGTGCAATATCCCCCGGGGAAAAATGTAAAGTTGGGATAATGCCTGGGTATATTCATAAGCCCGGTAAAGTAGGAGTTGTGTCAAGGAGTGGAACTCTAACATATGAGGCGGTGGGTCAGTTGACAGGAATTGGGATTGGCCAATCGACGTGTGTTGGTATAGGAGGTGATCCAGTAAGCGGCACAACTTTTGTTGATATATTACAGATGTTCGATTCAGACCCAGAGACTGAAAGTGTCGTGATGATAGGCGAAATAGGTGGTACGCGTGAGCAAGAGGCGGCAGAGTATATTAAGAACGATTTTTCTAAACAAGTGGCTGCTCTAATAGTTGGTAAGAGCGCTCCTCCTGGACGAAGAATGGGTCACGCCGGTGCAATAATAACTGGTCGCGCTGCGCGAGCTGATGAGAAAATCAAAGCTCTAGAAGATGCAGGAGCATCCATTGTTCCATCTCCTTCAGAGATTGGAACCACAGTACAAAAAATGATCGATTGAACAGTATATCTATCCCGCTGGAGTTTGCTCCATTAACTTTTGGATTACACGACAATAACGTCGTTTTCCAGTGTCCCAATTCCGTCGATCTCAACGGTTACTATATCCCCTTCTCCTAGGGTAATATCAGGAGGCGGTACTATTGATGTTCCTGTGAGGACAGTTGTCATATCCGGCAGTGAGTTATGTCGATTAGCCCAACCGACTAATTCTTCGATTGTCCTGTTCATTAGTGAGGTTGAAGTTTTATCGGAGAAGATCTCTTTACCTTCTCTTGAAATTGTGCACCGGATCTCCAAATCCTGGGCATTTTCGATAGAGTCTTTAGGGACAAAGCTTGGTCCTATTGAGCAACACCTTGCATATTGTTTAGCCTGAGCTTGATATAGGGGATTCTCTCCTTCAATTGAGCGACTACTCATATCATTCCCACAGGTATATCCAGCTATTTCACCTTTGTATAATATAAAAGCTAGTTCTGGTTCTGGTACGTCCCAGCTAGAATCTCCACGGACACCTACTGATTCAAATGGACCAACGTATCTTTCAGGCGTAGCTTTTAGGAATAATGCAGGCCTATCAGAGTTATATACTTTTGCATATAAATCAGGGGAATCGCTCTCCCTTTGACGTTCCATCACGCTATTTTGATAGGTAACTCCAAATGCCCAAACTTCAGGAGTATCAATTGGTATATCCAGCCACAAATCTCCAGCACCATCTCGGGATGATTCAATAATTTCTTGTAGGTTGTAGTTCTCAGGAGATCCTTGCGTAATCAGGTGCTTTGCCAATTTATCCATAGAAGTCCCTGATAAAGAAGCGATCTGTATAATTTGTTCGATGTCTGTAATCTCGTTATGGACGGATGTGATATCTGTCAGAGTGCCCTCTTTACTTTCGACCGTCACATGTGTTTCTCCAACTGAATCTACTAGTCTGTAGAATCTCATATTTGTTACCCTCTTTCAATTTGATACTTCAGTAACCGATCAGTTGCAGTTTAAGGTCGTGTCTATGATTAGGTCAAGAATTTCTAATTATATCCCTATAGCATTGACATCATATTGTAAGTGGCTCTATACTTTTTCAAACCATTGAGGGGGCAATCAGATCATTGTATAGATGTGAGAGTAGTCGCCCTCGGGATACCTTGTTTCAGTGTTAGAGTCGACTGGATATTTTGACGCTGCTGATTTTCCTTCGTTATGTATTCAACTTTTTATTACTCTTTTTGTGTTATATAGATTACCAGTGAGGAACTTGTCATATTATTGGATGAGACGTTCATGACCAAATTCATTTTCGTTACAGGGGGAGTTGTCAGCTCCATAGGTAAAGGAATAGCCGTGGCGTCAATCGGTAGAATCCTGAAAAGTCGTGGTATCTCCGTATCTGTTCTAAAACTAGATCCTTATTTGAATGTTGATCCAGGGACGATGTCTCCTTACCAACACGGGGAAGTGTTCGTAACAGGCGATGGGTGTGAGACAGATCTAGATTTAGGGCACTACGAACGTTTTATAGATATTGATTTGACGCAATCCTCGAATTTAACTGCCGGTCAGATATTTAGTGAGGTGATCGCGCGAGAGAGGAGAGGAGAGTTCCTTGGCGGGACCATACAGTCTGTACCTCACGTGACTGACGCTATTAAAAAACGTATGCACAGTCTTGCAGAGGAGAGTGGGGCTGATGTAATTGTCGTGGAGGTGGGGGGTACAGTTGGAGATATTGAAGGTCTGCCTTTCCTTGAAGCTATTCGGCAGATGAGGAATGAAGCAGGAAGGGATAATGTGCTCTACGTCCACGTTACGCTCTTGCCATACATTGGAGCAACTGGGGAACTTAAAACTAAGCCAACTCAACATAGTGTTCGGGAGCTAAGAAGTATTGGAATTCAGCCTGATGCTATTATTTGCCGCAGTGATCAGCTTATCACGGATGATATTCGAAATAAGATATCAATTCACTGTGATGTTCAGATCAAAGCTGTTATATCTTTGCCCACAGTACCATCAGTTTATGGAGTTCCTTTGATGCTAGAAGACGAAGGCCTAGGAGATTTTATTGTAAGTAGCCTGACACTATCTGGCACTACAGGTGATATGACCGATTGGCAGAATATGGTTAGTTCTATTGAACAGCCAGACAAGTCTATGTTGGTGGCGGTAGTTGGTAAGTACGTTGAGTTGCAAGACTCATATATTTCTGTGAAAGAAGCGTTGGTACATGCAGGATTATGGCATAAGCTTGATGTCAACATACGTTGGGTTCAAGCACAAGATGTCGAAAAGTACGGTCCTGAAGAATATTTGGATGATGTTTCGGGAATTGTAATACCGGGTGGTTTTGGACGTCGTGGGGTAGAAGGCATGATCGAAACTGTGCGTTATGCTCGTGAAAAGGAAGTTCCTTACCTAGGTCTATGTCTTGGGCTGCAGGTAATGGTTGTCGAGGCAGCACGAAACCTTTTAGGGAAAAGCAATGCCAATTCGACAGAGTTTGATCCCGATACTACAGATCCTGTCATTCATCTCATGCACGAGCAAAAGGAAGTTACCGAAAAAGGCGGTACGATGCGACTTGGTATATACCCTTGTGAGTTGGTCGAAGGGACAATAGCTAGTAAGTCTTATGGAGATACTCTTATAAGTGAACGTCACAGACATAGATTTGAGGTTAATAATGAATACAGAGACTTGTTTAAGTCAGTAGATGTTTTACCCTCCGGAATTTCCCCGGACGGAAACCTAGTGGAAATCATGGAGATGTCCGGACACCCTTACATGTTAGGAGTTCAATTCCATCCTGAATTTCTTTCACGCCCTGATCGACCTCATCCTCTTTTCCGAGAATTTGTGGATACTGCTAAACGTACTCTCCGTGAGGGTGGCCAGCATGTGTTGCCACTATCCTAATCGTTAATATTGTTGAAAAAGGTCTAGACTATCACCCAACTAATGTGGTAGATTGTAGTTCGAACTACGACTTACACCTCTTGGCACGGTATCTAGCACAGATCTGCCCCAACTGAATAGGCGAACGTGTCCCTTGTGCCGTTTCCCTAGCCTTTGAGCTTCCATTGCAATGCAGTTTGCGGCGCAAGGAAGGGTGCGCGCCAGAGCCAAGATTAAATAATACACAATGTTGTTGGGATATGTGTTTGTATAGGAAACAAAGAAAAGGAGTTTAGTAGCTCCAGTTGGAGTCGCTCGGAGATAGTATGAATATAACAGAAATACAGGCTAAAACAGATGCTGAGCTAGCTGATTTAGCTAAAGGGATGGGTATTTTAGAAGATGGCGTTGTGCTTAGGCGTCAGGATTTAATAAATCGAGTAATCAGAACTCAATCTGAACAGAATGGGAGTCTTGTAGCTGGCGGTATATTGTCTATCACTGGTGATGGTTATGGTTTTCTACGTTCCACTGGTAGTGCAGATAGATCAGGTGACGTTTACGTTTCACAGTCACAAATCAGACGGTTTGGGCTGAGAAGCGGAGACCAGTTGTCCGGCCAGGTAAGGCCACCTAAGGATGGGGAACGGTACTTTGGATTGGTGAGAGTGGATTCGGTGAATGATCTTGACCCTGATCTATCTAAAGACAGGCCTCATTTCGAACGATTGACCCCTATATTTCCACAAGACATGATTAAAATGGAGACGGTGAAAACGGAACTGTCTAATAGAATCATTGATTTGATTTCGCCAGTTGGTAGAGGTCAGCGTGGAATGATAGTAGCCCCACCAAAGGCTGGGAAAACCACTTTACTGAAGCAGATTGCCAATGGGATTACTGCAAATGCTCCTGATATTCACCTCATGGTGGCTCTTATTGGTGAGAGACCTGAAGAAGTGACGGATATGATGAGGTCAGTTCGTGGTGAAGTTTTCAGCTCCACTTTCGATGAACCGGTTGAAGATCACTGCAAAGTTGCAGAGTTGGCATTGGAAAGGGCAAAGCGTCAGGTAGAGGCAGGACGTGACGTGGTGATATTACTGGATAGTCTTACGCGCCTTACGAGGGCTTACAATCTATCTGTTCCTACGAGCGGCCGAACCTTGTCTGGAGGAATAGATCCAGTTGCTCTTTATCCTCCCAAGAAATTTTTTGGTGCGGCTCGGAATGCAGAAGACGGAGGCAGTCTTACAATACTAGCAGCTTGTCTTGTAGAAACCGGGAGCCGGATGGACGATGTGATATATGAAGAATTTAAGGGTACGGGAAACATGGAGGTTCATCTGGACCGTAAGTTGGCAGAACGGAGACTTTATCCTGCCATAGACATATCCCGTAGCGGAACCAGGCGAGAGGAATTACTCCTTGATGAGGAAACGCTCCGCCAAGTTTGGCTTCTTCGCAGGATGGTCAGCATGGTTGCTACAGATTCCATTAATTCTTCTGAGGCTACTGAAAAAGTTATAGAGCGACTTAGAAACAGTAAGGACAACAAGGACTTTTTGGTAAAGCTCAGTAGTCCTGAAAAGGGAGACTAATAATATCTAGTCTCTAATTAATTTTTAGTGATGTGTATATATCAAGTATTATAGATGGAAATTTCGATTATGTGAGCTTTCGTAATAACTGGCAAATTAAGGGTTTGTGAGTTATTGACAATGTATCTGCGGCTAATATATAGTTTCGCTAGGATCGGTGCGGGAGGACTCGGGAGGGAACCTCACCCATGTTTCAGCCGATTTAGTTGAATCACTATGGTCAGGCAGTTAGGCAGTTCCCTTCACTAAGCACGTGTAACTACTTGACAAGCTACGGCTCATAGTGTAAAAATTCTAACGTCTGATTAGATATATCGGCGAGGTTCTGATGGTCATATCTACCGCCCGTAGAACGGCGGAAAGGGAATTTGTTCCTGAGATACATATGTCTCAGGGCTTCTCCGTGTCTAAAAGACAATAAATATAGAAATAATCTAAGTTAAGTCTGTTTTAGGAAACATTTAAGTAGGGGGTTAGGCAGTGAAAAAGGTAGCCACCATAACGCCGAAGATTCTTATAGCGGTGTTGCTGATCGCGACCGTTGGTCTCTATGGTTCATCCGGGGTAGTCGAAGGACTGGCCGAGGATGGAGTAGAGTGGACCGACTCCTCGGGTACAGCGATAACGCACGCGAAACCGTCTGCGGACGAAGTAGTGTTCTACATACAGGACGCTGACCTGGGTATGACAAAATCTGGAACCCGAGTGTTCGGTACTCTATCGAGCGCCGCAGCAGCCGGTACCAGTTTCGTTATACCTGCGGCAACTATCGGGGGTGCAGCGGCTGGTACCACAACAGGTAGCAGTCTGGGCACTTACGATACTACTACTCCAGCAGATACTCCTCTAAGTGCATGGCCTACGGCAACGATAGGCAGCGCTGGGGTGTTGGTGACGTCGGCAAATCTAGATACGGGTGCTTTCACAATTGGAAGCATAGCAGCGCAAGGAGCAGATGTAACTGCTACTTTCTCGTATCACGATGTTGACGTTTATGCCAGTAGTACAGCACAGAGAGCAGAAGTTGTGAGTAGCTCCGACGTAGTCGGTGAGCCCATAACTATTACAGAGGTAGCAAGTAATTCTACTTCCACAGCTGCTTCCAATTCGAATATATTCAGGGGTACGGTCGTTCTTAGCAGCGACCCAGCAGATAATGGCCCCGGTGATGGTAAGGTCTGGGTAGAGGACGGAGACACAGTCACTGTTAACTACCTGAATTCTGACGGTGCTACTATAGCATCAGACACCCTTACTATAGACGCTGTCGATCCTACTGTTACTGTAGGCCAGCCTTTGACCGGTCTGAAGACCCAGACTCTCAACCCGAGAGTTGAGTTTGATATAACCGACGCTGGCTCCGGTATCGACAAGACCACTTTGGTACTCACTATCAATGGTAATGTTGTAACTCCAGCATCTCTTGCTAGTGCGCCAGTGCTTCAGGGTTACACAGTCCTGTACGCAAGTGATACCTCTTGGAAGACAGCATACTCAGTCGCAGAATCGACAGAGTTCACCATGAATATCGCTGTTTCGGACGCGGCAGGTAACTCTGCTAGTACCGATGTCAAGATAACCATGGACACTACGGTTCCGACGTTTACCGGTGCCACAACTGGTTCTGGTAGGACAACCGTAACTGCTACGTTCAGTGAAGCTCTCGATAGTACCACTGTTGACGCGGCAGACTTTACAGTTGTTGATGGGACCAAGACATACGCAGTTTCATCTGCAACTTTGAATGCAGATACGGCGACTCAGGTTGACATAGTATTAGGCGCAGATCTTGATGCAGATGCGACTCCTACAGTAACTGTTGTCGGTACGATCTCTGATCCTGCTGGCAATTCAGTAGCTGCTGATTCGTCGCAAGCCGCTCCTGACGGAGTAGCTCCTGCCCTAACTATTAGCATAGACACGGCCTTAGCGACGCTCGCAGATGTAGTGAAGACCACTGTAGTGAGCGACGAGAGGCTGGTTTCTGGCGGACTGAAGGTTTCGGTCTTTGGTCCTAACGGGGCACCAGGTAATGGTAGTCTTAGCCAAACCGCCCCTGTTCCTCTGTCCTCAGAGGGTTCGGTTACGATAGCTGCCGGTGACGGTACTGGACAGTATGGTGTGACCGTTCAGGCTTCCGATGGTACGAACACTGCAGATAACCTCACAGACGTAGCAGACGAGGCTCAGACTGCAGTAGCCAGTGTAGTTACCCTGGCTAATGGTCCTATTGGAGACGCAAACTTCGATGGTAGCCTTAACACCAGTGATATAACTGTTAAGGTCGGTGGTACAGCGGTTACGCTCAGTTCCACAACTACCATAGATGCTTCTGCCAGGACGATTACGTTCGTTAACGGCGACGTTGCAGCAACTGCAGACGTAACCGTTAGCTACAGTTATGTAGGTACGGACGTGTTCGAAGTGGATCAGACCGCTCCTACGGTAGTCTTTAATCCTGATGGAGCATCAGCGATACAGGACACTTCACCGTTTATACGTGTGACCTTCACTGATGACGCCTATGTAGGCGACTCTTATAAGGACGTCGCACTCTCAACGGCTAGCCATACGCCTCCTGGCGGAACGGCTACAGACATTTTGGCATGGTTCACGGAAAGGACTTCTAGTTCTTACATGTGGGCGGCTTCTGACTTAGCTCTTGGAGCACATAGTCTCGCTATTACAGGAACAGACTCAGCAGGTAACGAAGTATCTTCGACCTTGGCTTTCACGATCGAAGAGCGAACCTACAGCTTGAGCCTAGAGCCTGGTTGGAACTTGGTATCACTACCTGGATCGCCGTCCCCGTCCGACGTGGCCGATGTATTCAGCGATGCCAGCATATCAACAGTAATGACCTATGACCCGTCCACTACAGGACTGTGGTCCTTCGTGACTCGAAATGCTGATGGTACCTACTCAGGTGCTATGACTATCGAGGCTCAAAGAGGTTATTGGATTGAGACTACGGCTCCTGTAACCCAGTCAGTCAAGATTCCTGGTCTAGCGGCCGGTGCGATGTCTCCTCCAGACTCGTATCGACTTGCGGCAGGTTGGAACTTGGTGGGTATTAATACCTCCGATATAGCAGGTACGACCAGCAGAGATGCTGATGAGTACTTCTCTACACTTGATTGGTCAAGGGCTTACACTTATAACGCTATAAGTAAGTCGTGGGCCAGCGTTGTTCCTGACGCGTCGACCACAGCTGGAGATACCGTAACGGTAGGTAAGGGATACTGGGTATACCTCAACTCCCGAGGCAACCTAACTCCGTAACTCTGCCAACACTCTACTAGAGTTGATATAATAAGGCCTCCCTCCTCAGCAACGAGGTAGGGGGGCCTTATTAGTAATAAGAGGTAAATTATCTAAAATGTGGTGGTTTGTAACAAGGTTCCTAGTTTTGGGTTATGTATCTATCCTTGCTCTTGGAGTGGGTATAGCGTATGCAGATGATGATATTTCTGCTAATCCACCGCCCCTTCCTACCTCTTTTCAGGGAGTTGCTTCTCTATCAGATGGCTCATTTGTTCCGGAGGGGTTCGAAATAATTCTTAGGTTTGGTGATCGGCAGTCACTTAGGGTAGATAGATTTGATAACATCAGAGGCCTGGTAGGAGAAGACGGGAAATACAGTCCTCTATTAGCTGAACCACCCGACGAGTCATATGACGGAAATGAAATTACGTTTTATCTCTCCAGATTAGGAATTGAGGTTCAGGCTGAAGAGGCTTATGTTCTGGATACAGATTTAGGTTTTCCTGAAATAAATAAGGATTTTATTCTAACTTTTCCGAA
The DNA here is from genome assembly GCA_913051545.1 of uncultured Chloroflexota bacterium. Lineage (GTDB taxonomy): Bacteria > Chloroflexota > Dehalococcoidia > Lucifugimonadales > CAJXCD01 > CAJXCD01. The sequence goes on from CAJXCD010000001.1 coordinate 411,514, forward strand.
TTTACCGCCCCTTCCTACTCCAACTCCAACTCCTACACCTACATCCACGCCTACACCTACATCCACGCCTGTACCTACATCCACGCCTGCATCAGATGCATCTGTGTTTTCAGGTAACATCACAGTTGCTGGAATGAATGTCCCTGAAAACGCCGTTCTTGTGGCTAAGATAGGGGAATATGAAAGTTATCCAGCCTTGATAGAAGGAAACGAATATTCAAGTTTAGTTGTAGCTCCGGGAGATTTCAGTTTCCTCGGAGAGGAAATCGAGTTCGTTTTAAATGGGATAAAGTCAAATAAAGTGAGTACTTTTGAAAGCGGGACGGTCGTTTCAGGATTTAATCTAATTTTTGAAGGGTTACCTACTCCCACGCCTGTACCTACATCCACTCCTACTCCTACTGCGACGCCTACTGTTACTCCTATCCCTACGGATACGCCTGTTCCTACTCCCACTCCTACACCTATATTCACGCCTACACCTACATATACGCCGCTTCCTGTACCTACCGCTACTGTCGTCCCCACACCGGTACAAGAAAGTTTTGATGTAGAAACTCCAACCCCAATCCCAACCCCAACTCCGGTGCCTGATGGAGGTTTTTGTCTATTTTCACCCAATAGACCACTGTCTTCGGGTGTTGGGAATCTTATGTTTTTGCTTGCTCCGTTGGGTATGGCAGTAGGAATAAAACAGTATAACCGTAGGAAGAGATAGTGGTCTAGACAGCGTTATACACTCATTAATCTCGTAACGAATATCCTTTAGATCGGAAGTTTCTCTTACACGTGTACTTAATTTTGTCCTTGTTTTGGTATTTCGGATCCTTGATTTGAAAATGAGTTGGTATTGACACTACATTCACTCTGGTGTTAAATCGCCACACTACTAACAAATTTGTTATAAAGGTGCACTTATGCTTACTCAAAGAAAGCGTAACATCCTTAACATGATAGTTGGAGATTACATCTCGTCAGGTGCTCCCATAGGTTCAGAATCTATCGCGCGCCGACATGGCCTTGCGGTCAGTCCCGCCACTATAAGAAATGATGTGGCAGAGTTAGAGCAGGAAGGCTACCTAACCCGACCGCACACTTCAGCCGGTACAGTCCCATGTGACAGAGGGTATAGGTTGTACGTTGAAACAGTCATGGCTGTCAGAAATACGTCTTTGCCTGATAGTACAAAGACCATGGTCCGTAATCAGCTCTCTGAAGTTGAGACTAATGTAGATGGGTGGTCAGACATGGCTGCTACTATTTTGGCTAATTTAGTTGGGAATATGGCAATAGCAACTTTCCCTAGACAGCGTGAGTCTAGGATCAATCATGTAGAGGTAGTGAGAGTTCAGGATTTGCTGGTGTTATTAATAGTTGTTTTTCAACAGACGAGGCTAAAAAGGCACTTAATTCGTCTAAAGCAGCCAGTTGAATCTAATGATTTGGTTAATTCCTCTAATAAAGTCAACAAAATTCTAAAGGGTCTAAGTCTTACCGAGATACAGTCAAAAAAAATGAAACTTAACCCTTTTGAACGTGAACTCGTTGATGCTACGGCTGGTATGTTGAAGGAGGAAGATACAGATGAAAATAGGTACCATGCGCTAGATGGGTTGCATAACTTATTAAGGCAACCTGAATTCGGAGAGAGTGAAATGGTACGATCGGTTGTTAGAAGTGTTGAAGATGGCAGTTTAGCGAACGCTATATTGGATAAGGCACCTGAAGCATCCGTTATAAGAGTGGTGATTGGTCAGGAGAATAGTGAAGATCTATTGTGGCCACTTAGCATAGTGGTCGGCAGGTATGGGATACCTGGCAGGGTTACTGGTACTTTAGGTGCAATCGGCCCAGTTCGTATGGAATACACACGTACAATAGCTGGTGTTGAGCTAATGTCGGATATATTGAGTGGCATGGTAGAAGATTTTCAGGTATTTTAGCCTTTATGGCTTACTTATAAGCAGGATTCTTAACTTAACGACTTGATACTGTTTTGATAAGGACTGCTCTAGGATACTATCTCTAATTCTAAGAATCATTGTTTTTGCATTCCTTTTTCTCTTGTGAAGTGTATAACTCACAAACTATAATTAGGCTCGAATACATATTGGTTTTCAGAGGGTTTTGTGACAACAAAAAAAAGAGACTATTACGAAGTTCTTGGAATATCTAAAACTGCTTCTGATGAGGACATTAAAAAAGCCTTTAGGAAGCTTGCGCTAAAATTCCACCCCGACCGTAATAAGAGCAGTGATGCCTCTGATAAATTCAAAGAGGTTAATGAAGCCTATCAAGTTCTCAGTGATAGATCCAGTCGTGACAAATACGATAGATTTGGTCATGCTGGTATAGGTGGGGCTGGAGCACAAGGTTTCGATGGGTTCGAAAACTTTGGGGGATTTGGGGATATATTCGATGCGTTTTTCGGTGGTACACAGCGGGACACTGGTCGTTCTTCAGCCAGACGAGGTGCTGATATACAGTGTCTCATCACAATAAGTTTTGAGGAGTCTGTTTTTGGTACCGACAAGGAAGTAGAAGTTAGCAGATTGGAGATGTGTGGGCGCTGCAATGGGATGAGAGGAGAGCCAGGAACATCTCCGTCAATGTGCATAAATTGCGATGGTTCAGGTAGAGTTAGAAGAGCTACACAAAGTATTTTCGGACAATTCAGTCAGGTTGCAACGTGTAGTGATTGCGAGGGTGAAGGCAAAGTTGTAAGCAGTCCTTGTTCAAGATGCAAGGCAAGTGGTAGAGAGGTAAGAAATAGGAAATTAGTCGTTTCGGTTCCGGCAGGGATTGATCAAGGGACTCAGATTAGGCTTGGAGGTGAAGGAGAGGCTGGTTTTAATGGAGCTTCATCTGGAGATCTTTATGTACCAGTTCAAATACAGAGTCATTCTGTGTTTGAACGTGAGGGTTACGACATATTTTCTGAATCTTATGTAAATGTAGCTGAAGCTGCTTTAGGTGCATCCATTATTGTACCTACTCTAGATGGAGACTCAGAAATAGGTATACCAGCAGGTACCCAAAGTGGTGACGAAATCCGTTTGAAAGGTAAGGGAGTTCCACATCTTCATGGACGTAACAGGCGTGGAGATCAAGTAGTCACGCTTGTTGTAAAAACTCCTACGTCATTGACTGATACTCAGAGGGATTTGATGGAAAGTCTCGCACGCAGTTTCGACCGTGAATCTCCAGATAAGGATAATAAATCCAAGAAGTGGTTTGGGAAGAAAAAATAGTTTTAGTACCAGAAACTATACGAATTATGTATGACGGTTGACGATTTCATTATGATAGATATTTCCCTACTCAATATTATTATATTTGGATAGAATGTTTAACTAGTGATATCTCACTTCACAGATAGGTGTTGATAGTTGGATTTAATAGAAATTGCGGTAGATTGCGATTCAGAATTTGTTGAGCCCATTACTGAGGTGTTTAGGCGCTACGGCGGTAGTGAAGTAGCAGTCGAGGAACCAGGTGGATTTAACCCTGATGAAGGTGAAAGCCCACCACAGATAAGTCGTGTAAGTGTCAAGACATACATAATTTTAGATTCAAAATATTTATCACGGTTGAATAGTTTGGATTTGGCGATTAGATTGTTATCAAAACTTGGAAATGTAAGCGAACCCAAGACTCAGATATTGAAGGAATCAGAATGGAGAGATGCTTGGAAAAATCATATACAAGTTCTCAAGATTGGTGACAAGATACGAATCGTTCCTAGTTGGTGTAGCTATCAAAAATGTGCGGGAGACATCGTTTTAGAACTTGATCCAGGAATGGCATTTGGCACGGGACACCATCCGACAACCTTTATGTGTGTGGAATTATTGGAAGAGTTAACACATCTTAGTTCAACGGTTTTGGATGTAGGGTGTGGTTCAGGTATATTGTCGATCGTTGCATCGAAGTTAGGTGCTGCGAGGGCAGTTGGTCTTGAAATTGACTCTAATGCTGTTAAGACAGCTGAAATGAACGTAGATAGGAATTGTGTATCAGATTCTGTAAAAATATTTAATGAGACACTACCGAATCGGAGTATTCAGGCTAATGAGTATGAAATTGTAGTGGCAAATATATCCTCAAAAGTAGTTTTGGAATTATCTGAAGATTTGGTGTCTTCAACAGCTACAGGTGGTCGAATAATAGTGTCAGGCTTTCTTTCTAAATCTGTAGATGACATCAGAGCCCGTCTCGAGTCTTTCGGATCACTATGTATAGACACGAGATTTAGGGAAGAATGGGCTTCTATGGTTTTGAGAGTGTAATTTACTTTACTCTGGTGAAACAGCTCTGTCCATTAATTCTGATATAGCTTGCTTGACGCTCATCTTTTCGAATAAGATTTTGTAGGTAAAAGATGTAATTGGCATTTCTACTTTTAATCTATTCGCTAGGTACATTGCTGCTTGAGTTGTATTTATGCCCTCTGCCACATTTTCCATGGAGGCTCTAATTTCATTCAGGGTTTTACCTTTAGCTAGTTCTTGTCCAACATGGCGATTTCTGCTAAGTTTACTTGAACACGTGGCTATGAGATCACCAATTCCTGCCAAGCCTGATAGGGTTATAGGTTGCGCTCCTACAGCTAGTCCTAAACGTGATATTTCAGCCAACCCGCGCGTAATGAATGCAGCTTTAGTGTTGTCTCCGTATCCGAGGCCGTCACATATGCCTGCACCAATAGCAATTATATTTTTTAGTGCTCCTCCTAGCTCTACTCCTGTGATGTCATTATTAGTATAGACGCGAAACATGTTGCCCGTTAGTGTATTTTGGACTTTAGATGCGGCTGTCATATTACTCGATGCGACGACTGTCGATGTCGGTTTGCCTTCGATTATTTCCAGAGCTAGGTTAGGACCTGACAGTACAGTTATGTTCGTGTGTAATTCGGATGGACATTCTTCTTGAATCAACTGGCTCATTCTTTTGCCAGAATCTATTTCTAGGCCTTTTACAGCGCTTACTAATATGCAATCTGTAGGAAGATATTGCTTTATAAGTTGTAAGTTACCACGTAGCGTGGCAGAAGGAACTGCTAAAATGACTATTTCTGCGTCATTTAGATCCAAGGCAGACGAGGATATCTTCAAGTTTTCGGGGAACTTATGACCGGGTAGGAAGCGTTCGTTTTGCCTGTGGGATGTTAAACTATCAGAATCTTTTTTGGTCCTAGCCAATAGTGTTACTTTATTGGATCTTTCTGCGGCAATAATAGCAAGAGTGGTGCCCCAACTAGTAGTACCTATTACACTAATTTTGGCCATCTAAAACCTTTATTTTTTCTTGCGGACTGAGTTGACACAGTTGATTTACCTATTTGGAGCTCGTTCCCTTTTATTAGCCTAGATATATTATCTCGGTGGCGAATAATTATAAGAGGTCCTGCTATAACTGCAAACCAAATATTAACAGTTGGATCGGAACCAATTAACGACATAAATATCATACATAATGCTCCAGCAGTAGTACCTACTATAGATCCCAGGGAAATGTATCGAGTAATTCCGATTGTGATTGCTGCAAGTAGTATTGAGACTAAGCCACATATAGGTGAGAATGCTAGGAGTGCACCGAGTCCTGTAGCAGCAGCTCTGCCCCCTCTGAACCGAATAAAAACTGGCCAGATATGTCCTGACAGGGCAGCTAGTCCGGAAACAACTTTAACGGTTGGTGAATCAGTGATAATGCCAGCTAGAACAATAGGTATAATAGCCTTACATGAATCCAACAATAACACTATTATCGCAGGTCCAATTCCAGTAGTGCGCAGGACATTTGCCATTCCGATATTACCACTGCCGTGTTCTCGTACGTCTATACCGGCACGAAGTTTACTTACAATTAAACCAAATGGCATTGACCCTAGTAGATATGAAAAAAATGGTATTAATATAAGGGAGAGTGTCGAACCTGACAATTCCATTATTCTTCACCCCTCCCCTTGAATCTCATTCTTAATGGACTGCCTTCAAAGCCGTATTTAGACCTCAACGAATTTTCCAAGTATCTTCGATATGAGAAGTGTAACATGTCCGATTTGTTTACGTAGAAAGTGAAACTCGGTGGTGCCGTTTGATCTTGTGTTACACCATATACTTTTAGTTTGTTTCTACCTGTAGTGGCTGGTGGGTTTTGAGCAACCGCATCGAGTACGGTTCTTCGTAAATCGTACCTAGGGAGAGTTTTGTTCCATTGTACGTGAACAGATTGTACGGTACGTAACAGACTATCTATACCATTATGGTTAAGGGCAGATATGAAACAAAGTGGTGCGAACGGCATAAATTTAAACCTGGTTTTGGTTAATCTTTCAGCATTCTGTTTATCTATGTCTAATTCTTGTGACATGTCCCATTTATTTACAGCTATGACGATACCTTTGTGTGCATCTGTAACATATCCGGCGATATGAGCATCTTGTGAGGTTGCTAATTCTGATGCATCTGTCATTAGGATAGCTATGTCAGCTCGGTCAAGAGCTCTTATTGTTCTTAAAGTGCTGTATTTTTCTACACCCGGTTCTATACTACCCTTACGTCTAAGTCCTGCTGTATCTATTGCAAGTATGGATTTATTCTCAAAATTTATCAGTGTGTCTATAGCATCACGAGTAGTTCCTGGGATATCGCTTACTATTGAACGATCTTGTCCACAAAGTGTATTTATGAGGCTTGATTTACCAACGTTTACTCTGCCAACTATAGCTAAATTGATGTCAGCCTTATGTTCAGCCAAGGCATTATTGGATGGGAAATTTGATATGACGGTTGTCATGAGGTCGTCTATACCTTTGTTATGGTATGCACTGATGGAAATGGGTTCTCCAAGTCCCAACTCAAAAAATTCATATATAGCGTGTTCCCGTGTCTCATTATCAGACTTATTTACTGCAAGAATAACTGGTTTTTCAGTTTTACGCAGTTTTTCAGCCACTTCTAAATCTAGTGACATAATTCCTGTACTAGAATCTACTAGCATAACTAGGATATCAGCATCACTAATTGCCACATTTATCTGTGACTCAATTAGTTGGCTGAGTTTATCTCCGGGAAGGACGTTGAGTCCACCGGTGTCAACCAGTATGAATACCTGATCACCCCAATATGTTTCAGTGCTAATACGATCACGAGTTGTTCCGGGTACGTCTGAAACGATTGCCATACCGCGGTTAGTAAGGCGGTTAAATAGCGTTGACTTCCCTACATTAGGACGACCTACTATGGCAACTAAAGGTTTTATCGAATTAACCATGAGCATTTTTGTGGATGATGGCACCCGTAGAATAAAGAAATTTAAGCTAACAACTTTTCAAGCAGAGCAGATTGTGCGTGTAGTCTGTTATCCGCTTGGTCAAATACAACGGACTGGTCACTATATAGCATTCCTGGTGATATCTCTTCGCCTTCATGTGCTGGCATGTCATGCATGAATATAGCATTTGGTTTAGCCTTGGACATTAGCGTTTCATCAACCTGATAATCTTTAAAGCACTTTATTCTTTTATCACGTTCGTGCTCTTGTCCCATACTGGCCCATACGTCTGTATAAACTACATCGGCTCCTCTAACCGCATCTTCCGGGGAATTCATTTGCTCAATCACGGTGTTGGATAAAGATGCTATTTCTAGAGCTTTTTGCCAAATGCTATGAGGTATTTCATATGCTGTAGGAGTGGCTATGTAAAATTCTGTTTCTACTGATGCACATGCTAGTGCTAGACTTGATGCTACGTTATTACCATCCCCTATGAATGCGACACGAGTTCCTTTTAATTTATCTTTGTGCTCATATATAGTAAGTAGATCAGCAAGTGCCTGACAGGGATGCTCATAGTCTGATAGGGCATTTATTACAGGTACATCTGCATGTTCGGCTAATAGTTCGAGGTTTGTGTGTGAAAATACCCTTGCGACAATACAATCTACCCATTGAGATAGCACGTGCGCCACGTCTTGTACAGGCTCACGTACTCCTAGACCTATTTCTTCTTTAGTGATATAGATACTTTCACCACCGAGTCTTCGTATACCGATTTCAAAGCTTACTCGCGTTCGTAGTGATGGCTTTTCAAATATTAAGGCAACTGTTTTATCTTCAAGGGGTTTACTGGAATAGGAAGTTTTTAATTGAGATGCTCTCTTAATGATGGCACCAATATCATTGGGAGACATGTCAGACACAGATAAAAAGGAGTTGTATTTCATTGGTTTACCCTGGACGATACTTAAGTATACCAGACCCTTTAGAAGGAGTTTCTCCTATTTAAACTTACAACGCATGATTCTAAGCTGTCAGGTCAGTCGTTCTAAATTGATGGGCGATTGTATACTATTTTATCTGCCACAATAGTTAAAACCTTATAACCGATTGAAACGAGGCAATGGTTTACCTACCAGTGGTGTAGCATAATCTATGAATTTGGAAGTCACCATGTAATCAGAAGTATCGTAATACCCTTCTGGAATCTTTTTTTCAACACCAGCTATATCTTTTAGAGGTGAGATTCCAGTAGTGCAGGTGTATGGTCCGTCAGCATTACGTAGTAGCGTTACCATCACGTCAGAGTAGCCTTTGATGGCAAGTTGTATTGCCGACCTACCGGCTTCTTCAGCTTCAATGCTATCAGTGGAGGATAAACAGGTTACCATAGACCTCTGTATCGTTCCTGGTTTTTCATACCTGACTCGTAATTTTAGGTGTTTGCTTACAGCAATGCCCAAATATCGAGCTGGTCCATCGAAGTATGCGTGACCGAATTCATCGGTGTAGTAGGGTATTTCCTGACCACCTATAACACCATTCGGACCACGAGTATTTTCTGCTACGACTGCTACAGCAAATCCGTAACGATCGTATGCATCAGCAAGGATATCTAAAAAACGAGTCTCCTCTATCGGAATTTCTGGTACACATATCACGTGTGGAGCATCCATGTTTTCGTATTTAGAAATTGCTGATGCAGCTGCTAGCCATCCTGAATTACGACCCATAACCTCCATAATTGTGATTGGAGAAGCATTTCCCATAGTTTCGGCATCACGGCCTATTCCCATAGTAGCTAAGGAAACAAACCTTGCGGCACTTCCATAACCTGGAGAATGGTCTGTGACAGCGAGGTCATTGTCAATAGTTTTAGGAACATTTACTATCCTGATATCTATGTTTGAGGAGAGGGCTTCAGCCGCTATTTTATGACCAGTTTCTGCAGAGTCATTGCCACCAATGATAAATAAGTAGCCTATAGAATGATCTAATAGTATTTTAATGATTTCTGAGACTCTATCATCTTGCAATCTTTTCCTAGTGGATCCTAGAATTGCGCCTGGGGTGCGTGCTGTTCGTTGCCACCATGACCTGTTTTGGATATCTAAGTTGACTAAGTTTCCTGCATAGAGTCCTTCAATACCGTGTAGTGAACCCATTAACCCACTTATTTCATTGCTTTCTTCAACTGCCTTGGCTATGCCGAACAAGCTACGGTTGAGTACAGGGGTGCTACCACCTGATTGCATTACGAGTGCTTTTGTGTTTGCCATGGTTTTCTATAGTTCAGGTTCACTTTTGGTTATATATTGAGTCATGTGGACTATTTAATAATTAGATTAGTCCGGGCTAATATCATTCTAGTTTCAAAGTACATGTATTGAAAGAATTTCAGATAATAACATTTAGTATAGACAATTTTAATAAAAGATGGCGGTTATAATTATAGAAGTCAATGTGGTTACCAATGCTATGCTTGTAACAAGTGTAGATTCTAAAGTGACTGCGCCAAGGTATAGTAGGGGGAAGCTTATAGCCAGCAACCATAGAGGAATTTGACGTAGTATTGTTTTTGTCATGGATTACCCTTTTAGTACGTACGTGATTATCCAGGCTTGTATCCCTAGAATTACTAATATAGCTAAGCAGTAAGGCATTGTTTTACGCAGGACTTTATTTTCACTGCCTGAAAGACCAACTAGAGCGGTTCCTACTAGTACCTTTGCAGGAGCAATCGAACTACCAATTCCTCCACTTAGAGACTGTGTGGCAGCGATTATAAATTTATCGATTCCTAGTGCTGATGCTGTTTCTACCTGCAGTGAAGCAAACATAATATTAGAGCTTGTGTTACTTCCGGTGAGAAAAGTGCCCAACATTCCCATAAATGGTGATAATATCGGGAAAACCATATTAGTACTTTGTGCCATAGCTCTTCCCAATGTGGTTGTCATTCCTACATCCGTCATTACGATGGCCATCATTATCATAGCACCAACTCCTATTGCGGATGACAGACTTTGGTTGTATGTTCGTTTAAGTGAATAAAGCATTGTGCCACGTGTCCATAATCCCATTATCATATATATAAAGCAGGACAAAGCCAAAGCTGAAAGCAAAAGTGGGGCGGGGTGTCTTAGCATTCTTATTTTCGCATAGCTTTCTTGCTGAGCACTCACGAATCCCAGGGCAGTTTCGATTTCCGGGTAGTTTAGTCCCCAGTACCATGTCGCACTGATGTCTTTGATCCATGGAGTCTGAGATAGAAAGCTAAGAAAAACCACTAAGTAGTAGGGAAGAAACATTAAGTGAAAATTATGTCTAGGTTTAGTTTTATGCATATCACTGGAGGGTTTAGTAATTTCTTTACCCAATAAACCAAGGTTTATAAGTATCCAGCCAGTTCCGGCTCCAACTAGACCTGAAGCTATTGAAGCAATTTGGGGGGCACCAATATATGAAAACCCCCAATTAGTTAAAGCCATTGCAATTCCCATTAACAGTATCGTCGAAGCTCCCTTTTTTACAGATGACATTCCTCCTTCAATATGGGCAACGGCCACTCCACTCAGTAGTATAGGCAATGTTGTTAGTAAGGCTTTGATATGTGCGAGTTCATCCGCAGGTAGGCCAGTCACTAAAGTGAGTGTATAAAAGGATGAACCTAATGATCCAAATGATACTGCCCAAGCATGTCCAACTAGTACTATAGCAGTGGCTTTAACTGGCTTAAAACCCATGAACATCATTAAAGGTGTCACTACGGCTACAGGGACCCCAAATCCTGCGACCCCTTGCATGAATCCTGAGAAGGCCCAGCCAACTACCAGAGATTGAGATAATGAGCCACCAACCAGATTAGTCATGTGCTGACCTATTACGTCTATGCCTCCCAGTCGATCTATAACGTTATAGAGCAGCACTGAGCTAAAAAGAATAGATAATATGAAAACGGACAGGCTTAATCCTTTAGAAGATCCTATTGCAATGATGGTAATGTCAGCGCCGAAACTTACTAGTGCAATAATTACAGCCACTATCCATGCAACCGCTGCAGCTTTTGGTGCAGTCCATTTGATGACAAGTATTCCGAAAACTAGAATGAATATGGGTACTGAGGATAGTATCGCATTGATTATATTTACCTCAGGGCCTTGGTTAGTCAAATTAAAACTCCACTAATATTGAATTAGGATACAGAAGGAACTTTGTAGAAACGGAATGGTCCTAGTTCGAATCCAGATATAATATTACTTGCTGATCGTACAAATTTTACCGTTTCTCCAATCCATCTTCCTTCCGTTGAGACAAAAATGTCTCTTTCTCCTGTTTCTCGAATGATTCCAGGAGCAAATCCGAGAGCTGTCCCAACTATGATTGAGCATTCCAAATTTGATCTAGTGTAATCTACACTTACGGTTAATCCGAGACTTGAGTTGTACTGTCCGAGGTAGTCCTCCAATTTTTTCGGAATCTTAGACGAATTTGTTGGAGATGTGGTAACGGACTTTGATGTAACTGATGAAAGCAGTATTTGGTAGATGCTCTTTCTAATAGGTGGAAGTGTAGATGTATTAAACAGTGCTATAAGTCCAAGTTTATTTGTCGGGTTGAAAGAGACGTCAGCTCTGTAGCCAAATAAATACCCAGTGTGGCCGATTAGTATGTGGTTTCCCATTCTAGACGATATCCATGGTAGTCCGTAGCCGGTTGACCAATCTGGTTCTAGGAAAACTGGTCGGTGCATTTCTCTTATAGATGTCTCAGCCAATATTTGGGTTGCGTCACTTTGGAGATTTTCAGTTCTGAGCTGTAATGATATCCATTTTGTTAAATCCGATACTGTTGAATATAGTTGTCCTGCTGCTGAAATCCCTTTCATATGTGGAGTAGGGGCTACACTAAGCTGATTACTCGCTGTATTTGTTTCATACCCAATAGCGTGCGGCATATTGTTTGTTTCATCAACATCAAAAAATGTTGAGGTCATATCCATTGGGATTAGTATTTTATTTTTGACGTATTCTTCATATTTTTGCCCAGAAACTCTAGCTATCACTTCTCCTAACAAAGCAAAACCAAGATTTGAGTATTTGAAGTGTTTATCTGGTTCAACTATTACCTCTGTTCTATTAAGTGATTCTAATATCTCTTCGATCGTAGGAGTGCGCAAAGTTTCCCAGTATGGATCATGTGTAGTAGGTTCACATATAAGGCCTGAGTGGTGGCATAGTAGCCTTCGAATTGTTACATCTTCTATTGTCCCATGCCGAGCAGTGGCTGCAGAAAACTCGTCAATATAATTTGTTAGTGGATCATCTAGGTTTATCATACCGGCATCACGTAGCTGAAAAAGTGCAGTTGCAGTAAAAGTTTTTGTTACAGATGCTATTCGGAATATAGTATTTTCGTCTGGGCGAGATTCAGTGTCTTTATTTGCGAACCCATACCCACAACTCCAAACTAGATGCTGGTCTCTAATTACACCTAAGGATGCACCTACAACATTTGGGTCATCACATAAATTCGATACGATGTAATCAAGTTCCTGAGATACAAGTTCAATTGTTGGGTCTCGCACGCTGTCCCTCCAATATGAATAAGGTTATGAAAATAGTACATATTTAGCAATCACGTTACTACTTTTTCGGACAATTAGGTCTTCAAATTCCAAAAGTCCTGAATGTCCAAGGGATATTTATGTGACATGTACGTAGAGAGAACAACTGCTTAAGAGCCCATCCAAGGGGATAATTTTACTTCTATATTTTTTGTGTCAGAGTCCCGTATAGTTGTTAGAAGAATTGTATCCCCAGGTTGTAAATCATTTAAATATTTGACCATATCTACCACCGATTGAACTGGATTGCCATCCAATGCAATAATTATGTCGCCTATACCATCATCAGCTGTGGCACTTCCTATGAGTTGAGCCATTGAAGCAGGACTGTTTTCCCAGACCCTCACAATAAAAATCCCAGTTTTAGATGGTAAATCTAGTGATTCGGATAATTGTTTAGTTATAGGGACTCCACTTATTCCTATCCAAGGTCTGCGAAGTTCTCCAGGTGTTATAAGTTCAGGAAGTATATTTTTTAATGTATTACTTGAAACAGATAATCCCACTCCTGTATCAGCATCTATCAGAAATTTCACAGACGTATTTATACCTATCACGTGACCATTTGAATTGAGTAGAGGCCCACCTGAATTACCAGGGTTAAGTGCGGCATCTGTTTGTATCAAGTCTGGTATGGGGCGTTGGAGATCACTAATAATATTTCGTCCTATACCACTTACTATTCCAACGGACATTGAGTTGGATTGTTCGAAAGGGCTTCCTATCGCGACCACCATTTCACCGGTAGTGATTTTATCCGAATCATCGAGGGTTAATGGATTTATAGAAGTGATTTCTTCTTTTTCGACTTTTAGGATGGCTAAATCATCGGCTATACTTGTGCCCATTAAAGTAACAGGGAGTTCACGCCCGTCAGATAGAATAACAGTGATTGATCTAGCGTTGTCAATCACGTGATGATTGGTAACGATATTGCCTTCTCTATCGACCAAAAATCCTGAGCCAAAAACTGTTTGCGCAGATGATGAAAATAAGCTTATGGTTTTAGGTATGACTCTAACTTCTACTACGGCAGGACTCGCGTCTTTGTAAATTGAGGAGACAAGTTCTTCATCAAATAAAACTGTAGGACGACCGGGGTTATTGACCGTAGACAAAGCTGTCAGCCACCCTATTGAGAAGCCAATCAGTATTCCAGTGAGAGCTATCGCAAGTACTGGTTTTGAAAAAAAATTCACGTCTTATTCTAAATTCCTAACTTATTATTTTACAGATGGATTATTGTTTAGGATCATACTATATGCTTTTTTAGTTCCCTTTCAGAGACTTTATGAATTCGGATGCTTCTAATACGACGTTACCGTTTTTCGCATTACTTATTGAATCTAGGAGTGCTGCTCCTACAACTACTCCATCAGCAAAACCACTTATAGTTTCTACATGGCTTCGAGACGAGACCCCAAATCCTACAAGGATTGGCAAGTTGGTATTCTTGCGAATTCTGGAGACGAGACTAGGGAGGTCTTTATTAAGCTGAAGTCGAGCTCCCGTGACACCGGTTACACTCACACAATAGACAAATCCGCTTGCCCTTTCACATACTTTATTAATACGTTCATCTGTACTGGTAGGGGTTAGCAGTGGTATTAAATGGATTTTTTTCCGCAAACACAAGTTGTTAAAATGTTCCGATTCTTCCCAAGGTAGGTCTGGGATTATAAATCCATCTACACCCGCGTCGGATGCTTCGACGACGACATTTTCTTGTCCGTATTGGAAGAAAGGATTAAAGTAACCCATAATTACTAAGGGCGTACTTGTGTCAATGTCCCGTATTTTCCTGACTATTTCGAATCCAGTGCTTACGGTCACGCCGTTTTGTAATGCCTGGTAGCTGGTTTTTTGTATCGTATGTCCTTCAGCTAGTGGGTCACTAAATGGTATGCCTAGCTCTAGCATGTCTGCGCCAGATGATATTATTGCCTTAGATATTTCGAAAGATGTATCTAAGTCAGGGTATCCTATAGTCAAGAAAGGAGATAGAATATTATCACCTTTGGCAATGATCGAATTTAGGGTTTTATCTATCCTGTTAGTCATTTTGATCCTTATATAGATTATTTACTAAGAATACCATTCTCGCATTTGAGGTACTGTTCGCAACAGTCATTATTTTAAGATTCTTAATTTTTCTGAGTGGTAATAGTTGTAAGTAACAGCATTATAATTCTTGGTGGTACATTAATGCCATTAGGTCTAGAGTAGTATTAATTGAAGTGTATAAATAATTTTTTTTATAAATGAGGTGAATTGAAGTTGAATAACAATTTAACACTGGAAGGCGAAACAGGTAGTAAGAGAATTAAGTTAGAGTGTGATCATCAAAAAGGAGTACTTTACATGGTTCCTGCTGAAGGTAATTGGGTATGTTCAGACAGCTTGATGCACGTCCATGCTTTAGCTGGATTCTTTGGTCAACTTACCAAGCTTAACGAGCCGATAGTTACAGAATTGATGCAACGCTGGGGTTTATATTATAGGGAAGTTGATTTGGGGAATTCCGTTACGGAGGGGAATTAATCCAGTTCATCATCTTCACTTACAATTCTATGAACTGTGGAATTAAAAACTTCATCATCTCCGGGTTCCGTATCATCGTCAGACCAGTCTTTTATCAGAATCTCTCTAGTCGGTTGTCCTAGATTATGCTCTAGGTTTTCGGAATTCACAGTCTCTTCCGTCTGCTTTCTTAGGGCGCTTGATGATTCGTTAGTAAACAGAGACAGTTTTGGGAGAAGTGTATTTTCATAGGTGGTCTGTACTATTACACTTATGTTTTTCCCGCTTACACTTGTTACAGTTCCTTCGAATTTGTACCCTTCACTCATGATCTTCAGTAATTTTGATGCGAGTTTAGATTCGATATTTCCTAAGCGTTCCCCTTGTCTATCAACAACGGACAGGATTTTTTGATCCGCTACTAATTTTACATGGTGGCCAGGAGAGGTTCGTGACACAATGTTAGCTGGACCTATATTGGTTAAAGAAGTTAATGCAGTACTTCCGGGATCTTCTGCGAATCTCCGTTTGGCCGATTCTGTTAATATAGTTTGTGATTTATTGTCATGTTTGAGGATAGATAAACGGGAGAGGTTCTTAATGGCGATTTGATTCTGAGGAGATATTTCGAGAGATTTATTGAAAGCTTTCTTCGCAGCCGGCGTGCGTCCCATTTCGGAAAGAGCTTTGCCTAATCTGTTATAAGCTTGATAGTCATCAGGAAATTGTTTAGTAATCTTTCTGTTAATTTTTGTTGCCTTATCCCACTGCCCCTGGGTAGCTAGCTTAATGGCTTCATCTACTAATTCCAGGCGTAGATTTTCTCGAGTATTTGATTTCTCTCCTGTCATTACCCTACTCCATTTCGGTGGGCATTCAATATCATATACTTGTATTAACTGTACTGGACAAGATTGTTGATACTCACATTTTCATCTTCCATCGCATTGTAGGTAGGTTCCACAGTGCTTCAAGTATTATAAAAAGTGACATTTTCGATTTCCCACCTGATCTCTCAGCGAAGACTATGGGATGTTCTCGAACTATAAATCCTCTTTTCTCACAAGCATATGCTACCTCAACTTGGAATGCGAAACCCTTTGAACGAAATTGACACATGTTGAATGAAGCTAGAGCCTCTGCTCTGAACGCTTTAAATCCTGATGTAGCATCTTGAACTTTCACTCCTGATGCAATTCTAATTCCAAAATTGCCTATTGAACTCAATATTCGTCGTGATATTGACCAAGTTTCTGATACTCCTCCGCCAGATATATAACGCGACCCTACTACCACATCCGATTTTTCTAAGGCTTCCAAGAATTTAGGTACATATTGAAGCTCGTGAGAAAGGTCGGCATCCATTTGAATAATGATATCTGATCCCATTAACAATGCTTCTTTAAATCCTTCCATGTAGGCGGTACCTAACCCCTTTTTACTACCTCTCTGGATAACTTTCACTGTACCGTTAAGTTCTAGCCCGATATTTTTAGCAAGTTCTCCTGTACCATCTGGAGATCCGTCATCCACTACAACTAGATGTAGATTAGGGATCTTTAAGCCAAATAAGCCAGACAAGAGAGTAGGTAGATTATCTGCTTCATTGTAGGTTGGGATCACTACTGTTACAAAAGCTGCTGATTTGATCAATGTTTTTCCCACGACAAAATAGAATTCAAACTCAATTTATAAAATGATAAAGTTGATTTATGTAATTATATTTTAGAATATCAGGATAGTTATTGAAATTAATGGAATCTTTATATCCTTTGTGAAATTAAGCGTTGTATTTTCGAAGTCGGATTAATACAACATCGATCAACATTCTTATGCTATCTTGTAGGTTTCTCACTTTACTATCTGTATTGTGATGCCAATCTATAGGTAGCTCGTGTACTGTAATATCAGAATTGAGGGCCTTGTAAAGTATTTCAACATCAAATGCCCAACCATTGGTTTTTAGTTTTTCAAAGAGTCTGATTGTACGTGCTTTGTTAAAGCATTTAAATCCACATTGTGTATCTTGTATGTTAATTCCTGTTAGAAATCGCACTAACTGGTTGAATACTCTACCTCGTATGTGACGTTTTGATGATTCGTTAAAGCGTCTCGATCCAGCAGCCTCCCTTGAACCAATTACGATGTCAATCCCGGCAGATATCTTATCTAGAAATAATTGTATCGTTTCGATAGGCATTGATAGATCAGCATCACACATGAATAGGTAGCACCCATATGATTCCAGTATTCCATGTCTTACTGCACCACCTTTACCAATGTGTTTGATTCCAATACAGCGAACTCGGTGTTCCGAGCGCGTGTATTCCCGCAGAAGATCCATAGTATTATCGGTACTCCCATCATCCACCACCAATATTTCCCAAGTGTACGATTTTGACCTAAGGTAGTAGATAATGGTGTCTAATGTATCGGAGATTCGCTTACCTTCGTTGTAGGCTGGTATAACTATTGACAAGTAGGGTTTTTCCAATGGAACACACCAAGATTGTTATTTTATTTCTGAGTCGTCTAATTCGAATGCTTTATGCAGAGATCTAGCAGCGTCTTCCAAATGAGATGAATTGATAATGCACGTTATTCTAATTTCAGATGTAGAAATTGTATCTATATTTATTTTATGGTCGGCTAGGGTACGGAACATCATTGCTGCATAACCTGGTGTATCCTGCATGCCTGTACCTACTATACTAACCTTCGCTAATCCAGGGGAACTAACAACTCCACTACCTACGATACGTGAGGACAGTTCCTTCGTGATCTGTTCAGCACGTGTTAGGTCTGTGCTCTCAACAGTGAATGTAAAATCTGTTGTTCCATGGATACCTGCATTTTGTACTATGATGTCGACACTAATTCCAGCGTCCGCCAATGGTTCAAAAAGTTCAGCTGCTATGCCAGGGCGATCCACAACGCCACTTATAGTAATTTTGGCGACGTTGTTGTCTGTGGCAATTCCACGAACTCTGTTTCTAAGTTCCCCAACGTTATTATTCATAGAATCTCCTTGGTGAATGATTGTTCCTTTGGACTGTGAAAAGGATGATGCCACTAAAATTGGCATGTTATATGCCATGGCTAATTCTATTGAACGTGGATTCATTTTTGCGCCGTAACTAGCCATCTCTAACATTTCTTCGAAACCAATTTCGTCAATAATTTGTGCATTAGGAACAAGGTTGGGATCAGCGGTGAATATACCATCAACGTCAGAATATATTTCACATCTAGAAGAACCGATTCTGGCAGCAATTGCGACTGCTGTGAGATCAGAAGCACCTCGTCCAAGAGTTGTAACATCCATGTTTTCGGTGATGCCTTGATAACCTGCTATTATCACTATGCGATTTTGTTCTAATTCCGCGACAATCCGTTTCGGTTCTATGGAGGAGATCATTGCTTTACCATACTGCTTGTTCGTTTTAATCCCGGCCTGGCTGCCACTGAGGCTTACTGCATCCTCCCCCAGTGAGCGAAGTGCCATTGCTAGCAGTGTGCAACTTACAAGTTCACCTGTTGAAAGAAGAACGTCCATTTCTCTGGGATCTGGGTTTGTGGATACTTCGTAAGCTAAATTAATTAGATTATCAGTACTGCTACCCATCGCTGATACCACAGCAACAATTTTATTGCCGAGTCGACTGATATCAGCAATTCTTCTGGCCACATTTAGTATAGAGTTAGCATTCGCTAATGAACTTCCACCGTATTTGTGAACGACTAGAGCCAAGATTATCTCCGTTGTATGTTGATCTTTTTTAGAGCACTACATCGCATTTAGGTTATTTGCGCGTGATATAGGCTCCTGCATTTGACGGTAGAGAGATTTTTATGGTGCCATCAACACCAGATTTAGATGCAACTTCCGCCATTTCATAACCGATTGTAGTTTCTCGGCCTGCACAGAGAGCTAGTATGGTGGGTCCGGAACCGGACAAGAAAACACCCAGAGCACCAGCCTGTGTTGCAGCATTCATGATGGGTTTCATAGCAGGGAACACTCGTTGCCGAGCCGGTTGGTGCAGTCGGTCTTCTGTTGCTATGTTTAAGTTAGACAACTCTTCGCTCCGCAAGGTATTCACGAGTAGTGCTACTCTACTCAGGTTGTGGATAGCATCCACACGAGCCACAGCTCCTCCCAGGACTGATCGGCCTTCCTTAGTTGACACCGAGGAATTTGGGATAAACATAACTGCGTTCATCGTCGGGTGCGTCGGAATGGTAGAAGTTAAAATATCCTCTTCATTAGCTACTACTATCTGACAGCCTCCAAGGATGGCAGGGGCTACGTTATCAGGATGACCTTCAATTGCAGTAGCTAATTTCAGTATTTGGTTATTATCTAGTTTATCTCCCAATAAGTGATTCCCAGCCACGAGGCCGGAAACTATTGCCGCAGCACTACTCCCAAGCCCTCTAGATATCGGGACGGAATTCTCGCATACAAAACCTACAGTAGTCAAAGGTACACCTATTGAATCGTGGGCTGCTTCAAATCCTGTTAGCACTAAGTTGGACTTAATATTTTGTAAAGTATCTCTTCCTTCTCCACGAATTTCTATGCCGGACTCACCTATCTTCACTGAAAGGGTGTTCCAGATATCTAAAGCCATCCCTAAACAGTCTAGTCCTGGTCCCAAATTAGCTGTAGTTGCGGGTACTTTAACTGTGAAATCATTCATTGGCTACGTTTCTTATGGTTTGTATGGATACTCTCTAAGTCTCTAGATACATTATTGAACTTAGTTTCTATGATACCATGCTGTCTAGCATTCTAGGTTTATGCAGGTAGATTTATGCATAAAACGGATGATTTCATTATGCAATTCAGAAATATTTTCTAACACTGAATATATCTAATGGTTTATCATCGCCTAACCCAAATTTGACATACATTCATATAGGTGTTACCATGGCTTGGTTGTGAATCTTCCTCAAAGCTTCCCACGATACTCTTCGAGGGGTCAGGCCCCACCGTTGTCTGTGAAAATTCTTGAGCAAATACTGTGTTTTGGCACGGTATTTTAGTAAGAACTTGCACTAGCGTCATTTGTTATTAAGAATAAGTCTGAGGAGTGTGAAATCGTATGACTTTTCCCTTGTCAAATCAGTCAAATGGTCATCAGTCAAATGGACATAGTTACCGCCCACCCGCTCGTAGTGATTTCTCTGATATTTTTGAGGTACCTAATCTCATACATGTACAGATCGATTCTTTTGATTGGTTCAAAGGACAGGGGCTACAAGATCTTTTCGATGACATATCACCTATAGAGGACTCGCCAGGTGGTAGGTTTGAGCTAAGTTTTCTTGGTCATACTTTTGGGGAACCAAAAAACACTGAAGAAGAATGTAGAGAGATGGAAACTACCTACTCTGCACCACTATATGTGTCAGTGGAGTTACTTACAAAGGCGCCTGGTCCAGTTGAAGGAGAGAGGAAACGGCAGGAACTTTTCATAGGTGATGTCCCTATAATGACGCAGACCGGCACATTTATTATTAACGGCGCAGAAAGGGTAGTGGTAAGCCAGTTAGTTAGATCTCCAGGAGTCTATTTTACGGCTGACTATGATACTGCAACAGGTAGGCCTTTGTCGTCTGCGAAACTAATACCATCCAGAGGTGCTTGGATGGAGTTTGAGACTAGCAATAGGGACGTCATATCTGTAAAAGTTGATCGTAAACGCAAAAGTCCAGTAAGCATGTTGCTCAGGGCTATGGGTTATAGTACTAATGAGGAAATCTTGGAACTTTTCGAAGATGTTGATACTGATAGTAATCACCCTTATGTCAAATCAACGCTTGAGAAGGATACTGTGGCAGGGACTCACGATGACGCACTGCTAGAATTTTATAAGAGGCTTAGGCCAGGTGAACCTCCTAGTTTAGATAATGCTAGAACCCTTCTGGACAACCTTTTCTTTAATCCTCGTAGATATGACTTGGGGCGAGTGGGCAGACACAAATTGGATCGGCGTCTGTCCGGATCTGATGCGGATGATCGTGTACTGCACTCAAGTGACATCATAGAGATATTGCGAACCATGATAAAGATCAACAATGGGGTTGAGGTTCCTGATGACATTGACCACCTTGGTAATCGGCGAGTCCGAGCTGTCGGAGAGTTGATACAGAATCAGGTCCGTGTTGGATTACTAAGGATGGAGCGTGTTATTAAGGAGCGTATGACAACTCAGATTGATCCTGAGACGACTACTCCGGCAGCTCTGATTAATATTAGGCCAGTAGTAGCGGCTATAAGGGAATTTTTTGGAGGATCTCAACTTTCACAATTTATGGATCAGACGAACCCTTTGGCAGAGTTGACCCACAAGCGCAGGTTATCTGCGCTCGGGCCGGGAGGTCTTTCTAGGGAACGAGCAGGTTTTGATGTTCGAGATGTGCATCATTCACACTATGGCAGGATCTGTCCTATAGAGACGCCTGAAGGGCCAAACATTGGGTTGCTTGGATCTATGGCCACGTATGCAAAAACTAACGACTATGGATTTATTGAAACTCCATACAGACGGGTATTTAAAGAGGTACTAAGTACATCAGATGATATAGAAGGCCGCACTGTCACTGAGTCAGTTTTTGCATTAGATGGCAAAGTGATATTAAATGCCGGTAAGGTAATAACTAAGGGCGTTGCAACTAGGATTCGAAAACTCCCCGAAACATCCATTTCTGTTAGGGCATTTGTTTCATCTGATCCCAGCCAAATTACATACTTGGCTGCGGATGCAGAGGACGAAGTGCGTATCGCACAGGCCAATTCACCTATAGATAATTTGGGCCAATTTGTTACTGATGGAGTAGAGACTAGAATTGGTGAAGCCGTGTCGATTGAAAATCCCGGGAATATCGATTACATGGATGTATCACCTATGCAGCTTGTGAGTGTTTCTACTGCTTTAATTCCATTTCTAGAACATGATGATGCTAATCGTGCTTTAATGGGATCTAATATGCAACGTCAAGCCGTTCCATTGGTGCGGCCTCAGAAACCATTAGTAGGTACTGGCATGGAGAGGCGCGTGGCACGGGATAGCGGACAGGTGATAGTTGCCGGTTTTGACGGAGTAATTACTGGGGCTGACGGAGAGAGAATAGTTCTTACTGGGTTTGAAGGCCAGGAGGAAAGTTACAAATTAAGGAAGTTCATCAGGAGTAATCAAGGTACGTGTATTGATCAAAGGGCTGTAGTTAGTAAAGGGGACCGTGTTAACCATGGCCAAATTTTAGCTGATAGCCTGTCTACTGATAGTGGTGAATTGGCATTAGGTCAGAATACTTTAGTGGCATTCATGAGTTGGGAAGGCTATAACTTTGAAGACGCCATTATTCTTAGTGAAAAAATGGTTCGAGATGATAGGTTTACATCGATTCATATCGAAAAGCACGAAGTTGAAGCTAGGGACACAAAGTTGGGACCTGAAGAAGTTACAAGAGATATACCTAATGTAGGTGAGGAGAATCTGCGTAATTTGGATGAGGAAGGTATTGTAAGAGTAGGTGCTGAGATTGGTCCAGGTGACATACTAGTAGGAAAAATAACTCCAAAAGGAGAAACTGAGTTAAGTGCTGAAGAGAAGTTGCTTAGAGCTATATTTGGTGAGAAAGCTAGAGATGTTAAGGACACATCGCTTCGTGTGCCACATGGTGAAAGAGGTAAAGTCATTCAGGTCAAAATTCTCACCAAAGAAAACGATGACGATTTGCCACCTAGTGTTAATAAATTGGTACGGTTATGGATTGCTCAGACTCGGAAGATTTCTGTTGGGGATAAGATGGCAGGAAGGCATGGTAACAAGGGTGTAATTTCCCGAATCCTTCCGGAAGAAGACATGCCATTTATGGAAGATGGTACCCCAGTTGACATTATTTTAAATCCCATAGGTGTGCCTTCTCGTATGAACCTCGGCCAGGTGTTAGAAACTCACTTAGGTCAAGCTGCCAAATCTTTAGAATTCAGCGCGATTACCCCTGTCTTCGACGGTGCAACGGATCGTTCTATAGAGGACGCTTTAGCAAAGGCGTGGTTGATCGAACAATCAGGTGCGGTAAGTCCCGAATCACTAGGAGAGCCACTTGAATCCAGAGTGAATTTTGATCTCATTAGAGTATGGCTAGAAAATTATGGGTATGATATTGACGTGCTCTTTGACTCTTCAGTTACCGGCTTGGCCAGCGAAGCCTGTATTAGGATTTGGTTTAAAGAAATATTAGGACGTGATGTATCAGATATGCCTAAAAATGAGCTAATGGATGAATGTTATCGCCTTAATCGAGAAGAACAGGTGTCGGCTCCAACTTTTGGTAAATCGATTCTCTATGACGGTCGCACTGGGGAAGCTTTTGATCAGCCTATCACGGTTGGTTATATATACATGATGAAACTTATACACCTTGTAGAGGACAAGGTTCATGCGCGGTCTACAGGACCTTATTCCTTGATTACCCAGCAGCCACTGGGTGGTAAGGCTCTCTTTGGAGGGCAAAGGTTTGGGGAGATGGAAGTTTGGGCTTTGGAAGCATATAGCGCAGCTTACAACTTGCAAGAGATGCTCACCGTTAAGTCAGATGATGTTGTAGGAAGAGTGAAAACTTATGAAGCTATAGTTAAGGGGGAAGATGTTGTTCAGCCAGGCATTCCTGAATCTTTTCATGTGTTGCTGAAAGAGCTTCAAAGCTTAGGTTTATCTGTGGAGTTATTGTTCGAGGATTCTGATCCGGGAGCGATCTCAGATGGATCGGTGGGTGACACTGAACCAGATGTCCCTGTTTTAGACAAATCTAATTCTGATATGACAGTATTGGAGGTTTCCGAAAGTTCAGAATCGGATGAATGATTTCGATTGTGTTTGGCAGACACGTATTACTATATGAAGTAGGAGAAGTAACTCATGTCCCAAAGCGGCAATGATTTCAATGCGGTTCGAATTTCTTTAGCATCACCGGACCATATCAAAACGTGGTCTTACGGTGAGGTTGTGAAGCCAGAAACCATTAATTACCGTACGCTGCGACCAGAGAAAGATGGTCTTTTCTGTGAGAAGATATTTGGTCCCACGAAGGATTGGGAGTGTTACTGTGGGAAATATAAAAAGATACGGTACAAAGGCGTTATATGTGATAGATGTGGCGTTGAGGTAGCACGCTCCAAGGTTCGCCGTGAAAGAATGGGACATGTGAAATTAGCGGCTCCTGTGGTGCATATATGGTTTTCAAAAGGGACACCTAGTAGAGTTGGACTCCTTCTAGATTTGTCCCCCCGGAATCTTGAGAGGGTTGCATATTTTGCTCAGTACCTTATTACGGGTGTCAACGAAGAACTGCGGGAAGCTAATATTGAACAATTGAACCTCGATATGCTTAAGAGATTCGAGGAACTTGATGTTGAATCCCAGAGTAAAATAGACAAAATTAATAACATTGAACCACAGGAAGAGGCGGATAATAGCGAAAAGGTTGCTATAGATGTCGACCTTGAAGTTGGGAAAATAAGAGATCAACTTGCTAGTGATAAGGCGCAGTATGAGGGTGAAATAGAATCAAAAATAGAAGAAATTCAAGGTTTGGCGGTAGGTCAACTTGTAACAGAAGGTAGGTATAGGGAGATTCGTACGTCGTATCCTGGCGTCTTTGCTGCGGCTATGGGGGCTGAAGCTGTACATACAGTGTTGAAAGACTTGGATTTGGAAAACATCCGTGTTGAACTTCAAGAAGAGATACGTTCAACATCGGGTCAGCGAAGAAAGAAAGCCATCAAAAGACTCAGAGTGGTGGAGGCATTTCGTAAGAGCGGGAATAAGCCAGAGTGGATGATATTATCGAATTTACCTGTGCTACCACCAGAGTTGCGTCCTATGGTACAGCTGGATGGAGGCAGGTTTGCAACCAGTGATTTAAATGATCTATACCGTCGTGTTATTAATAGAAACAATAGGTTAAAAAGACTTATAGAACTCCAAGCACCAGAAATAATTATACGGAACGAAAAAAGGATGCTTCAAGAATCTGTTGATGCATTGATAGACAATGGTCGCAGAGGACGAGTTGTGGCTGGAAGTCATAACCACAAGCTTAAGTCGCTATCTGATTTACTCAGAGGTAAGCAAGGCAGGTTCCGGCAGAATCTTTTGGGAAAGAGGGTTGATTATAGTGGTAGATCAGTTATCACTGTTGGTCCTACACTCAAGCTAAACCAGTGTGGGTTACCTAGAAGAATGGCTCTTGAACTTTTCAAGCCATTTGTTATGAATAGGCTCGTTATGAAGGGGTATGCACATAATATAAAAAGTGCTAAGAGGTTGGCAGATAGGTCAAAACCTGAAGTGTGGGATATATTGGAAGAAGTTGTCAAAGAGAGGCCTGTTCTTCTCAATCGTGCTCCTACTCTTCACAGGCTTGGGATTCAAGCATTTGAACCTATTTTAGTTGATGGAGGAGCTATTCAGGTACACCCTTTGGTCTGTACGGCATTCGCTGCAGATTTTGATGGTGACCAAATGGCTGTGCACGTTCCGCTTTCCAGAGGTGCAGTTCAAGAAGCTAAGAGGGTGATGTTAAGTGTTCACAATATACTTTCACCAAGTTCAGGAGAGCCAATAGTGGCACCTACTCTAGACATAGTTTTGGGTTGCTACTATATGACTATGGTCCAGGAAGATTCGGCTGGTACAGGAAGGCAATTTGCAGGATTTGAAGAGGCTAGATTGGGGTACGAAATGGGTCAGGTAGATTTAAGGGCCATGGTAAAAGTAAGAGATGTGAATGGAAATAATGGAGGCAATTGGATCGAAACTACACCTGGAAGAATTATTTTCAATGATGCTTTGCCACCCGAGATTGAATTCCAAAATTCTTCAATTGACAAGTCGGCTCTGAAAGATATTTCCTCGGACTGTTATAGGCTTTTGGGTAATGATGGTGCGAGTGGTGTCTTGGATCAATTAAAGGATTTGGGTTTCCGGTATGCTTCTAAATCAGGGATAACTATTGCCATCAATGACATAGCGGTTTCTTCCAAGAAAACAGATATAGTGTCTGAAGCAGAAAATAAAGTCGAGCGCCTAGATCAGCAGTTTATGGATGGCCTAATAACTAGTGATGAGAGATATTCCAACGCAGTTCAAATTTGGACGCAAGCTACTGATGATTTGACCGAAGCTATTGAGGATGAACTTCATATATACGGGGGCATGTATCTTATGGCAACTTCTGGTGCCAAAGGTAACATTGCACAGATAAAGCAGATGGCAGGTATGAGGGGTCTAATGTCCGACCCGAAAGGACGTATTATTGATCGACCGATTAAATCTAATTTCCGGGAAGGACTTAGTGTATTAGAGTATTTCATATCAACTCACGGGGCTAGGAAAGGACTGGCTGACACTGCTCTTAGAACAGCAGATAGTGGTTATCTGACTCGACGTTTAATAGACATAGCTCAAGAGGTCACTATAACTGAAGAGGATTGTGAAACACTTAATGGGATATGGTTAGATCGAGGTGAAGAATCACCACTAGCTACTCCTCTTGGTGAACGAATCAAGAGTAGATTGGTTTCAAGTCCAGTTGCGGATCCTTCTACTGGTGAGATTATTCTAGATCGAAATGGAGTAGTGTATGAGAACATTGCTGAGTTGATACAGACAAGTAATGTCTCAGGAGTATCAGTCCGTTCTCCGCTCACATGTGAGGCTCCTCGTGGTGTATGTAGGTCATGCTACGGTATGTCTTTGGCAACATGGAGACATACGATGATGGGTGAGGCCGTGGGTATAATTGCAGCACAGAGTATTGGAGAGCCTGGGACACAGCTCACAATGCGTACCTTCCATACGGGGGGCATTGCAGGAGCGGACATAACCAGTGGTCTTCCTAGAGTTGAGGAGCTTTTCGAGGCACGGTCGCCTAAAGGTCAGGCAATTCTATCTGAAATCGAGGGTGAAGTTAATGTGTTAGAGGCTTTAGATGGAAGAGTCATTACTGTGACCAGTCGTGAACAATATATTGAACCTCATCAACTGCCTTTGGATTTCAAAGCCACTGTTAGAGAGGGACAGCGAGTAGATATAGGTACTACTTTGGGTGTTATCAAAAAGACTGCAAAAAAAACTAAGTCTAAGGAAAAAGATTCGGCGGATCTACAACCCATAGATATTATAGCCCGTGTATCAGGAGTGGTTCGTAAATCTAAAGGTGTGGTGAATTTAGTATGGGAAGATGAGGAGCGTAGAGAATACGCGATACCAGCCGCCTCCCACATAGTAGTAAGAGATGGTGAAAGAGTAGCTGCTGGGGAAGCACTCACGTCTGGTCCGAAGAACCCTCAGCAGATTTTGAGAATACAGGGACGAGAAGCGGTACAACGGTATCTGATTGATGAAGTGCAAAAAGTATACCGTTCTCAGGGGGTTTCAATTCACGACCGACATATAGAATCGATAGTTTCTCAGATGCTGCGTAAGGTTACAATAGATTCTCCTGGTGATACAGATCTCTTGCCTGGTGAGTATGTAGACAGACGTCAGTATGACGCCATAAACAATAGTATATTAGCTGAAGGAGGGGAGCTAGCAACTGCTAGTCCAGTGTTATTAGGTATTACTAGAGCCTCATTGAACATGGAGAGTTTCTTGGCGGCAGCTTCTTTCCAGGAGACCACTAGAGTGTTGACTGAATCTGCGATTAATGGTGATATAGATCGCTTACGAGGTCTCAAGGAAAATGTCATAATCGGTAGGCTTATTCCAGCCAGATATGATAGTTCTGAAGAAGGCCGGGAAATTCTTGGTCTCGATGAATTAGATTCACAAAAAATAGGTTCTGCCTCACCACTGTCTGA
>CAJXCD010000002.1 GCA_913051545.1 uncultured Chloroflexota bacterium
GGTTGGGGCCGCGACATATAATGTCGGCTATGTGGATATCATGGGAGATCAGGACGGTTCCATGCCGCCCCTATCTGCATGGAGCTTAATTACGAGCGAACTGGCTGAACCAGAAGTATTAATAAGTGATCTAGAGATGTCCAATTTTATATATATGGATGGGTACGAGCTCCCTGCTGAGGAATGGTCATCAATTCCTGCGGCTGTCATACCTGCTATCCCCGCTGTCCCTGCTGTTACTTTCACACCTGAGAAAGCGTTTGTTGAGATACAGAAATATGGTGTTAGCGGTGTTGATGGCATTATCGGAGTTAGATCAGTAACGGTTAGTCCTGACGGTGGTAACGTGTATGCAGCTGGGTATTACAGCAACGCAGTAGCAGTATTCGGTAGAGACTCATCGACAGGAGCTCTTACGTTTGTCGAGGTAAAAAAGAACGGTGTGGGTAGTGTCGACGGTCTTGCCGGTGCTTATTCAGTAACGGTTAGTCCTGACGGCAGTCATGTGTATACCGCCGGGTCTCAAGATGACGCTGTAGCAGTATTTAGTAGAGACTCATCTACAGGAGCTATCACGTTTGTTGAGATGTATGAGGACGGTGTGGGCAGTGTCGACGGCCTGGCCGGAGCTCATTCAGTAACGGTCAGCCCGGATGGTAGCCATTTATATGCTGCTGGATTTTATGAATACTCCGTAGCAGTGTTTAGCCCTCATACCACTGATGAACCAGATCCTGTCATTATCAGGCGTGCAGTCCCTGCAATTCCGGAAGAGCCTGCATCTACGGCATATATTGGGTGTGGGACAATAGATAATAAATGTATTATTTATGACAATACCCAATCCGAGTTCAAGATTCTTAAAGTGCCTGCGATCCTCGAACGCGATACAGGAGAAGTTAAGGGGCACTACTTGATTGAGTTTTATGGTACGACAGGATACAGTAGCGAAATCTCGTTGGCGCCGGATACAGTGGACTTTTCAGATCAACCTGGGGCCTTCCCTGGGGGCATCGCTATATGGAAAATCGATAACACTGAGCAGAAACTAATGACTGACATATGTCGTACACTTTTTGGCACTAGCGAGTCCACTTTGGCATGGTGTAACCGAGAGACGATATCTAACAATGGAACTCTCACGCATCTTCCGGAATTCTACCCACTGTTCCCGAATATATCTGCCAACGAAGGTGGCACTCGTATATCGAGTTTTCATCTATTCCCATGGTGGTATTCTCCTGGTCTCCCGTTTGGAGATGATATTGAGCAAGATCTTTCGGACATGCCTTACTACATAGAGCTTCCTGTTCTGGAAATTGCTCCTTACGGTACCTCCCTGTCACAGACTACGGAATTCGGTGGTGGTTCTAAGGTAGCTATTGTAACTTTGACCTTCCAATCTCTTGTCGACGAGTTAAAATCTCGAATCAGTTCAGCAAATGATTCTGGCCCGGACCAGTTGTCCAAATTCGAGACATACGAAACAAACGGTTCAGCAGAATACTCTATCCAGATTCGAAAACTCGCACTTCCAGTACCAATGACTTATGCGGATCACATCAGGCCTGGACAGATGAAGTTTGTTACTGGAGATTTGGCCGATGAAGTGCTGAAATATGGTTATCATATACATAGACGTTAGATTACGGAACTACGTATCATTCTTACGTACGGTTTTCTTGACCATTGCAGTTATTGGTATATAATCCCCGCAATTATCACAACTGTATATTTTGTATTAAATGGAAACACTTATATGGGTGGCAGTCTGTTTCTTAAGTGGTTCAGTTCCATGGGCTGTTCTCATAGGTGAATGCTTTTCGAAGAGTGATGTAAGAGAGATCGGAGACGGAAATCCTGGAGCTGCTAACGCATGGAAATTAGGTGGATGGATTCCAGGATTTCTTTCAGTGGTAGTAGAGGTAGGGAAAAGTCTTGTCCCTGTATATATTGCTCTTCAAATTTTGGGTCAGCCGGACGGTTTCGTAGATCAAATTGGGTTGGCAATAATTCTCTTGGCTCCAGTACTGGGTCATGCTTGGTCTCCGTTTTTGAAGTTTAGGGGCGGGAAGGCGTTGGCAGTTACTTGGGGTTCTTGGATTTCGATTACCGGAGGTATGGCATTCCCAGTAGCACTTATAATACTAGGCCTGATACATATATTACAGAAAAATCATGCTATAACAGTCACATTTTGTCTGGTTAGCTTTCTCATAATCTTCTTGCCGTTAAACGTTCAATATTATTTAATTATGTTTTGGGTATCTAATATGGTAGTGGTAATGTATAAACACAGAGAAGAATACTCTAAAGGTTTGATATTTCGTGACTGGATCACGGGTTCTAATCGGAGAACTGACTGATGGAATTTTTTGCTGTAGTTCATGTCAGTGTATTTTTTGTACTAGTTTTGTCACTTTTGGTAACGATATCAAATTTACGTTTCATAAATTCTTTAACAGAATATTACGACCATTTGCCTGAGAGGTACTCTAGGGATCTTGTATCTATTTTAATTCCAGCTCGTAACGAAGAACGTTCCATAAGAGAATGTCTCGAGGCGTTGAGAACACAGCAATATGATCCGTTGGAAATAATAGTTTTAGACGATAATTCGACTGATTCTACTCCTCAAATAATAAAATCCATTGCGAACGCTGATGCACGTATCAGAATGATTTACGGAGTGGTAGCTCCTGATGGATGGATAGGAAAGCAGTGGGCTTGTGAACAACTATATAAAGAAGCGAAAGGTAAGTATCTGCTTTTCGTGGATGCAGATACAGTTTTGGCTCAAGATACAGTTTCTGCTGCAGTTTATGAATCTAGAAACAAGGGGATAGATTTATTGACAGTTGTACCTCAGAGAATTGCCAGCTGTGTAACAGAGCGAATTTTGTATCCTTTTGTAGATTGGGCTATTTTTTGTTGGATGCCTATGACTACCGCACACAAAGTGAAGAACCCTTATCTATCTGCTGCATTTGGGCAATTCATGCTTTTTACACGTGATGCATATGAAAAAATCGGACGGCATTCTGCTATAAGAAATAATCCATTGGATGATATTACGCTAGGACGTATTATCAAAAAACATGGATTGAAGTGGATGCTGATGGAAGGTATAGGATCAGTTAAGGTTAATGCATATCCTGGTAATGTGGAGACTTTCAAGAGTTTGTCAAGGAGTATTTTCCCTGTGTTCAACTACAGCATCACTGTGTTCGCAATGTTTTCAATTGTGTTACTAGCAGTTGGTTTCATACCCATATACGACCTTGTAAGTAAACTTATAACTTCTTCCGGAAACATGGACATCAACTTCATATCGGTTTTGTCTGTGGCACTGATAGCTGTGTCGTGGTCGGTTATTTGCCGTAAATATAATCATGGTATGTGGGTAGTTGTGTGCTACCCCGTATCTATAGCAATTATATGGCTGGTTGCACTATATTCAATGATCTCATATATTTTTAATTTAACGAATTGGAAAAACAGGAAGATTATTAAACAGAAAATTCGAGTGTAGTTGAGTATTACTTGATTAGTTTAATCTGGGTATGTTTTTATCCCGCCCCCAAGGTGCGAAGAAGAGTTGCCGAATTTGCGGTCCCTATCCGATAGCTTACGAAAGGATCTCCCAGTTTGAGCGGATACAAAATAGGAGACTATCACGAAACTTACCGAACCTTTCGACTTGAGGCTCCAGAAAGGTTTAACTGGGCATATGAAGTTTTTGACAGATGGGCAAATGATCCGTCCAAGTTGGCAATGTTATGGGTGGGAAATGATGGTGTATCTCGAAATATTACCTATCGTGAGCTTTCCGACCGATCCAAACTTGTCGCTAATATGCTGATAGCAAGAGGGGCGAAACCTGGAGACCGAGTTTTCATTATGCTTCCCCGCATTGTCGAGTGGTGGGAGATAATGCTCGGCTGTATTAGGTCTCAGACTGTGTCAGCGCCCGCGACTACTATGCTGACAGCTAGAGACGTTTCATACCGCATAAATGAATCTGAAGCTAAGATAGCAATAACCGATTCTGAGAATGCTGATAAAATTAAGTCGGTAATTGACCAGTGTCCTAGCCTTGACGAAGTGATCGTAGTGGGTGAGGCCGTTGGCCTTTCCAAATACGAGGACTTGCTCCGCTCTGTCTCCAACGACCTGCCAAACCCTAATAACCTATCTAGCGATCCAATGATGATTTTCTTTACTTCTGGGACCACTGGTAATCCCAAGATGGTTCTACACACGCATGCCTCTTACCCGGTAGGCCAGCAAATTACAGGGAAATTTTGGATAGACAACGGACCTGAGGATCTTCATTGGACCTTGGCGGACACTGGTTGGGCCCAGTGCGCTTGGACATGCCTCTTCGCACCGTGGAACATGGGCGCAGCTGTGTTTATCTGGGATCAACGAGGCAAGTTTGATGCCGAGGGTACCGTACAGATGCTTGAAAGATACCCTATTACGACTTTCTTTGCAGTACCAACCGCCTATAGGATGATAGTTATAGATACCAAAAGACGGATGAATACGAAGGCACTCCGCCACTGCGTTAGCGGTGGTGAACCGGTTACTCCAGAACTCATTGAGGGATGGAAAAGAATCACTGGATTGAATATCTGGGAAGGCTTTGGGCAAACAGAAGGTGTCTTATGCCTAGCGACTTTCCCTGGCATGTTATATAAGCCAGGATCAATGGGGGTAGCCGCACCAGGTTTTATCATGGCAGTGGTAGATCAAGGAGGCAACGAGTTGCCAGATGACGTAGAAGGTGAGCTAGCAACTCGTATAAGTCCGGAACGTCCAGTTGGACTCTTCAAGGAATATTGGCGCAATGTAGAAGCAAATACCAAGGCTTTCCGTGGTGACTGGTATTACACGGGAGACCGTGCGTATAGAGATAGCGATGGGTATTTCTGGTTTGTTGGTCGTGCAGATGATGTTATCAATAGTTCCTCATATCGCATCGGTCCTTCGGAGGTGGAGTCGGTCTTGCATGAGCACGATGCGGTGGCCGAAAGTGCAGTAGTGGCCAGCCCTGATGATATGAGGGGAAACATCGTTAAAGCGTTTGTAGTACTTACTGAGGGATATATGGCCTCCGATGAACTTGCCTCAAAGTTGCAGGAGTACGTTCGGAGCGCGACTGCCCCGTACAAGTATCCACGGGAGATAGAATTCCTGGAAGAACTGCCAAAGACTGTAAGTGGAAAAATCCGTCGGAATAAGCTACGTGAACGTGAAATAGAGCGAAAAATTCGCGAGTTTGAATAGGACAATCTCAACTGGTTTTGGGAGGAATCCCAACGATGGCTGTACCAAATACGGTTTTCTCTCCACTAGAGTTCTCGATCCACACGTCACACTCTACAAGATAGTGGTCCCCATCAACATATTTGCTGATCACCTTACCCATGCAATACATGGGCTCACCGTGAAAGTCGGGCTTCCTGTACTGAATCTCGAGTTTCCAAAGTCTTCCTCCATCGCCTACCCAATCAGTGATTAGTTGAGCTAAGAATCCAGACTTAAGTGCACCTTGGACGATGGGTTTTGGGAAACCCTGTTTACGGGCGAAGTCTTGATCGTAATGAATCTCGTGATAATCTTCAGACGCACTTGCATACATAACTAGCTGTTGGAGATCTGGACGTTTCTCCAGGGTAGGAATGGTCATACCTACTTGAACATCTTCGTCGTATAGTTGACCGGTTAACGTATCATTACACATTAGCCAAGCCCTGATAGTAAATCTCAGTATCGCGGTCCACAGCTACCAGGATGTTTGCCTGATTTACGAACCGATTTTCTCTGACTGCGAACAGCATGTTGCCTAAACTTCCTTCGCGTTCGTACAAGTCTATTAGACGGATCGTAACAGTTATCCTGTCGCCCGCCCGAACTTGGTCGAAGTATTCCCACTGGCTGCCACCATCAAGCACATTGGCATAAGGATTCGGGAATTCTGGAATAGCGGGACTGGGCCTAAAGAGTCTTAGGAAAGTGGGCGGGGCAACTATTCCTGCATAGCTTGAGTTATCTGCGACATGATCATCATGGTATATAGGGTTGGGATCCCCTATAGCAGCAGCGAACCTTCGAATTGCACCTGCTTCCACAAGATGCGTTCTTGGTTTGGAGTCCTTCCCAATCGCCGCTCGCAACGAATCAGTTATTACCGATACCATTATTCAGCAAGTATACCTCAACTTATTGGGTAGAGAATATCGACAGTGTGTAGTTGAGGATTATTTGATTAGTTTCATTACTGTGTTGCTAATTAAGTGGGAAACCCAGATGTTTTGTCCATCGAATACTACTGAATTGGGACCATCATCTACTTGTATAGTTGACACTATTGCTCCGTTGTATGCCATCACCTTGGAGATCGTGTTATCAGCATAATTTGGTATCCACATATGTGTGCCATCGAAAGCCATCGTAAAAGGGGTTTTACCAATAGGTATTGTTGTCACAACACTATTTCCTGATGACAAGATCTTAGAACTAGTACCATCTGTGTAATTTGCTACCCAGATGTGTTCACCGTCAAATGCCACTTCAGTGGGGTCATCACCTACGCTAATAGTAGCTAATATGGTATTGTCTGATGCTAAAATTTTGCTAACGGAATCATCAAATGTGTTTACAACCCAAATATGTTTTCCATCGAATGCAATACCTCTAGGTCCTTGACCGACTTCAATTGTGGCTGTAATGGTACCGGTTTCTGCAGATATTTTTGACACTGTACCATCGGAATTATTTGTTACCCAAATATGAAATCCATCAAAGACCAATTTCCTCGGAGATTTTCCAACTGTAATCGTAGACACAACGCTTTCTTCAGTCGCAGATATTTTTGAGACGGAGTTGTCGTAGAAATTTGCAACCCAAATATAACTGCCGTCAAATGTTAGTCCCCTAGGTCCGTCACCTACTTTAATTGTAGCCGTAATTATTTCATCGTCTATAGATATTTTTGATACTGTGTCATCAACGGAATTAGAAACCCATATGTGTGTACCATCAAAGGCT
The DNA here is from genome assembly GCA_913051545.1 of uncultured Chloroflexota bacterium. Classification (GTDB taxonomy): domain Bacteria; phylum Chloroflexota; class Dehalococcoidia; order Lucifugimonadales; family CAJXCD01; genus CAJXCD01. The sequence continues at coordinate 7,057 of CAJXCD010000002.1, forward strand.
AAGGTTCTTGGCTGATTACCAACTTCAATAGATGGGTAATAGGAATGATCCCATCTAACCAAAGATATTCTTGTAGTGTCTACTGTAGCTTCGGCATCTTTTCCTGGTTCACCGTTTAGACCATCCGATCCGGCTGGGCCCAGCGGCCCTTGATCTCCCTGTGCACCTGCAGGACCTTGAGGTCCAGTGTAACCACGAGGTCCTTGTTCGCCTTGTGGGCCTTGGTTACCTTGTGGTCCCTGATCCCCTTTAGGACCAGTACGACCTTCTGTTCCTGGTAGTCCAGAGTTTCCCGTTTTTCCAGATGGTCCTTGTGTGCCTGCAGGACCCTGGGCTCCAGTATAACCACGAGGACCTGGTTTCCCATCGGCGCCTTGGTCACCCTGTAAACCTTGTATGCCCTGTGGGCCTCTATCTCCTTTAGGACCTTCAGGACCTATTTCCCCTTGAGGTCCTTCTTTAGGTGTAGAACACGAAGTCCACACAAGGACAAGTAAACATAAGAGGACTTTAAGAGTTGTATGTGAAAATGTATTACTGGCAAACATATAATTTCACTCTATAAATCAGAGGCCTCGTATAGGATGGAAATTAAATAAATATTAGAAAAACACAATGTTTTTATAAATTCTCTCATCGTATTACACTTGTATCATCCAGGATGTTTTACTTACAAGACATATTCAGGGCTTAAACTAATAGATTATTTTTCAATTGCCTGAAATAAAAATAACGAAAAAATTGTATTTGCAGCACTTGTCGCGTAAATTAAAAGCAAAAGCAATGAGTTATCCAACTACAAAACACATATGTGCTGTTGATGGATAACGATTTTTTTGATAATATGTTCTAATGAGTAAAAATGAAAATTATGCGGCAGAAATTATAAGGCGTTTTGGTGGCCAATCTGCACTGGGTGATCTAATAGGAAAGCGTCAGAGTACGATTCAGCACTGGGTGAAGACTGGACGAATTCCTTCCCAGTGGCACTCTAGACTTATTGACTTAGCGAGGAAAAGGGGTATATCTCTTGAGGCAGGTGATTTAGTGGATTCAATTATTCCAGATATAGAGCCGTCTGACGGTAAGCTTGGTATTTTGATAGTTGGTTTGGGGGCAGTCGCATCAACGTTCATAGCGGGGGTAGAGCATGTTCGCAGAGGTATGGGGCAGCCAGTCGGTTCCTTAACGCAGATGTCTACTATTAGGATAGGGAAGAGATCTCAAGATAACAGTCCTCTAATTCGTGATTTTGTTCCTTTAGCAGGTCTTGATCAACTAGTTTTTGGTGCATGGGATCCTATACCTGATAATGCTTATCAGGCGGCCATAAAATGTGGTGTTCTTGATCAGCATTCAGATATAGAACCGATCGCTGATTTCTTGAAAGATATTAAACCTATGCCTGCTGTTTTTGACAACGAATATGTTCGTCGAATAGAAGGTACAAATACAAAACAATCACTCACAAAGCTTGAATTGGTAGATGCTGTTAGAGAAGACATACTGCGTTTTAAACAGGAAAATGGTTGCGACAGATTGGTTATGGTTTGGTGTGCTTCTACGGAAAAATTTATTGTAGAGTCTGAAGTACATAGAGATCTTGAGAGTTTTGTCGGTGGCCTGCACGATAATCATGAAAACATCTCACCATCTATGATATATGCCTATGCTGCTCTAATGGAAGGTATACCATTCGCAAATGGAGCGCCTAATTTGGCTGTTGATACGCCCGCACTTGAGAAATTAGCTAGAGATAATGGTGTTCCAATATGTGGTAAAGATTTCAAAACTGGTCAGACTTTAGTTAAGACCGTTATAGCACCAATGCTTAAAGCCAGAATGTTGGGTCTGAGTGGGTGGTTTTCAACCAACATTTTAGGTAATCGTGATGGTGAGGTACTTGACGAGCCTGAAAACTTTAAGACTAAAGAAGAATCAAAGCTTGGTGTTCTTGAGTATATTTTGCAGCCGGAAAAATACCCAGATCTATACGGTGATGCGTACCATAAAGTTCGGATAAATTATTATCCCCCTAGAGGCGATGACAAGGAAGGTTGGGATAACATTGATCTCTTTGGTTGGTTAGGTAGACGTATGCAGCTCAAGATAGATTTTCTATGTTCAGATTCTATATTGGCTGCCCCGTTAGTTTTAGACTTAGTATTATTTATGGATTTGGCTAAAAGATCGGGTATGTCGGGGATACAGGAGTGGTTATCTTTTTATTTCAAAAGTCCTCAGTATGCTGAAGGACTTTATCCGGAGCACGACTTATTTATACAACAAACTAAGCTAAAGAATACCCTTAGATGGCTTATGAATGAAGACCAAATTACACATCTGGGTATGGACTACTATCGTAGCGAATAATATATGTTCAGATTTTAAGTTTGACTTGTCTTACTAAAACCTTTTGAATTTATCGATATTCAAAAGCGTTTTATTTCATCTATGCAATAACTTTGAAGTCGTAACTGTTACCATTTAAGTCACCCTCTTCAAATCTAGTAATTCTTAGTGGGTGTAAATCTAGGGTACTAGAGTATCCATTTAGAATTAATTCAGTCATACATAAGCCTACCACTGGAGACATTTTAAATCCGTGACCACTAAAACCAGTACATATAAAAAGTCCATCTATACCTGGAACTTTGTCTATGATTGGGTGCAAGTCAGGTGTAGACGTGTATAGTCCAGCATATCCTGTATAGAGTTCTGTATCAGCCATACTAGGAATTCTCTTTACTACCCTTGTCCAGATGTCTTCTACGTATCCCATATCCGTTTTTTGATTATAGGTGTCAGGGTCGACTTTAGATTCGATGTTGCCGTTACCTATAAGTGTAAGATTTGCCCCCTCCGGTTTGAAGTATGTCAAATTTACGAGGTCTGCAGCTGCAGGATAAGAGGGTATCTCATTACCGGAGTTACGTAATAAAAATACTTGGTGTCTTGTTGCTTCGACTGGAATTTCAAGTCCAATGTTTTTAAATATTTTTGTACTCCATGGACCTGTGGCAATTATAGCTACTGAGGTTTCATATTTTTCACTTGCCGTACTTATACTATTTACTCGTCCATTTTGTATATTGATCTCGGTTACTGGTGATTCGAGTAGAACTTGTGCACCAAGTTCTCTCGCTCGGGCTGAGTAGGCTAAGGCTGTACCAGAAGGGTCAGCATGTCCTGCTTCTGGTTCCCATGCTGCTATTTCACTGTCTTTGAAATTGAACGAAGGTATTAGCTCTCGTGCTTCACTTGTTGATAACAGCTTTGAATTAATACCTAGTGAATTCTGTATAGAAATATTCTGGGTCATGCCGTTTAACGAGTTCTCGTCACCAATAACCATGTACCCTGTCTTAACAAATGATACGTTTCCTCCCCCAACCATCTCATCCCAATTCACAAAATAAGGGTAGCTGAGTTGGGATAATTTCGTACAAATTTCCGTAGAATAGTGTGTTCGCAAAACGCCGGATGAACGTCCCGTGGAACCTGAACCAATAATATTTTTCTCCAGCAATATAGATCGCGTCATTCCATTAAGTGCCAAGTTGTATAGAATGCTGGTTCCCATCACACCACCACCTACGACTACGGCATCAGATGTGATTGTCATCGGAAGTTCCTTTCGACGTGAATTTATTTAAGAGAGGTTAGTAGTTTATTGGATGTTCCATCAATCTCTCTTGATTGCATCCAATATTTATTTGGCTAGTTAGATTGTAGTGTTATGCTGACCACCGTCAATTGGAAGGTGTAATCCAGTTAGAAAGCCTGCATTTTCTGACGCTAAGAAACATACCAGATCCGCGACTTCTTCAGGTGTCCCAAACCTACCAGTGGGTATCATTGCTATCCTATCATTTCTGGCTTGAGACATGTCCCTTCCATGAAAACTAGCCTGCATTTCCCAGACACCTTTAAGTCTAGTTGTTTCAATAGATCCCGGTAGGACGGTATTGACCGTTATGCCGTCTTTTGCTACCTCCTTCGAGAGTGTTTTCATAAAGGCTGCTACCGCTGTTCTAGCGACTGTAGATAATGCTAGGTTGTCTTCTGGTTGCTTAACAGATAGAGACAGTATGCTGATTATACGACCCCATCCGCGTTTCTTCATCAGTGGTAGTACGTTGCGGGAAAGTCTTACCGCACTATAAAAGCTTAAATTGAAGGCATTTGCCCAATCCTCATCTGAAAATTCAGTTGGTTGTCCTGGAGGAGGCCCACCTAGATTTATGGTTAATATATCGATCCTTCCCCAGTGTTCCACCACTTTATTTACTAATTGGTCTATGTCTTTTTCCAATGAGAGATCAGCCTTTATTGGGTATACTCTATCCGATCCGAATTCATCTTTCATTTCAGACGCAACAGTTTCAAGATCTTGACTATTACGTGAACAAATCACAACGGACGCACCTTCTGCGGCCATTTTGGTGGCTATTGCCCTTCCCATACCTTTACTGGATCCACCCACAATTGCTATTTTGTTCTTTAATCCTAGCTCCACGTAAATCCTCCAATTGGTGTCCAGTTTTATTTATTGATGTGTCTTAGTAATCTCTGCTTGTACAAGAATGTTCCGAAAATTTTCGTATGTCACATTACATCCAATTAGATAGCATGTTTCGTTTGGTCTTTTCGATGTAGCATTCAATACTGGTACAGAAAGGTATTCGTTATCTGTTTCTAGAATTGAATCATTAGTTGGCCACAATTTTTGTTGTAAATCCCAAGCCTCAACTTCTAATTGAGACAAAGGTATTATTACGTCATGATTTGGGTCCGTAAATTTTGCACCAGCCTTAGCGAACAGGGCCAATGGAATACCGTGTGATTTTTCCCACAAAAATAAGCGGATGTCGTTAGTTAGTGATATACGTTCAATTAACTTCGCATCGAATAGGATTTGTCCTCCACTGACTGAAAGATCAAAGTTGTTTTCGATAGGCCTTGACCAATTTAGATGCCCTGGGATCATGGATTTCCAGTACATAGCACACTGCTCGAAGCCTTCACCAAATGCCTCTGATTCTACAGTGTTTGGATCTACAATAAATCCTCTTCTATCAATTTCATACGATATGTCATTTGCATATATGTGTGCAATTGCTAGCAAATTTAGGGCTGATGGAGGCCAGCTGTAGCCTATAACGGAACTGATATATTTAATTTCTTCATAGAGAGTACGCTTGAATTTTTCAGGTACCAGGTTCCAAAATATATTCCTTCCTTCCATATCATCATCTTCTAGAAAATGTCGAATAGGTTCTGGGATTTCAGACAAGATTGCAGGTTCGTGGTGAAGAGGAACATCATCAGGTTCACGGCATACTATGCACCTTTTCCCCAGGGCCGCCTCACCGTGTTTTACGAGTTTACTCATTTCATCACTTTGTCTAGATGGAAAGATTATTAGTAATTCGTTCGGTTTCATTTTATCGATTAGTTCGTGTTGTTTCTGATTTACGTCCATTTCCCAATTTAATGCTGTGTACCAGTTTGAAATACTAAATCCTTCAGCTCGTTTACGTTCAGTTGAGGGTCCATGTGCACTAGCAGCCCATGAACATGGGTGTATCATGAAATATATTTTGTCGATAGGTATACTATTATTCATATGTAGCCTACTTTGGGATCAATGTTGAGGACTAGAGTAGACTATTACTCATAGTATGGGTTGTCAATTTATAGATATGTAAGGCAAATTTGCAATATGGAAATATTTGAATACATGGAAAGTGAAGGACATGAACAGCTTTTGGTGTGGAGCGATCCTACAGTAGGACTCAAGGCCTTTGTAGCTATCCACGATTCCACACTTGGGCCAGCATGCGGTGGTGTACGAATTTGGCCTCATAAAAGTGAGAATGATGCTCAACTAGACGTGTTGCGTTTATCGAAAGCAATGACATACAAGTCTGCTATGGCAGGACTGAATCTTGGAGGTGGGAAAGCGCTTATTTGGGCTGACTCTCGTAAGGATAAAACGCCTTCGTTATTACGTTCATTTGGTCGTTTTGTAGATTCTATTGGGGGGAGATATGTGACAACTGAAGATGTTGGAATGACTCCTCGGGATTTGGAGTATGTTGCTGAAGAAACTGAGCACGTTGCCGGATTGCCTTTATCTGTCGGTGGAAGTGGGGATACTTCGGTTATGACTGGGTTGGGGTTATATCTCGGAATGAAATCTTGTGCTAATGAAATCTGGGGAAATGATGATTTGAGTGACCGAGTTATAGCAATTCAAGGTTTCGGTAATGTGGCAACTAACACTGCTAAATATCTCTTGAGAGATGGAGCCAGACTAGTAGTGGCAGATATTCACGATGATGTATTAGTTCGTGCTAGAGAGATAGGTGCTAAGATCGTAAAGCCTGACGAAATTTTTGATGTTGAATGTGATATCTTTTCTCCGTGCGCTCTCGGTGGCGTTTTGAACTCTGAAACTATTCCTAGGCTTAAATGTTCTATAGTAGCTGGAGGCGCTAATAATCAATTATTACATACTGATAATGCCATGGAACTTCATGATATGGGTATTCTGTATGCTCCCGATTTTGTGGTAAATGCTGGGGGCATTATTAACGTTGCGTGTGAGGTTGGTACGGAATATAGTGAATCCCGTGCAATAGAACTCACTGAGAGAATCTATGATACTACTTCTAGGGTAATTAAGGCATCTAGACAAGAAGGTACCACTACCGTCGAATCAGCCATTCGTTTAGCCGAAGCGATAATTAGTAAGAGCTCTGGTTGCCACTAGGAATAGCTTTTGTCCTAATGATTCTATGAATTAGATTCTATTTCTTGTAGGACTTTCGCTGCAGCTTTGCCAGCCTCCGATTCAGGTTGTCTGATCACGGCTCTTTTCATTTGCAATATTGCTTTAGGATCACCTTGTTTTGCTAGATCTAACCCTTCCGCAAAACCTCGGTCTGCATAGGTAGTATCCCTTGGCACAATTTCTGTTACAAGTTTTTCCCAGTAGTATTTTAGGTCATCAGTTTTCCAGTTAGCGTAGATTTGATCCCATGTTATGGGATTCAAAAGGGCCATGTGTGGCTGAAGCATATGTTCTGCTATTGGACTTGTGATGGCTTGGTATCTGTTATCTAGGGATACTCGTAGCTTGTTAGGTGTCACATTTGGTAGGGCTTTGTGAAGAGTTAGGCTATGGAATATAAGACAATCACCTATTTCATAATCGGTTGTAAGCCATGTAGCATCTCTACGTTTTTCATCAACAGTTAGAGCCCCAGCTCCAAGGGAAAAGTGGTGGTCGTATACAGTTCTAGCTTTGTGTGAACCAGGTACTAGAGCTAATCCTCCTAGCTCTTTAGGACAATCGCCTACAGGAGTCCAACAAGTGTATGTTTCATAATCTCCCTGAAAATGGACGAAATCCTGATGTGCTGGAGTCGTATGGTCTGTAAATTGCGGGAACCATAAACGTACGATTTTTTGTGGCTGGGGTAACACAGGTTCACCTACGATTTTTTCCATAGTATCTACTACAGAATGCCAATGACCTGCACGGTGGACGGATTCTAGTTTGTATACTTCGTGGTATACGGCTGGATATTCTGGGTCTCCTTCGGTACATCTTTTCGAGATGTCTGCAATACCATCAATAGGATCGGTGTTGGGTTCGAGCCACCCGCCATTTCCTATAACCTCAAGCATATCCTTGCGCAGGTTACGCAATTTATCTGGGTCTTGAAGTTTCTTAAAAAAGAGATATCCATCCTTTTTAATACGATCTTGCAAGGCTTCGTCATCTAGCAGGATGTCGTTTGACACCTTGAATTCACCTAATTGTTTAGACATAACTAACTACCTCCGTATACTCAAACGAAATGGTCATAAATTTGTACTTGATAATACCATTTATTATAAAAATAATTGAGTGTACTTATTCAATCGTAGATATAATCTTTATACGATGTAAATACCATAATGTATATGACAAATCACTAGGCTAGACGGTGTATTTACGATATGAATTGTCAGATTCAATTGAGCTATTAGGTCGGAAATATGCGTCTGGAGGGCTCCATACCAACCAGGTTAATGGCCATTCTCCCGCAATACGTGGGTATTTATCGTTCTTATGAGGATCAGGCGCTATCATAACAAATATGTGTGCTGAAACGGCCAGAGTCATACCGGGCAAAACTAGGAATGGTCGAGCCCAAGGGTACCTTAGCCAAATCCAGCTGGTACCCACAAGTAATCCCCAAACTATGAGCCAGACTATGTCTAGGAACATTAGTACAAAAAATCCCAGAACAACAGCTACCAATCCTTTCCCTATGAACCTTCCTAATATATCGAAAGGGATAAGTATAAATGCGAGTACAAATGTAACCCTGCTAACTATTAAACGGGCGAACATAGTGAAAAAATCTGAAGGACTGATCGACCTCGCAAAATTGACACGTTCGTCAATGTCTTCTACGCCCCATCGCCATGTCACTAGTACGCACCTCCACCATTACTTTAATCCTAGGTTCATTTTACCATGATGTTGAAACTGTGAGGTGTGTTGCTCTATGATTTTCAGTCGTAGAGTTTGTTTTGGAGACAGACTATTTTCATTAGAGGTGATCTTTTGTCTAGAATTTTTGACAGAGTTTTAAAATCCCTAGAACTGCTAGAGCAGGAGTTTAAGCAGATTGAAATCGACCCGCAATATGCGGATACGGCAGATTTTTGTTCGAAATATGGATTTGAAATCGATTCTTGCGGGAACACGATAATAATTAAGTCAAAGAGAGGACCAAGTCTTTTCGTAGCCTGTGTAGTGAAAGGTTCTGACCGACTTGATGTTAATCATAAAGTAAGGAATTTGATGGGGGTTTCCCGTGTCTCTTTCGCATCAGCACAAGATACCACTGAATTAACCGGAATGGAGATTGGTGGGGTTACTGTTTTTGACCTCCCACATGATCTGGCTGTATATGTTGATTCAAAGATAATGGATTTGGATTATGTGATACTGGGTTCAGGTGATCGATCTTCCAAAATACAGATTTCCCCAGATGTGTTTCATGGGATGAAGAACGTTAGTATTGTGGATGGATTATCAGTATAGAAGATATAACCTGAACACCCTCCCTAAATTTTAGGAACTAACTATTTATGTTATTTAATTAATCCCTGGTTCCTGGAGGAGGAGAAATAGCGATTCCCCTTTTTTTGTAGTCCATTCCATAAATTTCTAAATTTTTCAGAGATTTGTCTTGAGGGGAAGCATAATAAGCCCATAACTCTTTAATTAATCTCGTTTCATCATCGAATATATACCACTCAGCACCACGTAAAGTTACTCCTTGTTTTGTTTTGAAATGTGTCCATTCTATTACTGCTTCATTTTTAATCGTGTCAATCGCTATATTGTCAACTGTCCAGTAAGATCCTAATTTTTCTACAGCTGCAACCCAGTGGTTAGCAATTGTATCGGCTCCTCGCCAGGGTCCGTCATACATATCTGGGGGGAAATAGTGGATAGCAGAAGGGATAAAACAGGAAACCATTTTATCGAAATTTGCTTCGTTACATCCTTCAAAATACGTATTTATGATTTGTTCAATATGTTTGTATTTTTCTTTAGGGGATGACATTTAATTACTCTCGTCGTTTCCAATTCTATAATATTAGAGATAGATGTAGTATCTACGGCTCTTAGGTCTAAATTGTTATCCTATACGTCTAGCCCTACTTATACCTAATCCTGTATGTTGGGTTAGTACCATTATCATAGATGTTAAGATCATTATTAATCCTATTAATTGGAAAGCTGCTGTAAAATCTAGCAAGTGTATTAAAAATCCCGCTAGTAGAGGTCCGATTACTTTGCCAGTGTTTTTGAACGATCCAACAAATCCTAAGCTTAAACCTACATTACGTTGATCTATACCCTTGGAAGCCATCGCCAGGTTGGATGGTATGAAAAGAGCCTGCCCCACCCCTATTAATAAAGCAGGTATCATTAAATTGATACTATTTCCTGATGATGCCAGCAATATAAGTGAAAAGCTTATGGTTGTTATTCCTATACAAGTTATAACTAAATGACCAATTGCGTCTCCCAATTTTCCTCCAGCTGGACTCAGAATAAGGTGGACACTTTCTTGTACTCCAAAGAAAATTCCGACGATGGCAGGATTAATTCCTAATGAAAGAGCATGAATTGGCAGGAATGTCTTTGTAGCGTATATTCCAATTAATCCTGACGTAGCTAGCCCGCCAGTTATCCAAATCATTCGATTGGCCATAGTTGCCTGTATTGCTACAAATGTGTGTTTGATAGATAGTCTTTGTTTGTAGTCTTTCTTAACAATTGTATTGGGCAAAAAAAGTATAGGTATAAAAGCTAAGCTACTGATAAGACCTATTGCTGTGAAAATTGCTACAGGTTCCATATATAGAAGCATAAACCCTGCTAGGATTGGTCCAACAACATATCCTGTGTTACGTGCGATAGAAAACCACCCTATCCTTTCACCTTGATTTTGACTGGATAAATCCGCGACGTATGCGAGTGTGACTGGCCCGTATATTGCCGTAGCTAATCCGTGTAGGATTCTTATAAAGAATAGTTGATTTGGACTATCTACAAAAATGTAAGTAAATGGTACACACGCGAAGAATAACGTTCCGACTAAAAGCCATAATTTTCGTCCTTGTTGGTCTGAAAGGAAACCAGTAAGCGGTTTAATTAGCATTCCAGTTATCGTGGACACAGATACTATTAGACCGAGAAAGGCATCTCCAGCTCCCAAAGTTGCTGCATAAATTGGCAGCAATGGAGTCTTACCCATTTGGTAGGCAGCTCTTACAATAAAATCTGCACTCATAACTAGTGCAAATCCGCGTTGTTTTTTCATGAATCGAGCGTTGTTACTATAGGTATTTCAGTACTTTGTACATTTTTTGTGAAACGTGTCAAGTCTTCTTTGAAGACGAGATCAAGTTTATCCAATTGTACCTGTAGCTTTTCAGACAAGTTCTCGAACACATTTCTTGCTCCTTGGGTTGGGACTGCATCTGCACTTCCAGGTACACTCGCTAGTTCAGCTATCTTACGATTTAATCGTGAAGGAAGGTGTAGCATATCTGATTTACCATCTGATTTTGTCTGGACTAACTCATTTTCAATTTCTAAGAGTTTGGATTTAATTGATCCCGCTGATTCTATTATTGTTCTATATTTTTTTGGCTCTTCTAATTTTGATTCCAAATCCTCTATTTGCTCACGTGTTTTCCTGATGCGACCTATCGCATCATGAGTTTTAGATAGGAGGTCACGTATTTGAATAAGGAAATCTCTCTGCTCATTTAGGTCTTTTACGGTCACACTTATCTTTGGATCCGTGACAAGTTCAAAAGTTTGAGATTGATCCGTTTCCCCAATGGTTAGTTTGACTTCGTATGTACCAGGAGGTACTAATGGACCGTTCAATGCTGTTTCAAATTCTTCATCTTCAGGAATTGGTCTAGCTGGTTCATGTCTCATGTCCCAAATTTGACGATTCATGCCCTTTTCGGCACGCAGTTTGTCTTTGCAAGATTCAGACGTGAAAGTTCGTATTGTGTTCCCGTCGGAGTCGCAAAATTCCATAGAAATTTTTGAAGAAGGTTTGTGGCTCAAATAGTATGTCACCACTACTCCATCCGGAGGATTTTTGCCGGAATCGACAAATATCAAAGTATCTTCGCCTTGGTCTGTTTTACCATCATGATATCTAGAAGGTATACCGAGACCAAGCATGTATTTGTTCCCAGCACCGTATGTTCGAGCGACTCCCATTTCGGGTGCTATGCGGTCAGTAGTAGGTGGTTTGAATAGATGGAACTTTGAACTTGATAAATCCTTATTGATCTGCCTAAGTACCTCTAGATTGTCTAACACCCAAAATGATCGCCCATGAGTTCCTGCAATCAGGTCATTCATTTTGATTGTTAGATCGTGGATAGGTACTACAGGTAGATTTCTTTGTAGCGACTGCCACAATTCTCCGTCATTGAAAGAGACATATACTCCCGTTTCGGTACCGGCAAAAAGGAGTCCAGGTACCACAGTATCTTCTCGGATTACCCTGGTGAAGTCGTCTTCGGGTAATCCGTTCGTTATGTTGGTCCATGTTTTGCCATAGTTAGTTGTTTTATAGAGGTATGGGTGTGTGTCGTTAAATTTATACCTGGTCACTGCTAAATATGCCTTACTAGGATCGTGAGGAGAAATTTCTATTCTGTTAATAAGAGACCATTCTGGTAGATCTTTAGGTGTGACGTTTTCCCAGTTTTTAGACCCATCTCTAGAAATATGAACTAGACCGTCATCTGATCCCGCCCAGAACACTCCTTTTTCGTGAGGAGATTCTGCCAAAGCAAAAATAGTTCCATAGTTTTCGACACCTGTAGTGTCATGAGTTATTGGTCCACCTGCTGGTCCCATCTTGGTCTTATCATTTCTTGTCAGGTCTGGACTTATCACATCCCAATTTTTGCCTTCGTTTTCGGACCTTAAGACTACGTGGGCGGCTACATAAAGTACATTGGGGTCGTGAGGGGATATCTCTATAGGATATGTCCATTGGAATCTGTATTTATTGTCTCCAACTCCCCAGCCATAGTTATACTCTGGCCACACTGATATCACACGTACTTGTCCCGTCTTGTGATCGTATCTGAGAAGAGAGTCTCCTCCACCAGGAGAGGAACCAATAGCACCAGAATAAACGATGTTGTGGTCATCTGGTCGAACAGCGATATGCCCGCTTTCTGAAGATCCAACTACGTAACAGTCACTAAACAGAATTGATCCTTTGTACGAGCGGCTTGGAACTGCAATTGCTGTATTGTCTTGTTGGGTGCTGTATACGTGGTAGGGAGATTGATTGTCAGTAACGGCTTGGTAGAATTGCGACGTAGGTTGATTGTATATAGTTGACCATGTTTCACAGTCATTGAACGAAATAGATGCTCCACCGTCACTGCCGTGTATCAAGCGCCGTGGGTTATTAGGGTCTATCCATAAATCGTGTAAATCACCGTGCGGAGTGATTAACTTTTCAAAGTTATTACCCCCATCAGTTGACTTAAATATATTGAAACTTAGGACGTAGACTGTATTGGAGTCATTTGGGTGGGCAAATATATGGCTGTAATACCATGGCCTGGCTAGCAAAAGTCCATCTTTACTAACAAGTTCCCATGTCTCTCCGGCATCTTCTGAACGGTATATACCTTTTTTTTCAGATTCTATAATGGCCCATACTCTATTTGGCCGTGCAGGTGAAGATGTAATACCCATGCGGCCTTTTATTCCTATTGGTAGCCCTGGGTTATTACTAATATCTGTCCACGTTGAGCCGCCATCCACAGATTTGTGTAGTCCACTATCTGGGCCGCCACTTTTTAAAGTCCACGCATAACGTTGGGCTTCCCATATTGATGCGTAGAGTATCCTCGGATTTGTTGGATCCATGTACAGATCTGCAGCTCCAGCATTATCACTCTTAAAAAGTACATGTTCCCAACTTTGTCCGCCATCATTAGATTTAAAAACACCCCTTTGCGTATTGCTACCAAATGCATGTCCTAGCGCTGCGACATAAACTACATTTGGATTCGTAGGATGAATTCGGATACGGGAGATATGTCTAGTATCAGTGAGTCCAATATTTTCCCATGTATCTCCCCCGTCAGTTGATTTATATACTCCATCACCATGAGATACATCGCCTCTTATGCAAGCTTCACCCGTTCCTACGTACAACACGTTAGGGTCTGATTGTGATATGGCGATCGCTCCGACTGCAGCAGTTTTTAAGAACCCGTCTGATATATTGTGCCAGTATGTGCCACCGTCATTAGTTTTCCAGACTCCTCCTGCACTTGCACCGAAATAGAACACCATCGGATCTGTAGGATGACCTGTTACGGCTACCACACGACCACCTCGGTGTGGACCTATACATCTCCACTGCAAAGATTCAGTAAACAATTGTTCAATTGGATCAGTATTTAATTGTGTGTTACCCAATTTCTAACCTCATTTAGGCGTATATTTTTCTAAAAGAGTGAAACGGTATCTTCTCACGCTTTTAGGATTATGGTCAACGGATCTCAACCTTTGATTTACAAGAATCGTGTTGGTAACAGATCAGAATGTTCAACTAAGGGTAAACATTCTCAGTCCTTCCTGACACTAGAATCTGCATTTGATGTAAGGTTATTGTCGTTCAAAGGTTTCATATGCGGCAGTCAGGAACGAAATATCGTAAGCTGACTCATAGTCAAAAGGGTTTGGCAATGCTTCATGTTTCAGGAGAAATTCGTAAAGTGTTTTCCACTGATTCGAAGTCATCCATCCGAATCCTTGTTCTTTGGTAAGTGGACTAACAGCGTCACTTAATTCTGTTTTCAACATAAATTCCTGGTGTTCTATCGATTCATCTGGTGCGTATTTCATTACTATTTCCAAGGCTTTCCCCGGATTCGATTCAGAGAACTCCGTGGCTTTCATTGTAGCGTTTAAGAACCTCGTTACAATTTTCGGATTCGATTCTGCAAACTCCTCTAACACTATGTAGGTTAGTCCTAACATTGGTGCACCGTAGTCTTCTGGTTCCCATTCATTTATGTCAAATCCTAGTTTGCGAATTGTATCTGGTTCGTTAGATTTGAATACAGCTAATATGTCAACCTTTCCTTCAGTTAACACTCGTGGGTCAAATCCAGCATTGACTTCAGTTATGGTAGATCGGTCAACTCCAGTGGCTTGTAGCATCGCAACGTAGTCTGGCGGTGGGGAAATCTTGTAACCAAAAGTTTTACCTTCCCAATCATTAACGGTTTGTATCCCAGAATTTTTGAGTGCAATATAACTTTGTTGTCCTCTTTGTCCAAATAATGCAATTGCTAGTAAAGGTAACTTTTGGTCTGAACGTCGTTTTAAAACTGATGCAGCAGCAGCAGTAGTAAATTGAACATCCCCTGAAAGTAGTAATTTTGTGTGTAGCCCACCGGTAGCATGTCGTATTTCTACATCGAGGCCTTGTTCTATGAAATACCCATTCTCTTTTGCGACGTATGCAGCTACGAATGGTAAATTAGCTTGGGCTTTGTATCCTGCCATAAAAATTACTTTGTCTAATTTTTCATTATTTCTATCTGTGTTACACGATAAAAGTAGGATCGCGAAGAATAATAATAGGATCAGTGTTACAAATTTTTGGTTTAGTATTTTTTTCATTTCAATCACCTATTAAGAAAAGATTCATGCCAGAACAGCCAACGTTTTTCCACGTATGAAATTGTAACTGTTAGGCAAATTCCAATAATTGCTAGTATCAATATAGCGGAAAATAAAGCAGGCATGTCAAGATTGTGATATGCCACAAACATTATACCGCCTAGTCCCCGGTTTCCACTAAAAAATTCTCCGACGAATGCTCCAATTACTGATAATGGTATCGCCACTCGGAATCCGGCAAAAACGTATGGTAATGAACTAGGTATCCTGAGATTAATAAATATTTCCCAATTAGATGCATGAACAGATTTGAACACGTCTAAAATTCCGGTGTTGATGGATCGCAAACCTATATATGTGTTTACCATTACAGGGAAGAAAGTTATTACTGCAGCTACAAGTATGATAGGTATCATATTGAACCCGAACCATATGACTAATAGAGGTGCTATAGCGACCATAGGGGTGACCTTTACAAGTAAAGCTACGGGGTATAGGCTTCGTTCCAAGATTCTGGACAGTCCCATCAAGACTGCTGTGGCCATTGCTAAAGTAGATCCGATGATAAATCCAGCGACAGCTTCTATCAGTGTTATTCCACCGCTCGTGACTAAGTTGGAAAAGTTATTGTAAAAATGATCTATAACTGTTACTGGGGAAGGTAAAATATATGTCGGTATTTTTGCAAGTCGTGTATACATTTCCCAAATAGCGCCTATGACAGTCATAGCTAATATAGGTGGTGCTATGTGTTGCAGGAAGTACGATTCGCTGACGACATATTTCTTGTTATATTTCAATAGCTATATGTTCCCTATGCCGTCTTTGTAAATTCAAGTATTTTCTTCGTCTCCTGTATCAATTGTTGGAAGATGTCAGAGTGCTCCAGTCTTTCATTTCTTGGTCGCGGAATATTTACACGTACTTCTCCTATTATTTTAGCTGGTCTCGGAGATAGCACAATTATCCTATCGGACATCATTACTGCCTCACGAATACTGTGGGTTACTAGTATTACCGTTTTGCCGGTCTTCTCCCATACATTTAATAGATGTTGTTGCATTGAAGATCGTGTAATTTCATCTAAGGCACCTAAAGGTTCGTCCATCAGCATAATATCGGGGTCTATTACCATGGCTCGAGCGAAAGCGACCCTCTGTTTCATTCCGCCTGATAACTGATGGGGGAAATAGTTTACGTAATCTGTCAATTCAACCGATTCTATCCATTCTAAGGCTCTACTTGATTGGTCTTGATTAGTAGATGGATTCAACTTCAGAGGTAATTGCACATTTTTCATGACGTTCAGCCATGGTATAAGGGATGGATCTTGCATCATGAAGCCAATGTTTTTAAACCTTTGTGCTTTTTTAGGGGAATTACCGTTAATAAATATTTGTCCAATAGAAGGTTTTACTAATCCTCCTATCGTTTTTAGTAGTGTAGTTTTACCTGCGCCACTCGGACCTACCACTGACACGAATTCGCCACGTGAAGCCTGAAGGTTTATGTCGATTAAGGTCGTTGTTTGAACATCTTTGTCCACATAGGTGTGAGATAGTCCACTTATCGAAATGTGGCCTTCCAAGTGTTATTACTCCAAAATATATTTATATAGTGCTAGCCAATGATAGCATAGCACTCTGAAATTGCTGGGGAATCAGAATTTGAATCATTTCAGACACAAACATAACCTTTGATATATATTGACACGTAATTGCTACGTCGGTAGACTCAGAGGCGGTGCAATAATTAGAACCGAACACGCGAATATATTTGTGAATATGGTGCCATCCTTTTGTCGTACTAAGTACAGTGTTGATTAAAGATGTCTTCACGCTTAAGTACAGGGTGATATCTAAGTTGCGTTTCTCGGTTCCTAAACTCTACTTAGACTTGAGAGGCTAATATCGAATGATTGACCATGACGTATTGGTTATAGGTGCCGGTCTGGCAGGTATGCGAGCTGCACTTGCTGCTAGTGAAAGTGGTGTAGATGTTGCGGTAATCAGTAAGGTTCACCCAGTACGAAGTCATTCTAATGCTGCTCAGGGTGGAATCAACGCAGCTTTAACTGATAGAGGAGATCCTTGGGAAGATCACGCCTTCGATACTATAAAGGGTAGTGATTATCTGGCTGATCAGAATGCGGTTGAGGTGATGTGTAGTGAGGCTGGCCGTGAAGTTATTGCCATGGAGCATATGGGAGTGATATTTAGCCGAGATGATGAAGGACGTTTAGGAACCCGTGCTTTTGGCGGTCAGCGTCAAGCCAGGACATTTTTCGTAGCAGACTTTACGGGACAGGCGCTACTACATGTTTTATATGAGCAAGTTTTAAAAGTAGGGGTTAGGACTTATGAAGAATGGTTTGTTCTCTCCTTGATTGTTGAAGAGGGACAGTGTAGGGGTGCGATTGTGATGGAGATTAGAACGGGTGATATTCATGTGATTCGTGCCAAAGCAGTGATTCTTGCGACAGGTGGATTAGGAAGGGTTTTTGAGCCTAGTACCAATGCTCTGATTTGCACTGGTGACGGAATGGCTCTTGCTTACCGGGAAGGCGTTTCTCTTATGGATATGGAGATGGTTCAATATCATCCCACGACACTTAAAAGTAATGGTGCTCTCATGTCAGAAGGCGCTAGAGGCGAAGGTGCATACTTAATTAATTCAGATGGTGAAAGATTTATGGAGAGATACGCTCCTAATATGATGGAACTCGCATCTAGGGATGTCGTGTCTAGGTCTGAACAGACGGAAATTTTGGAGGGCAGGGGTGTGGATGGTTGTGTTTTTCTTGATTGTCGTCATTTGGGTGAAAAGGTTATAAATGAGAAATTATCTCAGATAAGTGATTTGGCGCGAGATTTTGCAAATGTAGATATGTCTAAGCAGCCAGTTCCCATAAGGCCAGGTATGCATTATCAGATGGGTGGTATAAAAACTGATGTAGATGGATGTACCTCGATGAGAGGGTTATATGCTGCGGGAGAGACTGCATGTGTCAGCGTTCATGGAGGGAACCGTCTTGGAGCTAATTCGCTACTAGATACCTTGGTGTTTGGTCGTCGCAGTGGTGAACATGCCGCAAATTTTGCTAGAGGTGTGGTAGAAAGAGCGTTAAATGATGGTTTGATAGATCGCGAAAATCGTGGTATCCAAGCAATGATGGATAGGGCAGGAGAAGGTGAATTGTTTGGTTCTATACGATTGGATATGGGTAGAACCATGAATGAGCGGCTCGCTGTTTTTCGAGATGATGAGGGAATGAGAGATGCTGTGTCAAAATTAACTGAACTTAGAAATAGATTTGATTCAGTAGCCGTTACTGACAAAGGTAAGACATTTAATACTAATTTACTCTTTACTTTGGAACTAGGGTTTATGTTAGATTGTGCAGAGGCCATAGCGCTGAGCGGTTTAGAGAGGAAAGAGAGTAGAGGTGCTCATTTCAGGACTGATATGCCTGAAAGGGATGATAAGAACTGGTTGAAACACATACTTGTGAGTAGGGGTGCTGATGGGCCAATTATTGAAAATACTCCAGTAATCATTACGCAATGGGAACCTCAGGAGAGGAAGTACTAGGCGCACATGGAAGTCACTTTAAGTGTCAAAAGATTTGATCCGGATTCTGATCAACACTCTTCCTATAATCAAGATTATGTTGTTGAAATGGAAGAATCAGCGACCGTTCTTGATGGATTAATTAAAGTTCGGGAAGAGGTGGACGGCACTCTGGCTCTGCGATGCTCTTGTCGTAGTGCTATTTGCGGATCCTGTGCCATGCGCGTGAATGGACAGGCTAGGCTTGCATGTAATACAAAACTAGTAGATATAGTAGATTCGGGGAAAGTTGTAGTAGAGCCTGCTGGGAACATGGAGGTTGTAAAGGATCTCGTTGTTGACTTTAGTCCTTTCTGGGATAAGGTTAGAGATGTCAAACCATGGCTTGATCCTGAAGGCCCGGACCCAGATCCTGATCAGGAATATCTGGCTTCTAATGAGGCTATGTTAGATCTCGCAGGCGTTATGGCATGTATCATGTGTGGAGCCTGCGTGTCAGATTGTACTGTACTTGAAGTCGACCCAAATTTCCTTGGTCCTGCAGCTTTAGCTAAGGCTTACCGGTTTGTGGCAGATCCACGGGACTCAGACGATGAACCCAGATTAAGTGACCTTAACGAATACGGAGGGATGTGGGATTGCACAAGGTGTATGCAATGCGTGGAGGTTTGTCCTAAGGGAGTGGATCCTATGGGTCGAATAATGTCATTGAGAGATAAAGCTATGGCAACTGGATATACCAGTACATATGGAGCTCGTCATTCTATGGCTTTTACGAATGGGGTTAGACAGGAGGGTAGGGTTGATGAATTGAGTCTTCCTGTCCTTTCTAAAGGTGTATTCAACATCGTTGAGCAGATTAAAATGATACCTTTAGGAATTAGGGCACAGTTAGCAGGGAAACGCCCTCCGATTCTACCACACAAGAATCCTGGTCAAGAGAATGTCCGTCGAATATTCAATAGGTTAGATAAGCATGACAATTCACCCGATCGGCTAGAGATACCAACGGCAATAATTGGATTAGCTTCACCTGTAGTGCTGACATTTGTGGCTATAATTGCCTTTTTAATTCTGCAGTTTTACTGGAACTCAGAATCTGTTTCAGGTTTAAAACCAGATGCGTATCAAAGTGGTTCCGTTGAACCTTTTACCAGATTTTCTTACTTCCATAACTGTTTCTGGTTTTATTGTGATCCTGAAACATCAGGTTCGGAGTTGGTTGTTAATTCTAATGCAGAGGCTGAAAGATAATGAAGTATGCTTTTTATCCAGGATGCGTGTCTAGAGGTGCAGCTCCTGAGCTGTATGATGCTACTGTAGAAGTGTGTTCTCGCCTTGGTATAGAGCTCGAATATGATTCTATGAGTGGGGCCTCATGTACAGGTGCCGGAATCCTTCAGGAGAAAAACCTTAAACTTGGTGACACCCTTAACGCTCGTACATTTGCATTAGCTGAGAAAACAGGACTGCCTTTAATGACTATATGTAGTACCTGCCAAGGTGTAATGTCCCAGGCCAATGACAGGTTGAAATCAGATCCTGAATATTTAGCGGAAATTAACAAATCCCTTGCTGATGAAGGGTT
Source organism: uncultured Chloroflexota bacterium (assembly GCA_913051545.1). Classification (GTDB taxonomy): domain Bacteria; phylum Chloroflexota; class Dehalococcoidia; order Lucifugimonadales; family CAJXCD01; genus CAJXCD01. The sequence continues at coordinate 27,492 of CAJXCD010000002.1, forward strand.
GGAGTATAAAGGAACTGCCGATCCTAGGCATCTGTTGTGGGTTTTAATTGAGGATGTTGGTATTGAGAAAGTTAAATCGCTTGTTGTTAAACCCATGACCGGATTTAAGGCAGCACCATTTTATGGGTGTTATATAGTTAGGCCTTCTTCTGCCCTAGGCTTTGAAGAGAATCCAGACAGGCAGGATTCTCTGGAACAAGTCATAGAAGCAGTTGGGGCTGAAGTGGTGGATTTTCCTGGAAAGACACTTTGTTGTGGCTTCCCGATCGTAATGATAAACGAGAAGAATGCTGTTAAAATGGTTGCTAATCATACCACAGATGCCAAGGATCTAGGGGCAGATGCGATGGTTACTCCTTGTCCTCTGTGTCATCTAAACTTGGATGGTTATCAGCCTCAAGCTGCTTCGATGGCCAAACGTCCTATAGATCTGCCGATACTCCACTTGCCTCAAATGTTAGGTTTGGCTATGGGCATCAATCCAAAGGATATGAGACTTAACGGTCACATGGTTTCAACTAAAAAGATGCTTACCAAAGTTGCAGTTTCACCTTAAGGGGTGACTACTATGAATTTAATACAGTGCTAAGCTAGATATTTAATGCTTTGGTTGGTTCTGTGATTGCAGTTGGGTTATCTCGCCAAATTTCCGGTTGGACGTCGATATACAATTCAATTTCGTTGCCGTCAGGATCCGATATGTAAACGCTATGTGTAACATGGTGGTCTGCGGTTCCTGCGATTGGCACATCTGATTCCCGTAACTGCTTAATCGCAGATCGCAGTTCTTCATCAGTATTTCCTATTTTAAGTCCGAAATGGTACATACCTATCCGGGGATTTTTTGGTATAGGAGTAGCATAATGACCTGCTTCGATTATTAACAGTTCGTGGTGTGTTCGTCCTGATGAAAACATCACTGCCTTGTCCTCAATTATGGCGACTCGCTTCCAACCCAGGATATCTTTGTAAAATTCAGAGGATTTTCTCAAGTCGCGTACATAGAGTACAATATGTCCGAGTTCTTTAACTTCCAATTATTTACTTCTTACTTATTTGAATTGTCCATAATGCTGATTAGTTCTTTCACTGCATCAGCTGATTTGGAAAGAGCAGAAATTTCCTCGTCTGTAAGAGCGAACTCAATAATTTCTTCTACACCGCTAGAGCCGAGCTTCACAGGTACTCCTACGTATAAGTTATTGATTCCATACTGACCGTTTAGCATAGCAGTGCATGGGAGTATTTCTTTCTTATCTAAAAGGATAGATTCTACCATTTGGGTGATAGCTGCTGAGGGAGCGTAATAAGCGCTTCCTGTTTTTAGTAGTCCTACGATTTCCGCTCCGCCATCTTTCGTGCGTTGAATTAATTCATTTAGACGCTTTACAGGAATAAGTTTAGTGATAGGAGTCCCGCCAACTGTTGTACTTCCGGCAACGGGAACCATAGTGTCACCGTGTCCACCTAAAACCCATGCAGATATGGCCTCGACAGAAACATTTAGTTCTGCGGCAATAAATGATCTAAATCTAGCGGTGTCCAATATACCGGCCATTCCTACTACTCTATGGCTTGAAAATCCACTCACATATAGAGCTTGTTGAGCCATAGCATCAAGTGGGTTGGTGACTATCAAGAGGATACAGTTTGGGGATTTTGAAACAGCGTTTTCAACAACATCAGTGACGATTTTCATGTTTGTTAGAAGTAAGTCATCTCTTGACATACCTGGTTTTCTAGCTATACCTGAAGTGACAACGACGATGTCGGAGTCGGAAGTTTCGTCATACCCATTTGTTCCAATTACTGATGCATCGCTTTTAACCACTGGTCCTGCTTCAAGCATGTCTAGGGCTTTGCCTTGTGGCAGTCCGTCTACTACGTCAACTAGTACTACGTCAGCATATCCTTTGTCAAAAATACGTTGTGCAGTTGTGGCACCTACATTTCCCGCTCCCACCACTGTGACTTTATTTCGCAATTTTTTACCTTCCTTGCAATAGTCTAAGTTTTATTGAAGAATTCTTGTAATTCAAGATCATCATATTAATGTAATAATCGTATCATTTAACTTGGTACCTGGTTAGGTATTCGTCCAGCAACTGTTCTGCTTTATCTCTGATTTGAGTTTCGAATGGTTTGGCATAAAACGGCAGGTTTGCACAAAAAACTATTTTATCTTCAGTCAACTCTATATAGCCACTGATGGTAATGTTGTTACTTGAGATTGAAAATTGAAGGATATTATTTTCCCAATCACTTTCGATATTGGAAGCTTTATCACCAAATTGTTTAGTTAGATCATTAATCACTCTGTCCACAATAAGTTTCGCGGAATGTACGGAGGTGTTATGTAATCTATCAATTTGCATACGGAAAACCTTAGATATAGTCTCCTTGGCAGTTGCACATTTTGCTTTCTGATAGCACTATGCACTTACTCAATATCTCATGCTGGAATCAAGCTTGTAGTACATGAACTTATTGAGAGTCTATGTAATTCTCCCACCGAGAATCTAATGAAGAGTCTTCGACAGTTGACATCACATAAGAACCGAAATCTTCGCTGGTGGCACCATTGCTTCGTCCGGTAATAGATATAGTGCGTTCGTACATGCCACAGATGTCGATTGCTTTATGAAGCCGCGATCCTTTTTCTTCAAACCCTATATGTTCTAGCATCATGGCGGCAGCTCTCAAAAGCGAACTTGGATCCGCAAAAATATCTCGGCCTTCGTCGACCATTCTAGGTGCACTGCCATGGATCGCCTCGAACATCGCGTATTTTTTACCTATGTTTGCACTGCCTGCTGTTCCAACCCCACCTTGTATTTCGGCAGCTTCGTCTGTAAGTATGTCTCCGTATAAGTTTGGTAAAACCAGGACTTGGAACTGATCTCTTCTGGCTTTGTCGAGTAATTTCGCCGTCATGATATCTATATACCATCCATCCCACTCTATATCGGGATATCGTTTCCCGATTTTTTTCGCAGTGTCTAAGAATTTTCCGTCCGTTGTTTTAACTACATTAGCTTTTGTGACAACAGTTACTCGTGTCTTGCCAGTACGCTTTGCATGCGCAAATGCTGCTTCGATTATTCTTTCTGATCCAGGAGATGTTATTACACGAAAATCAATTGCAAGATCAGGAGTAACATTCACACCTTGACTTCCTACAGCGTAGAGATCTTCAGTATTTTCACGGAAAAAAGTCCAGTCTATATCTTCTCTAGGTATTCTCACTGGCCGAACGTTTGCGAAAAGGTCTAACTCTTTTCGCATGGAAACATTCGCACTTTCGATGTTAGGCCAACCATCCCCTTTCTCGGGTGTGTGGGTAGGCCCTTTTAATGTTACATGGCATTCCTTAATCACAGCGAGAACATCATCTGGTATAGATTTGTTATGTTTTGCTCTGTTTTCTATTGTGAGCCCTTCTACTGTCTTGAACTTTATCTTGCCTTGAGATTCTTCGTCACTAAGCATATGTTGTAGAACCTTTTGAGTAGCTAAGCTGATTGTTGGGCCTATTCCATCCCCTCCAATCATTCCTATAACTATAGGACTTAGTCCCGAGTAGTCCGTCCATTCTTGTTCTTTCAGAAGAAGATCTACTCGTCGTATTTGTTGTTCTAGTAGCTTACCGAAATGTTCTTTGGCAGATTCAATTGCATTTATGTTCGACAATTCCATTTCCTTTCAGTTATAGCTGTTAAATATTAGTGTGCAAACCTTGTTAGGTTTTTAGTATAGCTAGAACATCATTTTTTAAAACTTTAGATCCTGGTTCGTGCTTAATCTCTTTAATAGTTCCATCGATAGGTGATGGTACAGATGTCTCCATTTTCATTGATTCAAGCACAGTGATCGTTTCTCCTTTGTTCACTTTTTGACCTGCTTTTACAATGTTCTTAACTACTATTCCTGGTAATGGAGCTAGTACTTCGTTATTTCTACGGACATTATTAGACTTGGGTTTATCCGGTGAAACTAATTCTGTAGATTGATCTCTTATTCCAGTTATCGAATTAACGGGGTCTACTTCTACTAGATAACATTTCTCTCCGACGTAAACGTTAAACATTTTAGTTTTGTCACTTTTATGAAGTGCAGCACTAGAATCATTGCTATCTGAAACATTACCTGTGTCCGATGGATTTGAGATATCTTTGATCTCTTCTGGGATTGGGTCTACTCCATATTTTATTCGAAGGAAGTTCAATCCTAGGGTAGGGTATAAGGCATAGATTAGAATATCATCAATATTTTCAGAGAGTTCCTTAATAGCTTCCTGTGACTTCTCGATTTCCGGTTCAGCAAGATTTCCAGGACGTTCGGTAATGGGAGTGTTTCCTTTTTCATAATCTGCAAGTATCACTTTGGTGATACTATCGTCAATCTTCGCTGGCGAACGACCATACAGGCCATATACATAATCCTTAATCTGATTACTAATCATTTGGTATCTGCCAAAGAGTACGTTAGATACGGCTTGAGACCCAATCATTTGGCTCATAGGGGTAACCAATGGTGGATACCCGAGCTCTTTACGTATAACGGGGATCTCATCTAATACCTCTGACAATCGGTCGGTTGCTTCAGCCTCTCTAAGTTGAGCTGTGAGATTAGTAGTCATTCCTCCAGGGATTTGATGTTGGAGAACTTTCGTGTCTATTACAGAAATGTTAGGGGTATCCAATAATGGTCTATACGTTTGCAAAACTGATTCCATGTAATCATCGACTAGAGCGATTTTATCTAAGTCAATGCCTAGGTCTTTATCTCTGCCCTTTAGAGATATGATCAATGGTTCTATTGCAGGCTGAGCAGTTCTGAGTGCTAATGGTGCCAGACAGGTATCAACCACATCTACCCCAGCTTCTATCGCCTTCAACACTGTCATGGATGCCATACCACTTGTATAGTGAGTGTGCAGCTGTAGCGGAATATCTAATGAATTTTTCAGAGATGACACTAATTCGAAAGCATCGTACGGTGAAAGTAACCCCGCCATATCTTTTATACAGATGCTGTCAGCACCCATGTCTTCAAATACTTTGGCTTTATCTAAATAATATTGTAGGTTGTATATTGAGCCGCCCATCGATCCTTCCTCGGTCACGGAGTAACATAAAGTCAGTTGAAGATGTTTGCCGGATTGATTTACAGACGTGGCAGCACGTTCTAAATTTCTCTCATCGTTTAACGCATCGAATACTCGAAAAATGTCTATCCCAACATCACCAGCTCTATCTATAAATGCTTCTACTACATCATCTGCATAGTTGCGGTATCCGACTAGGGATTGTCCTCTGAGTAGCATTTGAAGAGGAGTTTTTGTAATCAGTTTTTTAAAAGTGCGAAGACGTTCCCATGGGTCTTCATATAGGAAACGCATTGCGACATCGAATGTAGCTCCACCCCAGACTTCCATGGAGTGAAATCCGATAGAATCCATATCCTGGGCGATAGGAGTCATATCAGTAGTTTTCAATCGAGTTGCTAGAAGGCTTTGATGGCCATCCCTAAAAGTCGTATCTGTGACCTTTACCGCCATGACGTTTTTCCCGTCCTAGTATTTGCGGTTCGGGATGGCGAAAATGGCGGAAATTTCCAATAGCGAATCATGTTAGTATCTGCGTGGTAAGAATTTTCATGCTTCCACATGTTTAGTTTGTTCCGCAGGAGATTCCTTTGCACACTTTCTATGTGAGAATCGTAATCAAGGTCTAGAAACGCTTGAACCGCTCCCACAATAGCTGTAAGTGTAGAAGAATCAATGGGATCATCTGTTGTCAAAGCGGGATACTCCCATGCTTTTTCGGTGGGAGCATATCTCGTTTGTTGTCAAGCATTTCAAGTGCATGAATAATGTGTAACCTAGTGCTTGAGGGATCGATCACATCGTCTATCATTCCCAAATTAGCAGCGATGTAGGGGTTCATCAATTTATCCTCATAATCTTCAACTAATTCTTTGCGTCGCTTATCAGGGTCATCTGAATTCTTAAGCTCTTCACGGTGAATTACGTTTACGGCTCCTTCTGCCCCCATAACAGCTATATGACCAGACGGCCATGAAAAATTCACGTCTCCTTTGAGGTTTTTGCTACTCATTACTATGTATGCGCCTCCATAGGCTTTGCGGGTTAGTATACTGATTTTTGGAACAGTTGCTTCAGCATATGCATAGATTAACTTGGCTCCATGACGGATTATTCCACCATATTCTTGTTGTGTGCCTGGCATAAATCCTGGAACGTCTATAAATGTGACTAGAGGAATATTGAAAGCATCACAGAATCTAACAAACCTAGCTGCTTTCACGGATGCGTTTATGTCTAATACACCTGCTAAAAATTGGGGTTGTTGCGCTACTATCCCAACAGTTCTACCGTCCATTCTAGAAAATCCGACTAGTATATTTTGGGCGAACGACTTATGTATTTCCATGAAATCTTCATTATCTACTACTCTATTAATTATATCTAACATATCGTAAGGCAGTTTGGGGTCATCAGGTATTATGTACGGTAGGGCTTCATCTCGACGAGCAGGGTCATCTTTTGAATTTGTACGAGGCGGTTCTTCACTGTTATTCTGAGGCAGGAAGCCTATGAGTCGCCTAAGTTCTTGGAAACATTCCTTCTCAGATTCCAGCGCGAAATGTGCTACGCCACTGATTGATGCGTGGCTGTTTGCTCCACCTAATTCTTCGTGGGTTACTTCTTCTCCGGTAACAGATTTAATGACGTCAGGCCCAGTGATATACATTTGACCTATCCCATCCACCATCATTATAAAATCTGTTAGCGCAGGGGAGTATGTTGCTCCTCCTGCAGCTGGACCTAATATAGCTGATATTTGTGGGATTACCCCTGATGCTCTGGTGTTTCTATGAAATATTGAACTGTACCCTGCAAGGCTCTCAACACCTTCCTGTATTCTGGCTCCTGCCGAATCTATTAGTCCAACCATCGGGGCTCCAGTACTCATTGCGTGGTCCATCACTTTACATATCTTTTTTGCAACCACTTCGGAAAGGGAGCCACCCATAACAGTGAAATCCTGCGAATATACGAAAGTTAACCTGCCGTCAACTTTACCGTATCCTGTCACAACGGCTTCAGCCAGTCCCGATTCAGCCGATCGTTCTACGGCAAATGGATCGAGTTCTTGAAAGGTGCCTTGATCTAGCAAGAGTGATATTCGTTCTCGTGCCGTAAGCTTACCCTTTTTGTGTTGCGCTTCAACACGGCGCTGTCCACCACCAGAACGAGATTTATCTCTTAACTCATTCAGTTCATCTTGCTTATCATCAATTACGCGACGGATCACCATATTTGAATTAGTACCAGCCTAATGAAATAATCGACTCCAAGTTACCATTATAATCGGAGCTGAGCAAGGATTCTAGCTTCTGAGGCACATAATCGTAGGGGTTTATGAAAATAGGGGTAGAATAGTGGCATGTCACATGAACTGTCTCTTTCAAATAAATCAGAGGAAATTAAGATAGGTCGTAGGAATTTCAGTTGGGGATCACGCACTTTTGTAATGGGTGTTATAAATGCCACTCCTGATTCCTTTTCAGGTGATGGTTTGGCGAGCTCTGTAGATTCTATGCTTAGCAAGGCTAGGAATTTCCAGGATTTAGGGGCAGACATTATTGATATTGGAGGTGAGTCGACCCGCCCACCTGGGTTGTACGCAGGTTCGAAGCCAGTTTCACTTAATGAAGAGTTGTCGAGGGTGATACCAGCAATTGGTATTTTGGCGCAAGATTTAGATATACCTATAAGTGTTGATACTTACAAGGCCGAAGTAGCTTCTATGGCTTTAGCTTCAGGGGCATCGATGGTTAATGATATTTGGGCGTTGCAGCGTGACCCTGACATGAGTTCGGTAGTAGCTAGTGCGGGTGTGCCAGTCGTACTTATGCATAATCAAGGAGGAACTAATTATAAAGATGTAGTAACTGAGATAATCGAATCCTTATTTATGCTTATTGAGGATGCCGTTGGCAAAGGAGTAGAAAGAAAGAACATTATAATTGACCCTGGCGTGGGATTTGGAAAGACTGCGGAGCAAAATCTTGAGGTAATTAGACGATTACAGGAATTCAAAAAATTAAACTGTCCGTTGCTGGTAGGGGTATCTCGTAAGTCCACAATAGGTTATGTTTTAGATCTGCCGGCAGATCAACGTGTTGAAGGGACAGCGGCATCTGTTGCGTTATCCATCGCGGGGGGTGCTGATATTGTTAGGGTTCATGATGTTAAAGAGATGATCAGAGTTTCAAAAATGAGTGATGCTATTGTGCGTGGATGGAGAAACTCTTAATGCTTAACGAAGTATACCTTGGGTTAGGTTCTAATATGGGTGATAGACATTCAAATGTGAGACAGGCTTTGGGTCTCATTAGTAGTATTGCTGATAACCTCACGGTTTCAAATACTTATGAAACATTTCCCCAAGGATTTCGATCACAGCCTCCTTTTCTCAATGCAGCTTGCAGATTATGGACCAATATGAATCCATTCGAAATGATGAGGGTATTGTTCGAAATACAATTCAGTATGGGTGTGAAGGCTCCTCTTTTAAACGGTCCTCGTCCGTTGGATATTGACATCCTAATGTATGGGAATCTTGTAATTAATGCTCCTAATCTTGTTCTTCCTCATCCCCGAATGCATGAGAGAAGATTCGTTCTGGAACCATTGTCGGAAATCGCACCATCTTTGACACATCCGATTCTGAAACTTACAGTGGCTGAACTACTAAGCCAACTAGATGGTACAACGGGGATTAGATGGTGTTTCGAAAATTAAGACTAATAAGTGTATCGACTTAATAGTCTGAAGTCGGCAGGAGGTTTGGTATAGAGTCTTCAATGGGGTAAACGGTTTGGTCATTAGAACAATGTAGGGTTCCTTCAAGTATTTCCCCATTTTCTTCAGTAGTTATTCGCAATGAGAGTTTACTGTTACATAATGGACATACCAGTATTTCCATAAGTTCAGGTTTCAATATGCTAACCCTCTATGTCTGCCACCGTTTTCCCGCATATTAGAGCCGATTTGCCCAAGTAAAAGTAGTTTCCCGAGTACTTGTAATTATTATCCATTTCCAAGTGATTTTTCAAATAATAGGTCCAGTATGTCAGATAAGAACAATACGATTATTCCTACAATCACAATAGCATTATATCCCGATAAACTCTGTATAGTTTTGGTAAATATACTTAATCGTTTTGCAGGATCCTTTGTTTGCATCGTTTCGAGTGCCCTAGATTGTCTCCTTTGTGACTCTACTTGTATAAACATCCATATTGAAAGTATAGCCTTAAAACCAAGGGTGATGACATAGGGTGATCCAACTCCGTCCTCCGTAAGTCGGTCCGTTGCCAAAACAACGCCTGTTGCTATTAATGTAATAATGCAAGTATTTACAATATTTTGAAATGTTGATGCTAAATTGAGACCAGCTGTGCTATCACGATTTTCATAATCTGAGGAAAACGGACGCAATACCAACAGGTAAAATATACTCCCGCCTACCCATGTCACAGCGGATATAGCATGCAACCAGGTAACTACAAGCATAAATATGTCCTTAATTGTCATATATGCTCATTTCCGTATGCTTCATTGTGATGCTTTTTTTAAGTAGACGGGAATAGATTATTCACAAGAATTACTTGGAAGCCAATTCCAGCAATTTTTCTGAATCAAGCATGCCTGTCCATTTTTGGACTACCTGGTGATCTTGATTCAAAAAAATAGTTGTTGGGAATCCTTGTATTTCATATTTTACTACCAGTTCGGTATCGTAGGTCATGCCTAGTGTGTAAGTCAGATTTAGTTCGTTAACAAATTGCTGCCCATCCTCGAACGTATCAAAGCCAGGAACTTGAATGCCTATTAGTATTGTGTTCGCTTCTTTTAGATACTCTGAGGCAGATTCGAAGTCAGGTATTTCTAGTCGGCAAGGAGGACAAGATGGATACCAAAAATTCAATATCATTTTTTGTCCTTCGTAATCGGATAATTTTGCAATATCTCCACTTCGGTGATTCACGTTTTCGAATAATTTTATATCAAATGGGTAAGCCGAATCAGGGCTAGTTTGTTCGATCCATTGTGAGCAGTGGACAAAAGATACAAATACTGCGAAGGATGTAATGAACAGTTTCAATAATGTCAAAGATCACCAAAAATATTATTAAAGATTAATTGACTAATGGTAGTGAATAGATCCTATTTATTCTATTTCTTCCATAAGTTTTTCTGCGTGTTCCATAATTATCTTCGACCGATCGGCTGCTATTCCAATATTAGAAAGGTATAATCTTAATACGTCCCTAGGGTCAGTAGTTCCGGAATATGTACCTCCAAGTCTAGTACGCTGCGTGGATGTGACTTCCGTAGTTACAGATGCCACAAAATGGGCGTCTTGAAGGGCGCCACGAATCTTCTCGCTATTCAAATGTCCTTCTAGTTCGGGGGCAACAGAAATCATCACGCGTACGATGGCTTTTTCAATGTGGTATTTACCAATTTCCTTCAATACTGTATTAGTGGGGTCAATATCATCATTTCTTATTTGTACAGGTATTGTCACAAAATTTCTAGCGTCAACTTCATGAAATTCAAAATGCTTTAGCCTGTGTCCTGTATAAGCTGTCGGGTCTAGTTCAATTATACAGAATCCTTTTGGGTCTTTTTCTTCTCCAAAATCTACTCTTTGAATGCTGCCTGAGTACACTATACGTGGATTTGTTCCCAGCTGTTGGTATTTGTGTACGTGACCAAGCGCTACATAATCAAATTGAGGCAACCCCACTGCACTCTTAAGTAAAACATGGTCTCTGCCTAGCATCATCCACTGTTCAGATCCTGTTGATGCATCTCCAACTGAGACGTGACCCGCAAAAATGGCTGGAAGTTTGGGGTCTAAAGACTCTGCTTGTATACGAATAAGTTCAGTTAATTTGTGCTGAATAGTTTCATTCAATTTTTCTTGCGTCATACCACGCGTTTCTTCACGAGCTAGGAAATTACTGCGCCGTATCCATGGAAGGGATACGATTTGTATGGGACCGTCGTTAGTGGGTATGACCTGTGTAGTTATAGAGTCGCCAGTGTATACTTTACTCACGCTTAATGTGGGAAAAATCTCTAAAGCTGAAGCTCGACTCGTTACCAATGGCATATCGTGATTTCCTACCACCAAGAAAGTAGGGATTCCTTCAGAAGATAGCCTGATTATTCTCTTTGCAAATTCTCGTTGGTGCGTTTGATTAGGGTCACGATTTTTGTATGCATCCCCACAAAATAGGGCTAAGTCAACACGAGTATCAATAGCGTATTCGACTAGTTCATCAAGTGTTTGGAGAAAATCACCTAGTCTTGTAGATAGACCCGTGTCCGGATCTGTTCTACCGTAGTTTTCTACTCCTATATGGACATCTGCGAAGTGTAAGATTCGCATATTATCCTCGCTTGAGATGTTTACACTTATCTCTTATAAATGCGTATTTTTAAGACTAGGCCGCGCTGACAACATCCCCACGGAAATTAGTAGCTTATTACTCTAATTTGTTTCTAAGTTCTTTAGTTAGGTTAGCAATAGGCACTCTGATTTGGGACATTGAATCTCGTTCTCTGATGGTAACAGATTTATCGTCTAGTGAGTCGAAGTCAACTGTTACACATAGGGGAGTTCCTACTTCGTCTTGTCTACGATACCTTTTGCCTATGCTTTGGGCATCATCATATTGAATCATACCCGTTATGTTTTCAGATTTTCGAACCGTTTCGTGTACCTCTTTAGCTAGAGGGACAAGATTCTCATTTCGGCTTAATGGCAATACAGCTATTTTTACAGGTGCAAGTGATGGATGTATTTTCAGAACTACTCTGCTCTCTTTTTTTCCAGATCCACTTAGTATTTCCTCTTCACTGTATGCATCTACTAAAAATGTCATGACTGCTCGATCAGTTCCGAAAGTTGGTTCAATAACATATGGCATTATATGTTTCCCAGTTTTGTCATCAAAATACGAAAGAGATTCTCCACTACTATCGGTGTGGGCTCGCAGGTCGAAATCAGTTCTGTTAGCTATACCACTGATTTCTCCCCAACCCCATGGGTAAAGGTACTCTATATCGCATGTTCCTGTAGAGTAATGTGCCAATTCGTTGGGTTCATGATCACGGAGTCGTAATTTCTGAGGATTTACACCTAGATTCGTGTACCATTTTTGGCTATCAGCGATCCAAGATTTATGCCATTTGTCAGCATCTTTAGGATCAACGAAAAATTCAATTTCCATAATTTCAAATTCTCTGGTTCTGAAAATGAAATTACCGGTAGTAATTTCATTTCGGAATGCTTTCCCAGTTTGTGCAATTCCAAAGGGTAACTTGCGGCGAGTTGTAGTAATTATGTTGTTGAAATTAACGAATATGCCCTGGGCTGTTTCAGGTCTGAGAAAAGCCTCACTAGCCGTATCTTCTACCGGTCCAATAGTGGTTTTGAACATTAGATTGAACATTCGGGGTTCGGTTAATGAACCACTACATTGCGGGCATACTAGAGGTGTGTCAGGTGAGTTTGTGTCCTCGGTGTTTGTGGATGAAATATGGTCTTCCCTGTATCGTCGTTTACAGTCTGTACACTCAACAAGGGGATCCGTAAACCCATCAACATGTCCGCTTGCTTTCCACACCTCTGGATGCATTAGTATAGATGAATCTATACCTACTACATCGTCTCTACCCCACACCATTGTTTTCCACCAAGCATTCTTTACATTATTTTTTAGCTCTACACCTAGAGGACCATAATCCCAAGTGCTGGCTAAACCACCATATATCTCGCTGCTTTGAAATAAAAACCCTCGTCGTTTACACAAGGATACAATTTCACTTAATTTCAAAATTGAAGGCGTTTGAGACACATTAACCCCTAAGTTCCTAGTATATCCTCTAAGTATCCTAAACTAAGGCGGTAATTGTATCAACGTAAGTGAATCTCTACCGCTGTAATAAACTAGTACTTTTAAAAATTACATAAATGTAATTTATCCCACCGATACTTTAATCAGATTTCAAATTCAGAATCTTTAGCCGTCGCTTAGTAATATACGAAAAAGTTTATGTCAGTGTCGTCTAGACTATAAGAAAAGGGGTGCAAATACTAAGGCTACCATCGACATAAGTTTTATCAGTATATTTAGGGATGGTCCTGAGGTGTCCTTAAAAGGATCTCCTACAGTATCACCCACAACTGCTGCTGAATGTTGGTCAGATCCTTTACCGCCTAAATTACCTGCTTCTATATACTTTTTAGCATTATCCCAAGCTCCGCCTGCATTAGCCATCATGATTGCCAGTAAGAATCCAGTCCCAATAGCACCTATTAAGAGACCTCCTAGGGCTTCAGCCCCTAGAATTATACCAACTAAAACAGGAGTAATTATTGCCAGTAATCCAGGTAGTACCATTTCACGCATAGAACCTGTTGTGCTTATGTCAACTGCACGGGCATGATCCGCTTCAGCTTCACCCTCCATTAGACCTGGGATTTCTCTGAATTGCCTTCGTACCTCTGTTACCATTGAATTAGCAGCTCTACCAACAGCTTGCATGGTTAAGGCTGAGAACATGAATGGAGTGATGCTACCGATGAGTAGACCCATAACCACTTTTGTTTCTAGAAGGTTGAATGTTTCGATTTTAATGTCTGTAATCTCAGCGTATGCCGCCATTAATGCAAGGGCCGTTAAGACGGCTGAACCTATTGCAAATCCTTTGCCGGTCGCAGCAGTGGTATTACCTAGTGAGTCTAAAGCATCAGTTCTTTCCCTGACTTCGGAACCCATATGAGCTTGTTCTGCAATTCCTCCTGCATTGTCAGCAACTGGCCCGTACGCGTCTGTAGCAAGAGTTATACCTAACGTCGATAGCATTCCTACTGCTGCTAAAGCAACACCATATGTTCCAGCTAAATCGCTAGCGAGCCACATCGCTATTACTACGGTTAGCCCAGGTATTAAGGTGCTTAGCATACCAAGACCAATACCACCTATGATCACTGTTGCAGGACCCGTTTCTGCCTGTTTTGCTAAATTAACAGTGAAACGATACTCATATGAAGTATATACTTCAGATGATGTACCGATGATTTGTCCTGCTACTAGTCCAACTACTATGACCCAAAAAAGGTCGAAAGGTAGATTCATTAAGTATATTGCTATTCCAGTTCCTATAAGAACAAGTGTCCCTGCTCCGAAAATACCGGTTCTTAGTGCCCAAAGTAGTCGTCCCATACTAGCACCTTCACCCGTTCGCACTAGGAAAGTACCAAGTATTGAGGCTCCAATACCGATTGCTGCTATCAGTATAGGCAGGACAAATAATGATGCGTCAAAACTGCTAGAAACATCTGATTTGCCTTCAAGTTCGGAAACAGATTTGAATTCACTTATAAGGCTTGATGCTACTGAATTATCAGTAAGTAAGAACCCAGCTCCCACAGCAGCTAATGCTATAGCTGCGATTATTGAACCTACATAGGATTCGAAGAGGTCGGCGCCCATGCCTGCAACGTCGCCTACATTGTCGCCTACATTGTCTGCTATCGTTGCCGGATTTCGTGGGTCATCTTCAGGTATTCCTGCTTCAATTTTTCCAACCAGATCGGCTCCAACATCTGCTGCTTTTGTGTATATTCCTCCACCCACTCTGGCAAATAGGGCTATTGATGACGCGCCGAAACCAAAACCAGCAACTATACTGAAATCTCGGAAAATTAAGTACATCAGTGTCACACCGATTATACCTATACCTACGACACAAGCTCCCATAACTCCACCGCTGCTAAATGCTATCCTAAGTGCAGGATTTAGTCCTTGCTGGGCTTTTACTACTGTTCGGGTGTTGGCACGGACAGCAATACTCATTCCTATATATCCTGCCAAAGCTGATCCTATAGCCCCAACAAGGTATGCTATTGCTGTGGATGGTATGGATCTCTCAGTTCCCACCCTGTCTAGTATGTCGTAGTCAATGAAAACTGCTAGTATGATTACAACTGCTAGAACAAAAAAGGCAAGAAATCTATATTCTCGAGACAGGAATGCTACAGCTCCCTGTTGAATGGCTTTTCCTATAGATCTGACTGATTCATTTCCCTCATCCTGACGAAGTATTTTCAGTGTTTGGATTAGGGCGAATATCAGACTGACCACTCCTGCACCGATTGCTATATATATTATGCTCAATACTATATCTCCAAAAAAAAACTCCCGTTAATTAGAGAGTGTGATTTAGGGTAGTTTAGCTACCTGCTGTCAAGCTACCATACGCAGTTTAGCGTAGTCAAGGATTGTGGTGGTTTCTTAGTGGTCCAATTTTGGAGAATTATACGATCTAATCAAAAATAACTTTCAGATAATGGTACGTTAATTTTTGCTAGGTTGTTTAATAGGTGAGAATGAGAATCTGTGTATAGTGCATGGCCCCAGAGCCTGTAGTTTGTATTTGTGCTCTAATGTTCCATACCCCTTGTGTTTTGCAAATCCATAACCAGGATATATTAAATCATAATCGGTCATCATTTTGTCGCGAGTTACTTTAGCTATCACAGATGCAGCTGCTATTGATAGACATTTTGAATCACCTTTTATTATTGGCTTTTGAGGAATATTTACCTCGGGTAACGGGAATGCGTCGAGGAGTAAAAAGTCTGGAGTGATTTGCATTTGACATATTGCCCTCGTCATTGCCAGTCTAGTAGCTTCAGCGATCCCCAACTCGTCGATTTCTTTAGAAGTACTAATCCCTGTACCTACCCCTAATGCATTTTTTAGGATATATGTCATCGCATATTCACGTTGTTTTGGACTTAGTTGTTTACTATCTCTAATATATTTTGTCCATTCACCTTTGGGATTTGCACGAAGTACGACTGACCCAGCAAGTACGGGTCCAGCGAGTGTTCCTCTACCAACTTCATCTACACCGGCAATTAAACTATATCCTTTTGATTGCAACTCGGCTTCTTCGTGGTATGACGGTGCTCGGATGTTTGATGTTTTACATTTTCGAATCATGATTTAATTTTATATATGATGAAACAGATGTATTCTTTATTGCAAATTGATTACTGACGGCAAATTTGGTATATACGCATATCTAATTTCGGACACGTTTCAGGGTTAGTTTATTTAGAAAATTTACCGACAGCGTTGATCTCGGTATCCTGGGGATGTTCAGTTGGTTCATATATTTCAATAATGCCTCCGGCAACCAGTTCGTCACCATTGTAGAACACAACCGCCTGCCCGGGAGTTACAGCACGCTGGGGCGTGTCAAAATGTACTTCTGCCCAAGCTCCCTTGTTTATCAGCATGGCAGGTGATTTAGAGGCTTTGTACCGGATTTTCGCAGAAACTTTTATAGGTGCTTCGGACGATATTCCTGATATATAATTCATGCCGGATGCCCACAAAGTGGATCTGTAAAGTGCGTTCTCCGGACCTATAGTTACTTGGTTTGATTCCGGGTCAATCTTTGTTACATACATTGGCTCCGTAGTGTTACCATCTAGTCCTAGTCCTCTCCGTTGACCAATAGTAAAAAATTGTAATCCTGTATGTTTGCCAACCATCGTACCATTAGTGTTAACAATTTCACCCGCATGGTTTTCGGTTCGTTGTTGTATGAATTCACGGTAGTTACCACTAGGAATAAAACATATTTCTTGGCTGTCAGGCTTGTCAGCTACTAGCAAGTTGGCTTTAGTTGCTATTTCACGAATTTCTTTTTTAGAGTATTCCCCAACAGGAAGGAGCAATTTAGAGAGTTCGTTTTGAGTTATCGTGTAAAGAACATAGGATTGATCCTTGTCTGGGTCTGTACCTACCATTAGTCTTGATATTGCCCCATCACGTTTAATTCGAGCATAGTGACCAGTAGCAATGAAATCAGCGTCTAGAAATAAGGCTCTTCTCAGAAGAAAATCAAACTTGATCTTATCGTTGCATGCCAGGCATGGGTGGGGAGTGCGTCCCTTTTCATACTCTCGGCAGAAATAATCAACTACGTGTTCTTGAAATTCTCTTTCGAAGTTTTGGATATAGTGAGGAACGCCTATGGTTTGACACACCCTGCGGGCGTCTTCTATATCTTCGACTGAACAGCACTGTTTGTTTTGTGGGGGAACGTCATCACGCTGGGTGGTCCAAAGCCTCATGGTAACGCCTATAACGTCATACCCTTCTTCATGAAGTAGTAATGCCGCTACTGACGAGTCTACACCGCCACTCATTGCTACAACTACTCGACCTTTGCTCATGTAAAAAAGCCTACCATAGGTACTGGGACCTATCAACCTAAATGTAGTGCTGACAAAGTTAGTATGGTGCTGATAGAATCATGTGTAATCAAGATGCGTATGTGGCCGTTTTAAGGAGGCACAAGTTGGCTTATTCGGAGATGGAGTCTATAGATTCTGGGCTTAAGTTTAAGACAATAAGTGGAATAATGGTAGAGACTACAGGTGTAACTATTCAGGTTGAATCCACAGATATTTATGTGCACGAGGTAACTATTACCGAAGGAATTGGGGAGGGCAATCAGTATCTCCACAACCTTGATTCCGCAGAGCTACTTTAAGTATAGCGATGGTCTGATGTTGTGTGATCTGTAGATTGTTTCAAATGGTGTATACTTCGATCACTGGTCAACTAGCTTGACGTTTGAATGCTGACCTTTCAAATGAGATAGGTGTCTGTTGTGTTGAACTCGTTTAAGTCGCTGTTAGGCGTAAGAAAGAAGTCGACTTCGGGTGTTGAATCGCCGATCGATAGCATAAAAGATGCTGTGATAGGTGATGTATTTACGATTACAGGACTTTCTATACAATTTGAAGATTTGTACCTCATTATTGAAAAAAAGGACCGTTATGAGAGTGAAGCAGGTAGTTGGCATGAGGCATTGGGATCAGATGGTGCTAATAGTTTGTGGTTGCAGTGGTCTGATGCAGATAGTGTCCAAGTATCTGCAATGATTGATGATAAGCCTGTAGGTCTTTCAACCTTGGGGATTAATGAGTCAGACTTGCAGAGAATGGATGATGAACACTCGATAGACAATACCATTATATTCGACGATATAAAATTTTCCTACCAGCAGAGTAGAGAGGCTTTTCACTTTCCAAACGGTCAAGGTCGAGGTCAAGGTTTTTACATATGGGAGTTCGCCAGTGAAGATCAAGCACGGCTAATTTCAGTAATTAAATGGGAAAATACGCCATTCCAAGTGTATTTTAGTGAAGTAGTTCCGTTAGAAAACGTTACCGTCTACAAGAGTTGATACTAATAAGACATATTGGAGGGAACCAATGATAGATATCTTAGTAAACAATTTAGAATTTTTCCCGACAGGGCTTGTCTATGTTGTCTTAGGTATTTTGGTGTTGTTCATAGCTAAAGTAGTCCAAGATTTCTTCACCCCATATAAAATTGGAGATCAACTTAGCCAAAAGGACAATGTAGCGTTAGGTGTTAGTATCAGTGGATATTATCTCGGTGTGATCGTAGTATTTCTCGGAGCTGTTTACCAACCTCTAACAGTGATTAGGGATGATGGGATAGGTTTCACGTCAACTTTTGGCTTGGAGGTAGTGGAGGTTGGGTTGTACGCTTTAGTCGGTATTTTTGTTCTTAACCTGGCTAGGATTGTAGTTGATAGATTGGTACTTTATGAATTTGATGTAAAAAATGAAGTTATAGAGAACCAGAACATCGGTGCAGGTGCGGTAGAATTAGGTGTATATATTTCTGTTGGACTGGTTATCGCAGCATCTATCGCTGGGTCTGGCGGTTCTGATTCGACTCCCGTAATAGACAGTGTTATCAGATCTGCAGCATTTTTGATATTTGGGATGCTGGTTTTAGTATTATTCACAATATTTTATGAATATACGACTTCCTTTAGTATCCACGAGCAACTATCTCAACAAAATATATCAGTGGGTGTAGCCTTATCCGGAAATCTAATAGCTATAGGAGTGATTGTATTTAAGGCAGTATTTGGAGAATTTATTGGATGGTCGGAGGGGATAATTGGATTCCTGGTTTTCGCAATAATAGGCTTCATACTCTTGTATGTTGTACGAGTCGTAGTAGATTTAGTACTTCTGCCTGGAACGAAAGTGTCAGAGGAATTAGCCAAAGACCGAAATTTAGGAGTAGGGTTTATTGAGGGAAGTGTTGTAATTAGTGTAGCTATGATTCTGAATTTCGCTATTTAATAACTGTCTCGTCAAATGTCTGGGCTTTGTGAATCATTTCCATTTCTGAGAATTCTTTTTCTGTTTGAATCATGTATGAAACGCCTGTTTCTATCACTTGGTTAATCAGACATTCATCTATACGATCGTGATCAGCAATTGGTGCTATGAGTTCTTCAAAAAACTCTTCATCCTGGATCGCGTTACGCCAGTCAATATTTAGATCTTTTGGTGATGTTTCAGACATGATTTTCAAGAAAATCAGACTGACTGCATCTAATCTTTCGGTTTCAAGGGTTTGTATTATCAAATTTGCTCCACGTCCGGTTCCGAATTCCACCTCATTTGTGTCTTTGTCATATAGTACATCTTCAAAAATATTGTATTGAGAAAGTTGCGCTTGCATGTGATCCAGAACATCGTTTATTTCACATTGGCCTTTGTTTGAGAGCGAAAATGTATTTGGTGGATTACTTACATCAACCATCCCTTTTCCATGAAGTCTATTTACAACATCTATGAATTTCGAACATGTATCAAGGTTAATTAACCGGTTTGGTAATTCATCCTCCACGTTTATAAAGTAAAGTAAGGCGTATTCTTGCAACCATTCTATTAGTGTATTTCGGTCTTCCCAGGTACCTGTCCTTACAGCATAATCTAATGGGGTATACCGTTGTTCTAAGACCATGGAGAAAATCCCATCTGCTGTTGTGTACACAGGATCATTTGGATGAATCTCTGTATGATCAGGCGACAGAAATTTTAGCGAACATCGACCTGCTTTATTATCTGCAAATATTTGTACTAATACGTCATAAATATCGAGCAAATCAGGGTTGGTATGAATATCCAGGCATGATTTTATGACGTATTTATTTTCTTCGGTAACTCTGAAAACTCTATTAAGCATATCCTTTACGGATGCATTATTGGCTATAGAGGTCGGTAAGGTTACGATGAAAGCATCCTCTGATTTCATGTTCTGCAGTCTTATTTGTAGTGTTAAATCAGATATCATGCTGTTGTGATTAGGAAACGCCTATTATTCTTTGTCCACCACCATAACCTCTGAATCCTCCACCTCTACTTCCTCGTGATCCGTAAGCACTCCTACTGGTTGATCCCCAGCTACTCCTCACGCCCGTACTACTTGATTTGAAATTACCTGTAGATTTTTGAGTGGACATGTATTTCTCTCGAGCATTACTGACGTTCTTGCCCGATGAAGTATATTTGGACCCCGCAAAAGACTTTTGGCGTGAGAAGTACTTACTATTAGTAGATACTTGAGATCTATAACGAGAAGTCCTTCTATACATATCGCGCTGGCGCTTTAGACCGGGAGCTGCTGTTGGGGGAGTGTGGTAGTAGTAACCCCTTGGAACAAATGCTGATCCTACTAAATATCCAAAAAGAAACCCACTACCGCCAAATCCGTTATTGTAGTATCCATTTGCTCCGTACCCTCTCATGCCATGATTGTTATCTTGACCTTCAGTAATCGAAAACAGTAAATCATCGTTTTCTGGATCCGCATTTGAGTCGTTATTAAGGTCTTCCCAGCCTTCCACAATAAGTCCGTTCTCATCGTTTTTGGCCAATATTAGTATCAGACCATCACCTTCATAAATTTCGTTTACCTCACGCTCAAAATCGGAAGCACTTTTAGACCTTTTGAAAGCGTCTTGAACAGCATCCAAATTAATCCTGCCAGCTGCACCATCTGTAGCTGCCCATTCTTCGTAGGTTGGACCTATGCTACAAGCGGCTATAGCCGGTAGCGTCATAGCCATGGTCCCAGACATCGCTTGAATTCCGATTCTCTTAAATTTAGTTCCCATATTTTTGCCTCCTATAACCCCGTTTCTAACATTCGTCACATTTTCACACAGATTTCTTATTAAGTTTGTTGATGACCGTATTATTATTTCTATACATTGGGTACCTATACTAGTATTTCATGGATATCTTTGAGTATCGTTGGTTCAAAAATTTGCCTGCAAGGAGTTTTTGGTTGTATTCGAAAAATCCTCGGTAGGAATGCTTCTACTATTTCATTTTCTAACTGTTTTTCAGCAGTTATCACGTGTCCAATGAATTCAGTGACAGTTTTCTTTTGTCCATATCCACATAATTGAATACTTAATAGCACATCACGTATAAGGGAATTGTGGTTTATTCTAAGATCGTCCACAGTTTTTATAAATATTTGTTTAGACACTGTGTCAAATTCTTTTGGGCCTATGTAATCTCTCAGTTTATTTAACTTATGTGACAATAGGGTAATTAAGCTGTCTTGCATCTTTGGTATTCCTAGTCCCCAAAGATTCTCTACATCAATTTCGAATTCTCTTTCTAATTCCTCTGAAAATGCATCGAAAAGAGTAGGGTACTCGTTAATATTTGGCGAGTGAAAATACTGTTTTGTTAGGCTTTCTGATCGCTGTTCCACAGAGGTCATACATTTTTCGAAAAACGAATGCGATTCCAGGGTTTGTTTGCGTAGATGGTTGAAGAAAGCATCTCTTTTTTCTATCACAAAATCAAATTCATGTGTAATGTTGCGGCTTTTTACATTTTCTGACTCAATAGTGGATTGGATATTTTTTATCCAATCTTGAAGCAAGGTGCCTTCATCATGGCGTAAATGTATGCCTCTTTTTTTTATGGAATGGGGCTTACGTGAGTTACTGAATGCCAATAGGTGGTCTTCATAAGATATTATAAATCTTGCCGAACCTAAATTTCCTTGCCTGGCCGTACGCCCTCTGAGTTGAAGGTCAACGCGTCTTGATTCGTTTAATTCAGAACCTATTACGTATAAGCCAAATCTGCAATCTATATTTTTGCAAGTTTTGCTTGGCTTGGGTGAGTTACCTTTAGTCACAATCGTTTGAAGGTTTTCACCTGTGTTTTCACGAATCCACTTAATATCTTTTATTTTAGACAGTTCAGATTCTAAAGTGCGAGCTTCTTCTGTACTCCGGTAATGAAATATTATTGATCCTGCGCCCTTTGATAAATGTTCTACAGCCATCGCTGCGTAATTAGAAGCAATTCTTTTATTAAGGTCTGGATCCATCAGGATGTCTGTACCTCGACCAGCCATATTTGTTGCCAATGTAACTGAACCGTATGATCCAGCCGTCTTAACTATTTCGGCTTCTTTATCATTGTTAACTGCATCGAGCCTTTTGTAATTTATGTTATTTTCAGTGAATAGAGTACCTAGTTCTTCAGATTGTTCCACCGTAATTGTTCCTATTAGTACGGGTATCCCAATCTTTTGGCACTGTTGGGTTTGCATCACTATTTCGTTAAGTTTGTCGATTTTGGAATCAAATATCATTGTCGGTAGATCTACCCTACGGTTTTTGTACGTAGGGGAGACCGATACTGTTTCTAGTCCATACGCTTGTTGGAATTCGATTTCAGAATCCCGTGCTGTTCCTGTTATTCCTGATAGGTGACTATACTTAAGCATTAATCCTCTAACCGAAATTTGCCCAAGAATGTCAGTGTCTGGCGTTATTCCCAGCCCTTCTTTAGCTTCTAGGGCTGCCTGAAGACCGAATTGATATTTGTTGTCAGGACGTCGGCGGCCTGTCAGTCTGTCCACTAGAAATATATTTTCATCTGATACAACGTAATGCACGTTTCGCTTAAGTAGCGTATAGGCACGTAGCATTTGATTCACTTGGTTTATTTGGGTATGTCTGTATTCTATGCGAGTTTCTAGGTTTTCTAAATGCCTCTGTTTTTTATCAGGTGACATTAATTTTGATGAATTCACACCGTCTATTTTGAGTTCGAGATCTTCTGTGTGAAATATATCGCCTAATGTTGATTCAACTAGTTTGTGTCCGCGTTCAGTGAGGGTCACCGTTTGTGAGTCGTTGTTTAATAAATAAAAGAGGTTTTTTGTGAGAAGATTTGGTACATAGTTTTCATTTGAGGCAATCAAATTATTAATGCTTTTGATAGTTTTCCGGGATTTACTTAACTGTCTTATTAGAACAGGGCTTTCAGGATTAGATAACATTATCTGGGCAAGTAATTCTGTTTGTGTTGAGTTATTAATCGGGCTAGATTCGATTGCCCTTTCGATTCCGCGTATCACTTGAAACTGTCTTTGGATTAAATCTTCTATAAGGGACTTTATTCTTAGTAAAGATCTTGGTTTTTTGGTAGGGCTGCTACCGATTATCAATGGAGTAGATGCTTCATCTATCAAAGCTTGATCAGCCTCGTCAACTATTGCTACATCTAATTTCCCTTGGATAGGTTGAGTAGTTGAATCATTAAGATTGTCCCGTAGCATGTCAAACCCTATTTCACGGAGAGTTCCATATAAGATGGTTGATTTATATGTCTCTCGTCTATCCTGATACCCCATATTGCTAAGTAGTGTTCCCACGGTAATGCCGAGAGACTCGTACAAAGAGCTTAATCTCGATACGTCTCTGAGAGCCAGGTAGTCATTTGCGGTAATTATGTGTACTTTGCGGCCACTTATGGCGTGCATGATTCCAGCGAATGCTGCTGCTATCGTTTTTCCTTCGCCGGCGTCCATTTCGACTACAGTATTATCTAATAAATATTGTCCGGCTCTAATCTGTTCGTCGGATGCACGAAATTCCGACACATGAGGTATTTTCAAAGATATTGATTTGTAAAAATTTGAAGGGAGCATAATATTGGAATCTGAAAGTATTTTTCTCGATTCTTTCACATACACAATGTTTTTGATGATACATTCTTCGGCATCATCTAAGACCTTTGAACCGAATATAGAATCTACGGATCGACCAGATTCGTGGTCACCTAAGAAAAAATTATTTGTATATGAATTTTCCGAAGGGTTGTTTGTTCTTCTGGCAACTATTTTTTCTGCTATGGAGAGGTAAGAGTCAATTTTTCTGTTCCGAAATTCACCACTGAAAATTTTCCAAATGCCCAGTCTGCGATTTATTGACTCATTAGCAATACCAAACACATCCTCAATCAGTTGTTTAGACAAAGGTATTTTGGATTCTCTAAAACTTGAAATTGTAGTTTTTAGTTCTATATCAGAGTATGAAGAGTAATTTTTCATCTTTTTATCGTCTGACTATATAAGTATTGATAGGTAAGGCTTTTATTCCCTTTTAAATACTATATTGTGATTGTACTACGTTGTTCATATAAGTAGTCAATTCAAGATTTGTAAGTCTGTAGACGCGTCTATAGATTTCAATAACAATAGTCTTTAGTGTCAATTCAGATGGTGGAACAAACTTATTAATTGGTTGCAACACTAGTTTTAATGGTCTAGCACCAAGTCCCTGTACAGCTGGTTGAAGATATTCAAAATCTGCTACGAATGATCCCCAATCATCAGTGTATTTTTTAAATAACCAACTATCATGTTCAACTTCAGATACAAGGTAATCAATTAATTTATACCCACCTTTATCATACTCATTTTCCCTAGAATCGGAATTCAGTTGCTCCAGCATGTATGATTTCAAGTTTGAATATACACCTCTTCCTCTAACGGAATTGTGTACTGCCGAATAAAGTAATATTCCTATATTTGTAGTTTTAATATATGCACCAATTACCACGCCAGTTAATTTGTTAGAACTAATGGACACAGATACGTGAGGTACAATTAGATCATCAGTTTTCTTTGATGTTGTAAGCTTAAAATCATTGAAAGATTCCACCTTGTTTATGCCTAGTTCGGTTACTAAAAAATCGTGTACGTTCAGGATAAATGAGCTATCAGTTTCGTCAGCCATCTGGTAGTGAGTTGAGTCTTTTTTAATAGGTAGCACTAATATCGTTTCTCCTGTCTTGGATCGTTGGTTTCTTACGTCCGTCATCTATTCTTTCGACGTTTTCAAAGGCTAACCTCAAATCGAAAAAATTTGCACCTATTAAATATGTCAAATCTGGTTCTTGGCTAAGGATTCGGTTTCTAATTTGGTTCGCTTCAGTAGATTTCCAAGACGGTAGAGTAATGGTTAGTGTCTCTATAGGGTTTTTAGTTAATACGACTTCCATAGGACCTGTACAATCTTGATTTTGGTAAGCACAATTGAGCAAAGATTCGAAAGATATATTTACCCCTAGAATTGAAGTCGAGCAATCAATTCTTCCTGTAATATCTACTCTTGGAAATAAAAGGCCACACGGACAACTTCCTGGTTTGACTACCACTGTGTCGTTTAAGGGATACCTTAGTAATGGCAAGCCTTCTTGATTAAGGGTGGTGATTAGTATGTCACTATCGAGGCTTTGGTTGTCAGAACAACGTACTTCAAAAAGATTTTGATCTGTGAATAAGTGAATCCCTTGATGAGCACCACATTCGATGCCTAGTGCAGACGTTTCTGATGCGCCGTAATAAGAGAATATTTCAATCCCCGAACTATCCTCTAATTCTTTTTTCTTTTTGTCTGCAAACATTTCGCCAACGTAGATAACCTTTTCCAGAGGATGACCATTCCCTTTTCTAAAGTGATGAGTTAGAAATGGGATTAACCGGTCTAAAATGGAGGGTATAGTTATTATTACAGTTGGCTTTAGTACTGATAAATCGACTGCTGTATCGTATGGGTTTATCGATGCAAAATATGCGTAGGATTCCTCAATTCCTAATTTTTCGAGAGCCTTGGTGAAGGAAGCCATTAGTGTTAATGGCCCGGTGTCTACACACGCCACACTGTCAGTCTTACCTATACGACATGTACTAAACAGTCTTGCTAAAAAATTGGTTTCGACTAGGTCGTCATGAGGAGTAATGAAACGTCTTTTTCGTGTGCCTGTGGTACCTGATGACGTTTCTATATCTATAATCTCAGGGCATACAGAGACACTTTCATTAGAGACAGACTCAAGGGTATCTGGTGTCATAACAGGCAGGTTTTTCAGTATTTCTAATGGGTTTTCCTCTTGAATATTGCGGAGAGATATCCCAGCTCTGTCATATATCGTGCGATGGGTTTTAAATGTAGAAAAAGAATAGAGCATTGTTTTTTTAAGTTGCTCCATTGAGTAATCATCAACATTACCGAGTGTCGTAATTGACAATTTTAGTCTCCGACAAAATTTAAATCAGCATCCTCTGGAAATCTTGCCATTCGTACCTGTTCTTACTTATATACACCAATCCATCTCCTCTGTTAATTTCCAGGTCGTTAAAGCCTATTTTTATGTTGCCATCTCTTACTACTCCTACTAACACAACTCCATTATCTAATAGCTTTTTAGCGATACCAGTGTAGTTTCCAGTGACGCTCGAATCACCTGTTACAGTAGCGCTTGCTAGAGTTTCTTCTATCTCTGTGAGATTGCTAGTAACAGCTTGGGTAAGTAGGTTGACTCCTGGATCTTGTGCTTCTTGAACAAGAAGGTTATTGGCTACTTGTAACGTGTACACTAGAGATACTCGGTCTGAAACATTGAAAAGAACATTATGCTTTGGGTCCATTGCTTCGACCACGAGACTAACTTTAGGATTTAGATGCTCTATTAAGAAGGCTATGGATGCTACAAGGCTGTCGCTCCTAGGATCGTCATAACTGCTGCTAAGTACAATCGCTTGATTTGCCTGGCTAATGTTTGCCCTCTGAAAAGTTTCTTTCTCTAATGGAGACCCTTTAATATAAGTTACGTTTGGGATCGAGAATGGCAATTCATCCAGGTGGTCTGTGACTAACACCACTTCATTTTGACTATGTCTTGGATCCCTCGTGTATTCTTCTATTATTTGCCTGACTCTTGCCTGGCTGGGAAAATTGACTATAACCAGATGTCCCGATGCTTTCGACTTGCCCATACCTCTTCTCTCCTTGTGACGCATGTCTACGATCCAATCTAATGAAACTCCAATTACTGTAGTAAAGGTCGTTAGACCAAGAATCACGATAAATACAATTGTTCCGATTCTTGCTCCTACTGATACGGCATGGAGTTCACCATATCCTATGGTAGTGATTGATATGAAGCTGTACCAAATGCTATCCCATATAGTTAATGATGGATTTATGGCTCGGTCAAAAATGTAGAATGTGATAGTGTTTCCAATTATGCTTAAGAGAAGTACGGCAAATAGAGCAGATATTCTTATGCCCCTGCGCCGTTTTATAGATCTGATCAGTCTAGATATGGAGTAAAAAACTTGCATAATAAATCTACTCAGATAGTTTCCCCAGAGCGATGTGGTACTTCGTTCGTTCAATCACTGTGTCGTCAGTATTGATTCGTAAAAGTGGTTGCACATAGTTCAGTAAAGATGTCACTATCAGTTTACCGCTCGATGATATTTCAAATAGGTATTGGTCATTATAGACTACCCAGCGTTTAAGGTTTGTTGTGTGTCCCAAAAAGCCGAATTCATCGACCATGTAGATGTCCAATTGCGGAATGTGTGACAGAGAGTGACTTCGTCTAAAAGTGATTGCTAATCTAATTTGCTTTGGTAGCAATGATTCGTCTATTTCATCTGATGCTATAACTAGAATGTCAGGATTTAGTTGGTTGATTCGGTCGTAAGGTAGCATTGAACCGTCATTCACAAAAACGTGAGATTGTATACCGATGTAACCCATAATTGTACCTATTTCAGCTGCAAAATTTCTCCTGATGGGGTCCGTTAGTACTATAGCGTTACGTATGTCAACAATAGGTAAAGTATCACGTAATGCGTCTCTAAAGATGTCATATCTTCGACTAGTTTCCTTGCTTCCTTCAACGACAGGAATATTTCTGGAGGTTTGACCTAAGAGACGTCCAGTTATCCATTGCACTTTTGATGGGTTAGTTACCATGTCCACAAGAGACCGAGTTCTTAGTATGTCAATTGGAGTGCTAGGAATTGATACAATATCGCTTATAGATGATATATGACCAATTCCTTGAAGCTTGTCTTTGTAGAATGTGGTTTTGGATGCGCATTCAATTATTTTATTGAGCTGACAAAGTATGTTTGCAGGGCGGTCATATATAGTGTTTGTTGATAGGCTAGTTGTTTTGTTAGGATGATTCAATTTGTAGATTCCATTTTGGTTAGTTCAGGTATTAGTATTCTGATCAGTATCAATTTCTAGTTTGTAGTGTGTTAATTATTGAGTTCTATTACCACAATCCCTGCTTGATGCCCATCCCCGTTACATTGATTGTATCTTGCAATGATATGGTCTCTAGAATCGAGGATTTTTCTAGAGACATCATGCGCTGATTCTGAAAATTGTTTAGCCAGAGTCGAATCCAAGTTCCATTCCATATCCACTGAGCAATTTAGTCCTTCGGTTTCACATACTTTTATGTACTCTGTCTTTAATTTATTGAACGCTTCGTTAGTCTTATACAGTACTGCTGTTACCATAAATCTATTTGACAAATAGAGACCTAGCTCATTGTCAAATACCTGTATTAAATCAACGAATGGTATCCACCCCTCCATAGCAAAAAACAGATTCTCAGGAATATCTTGGGATACCCTGTGATAGTAAAAATCTTCCTCTATTACTGCCATACGTACCGGAACTGAAAGTTTAGATTTGTATCGAAGGAGTTCTTCACATTGTGTGTCCATCAGAAAGAGGAACGGAATGTTTCCATTTGTTGCGTCTACCAGTATGGATTTGTCTTCGACTTCGTAAATTAATGCGGTATGTTGCCAGTATCGCATATATTTTTTAGAGAAGCTAAAATCGAAAGAAACTAGTAGATCTCTCAGCTTTTCTTCTGGCACCGGGTTTGGTACATATGGGCCTGCTATTAAAAACTCCGATTTTAACCCGTAATGGTCTGTTAAAAATTTTAATGCCTGAACTTTTTCTGAGCATATACCACCTCCAGAATTTTCCATTATCGCTTGGATGGTTTCATCGCCAGACTTATACGTTATATAATTCCCGCTGAATCTCGAATAGTTTTCAAAATCACTACTCCATATTTTTTTAGACAATGCTCTTAGAAATTTCAGTTTTGATTCTGATGTATTCAGCCCTAAGATTGATTGTGCGGTATACGACCCATATTCCTCTTCGATAATGGAAGTTACAAATTTTATATATTCGTCTTTTCTAAGATCCCATCTTCTACGGTTGAATCCTTTCCAGTTACGATCATATCCAACTCCTATTCTGTCAATATCAATGTTTATTAATTCAAAGGTTTTAGAATTTATGGTCATGGGTACAGTGCCTAAGACATCATCGAGGGATACCCGCTCAGAATTCTGTTCGAAAGCCACACCATTGTAGATTCCCTTGAGGTTGCCGTAATCATCACTCAAATAGACATAGTCTTGTATTGCTGTAAGTGATGTGGACGAATTAGGAGTTATCCTGTTTTGTGATTCAAGTTCTATCGCTGAAGCGTGCTTTAAATATTTTTCCAATAATTCTCCGAGGGAGAAATTTCGATCTCGATTTTCTATCCTTATAGCGCATTGTCTTCCTGAAACCGTGTCATTTATTCTTAATATAGTGTTCTCATGATTATCCATTTAGTCTCCATTGAGGCATATAGGTATTTTTTAAGTATCGTTCGATTTGATGGTTTTTTTCGTTAGGATTAGAGGGTTATTACAATTTCCAAACCTAATTTCAGAACGTGCCTCAATATTTTTTGTATCGTAGTATATATAGTTCAGGTAGTTAAACGACGGTACAGGTATAACATTCTACGTGGAAGTGTATTTATGTCATCCAGTACTTCATAGCCAATATCTTCGCACATAGTTTTTAGGTAATCATGCCCATTTTTATCTACTGTTAGGCAAAATGCGGTTATGTCTTTGTCCCTAGCTTCGTCCAATGCCTTTTTGGTGTCATGAACCGCGTATTCTTTTTCCACTCCTTCTCTACTGTAGCCACGATCTTGGGGTCGTCCGTCACTTATTAGGAATAGGATTTTAGTTCTTGCATCTTGAGACTCCAGTTTGGTAGTAGCGTGTCTTATTGCCGGACCCATCCTGGTAGCGTGCATTGGTGCGACGCGGTCTATTCTGCGTTTGACTGTATCCGAGAACGCTTCTTCTATGTCTTTAATGGTATAAAATTCAACATTTTCTCTGCCATATCCAGAGAACGCATATATTCCGTATACATCTCCTATTGTTTCTAATGCATTAATAAGTAAAACGACAGCTTCCTTTTCGAGATCAATGATTCGTTTATAGGACCGTCTAGTCCCTTCTCCACGTCTTGCTCTGAGCCAAGCCATATATTCGGTTTGGTCATTAGGAGCTTCCCATTTATCATCCGGATTCCTTGTCTCTTCAATTGCCTCTGCTGTAGATGCACTGGTATCTAAGAGGAAAATAACTGCCACATCCCTCTGTACCTTGTTTCTTCTCCAGTACAATTTTTCACTGGGTCCGGAACCAGTTTTAATGTCTATCATCGCCTCGATTGCGTCATCGATATCTATATCTTCTCCATCCACTAACTTACGTACTTTCCGTAATGTTTCTGGTGCCATTAGTTCAAATTGTCTTCGTATTTGACCTACTAACGCTCGGTAATCGTGTAGTGTTGCACTGTAGTATTCAGGGTTACCTTCCTCCATGTTCTTATGTTTAATTATGCACCAACGAGGTTTGTAGTCGCCAGCTCGGAAATCCCATTCGTCATACACAAAAGATTGATGTTCAGATGGGTCGAGAGCTCCTCCTTTTTCTTCTACGTGAAGATTGTCTACTTTGCCAGATAGTTGATCGGTATCCAGTCTAGAAGATGCTTCTTTAAGAATATTACTAGCAAATTGACTAGATGAGGATGTAGAACGGCTATTCTCGACGTTGTTCACATCGGCACTTTCTTTTAATAATTCCTCTATCATTTCCTGAGTAATTTCAACTTGGTTTTGATCATTTTTTTCGGATTCATTTTCGTTACGTAGAGCAGACAATAGTTGAACTAACTCTGGTTTAAAATCACCTCGATAATCTACGTTCTGAACACTTTCATATTGATTTTCATCAGCATTATTTTCTTCCTGTTTCTTAGCTTGAGATTTGATTATATCTCGAAGAACATCTTCATCTTTTGGTTGATCAATGTCTTCTTGAGACTCACTATTTGAGTCCAAATCCTGCCATTCGTCATCGCTTAAATCTTCGTTAGGTACTTGGGATAGCATTGAATATATTCGGAGTGTTGCTTCTGCAGAATCTTCTACTAGCGCCCCGATAGTACGGAAATTTCTAAGTATGAGTGACATGTTCTTAGCTACTTTTGAATATTTAGACGGGACAGGAATTACTGTATTTTGCTTTAAACTCAAAAGCACTAAGAATTCAACTAATGCTTCGCGTGCAGGTAACGATTTGATTTTGGGACGAGTAGAGATAGAGTCTGTTTGAATAGTATTGTATGACTGCTTTAACCCTAAGTAATTTTTCTTAATGATGCTGTCTATTCTGTAATCTTCGACAACAGAGAATATGTCTAAGGCAAGTTGCTTGTCGTCAAATAGCCGGAAGAACCTTTGCATGTCTGTTACAGAATGTGGATTGGAGATTAGTGTTGCAGGAACATATTTCTCCGAATTTTTAAGCATGGATGACTCCGAATACCGATTTTCCAGTTCGCATCTCAAGTCGCTAAAAATAGTCGAAGGTCGCTCGAATTTAAACCCAAAACTACCAAATTCTAAGTGGCCAACTTGGTGAGTAGATACTACCTTCAACCAAGCAAAATTATCGATTTTATGACTGTATCTGTCTATAAGTGAAGGAAGATATACTATGGATCCTTCAGTGGATGGGGATTCATTTGATATCCATCCGATATTTTTGTCTACTAAGTCTTCACTGGGTGCAATTTGAATTTCTGATCCTGCTAAGGCTTGGCAATACATTTCTATTAAATGCTTAACTTTCTCGAATTCCACGCTTGATGACAAAGACTCTATTACTTGTTGGGAATGTGATGATTCCACTCTGAAAAAAGAGACTCCGGCATCAATGTTTTTCAGGAGAATGTTTAATCCTTCCTTGTGCCACCTTTCAATTTGGCCAATATCAATTCTTTGTAGGTTATTGGGTGCTGTAAGAACGAATTCACTGGTTGCTTCAGTCGAAATAGTTAACAATTGCTCTGCAAGGCCTATTATTTGTCCTTGAATCGATTGGTCAATTAGTGAAAGAGATTTTGACAGCTGGAGTGTGGTAGAAGGAATATTTGATGAATTTTCAGATTCTTGAAAACACGATATTATATCCAGAAATCGTGGACGTTGAAGTGCATGTATTTCGGGAAGCATTTCAGATGAAATTTTCAAGAAACTAGGCACCTCTTTCCAATTAGTTTCTAAGAGGATAGATGAGATTGATAGAATGGCTGTTTTGTTTTTGTCTAGTGAAGTGAATACTTTTTTGCAGTGATCGAGGCAGTCGATAGCCGTATCAATCGATTTTAAGGATATAGCATCTAGGAAATTTACAAATGTTTCCATCTCCATCATTGAGAGTGAAGATACTAATTCAGGACTGCTATTAAAAAATTTCGAGGCCAGTCTTCCCGATTTCCATGTCTCTTTATATAACGTATGACCAAAATTAGCCCAGGTTTCTATATGCCTTGACCTAAGTTTAGTCATCACGTTAGGGCTAGCTTGAAAATAACTGGTGGCAAGTTGCGGTGATTTTTTACACAGGTTGGCTCCGCAATGTGACCACTTTACGAAGTAAGTGTGAGGTATCAGATTTGCTATTTGGGAACTACTATAAAAATACGAAGCGGCAGTTTCCCATGACCTACTAGTTTGATTAGCTAAACTTAATCCTAGGTTTGCCCAAACGTTTAATTCATTGAGATCTTTTGTGGTTGAAATTATTTCCAAGGCAGATTCGAATTCCTCAATGAGCTTTGTAGGGTGTTTTAGTAACTCAGACAATATTGTATTGTCAATCTCTTTGTGTTTCTGCGTCACAAAATATCCTTTTTACTGGAGTTATGTATCAGGGTTAGTAGTTGGTAAAGTATGTTTGCGGTGGCTCCGTACACTAAATTGCCCTTGTAAGCGTATGCTGGTTTAGTTACTATTTCCCCTGCCTCAAATTTAGAATCATATCTTAATGATGCAGGTTTGGAGAGTTCGATTAATGGTATTTCAATTATATTTTGGACTTCTTTTGGGTTAGCTTTGAATGGGTAAGATTCACGAATTGTTCCAACCACAGGGCTTATTAAATAATTGGTGTTAGTAACTGTATCGTCTAGTTCGCCTAGAATTTCTACGTCATTGGGCTCAATGCCCATTTCTTCATTGGCTTCTCGGAGTGCTGTGTCCCATGAATTCCTGTCAATAGATTCTTTTCGGCCTCCTGGCAAAGAAATTTCTCTTTTGTGATCTGTTACTAATTCACTCCGTCTATTTAACAACATGTGTGTTATGTCTGACTTTGGGTATATTAGTAGTAACACGGAAGCTGAAACCATTGTGGGATTATTAATCGACTTTTTTACTCTTGATGATAAGGCATTTCTAGTGAGGTTTACCAAGTCATCCATTTTTCAATCCTGAATGTGTATGTGTGAACCGATTACTATAGTAGCTAGAAGGCATCGTTAAATTTTTAGTCTCGTTTTAATTCAGATAATTCAGTGTTTTTAGATGTATTCTATTTAAAAACTAAATCATATAAATGCCAGATTGCCACTTCTTGATCTTCTGATTTTGGTGAAAATACTGTATTTACTCAAAAATAGAGGAGATCACTTCCTCAACAGTGCGGTGGATAGAGAAATCATCAGTGATTGCCCAATTTACCGCCACTTGGCAAGCACGTCTGGGACTTATGCCTTGTGTCATAAGTTTGCCCGCATATATCAGCAGTCTGGTACTAGCACCTTCTGAAAGGCCATGTTCTTTGAGGTTGCGGACCTTTTCTCCTAGGCGTGCTAGTTGGTCGGCAGTTTGCTTATTAACTCCCGACTCATGTCTGATTATGTCAGATTCTATGTCTCTGGGTGGCGGATCAAATTCAATGGCAATGAAACGTTGGCGAGTACTGTGTTTTAAATCTTTCAAAGCGGTTTGGTATCCAGGGTTATAAGACATCACTAGTAAGAATCCTTCGGCTGCTTCAATAAGCTCACCACGCTTTTCTATCGGTAAAATCCTTCTATGATCCGTAAGGGGGTGAATAAGTACTGTAGTGTCTTTGCGAGCCTCTACAATTTCATCTAGATAACATATACCACCTGATTTTACTGCTCTGGTTAGAGGTCCGTCTATCCATTCGGTACTATCTCCTTGCAATAGGTAACGTCCAACTAGATCACTAGCCGTGAGATCTTCGTGGCAGGCAATAGTTACTAGAGGTAGATTTTGCCCACTGTTTTTGGACGATTTATTACGTGATAAAGAAGACTTTTGTGAGGAGTGTTTTTTAACTTTAGTGAGAGGTTTACCCAGCTTGTAAGACATGTATTCGACGAATCTTGTTTTACCCACGCCGGTAGGACCCTTAAAAAGGATAGGTATTTTTTGCTCATATGCTGCTTGAAAAAGCTCTACTTCATCCCCTATAGGTAAATAAAATGGTTCTTCAGAGAGAAAGTATTCTTCTACGATGTAACTTTGGTACAGTGTTTGAGTTGTTGTGTTCATTAAACATCTTCTCGTTTATTTTTAAGTGCAATATGTTGATTCCATATCTGTGAAACGGTGTGTTCTAAGTCATTTAGATTCCCACTATTGTCTATTATTACGTCAGCATACTTTTTTCGTTCGCTTTGACTGGTCTGTGCTCTAATTGTTTCGTTTATCATCTCCATAGATATATTGTTCCGCTTTCTTAGTCTTTCCACAACCATTTCCGGAGGTGAGTCTGTTACCCAAATCTCATTTATGAGCGATGTCCAGGCTTCGTCTCGTATAATCGCTTCCACTAGCAAAGGAATCTCTATGACTAAAACTTCAGTTCCTCCTTTGGAATGCTGTTGTATTAGGTTTGTAATTAGCTTCTGTACTTCCGGGTGGACTAATGAATTTAGTTTATTCAGAGCTAATCCGTCACTAAACACAATCTCTCGAAGTTTAGAACGGTCAATATCTCCGTTCGATCTAAGTATTTGATGTCCAAATTCGGATACTATTTTGCTCCATGTTTGAGTCCCGTATATGTATGTCTGGTGGGCAAGTTCATCTGCATAGACCAACGGAGCCCCAAATCCCGAGAGGATTTTTGAGACTTCAGTTTTTCCGGTACCTATTCCACCCGTCAGTCCGATTACGAGCATTCAGACCACTTAAATACAGATTCACGCTATTTTAGCATAAGATCATTCTCAAGTTGTAAGATATCATTACAGGGTTATTTTTCTTACACCCTCGTGCGAATTAACCTGATTTTAGAGTGTTGGTAGTTATTGGGTACACCCTCTGGGTTATAATACCGGGGAAAGATTTGGAGGCCAAAGATATGGCGGCCGAGTTCCGAAAATTACCCAGCGTAGATAGTATCCTGTCGGATGAGAGGATAAAGGATCTTAGTGATAAATACTCTCGCCTAGTAGTAGTTTCGGTTGTTAGAACTCAACTCGATTATGCAAGGAAATTATTAAAGGAGGGTGGTCACTTACTTGAAGTCGAAGAGCTTGTGACATCAGTTTTAGATAGTGTAAATCAACATTGGTTTCCATCACCTATCCAAGTTATTAATGCTACCGGCGTTATTTTACATACCAATCTTGGGCGCGCTCCTTTGTCTATTGAGGCGTTGGATTCCATCCGTCAGTCAAGTATGGGTTACAGTGACTTGGAATTCGATACCGGTACCGGACGTAGAGGTTCACGACACTCCTACGCAGCAAGAATTTTGTCCCATCTAACTGGTTCCGAGTCCGCTATCGTAGTAAACAACAATGCATCTGCAATTATGTTAGGACTAGTAGCTATAGCATCTGGGTCAGAAGTTATTGTCTCTCGCGGGGAGTCTCTTGAAAT
This sequence comes from uncultured Chloroflexota bacterium, assembly GCA_913051545.1. Classification (GTDB taxonomy): domain Bacteria; phylum Chloroflexota; class Dehalococcoidia; order Lucifugimonadales; family CAJXCD01; genus CAJXCD01. The sequence goes on from CAJXCD010000002.1 coordinate 63,752, forward strand.
AGGTGGTGGGTTCCGCATTCCGGACGTTTTAAAACAAAGTGGTGCTACTCTGATAGAGGTTGGAACTACAAACCGCACTTACGTTAACGATTATGAGGATGCCGTATCTGATCGCACTGGGGCGATTTTGTCTGTGCACTCCAGTAACTTTAAAGTTACTGGATTCACGCATTCACCATCTCTATTAGAATTGGTAAACCTTGGTCGTAAACATAACATTCCCGTTCTTCATGACCTGGGAAGTGGTTCATTGATTGACACTTCGTTATTCGGCTTAGCTCATGAGCCAATGCCTCAGGAGAGTATTGCCGCGGGAGCGTCACTATCCTTCTTTTCCGGGGACAAGTTACTAGGTGGTCCACAAGCGGGAATTATAGTAGGGGGTGAAGAGTATGTGTCGAAAGTTGCTAATCATCCTATAGCTAGAGCTGTTAGGATAGACAAACTTAGTTTATCAGCCCTTACTGCCACGCTCCTTGCGTATTTGAGAGACGATGTTATCTCAGTAGTTCCTGTGTGGGCAATGATTTCTGAAAAAGTTGATGCAATTGGTGATAGGGCAAGAAATTGGAATCGGATCTTGGGAAATAAATATGAGGTTGTTGAAGGTTATTCAACTGTAGGAGGAGGGAGTCTGCCTGATCAACAGCTTCCTACTTGGTTGCTATCCATAGACCCAAGTCCTGACGGGTCAGATTCTTTAAGTGCCGCTTTGAGGAATGCTTATAAACCTGTTATATCTAGAATTGAAAACGATCGAATATTGCTAGACCCTCGTACAGTTTTGCATGACCAAGATGACGATCTGCTAGATGTAATAAAATCGGTGTTGCTAAGAACACAGTCCTAAATGTTCAGAGGGGAATGGATAACCGGGATTTTCCCGTCGGGTTCATAAACGGTGTCAAGTGTGACGTTATTTGATTATCAAGCAGATATAAGTATGGGTAGTGACGGTCCTTTAGCATCCCGTATGAGGCCCACGTCATTTGATGAATTAATTGGTCAAGAGCATATTGTGGGGCCAGGTCGTGTGCTGAGGAAAAGCATAGAGTCTGACAAACTTCCTTCAATGATTCTATGGGGCCCCCCCGGTACTGGCAAAACGACTTTGGCACATCTGATATCTAATATTACACGTAGCCATTATGCTTCGATTAGTGCTGTTGGGTCAGGTGTTGCTGATTTGCGCAAGGTTGTCGAAGACGCAAAAGAAAGACTGGGCATGCATGGTAAACGTACTATTTTATTTATTGATGAAATACATCGTTTTAATAAATCTCAGCAGGATGTAGTGTTGCCACATGTTGAGAGTGGGGTAGTTACTTTGATTGGTGCTACCACAGAGAATCCATCATTTGAGGTTATATCACCTCTTCTTTCGAGGTCTCGAGTATACACTCTAAAATCCTTAACAGACCTTCAGATAGAGGAGATACTGCGGAGAGCACTTACTGACGTCAAGCGAGGGGTAGGTTCGCTTTCTGCTAGATTAGATCCGGATGCACTAAGTACTATTGTTACACTTTCAGGGGGTGACGCAAGAGTTGCATTGAATTCTTTAGAATTAGCGGTTCACGCAACTGATATAACTAAAGAAGGTGTTCGGCATGTTACCTCAGAGGTTGTAGAAGATGCAATTCAGAGACAATCACTTTTATATGATAAGGCAGGGGATAAGCATTACGACACTATATCGGCATACATCAAATCCGTAAGGGGATCGGATCCAGATGCTGCTATATATTGGCTGGCACGTATGATAGAGGCAGGTGAAGATCCAATTTTCATTTCACGCAGGTTGGTAATATTAGCTGCCGAAGACATAGGTTTAGCCGATCCGCAAGCGTTAACAATTGCAGTGGCAGCACAGCAAGCAGTTCATTTCATAGGTATGCCAGAGGGACGAATCCCATTAGCTGAGGCTACTATATACCTTGCTTCAGCTCCAAAAAGTAACTCAGCTTACAAAGCTGTAGATAAAGCTTTAGATGAAGTGAGACGTACGGGAAGTCAACCAGTGCCTATGCATTTGAGAAATGCAGTAACCAGCCTGATGAAAGATTCTGGGTATGGAGCAGGATATAAATATGCACACAAATATAAAGATCATTTTACTCCGATGGAGAATTTGCCTGAAAAATTGAGAGGCTCTAAGTATTATGAACCGTCAAATTCCGGTTACGAGCGTTCAATATTGGACAGGTTGAAAAAGTGGTGGGGCAAAAGGCGGGAACAAAAAGCATCGGAAGATTCTTAATTTTCTGAGTCATATATTAATTCATTGGATGTTGATCCCAATATATTCCGGCTTACTCCAATAAGGGACGTTAACATCAATATGCCAGATCCTGCTATGGCTATTTGGACTCCAATCAAACCGCTAATAGTTCCCATGTAAAAACTTGATAATTTATTGATGCTCCATGCGAATGCCTGAAAGCTGCCTACGCGTCCCCTCATATGGCCTGGCACGGAAGTTTGAATTAATGTTGCCATGCACATTTCCCCAACTGATCCGAAACAATAGGCGGCAAAAATTATTACTAGCGATAAAGTTAAGGATTCAGATATTGAAAGGGCGATGATTAATATACTGAATCCAGCAGATCCCACTATCGTAATGATTTCCTTCCATTTGATATCGCTGAAAATTGATATAACAAAACTACCTATGAAAAATCCTGCAAAGCTCGCAGATTGTAGATAACCCAGTCCTGACACACCTGAGTTAAGGATGTCTCTTGCCAATACCGGTAGCATAGAAACATGGGCCCATCCAAACGCTTCGGACGCCAGGGCTAAAATAATCAGGTTTCGAATCTTGTTTGTCGAAAAAATGTAGACGGCGCCCTGTTTAAATGTTTTATACGGTGATGTTAGATTCCTTGAGTTATTTTCCGTAGGTAGGCTGGGTATAGCAGTGATATTTAGTAAGAACATTACAGAAATAATTTCAACAGATATAATAAATATGTATGCCCAACCTATTCCAAATGAATTTACTATTAAAGCCATAATAAGTGGAGCTGAAATGCCGGCGATGCCCAAGCCTACAAAGTTAGCAGCGTTTGCTGATAAGACCCTCTTTTCTCCTACGATATCTACGACAAATGCCATATGCGCGGGTGCCCGCATGGCGTCGGATATACCGAAAAGTAGGGAAGTTGCCAGTATTTGCCATAATTGTACGTCTCCCATAAAAATAGTTTGTGTTAGCAATATCAACGCTGCGGCTCGGAATATGCCAGAAAATACGATTATTGAACGTCTAGGCAGGAGGTCTGCAAGGACGCCACCTATGGCTACAGTTGATATCATTCCCACTCCGCCCATCCCCATGGTTGCCCCAACCCAGAATGGGGAATCAGTTATATCAAGAGTTAACCACCCCTGCACTGTAATAAATACGATGTCTCCTAATGATGCGAGTGTTATAGCAATCCATAGCAGTCTGAAACGGTAATTTTCGAATAGTAAAGTCAAATTGAAATGCCTGAAGTTTTTCGATTAAAAGATATATATCAAATTGTATTATCTATTGATAATACAATTAATAGGAGACTGAAGTAAGATTTTCGAAGGGATATTGAGATTATATTAATTCAATGATGATTAAGAGATAAATCGATCTCTTCTTAGGGACCTGAATCGATAGATTGATGTGCGGTTGGTCTGAGTAATATTTTCGCTGCGTTTCCTTCTTTCAGCATATTTATAGCGTCTTCGATTTGTTCTAGGCTCATCGAGGCGCTTATGAGAGGTTGAAGGTCGACGGCTCTAGTTTCCAGTAAATTCCTAGTCATATACCATGTTTCAAAGATGCGACGACCATATTTGCCAACGATGTTAAGGTTTTTAAATATTATATCGTTGGATATATCGATTTCGATTGGAGAAGTTGGGATGCCGAAAAGAGTCACATGGCCCCCATTCTTAGCGCTTCCCAGTGCTGTTTTGACCGCATTTTGTGCGCCTGTCATTTCAAACACAATGTCTAATCCAAGGTTGTCGGTCATCTCTGATACCCACTGAGTGGTGTCCATAGTGTTAGTTTTTGGGTTGAAAACGTTATCGGCACCCATTTCTTTAGCAAGCGTAAGTCGGTATTGGTTTATATCAGATGCCAGGATCCTAGCCGCGCCAGACGCTTTAGTTATTCCGATCGTGAACAAACCTACTGGTCCACAGCCTAATACCAATATATTCTTCCCCGTGAGGTCTATCTCTGAAGTAGCGAAAACAGCGTTTCCGAATGGTTCCTGAAGAGCAGCAATTTCTGGCGCCAGTTTTATGCGGTCGTTTTGCCAGATTACTTTTTCCGGTACAGAAATATAGTCTGCAAATGCTCCGTCACGGTCTACGCCTAAAACATCAGTATTTGGGCATAGATGTGCTTGATTAGTTCTGCATTGGTGGCAGGTGCCACAAGTCACGTGGCTTTCAGCTGATACGTAGTCTCCTATTGAAACATTTGTGACAGATTTTCCTGTTTCTACCACAGTGCCCGCAAACTCATGACCGATAGTCAGTGGTGGGTTTAGACGTTCCGAACTCCATTCATCCCAGTCCCAGATATGTAAGTCTGTTCCACATATGCTAGCAGCTTCAACTGCTATTAGAACTTCATTGTCATTTATATTAGGTATGGGAACGTCTTCGACTTTAAGACCTTTTTCTTTTCCTGTTTTTCGTACAGCTAACATATATAAATCTGATCATCTCACATAAAATCTGGGGAACTTAATTTTAGCTAACCGCCTCAGATTTTATAACATCTATGGCGTAATCAACATCTTCTGAGGTTATTCCGTAGTGAGTGGTAAGACGCCAGGTCCCTCCTGGTCTTGCGTTGATCAGTACACCACGGTTATTGATTTGATTAATTAGGTCGTAAGGTGCTTCGGGAGGCTCTGCGAAGACGAGATTTGTTTTTACAGATTCGGGGTCGATAGAAAATCCAGGAATTGAATTAAGACCTTTTGCTAGTCTTTTGGCATTTGCATGGTCATCTGATAATCGTTCAATCATAGTGTTCAATGCGACTATACCTGCAGCTGCAATTATTCCCGCTTGCCTCATTCCCGCCCCCAAAGTTTTACGCCACTCCCTGGCCTTTGCAATGGTCGTCTTGTCCCCGCAAACTATCGATCCGACAGGGGCGCTTAGACCTTTAGATAGGCAAAATGTTACTGTGTCGGCATCTTTAACCAATTCTGAAGCGGGCGTTTCCAGACAAACAGCCGCATTAAATAATCTAGCTCCATCAACATGAACTCGTAAACCATTAGATTTAGCAATCTTACTTAGGTCACTCATGTAACTAGGTGTAATTGGTATACCGCCACAGGCATTTTGAGTATTTTCTATGGCGACCATAGCGGTAGGGGACCAGTGTATGTTTCCAAATCGTACTGCGTTTTCGACTTGGTTAAGATCAAGGGTTCCAATATTGGTATTTGGAATGGGATGAAATGCGACTCCGCCTAGAGTAGAAGCGCCTCCTCCTTCAGCATTATAAATATGTGTTTGCTCGCCTAAGATAATTTCTTGTCCACGTTCACACTGGGCTAATATGGAAACGAAATTACCCATCGTTCCACTGGTAACCAGTAGTCCAGCCTCCTTGCCTAGCATTTCAGATGCCATGTTTTCTAGGGCATTAACTGTAGGATCCTCACCATATACGTCATCACCCAATTCTGCAGTTGCTATGGCTTGTCTCATTTCCTCAGAGGGCTGCGTGACTGTGTCGCTACGTAGATCCACTATTCGCATTATTGACCGCCTTTATTATTGCCTAGTCATTGTCTAATTTTAGCAACAAGGCTTGTTAAATTCTATGGTGGTTTGTAAATAGCATGACTGTCGTGTAAATTTAGGACATCCATATAGTTTAAGGAATATTGATGTCTACTAACGATAAAGTAAGAATAGAAAAAGATTCTATGGGAAAGCTTGAGGTTCCTTCAGGCTCGTATTACGGAGCTCAAACTCAAAGGGCAGCCTTGAATTTCCAGATAAGTAGTTTGAGATTTCCTAGATCATTTATTCGTGCAATAGGTGCTATAAAACTTTGTGCGTCACAGGTAAATTTGGATCTGGGTCTTCTAGATAGCAAGTTGTCAATTGCGATTATGGGTGCATCTCAGGAAGTGATGGACGGAGATCATGACTCCCAGTTCGTTTTAGACATATTTCAAACCGGTTCAGGCACTTCTACAAATATGAATGCCAACGAAGTCATAGCTAATCTGGCAATAGAAAAATTGGGAGGTGTTGTAGGCTCCAGAGAACCTGTACATCCCAATGACCATGTGAATATGGGACAGTCTTCTAATGATGTCATTCCAACTGCTATACATATCGCGGCTTTGGATTCGATAAAAAATCGGTTAATTCCAGCTCTTACGTCTCTGAATTCGCAACTTAAAGAAAAATCAGATGAGTTTATGCCGGTTGTCAAAACTGGGCGAACTCATTTACAAGATGCTACTCCGGTAAGGCTTGGACAGGAATTTTTAGGTTATGTAGGTCAAATTGAGCGCTCTATATCACGAATTGAAATAGCTTGCGGTGAACTTTCTGAAGTTGCGCTAGGGGGAACCGCTGTAGGCACAGGTGTAAACACTCACGTAAATTTTTCTACTATGGTGTGTGAGAAACTATCTGAAATCCTTAAACTTGATATTAATCAGACATCCAATCATTTTCAGGCTCAAAGCAGTCTTGATTCAATCGTTTTGGTAAGTGGATCTTTGAAAACAATTGCGGTTAGTTTAATGAAAATATCTAATGACATCAGATGGCTTGGGTCTGGCCCCAGGGCTGGCATTGGTGAAATAGATGTGCCAGCTGTTCAGCCTGGGAGTTCTATTATGCCAGGAAAAGTTAACCCGGTAATTCCGGAGTCGGTATGTCAGGTAGCAGCTCAGGTGATTGGAAATGATACGACTATAACTATTGCAGGTCAGTCCGGAAACTTTGAAATTAATGTAATGATGCCTGTGGCCGCTCACAATTTATTGGAATCGATAGATATCATGGCTTCAGCTTCACAGAATTTGGCTGGAAAATGTATTGCTGGTCTGGAGGCGACAACTAAGGGTCCAGAGATGGTTGAAAAAGGCCTTGCCATAGTTACTACCCTGGTACCGCATATAGGATATGATGCATCGGCGTTGATTGCTAAGGAAGCTGGGGAAACAGGGGAGTCTGTTCGTGAGGTTGCGATACGCAGAACGGATCTATCTGAGCAGGAATTAGATTCTATTCTAGATCCCGCTTCAATGACACAGCCGTTGACTAATGAATGACGTTAGTCACGTAACCAAATAACGCTCCTCCAGTCAGTTTTCTGATCACCTATTTACCTCCGGTATTCCCATTAATTACCCGTGCGTAATTTATGCCGTTTACAGGAGTCTCCCCCTGCTGTATTTAGTCAGGGGGCAGTGAATGTGCTCGTGAAAGCCGGATTCCCAATATCCAAAAAGATTAAGGACTGTAACCCGTTAGCTAAGGAATTATTCATAGCTTTACCTGATGAGGATACAGGTAAGTACAAATTTAATGACAATTTTCTGGGTTTAGAGAATACCCCTGAAGTACTTAATTTTTTCCGTAATTTTGTTACAAAAGAAGGTAGGAATAATTACTTGCCCTTTGGTTGGCTAAACTCCTTGCGGAACAATAACTTTGCAGGAGATTCACAAACTATTGCAGATCTTAGAGACTGTGCTTGGGATAGATCATTGAACCAAAATATGCCGGATAGTGTATTTAGAACCGATGACATGGAAATATTTATAAATAAGGTTATCGAAGGGGATATAAAGGCGATAGATGATTTCTTCATTTTAAAGCCATATGATAGAAAAAAGGCTGGCAATTTGTGTGCTTCGATTGATGAGATGATTTTTATAGTTAATAAATTGCAGCCGCGGCGGTCTTTAAGTCTGTCAGATCTGTTTACCGAAGGAGATTTAGTTATAGAGGTTATTAAATTGTTTAGTAAACAGGAACAGCCAGGTCAACCTATGGGTATATTTGGGGGAAATGCAGGAGTATCTTACGATTCTAGGAGTACTACTTATTATGATGAGCAGAATCCTCCTGAAGTTCCTATGTTCAAAGATGAACCTGTATTTTTATTAGAGGAGCTTTTGTCAAAGTTGGATTATCGGTCGAGCGAAAATCTTTATTTTGGCGATGAGTTAGAACAAGACTGGGAGCGAGGGCTTAATTTAAGGAGCTTAAATAATGATGATACGTCAACCTGACCGGAGCCAAAATTGATTCCTGCAAGAACTCTTGGTGAATACAAGCTGTTGTTTGATATATTCAGATCTTCGGACCAGAAAAGCTTCGTAACACCGTCAGGGTACTCCAGTTTGTGCAGTACCCTGACGAAAGTGTTTGATGATACTTTGAATGAAAATGAAAATGAAAAGAAGGTTTTACGTTTTAAATATGGATTGGGTAATGTCAGTCCCAATTCAAGTACTATTGGTGTAGCACGTAAGATGAGTATTAGTCAAAAGGCTGTCTCGGAGATATTAGACACTGCTATCCGGAAGCTGAGGGCTCCATCTAATACAAAGGTACTTAACGAATTTCTTAGTCCCCTGCAGTAAGATATGTTTTCAATATCAAAAAACATGTATTGCTCATTTTGAGGTGGGATTAGAAGGAATTTCGCTTCACTAAATTTTCCTCCTCTTGTCTTGATTTAATTCGACCATCCAGACGTTCCTCGAGCAACTGTTTCAGTAATATTCCTATTTTTGGTCCTTCGGGTATTCCCATAGCTACAAGGTCTTTCCCGTTAAGAGTTGGATGTGCTTGTTGGAGCTCGTCTAGATATAAATTTAAGTTGTTTTGAATATTTTCGACCTCTGTCATAGCACGAAACCCTTTAATGACAGGCACCTGTATGTCGCGTAGTAAAAAATAAATTTCACTTCGACGTATGTTTTCTGAACTCAGTTTTTGTGAGTGCTTATGTATGTGTTGAATATCGTATGCTATTTTTCTCCACTGTCCTTCTATGGATAACCGCTCTACGATAGATTGAAGAAGCGAAGTTGGGACTGGGTATAGCAGTGCACTCAATATTTCCTGTTCATCTATCTTTTTCGAGCAGAGTAATACATCAATTTTATTTAGATATGAAATTGATGTATTGAGGCCTGGGTGGATAGCTTTCAGGATACCACGATGTTGGCAGTCCTTTAGGATTTGGATTACTGTGGGTTCAATAAGTATCATGCGTAATTCGTTTCTTAATCTGTCACCGCTTAGTGTATCAAGATAGCCAAGTTGGCTTTGTACTAGTTCATCTGTATCAGGGGATAGGTTAAAATTGAGTCTTGTCGCATATCTAATGGCCCGCAATATTCTTGTGGAATCATCAATAAAGCTGTCTTTGTGTAGTACGCGTACTAATTCATTCTCAAGATCCTGTCTCCCATTGAATGGGTCAAGCAATTCCCCCATGGTGTTAACGTTGATAGAAATTGCAATTGCGTTTATGGAGAAATCCCGCCTATTGAGGTCTTCCTCAAGGGATCCTTGTGAAACTGTTGGCAGTGCCCCCGGCTTGGAGTACGTTTCAGTTCGAGCTACAGCAATATCCACATCCTGGCAGCCAATGTTGAATTTAAAAGTGCCGAACTGTGATTCTGTTAGTATTTTCCCGTCTACTATTTCAGTTAAATCTTTTAGAAACTCATCCGGAGATCCGTCAATAACTATGTCTAGATCTTTGGGAGTTTTCCTTAGCAGTATGTCACGAACTGCCCCTCCTACTAAGAACACGTAGGCATTGCTCGAATCAGCTGCGGCAGACGTTAGTTCGAGTATCTCCTTTTGTGCCGCTGTTAGGCACTGGTACATTTGTGCGGCTATATCAGACACTCTTGTTCTACCAGTCCTATATTAGATTGTTTATTTTACTGACTGACTGACGGCTTCTAAATATGATTTGGCACCCTGCTCCAGCCACCGGTTTGGAGAGTTTGTTATGAATCGGACACCTTTATTTATAAACTCTTTTACGTTACCACTTTCGGTAACTGCTCCGGGAACTTTTCCAGCAGACACTATTTTTGCGAATGATTCATCTCTGACTTTAAGAAGCTCTGGGTTTGTCAATTGAGTAGGTATCCCCATAGATTGAGCTAGGTCACCTACGGCTACTAAATATACATCTACATTGTCTACTCTAAGCATTTCATCCAAGTTATCAATAGCAATTACATCTTCTATAAGTACTCCTACTAGAACTTCTTCATTGGATTTCTCGAAGTAGTCATCTACTCCATTGGCCTGTCTACCTTTGAAGACTCCCCTGTTTCCTTCTGGAAAAAATTTAGCGGCGTTTACAACAGCTGCCGCCTCTTCTGCTGTATTGCAGTGAGGCATTAATATAGCCTGTACACCTTGGTCAAGAGTTCTATATATTAGCCCTTCTTCATTTGCGTGTACTCTTGCAACGGAAGTCATTCCCCAGAGGTCTGCAGCTCTAGTCTGATCACGAATATCTGTGAAACTTAGTCCTCCATGTTCTGCTTCAATCCATACTCCATCGAACCCGAGTGGACCTAGGAAGTCGATCAGGTCAGCACTTAGTTCACCTTGGATTATTGTGGCAACTCCACCATCGGCCAATTTTCGTTTCACTCGGTTAGGTCGCATATTAGTCAAAGTTAAGCTCCTGAATATAAAGAATTAGTACTCACGGAATCATATACTACAGCCTTATTAACTAGCTGAATTATATGTCTGGCAAATAGACCCGTCAACTTAATATTTGCCTATAATATGTCTGTTAGACATTTAGTTTTGACGTACATATGATTAATTTTGTATTTAATAGTAGAATCCATACCATGAATATAGAGATCAACTATTGCCCGCGCTGTGGTAATAAACTGGTTAACAAGGGTGCTTCTGTACGATCTAGACCATCGTGTACAGATTGTGGGTATGTGGTGTATCTAGATCCGAAGCTTGCTACGGTGGTACTGATTTCGGTAGGTGACGAATTGGTTTTAGTCCGGCGAGCAATAGAGCCGCAAATAGGACGCTGGAGTTATCCTGGAGGATATGTAGATCGTGGAGAAACAGTAGAGGCAGCAGCCGTACGTGAGGTGAAAGAAGAAACGACTTTGGATGTTAGCCTCACTGGATTTATAGGTCTTTACTCAAGTTCTAATAGGCCGGTTGTTATAGCAGCATATTCTGCTGAGGTGATAGGTGGCACTCCATCCGCAGGAGAAGAAGTTCAGGAGATCTCTTTATTTAGACCATCAGATTTACCGGAAATGCCTTTCCCGCATGACGATCAAATTTTAGCGGATTGGTATTTACTAACAGATGATGGCTAGGTGTCTATCTGGTTTACGGATCTAACGGTAATATCAATAGGAATAGTTTTTTCCAATATCCTGTGTATACGGCACCGGCTTGCTATGTAATTCATCCTGTCCAACTGTTCTGAATTAAGGTCAGAGGTTATCTCAATGTCCATTTGGATTCGATCATAAAAACCTTTATTGACTTCCTCTGAATCGCCAGAGGGCCCTTGATAAAATTGATCATGAGTGCATTTGATAACGAGTGAATATATGTCCCAGATTTTTCTCCTCGCGTACAGGAGGAGTGTCATCGATGTTCAGGTGCTTAAGGAAGCTAAAAGGACTTCAAATGGACTGGGTCCTTTGCTGCCTCCTGAGGTCTTGAATTCATCTGTGACAAAGGTGTGATGTGGAGTTTCCGCGATGTGTTGCATGTCCCGCATATTTCGCACAGTAACTGTGTGTGATTCCGTCTTCATAAAACCCCTCATATATTTCTTGTTATTTTGTCTTTTTTCACGAGATCATATTTTAGTCGTTGTAGAGCCAATATCGCTATTATAGCTATCAAACTAATACTACTAAATCCAATTACCCATTTGTATGATTCCTGAGAAATATCTAGTATAGTCCCGAAGGTTATTGGACCCAAAACGGCTCCCAAGAGTCCCAATGAAGCTTGTACTGCCATAGCTGAACCTATCTTCTCCTTAGGTGTTGAGTCTAGTATGCCACTGGTGTATATGGCAGAATCTGCTGCTGTTGACCAACCATAGACTATTAAAATTACACCTATCAAAGGCCACGGGAAACCTCCCGCCCAACCAATTAGCAATGAGCATATACCACTAATAGCGAATATTCTTATTGCTGATGTTAGACGACCCCATTTGTCTGATATCGCACCTCCCATTACTGGTCCCAGAGCTCCTAGAGTCAGTGCTATACCTGCAACAGTGGAGCCGATAGCTTCCCCATTTTCAATCCCCTGGTTAATTAAAATACTTCCAAGCAATATCGGTAGTCCCATTCTAACGCTATATAATTGGAAGGCATGTAAGGAATACCCGAATATAAAATACTTAACTTGGCGGATTTTTAGTACGGAAAGATCGAGTTTGCCCGGCGTTTCTGTGTGGGGTTTGACAGGTGAGTGTGATCGTATAAGTATGTATAACACAGGTAAGCCAATAATAGATATAAGAGATAGTAAGAGATATGCTTGTCTCCATTCTAATGTGGTTAAGAGTGCTCCGGTTAAAGCCATAGATATGCTGTGGGCGCCATACTGAGCAGTTACAAATATACCTGTCGATATTCCTGTGTATTGAGGATCAAATCGTTCCGATATGATCCTTACACCAGGCATGTACATCCCAACTAAACCAACCCCGCATATTCCTCTGAGTACGATGGCAATTATCATATTTTCCGTAATTATTGGGAATAAGATATGAGTTATTATCGAAAGAATTGCTGATCCAAAAAAAACGGGTTTTGGTCCTACACGATCGGTTAATGGAATTATGAACAGTGCAGATATAAGATATCCAGCTAGATACGCAGAATAAACTACTCCTGCTTGGAAGTTATTTAAACTCCATTCGTCTTGAATATATCGTAAGGCGGCTACATAGCTGGATATTGGAAGTAAAAGCATAAAAAAAGAAAGCGATAATAGTATTAACCATAAAATGTCTTTGCGTGCCACTTTATTTACGCCGTTCATTATCATAATATTTCTTGTGTTCTAACTGATTCAGACAATTCGGTAACGAATTAAATAATCATTTGTGTATAACTGGAATCGTCACAACTTGAGAATTGCTTACAATTAGTCCTTTAGTCCTCAGCCTCTCTTATTGTTGAAAGTAGCAGCTTGGATTCTAGAATTAGTTTTGGGTCTTCAGAAAGTGTAAATACCTGTTCTAGGTCTAGTTTAGACCCTACTGCATCTCCATTTAGTGCGCGTATTTGTGCACGCTCGAAAAAATATCTTGGTACATCAGACTTTATAGTGATCAATTCGGACATATCATTTTCAGCCGATTCGAAGTCATCCATGTAAAGGTACGTTGAAGCTCTGTTGTAGATGGCATCACTGAATTCTGGGTCAATCTGGATGGCTTTAGTAAAATTCAGTAATGCCATTGTTGTATCGCCTACATCATAATAGATTATGCCGCGGTAGTTGTATGCTGTAGTTAAATCTGGATTGATTGACAGCGCCTGTGACAGATATTTCATAGCTGAATTATCTTTGCCTCGCAGGTGATCGATAAATCCAAGTTCGGCGTACGCCTCTGCTAATTCAGGATTCAGCGAAATTGCTTTTAAATATGCATCTTCGGCTTTTGATATACCCCCAACTTCTTGAAAATCAAGACCTTGTTGATACGATTCCATTGCTTGTTCGAGGTGTGAATTGGGTTTCCCAATACAGCCAACCACTATAAGTAGTAGCATGGCTTTAACCAACGTTATTTTCAACATTTTACCTGGGTTTTGATCAACTAATTTTATGTTAGCCATATAAAATATGATGGCTTTCAGATTTTATTACGGTTTTAGGATTAACGTACATTTTTCCAGAAACGTGATTAATGCTTTTGACTGGCTGCGAAAATCTCAGCAATTTCCAAAGTCGAATATCTGAATTTAATCCCCAAGTCTCGTCTTGCTTTTTCCGTATTGACTATCCAAGGGTATCTTATCAAGTTTAGTCCTGACGAGGGTGAACGAGATTGTATCCTTAGCTTCCATGTTAATTCAGTTAGGGGGTAAAGGATTGCTGCTGGCATTGAGATTTTCCATCGTCCAAGTATTGAGGCCATTTGGTTCCATGTGATAGAGTCTCTACCGGCTAAATTATAGATGCCATGATGGTCTGAAAGTAAACATTTTGAAATTGAAGTAGTGATATCATCCTCGTGAATAAGCTGCATTTGGGGATTGTATCCGGTAATCCCCACAAGTATTTTTTGGGATAATGATTTTGATATAAAGTTGTCTGCATTAGGACCTAGTACAGGACAGCTTCTAAGAATTGTTGAAGTAACACTCTTGTATTTTTTTGAAAAGTCTTGGAAAATATTTTCTGATTGAATCTTATGTTCTGCGTAGATGTGTCCCTTTATCGGACGTGATATGTCTGACTCGCTGATATTATATGGGTTGTCAGGATGTGCACCGTACACGGTGGTGCTGCTTAGATACACCAGTTTTTTTACAACAGACGAATCGCATGCATTAACTATATTTTGAGATCCACCAACATTTATTTTATATGCTTTACTATCATCTCTCCCGTGATGTATCTGATATGCCATATGGACTACTGAATCAACATTGTTTCTAGTGAGTAGATCTCCTAGCGGTAAGGAAATGTCGTGGCGGTGGAAATGTATCTTTGGTTCTAGAGTCTTTTTGGGCAGATTTTTGTCAATAGCTATAATGCGGTCTACATCAGACAGTTCGGTTAAGATTTGCATTAGTCTTGTCCCAAGGTATCCAGAAGCACCAGTGACAGCCACAATCATAATGAGTTACGATTTTTCTTCAGGTTCATTTTTGGTAATGATCATTTAGTGGTTGGTGTTATCGGATGTTGCTACGTTTTAGTTCCGGTAACTCGATTTATGTGTTCCGCTGGAGATTCTTCAGCCCTTTGTAGTGTGCGAGGTGATAATGTTAGGCTATCGAACACTTCCGGCTTTGACCGCACAAATCCCTCGGCATACGCTGTCCCTGCAGTCCATCCGGCTGCACCGCAGGAGATTTCTATCCGTTTCCGTGCATATGCTTCATTATGCCCTTGGCTTTTGAATAGTGTTTCTGCTTCTACTCTCTGTTCGTACCAATCACTAATGTCTACTAGAATATCCCAATCTCCACGGTCGAAATATACTCCAGGATAAAAGGTAGCAGCTATTTTATGAGGGCGAATTTGTGACCCGTGCTCTGGGTTTGAAGAGTGAAGTTGTGCACGTTCGACTGCGTATGCTGTTTCAGTGTGGGAATTATTTACATATGGCTGTATTAAGCCATGAGGTCCACTACCATTTATATAGGGTGATTGAGTTATTAATATGTGAGGTCTAACCTCCGATATTATTTCCGAAAGTTCATTTATTATTCCAGGATTTTCGTCAACCCTGAATGGTTCCCCGCCATCTAGTATTCTTACGTCGTTTATGCCAAACAACAAGGCTGCTTGCCTAAGCTCATCAGCCTTCTGCTCTGCATATTTTTCAGGAGGTTCATTAATTATATTTGGGTCTTGTTCTGATTTTGGCTTAAGTAGTTCAGTAGCTAATTTCTCGTTGTGGGCCTTTTTGCCTCCGGTTACCACTACAAGTGTAACGTCGTCTCCTTTATCGGTGTGGATTCCAAGAGTGCCAGCGCTGTGTGTGAAATCATGAGGATGTGCTTTTACAACCAATATCTGTAAGTTCGTCATCAATATCTCCTTAATCCAACTGATTAGATAGATTGTCGGTAAAGTCAAATTTCAGTGTCCCCAAACCGGGAACTTCAAAACTCATAACAATTGTATGGGATCCTGGTTCCAGACTAAAATTATGTGATCGTATGGTTATATCTCTATTTATTGCCAGGGTAAATGTGTTTTCCTGATCTACTTCAGCAAACGAAACCTCACGTGCATCTAGAATGAAGAAGGTAGATAATAAAGGTATCGTATTTCCATCCAGTATCAGGGGATACATTTTGTATGCGTACCCGGATCCTAAGCTGTTTCTTAATTTGAATTCAAATCCGTCTCCATATTTGCTCAAGCTATTTTTGACGTATAGTCGTTTAAGTATGAAGCTTGGTATAGAAATCATTTAACTGGTACCAGTTTATCCTTCACTATATATTTCCCGCTGATTCATCATCTCGAAAATGGCCTCTTCTGCCGCTACTGATTCTTTTGGTATTCCGTTAATTTTTCCAAGCATTTTTGAATACACAAATATTTTTGTTAAGCGTTCGGTAAAGACCGAAATCTCTAGAGCTTGTTCCAAATCTGTACCTACTCCAACCGCCCCATGGTTTCGAAGAAGGGCTGCATTTCGGTTTCCTAGAGATGTACAGATATTGTCAGCCAGATCTTGACTTCCAGGGAAGCCGTAGTCAGCCACATATATAGGTCCTCCTATAGTTACTACCATTTCGTCGACTATGGCTGGTATTTTATCTCCAGTGATAGAAGCTACTGTTGAGAATAAGGAGTGTGTGTGTATAACAGCCCCAACGTCTATTCGAGATTTATAGATTGCCACGTGCATTAGTGATTCTGATGAAGGTATACACTGGCCTTCTACAGGATTCATGTCAAAGTCAACGACGGGTATTTGTTCTGCGGTAAGGCACGATAGAGATTGTCGAGATGGGGTTATAGCCATCAGATTTGTTTTCCCATTGTCATTTATACGCAGACTTACATTCCCAGACTTTCCTGATACCAACCCCGAGTGGTGTACAGAACGGGCAGTGTTAGCAACTGATTCACGTTCCTTTATCCAATTGACCTTTGACTTATTATTATCTTCTCCCATATGACACACCTTTATACAGCAAATGGAATATACTAATTGACTACAGTCCAACCCCATGATTTCACTAATTTTCTAAGTTCATCCATTTCGTTTTCTGACATCGGATCTGATGGTGGTCTAGGATCTCCTATTGGGTATCCCAAAATTTTTGAAAGTCCTTTATGAACTGTACTCTGGCCACCTGTACGTTGGCTGACTTTTGTTTCCATTTCTACTATATCGTCATATACAGAATGGTAAAGTATCTCAGCTTCATCAAATTTCCCAGCTTTAAGCAGTCCCCACACCTTCATGTCATGTTTCGGGTTAGAATCTAGAATTGTTTGCACGTAACCATGTCCCCCATTCTTAAAGCAGCGTACTGGGTTAGTACTATTATCGATGACATTAAAGCTGTCTTTAAACTTCAACATATCATCGTAATTAGGGTCCCCTGGCCATTTAACAGCAATGATATTTTCTATGTCGCTCATCTTGACTATGGTGTCCGCATCAATTTTTCCCCAGGTCATCCACCTAGTGTTATAGATCATAATCCCTAGATCTATCTTGTTACTAACTTCATAATAATATTCGTATATATCTTGCTGAGTAGGTGAGTTAAAAACAGGAGGAGATATCTGAAGTCCTATTGCACCGAGGTCTGAAGCTCGTTTGGCATCTGCAATAGTTCTTTTTGTGTCTTTATGATGGATCCCTAGTAGTACGGGTGCTTTGCCTTGTGTTGCCTGAACGGCAGTTCCTAATAAAGCAGCCCATTCTGATTCATCTAGCATGGGGCCCTCGCCCAGGCCTGCTGCTATTTTTATTACCCCATTTTCATTCGATACTCCTCCGTCTATCATGCGTTGGATCATGGCATTTAGGGCGCCTAGATCGATCTCATATTTTTTGTCAAAAGGAGTTGGTACAGCTCCGAATGGGCCTACAAACAACTTCTTTAATTTATTTCTATTCATATTAACTCCACTGTATTTAATATAGTTTCTAAATTTCTATTTCACATATTTTATCGGAAGATTTCATCCAGTGAAAATAGTGCTCTTCATATTCCTGCGATTCAGACTTGTCAGGTTCTAATATCTTCATGTTATCACTAAGCAGTAAAGAGGTATTATTCAATGATGGTTTTCGGTTAATAGCGTTTAATACACATAGATAGGCTCCTAGTGAACTAACGTTGGGATTTGAAGATATTTTGACAGGTCTTCCTAAAACATTAACAATAATTTCAGTCAATAAATTTGATGTCGTCATTCCCCCACCTATAGATACTTGTGGTGTTTGGAATCCTGAAACTCTCTGCAATTGTTCTAAGTTAGCTCGAATTGCGTATGCGATGGACTCTAACGCTGACCTAACTATGTGTCCTCTTTCAGTGCCTCCAAAAGAAACTGGAGTTGGAAATAATATTCCTCCACTTTTAAATCCTAAATTACTCACATTCATTTCAGGCTTACCGAAGAACGTCATAGTTCCTTCAGATCCCACTGGAATATCTGATGCAAGCATATCCATTTCCTCAAAAGATTCATTGTGTGATGCCAGTATCGTTTGAGACAGCCATTTGTAGGAATTGCCGGTATCTGTTGCACTGCTTTCGGCCACCCATGTATCTGGAGTTAAGAAACAACCTGCCCAAGTGCTTTGAGATTCGGATAATTTTGGTGTGTGAGTTATCATTTGGATCGGTGCACTCCATCCTGCGATTATACCCACCTCTTTCTCATTAACAGTCGACATTCCTAGTAATCCGCACTGAGTGTCTGCACCTGAAACTACTACCGGTGTTCCAACAGGAATTCCAGTAGTAGCTGATACCAATTTCTGAACGATACCAACCGATGTTCCAGCACGTATTAAAGTAACGTTTGTGTTATCAACAAGAGGTGTGCCATCAAGCTTTATTGCGTTCCAGTCTTGATTATGAATGTCTAGTAGCCCAGCTCCACTTGCCAGTGAATATTCACTGATGAGTTCTCCAGATAATCGATATATTATCCAATCGGCGAGACAAAGTGTATTAACTGGATTACTGAACGAATCAGGACGATTTTTATGCATCCATCTTAGTTTGGCAGGTGCGAATAGCATAGAAGGGGTGTGTCCAGTGATTTTATAGATTTGTTCCCCTATAGTTTCGTCTATTTCTGCCCCTTCAAATACTGCTCTGCAATCGTGATTAGGTCCTGAATATATTTCACTGTTATTACTGTCTAGAAAAACTATCCCCTGTCTCTGACTTGTAGCGGTGACGGCAATAATTTTCCCTTTAGATGATGCTATACGATTAGATGTTTTATATAACAGTTCACAAATGATTACCCATACTTTTTTTGTATCGAATTCTTTTGCATAGGTTGGTGAGTCAGCCGAATTTAGATATGGCCAAGCTGCCTGATTTTGGAAAGATATGTTCCCGTTTTGGTCTATTGCTGAACAACGTATTGCACTTGTACCAGCATCTATCACTAATACGTATTCGTTATACATTGGAGCCCCAGATTTCCTGGTTCACTAAATTCTTGGGCTTATGCCCTCGAATAAATCTAAATATATCGCTTGTCATCATATTAGAATGACGTTCAATAGTTTCTTGAGTGGCTCCTCCCACGTGTGGTGTTAATATGACATTATTGAGTGATAATAGTGGACTGGTCGGTTCTACAGGATGCGTTTCAAATACATCTAACGCTGCACCAGCCAAGGCACCTCGTTTCAAGGCAGTTATCAGGGCATTTTCGGACACTATTTCAGAGTTGGAAATGTTAATCAGGTATGACGAATCCTTCATGATCCTCAATCTGTGTGAGTCGAACATACCTCTCGTTTCACTTGTCAATGGCGCCGTAATAGTTACAAAATCTGATATTTGAAGGAGACATTCTAAAGATTTCGATTTAATATCTTTGGGAATTTCTGAGGTATATGGGTCATATACCAGGCATTTCATTCCTAAACCTTGTGCTACTGAGGACAATCGCGTGCCTATGGCTCCAAACCCAATTATTCCGACTGTACGGTTTGCTAGTTCAATCCCTTGCATTGTTATGTACGGTTCTACAGGGTTTTCCCACTTTTTCTTAATAATATACTGGTGTAAATATGGGATTTTCCTTGCTAGTGAAAGCATTAATCCTATGGCATGTTCAGCGACCGCTTGGTCATTCCGGCTAGGTGTATTTACTACTATCACTCCGTTCTTTGTTGCTGAATCTATATCTATATGATCTGTAGAACCTCTACATACTCCTAAAAACTGTAAATTAGGAGTACCCTCAAACACCTCTTGAAATACAAAGTCAGATTCAATTACAAGTATATTTATGCTCTCTTGTACTAGTCTTTCAGATAATTTATTTGGGTCCCATAAAATCCTCGTTTCAGCCCAGCTTTCATAAGTCACATCTATGGCCGTTTCTAAATCACGCAATTTACAGTCGCTGAATGGCGATAGAATTAGAACATGATGTGATTTAGTTTCCCCCATAATTTATAAGTAACACTCAATAAGTAATACGGAATTGTTCATAAGTACTCTCATTTCACCTTCTACTATAATAGAAGGCCGAAGGTATTCCCTCCTTAAATCATACGGGAAATTTTCGATAGCATATCTCAACATAGTTCTTGCTATTTGTACAGCATACTTATCTAGGAAAGTTATTTCTACGTCCAGATTTTTCTTGCCAACTTTACGAAGCATCCATCCTACAGCTTTATATATTTTATCCACAGGATATTTTTAATTATCAGTATTCTAATAATAGATGTTGAATATATGCTATTAAGTTGTACTTCAATATAGTTCTTTCTATAATGACGCCTGATGCAATAAAATTATTCTAGATATTGATTAATATCATTATCGGGTAGGGAATCGTAATGAAAACTACTAACCCGCTGAGTGCTGAGCAGATGTCATTCTTTGACACCTTTGGTTTTTTGTCATTTCCTAATCTACTTTCAGACCGGGTAGATCGTATCATTGAAGAATTTGAAGCGATATGGGCAGCAAATGGAGGTGGACATAACGGTAAGCTTCACGACGGAGAAAAGCGCTCATCTATATTGCCATTCCCGGACAGGAGTGAGTATCTCAGTAGCCTACTAGATGATCCGCGTATACATGATATTGCTTCTAGTATTTGTGGAGAAGACTTTAATTACTATGGGGGAGACGGGAATTTTTATTCGGGGGATACTAATTGGCACTCTGACGGATATGCCACTAGACCAGTTATTAGTATAAAAATTGCTTTTTATTTGGACAAACTCACTAGTACCACTGGTGCGCTGAGAGTTATTCCAGGGAGTCACAAAATTGGAGATAAATTCGGACTTTCTTTGGAAGAATACGTCAAGGATACTGAAACTACCTTGGGTATGGACCCAAGCGAAGTGCCTTCACAGGTATTAGAAATTACTCCCGGTGATATAGTTGTTTTCAATCATAGTATTAAGCATGCGTCCTTTGGAGGATCTTCTAGAAGACGAATGTTTACGATGAATTTTTCTGAACGGTATCCAGATGACAAGATTGATGATTTGAGAGAGCAGTTAGGTAGTGAATCGAGGTTTTGGATAGATCGAATACATGGAGAAGAGATGATTCGCACTGCATCCCCGGAACGCTGGGTCCATCTCGAACAGGTTCGTGCTAATGATACTCATTTAGCTGAATTGACTATGAAAAAAAAGAAGACAATGGAGGAACCATCTAGGGGATAAATGATACTATTATTGAGCTGTCATACCTCCGTCAATTAATAGATCTGAACCGGTGATAAATGACGACTCGTCCGAAGCTAGAAACAGTGCTCCATATGCTACATCTTCCGCTGTACCGATCCGCCCAGCTGGTATTCTTTTAATTGAAGCTGCTCTGCCTTGAGGGGTACCAATATTTTCAGCGATCATTTCTGTATCAATAGAACCAGGACTAATTGAGTTAACTCTGATGCCTTCACTCGCGTGCTGTATTGCAGCATGTTTAGTTAATATTCTCACCGCTGCTTTTGAAGCTCCGTAAGCTCCTCCCCTGCTGCTACCTACTATACCGGTTGTGGAACAGATATTTATTATGGATCCACCGTTAGCTTTGCGCATAGCAGGAATTACATATTTAGTTCCCAGAAATGCTCCCCTAGCATTCGTACTTATAACGTCATCCCATTCTTCCATGGATGTATTTTCGATAGTTGTAGTTCGGTATATGCTTGCATTATTGACAAGTACATTTAGTGCCTTGAATTTATCTAAGGTGTGTTGGATAGCTAGTACCCAGTCTTTTTCGGAGGACACATCTAGTTTCACAAACGTTGCCTTACCACCTCCAGAGGAGATATCTTGAGCCACCTTTTCTCCAAGAGTGGATAATACGTCTGCAACTACTACAGTAGCTCCTTCTGCAGAAAATAATTTAGCTTCGCATTCCCCTTGGCCTCGTGCGGCTCCCGTTATCAGGGCAACTTTCCCATTGAGTCTCATTTTCCACCATGTGTTTATGAATGATTGTAAATATTTAGATATTCTTAGGGCAGTGGATATTTAGAATAGACGTGATTGTAGCATTTTATTTAACTCGCCGGGTACATGTGCAATATAAGCGTCAAAATGTGACGTCCTTAATTTTTGGATAACCATAACCTTGACAGGAACATACGTTCTGTTCTAAACTGTTCTAAAATAAGCTATAAATAATATTCAATGGAGATGAAGAGATGGAAGTACTAGATATTCCTAAAGTCGCGGCACAAGTCAAAATGGAAGGGATGCCTCCTATTCCTAAGCCTATATCGGTTTCTCCAAAAGATCTTCGTCGCGGTCAATCTGTAAGATATATTGGTCATCTTTCTGGCGGTCCTCGGTATGGTTCTAATGGAGTTGTAAGGGATACTCTCATGCGAGGGGCGTTAGTCGATCTAGGTTTATCCGGGAGGTGGAGGATTCCGTTTCATTTTCTTGTTCCTGTCACTAGGGTTGCCTAACTTTCTATATATTCCTTTCAATTATTCTGTTGTAGGAGCGTATGGTAATGAATCAGTTAACTAAAAATAGGGTAAGAATAACAGTAGTTGGGGTTGGAGGAGGAGGAGGAAATACACTTTCTCGTATCGTTGATTGTGGCAATGATGATATGGATTTACTGGCACTTAACACAGACCTGCAGGCATTAAATATGGTTCATGGTGCACAAACATTTGCAATTGGTCCGGAAACTACTAATGGTATGGGCTCTGGTGGTGAGGCTGACGTAGGGAGGAAAGCAGTTAGAGAGAGCCAGGAAAAAGTGTCAGGAATTCTAGAAGGATCAGATGTGGTGTTCATTACAGCTGGTATGGGGGGAGGTACCGGTACTGGCGGGGCACCAGTCGTTGCAGACATCGCCCGTAAGCAGGGTGCCCTTACCGTCGCGGTTGTGACAACTCCTTTTTCGTTTGAAGGTCATTTGAGAACTGAAGTTGCCTCTAAAGGACTTCGTCAACTTGAGTCTAAAGTGGACACAATGATATGTGTAGACAATGACCGGTTACTTTCGAATATAGATAGCAGTTCAAATTTGGATGATGCTTTCCAACTTGCGGATGATGTTCTGCGTCAAGGGGTCGAAGGTATTTCTAAAATTGTTACAGGTATCGGCGTGATTAATGTAGATTTTGCTGATGTTAAGACTATTATGTCTAACGGGGGAAGATCATTTATGGCTATAGGGACAGGGAAAGGAAATTCTGCAGCAATAGATTCTGTTCAAGACGCGCTCGAAAATCCTATGTTTGATGCCCCAATAAAAGGGGCATCAGGAATATTGCTAAATATAAAAGGTGGAAAGAACCTCAA
This sequence comes from uncultured Chloroflexota bacterium, assembly GCA_913051545.1. Classification (GTDB taxonomy): domain Bacteria; phylum Chloroflexota; class Dehalococcoidia; order Lucifugimonadales; family CAJXCD01; genus CAJXCD01. Next base: position 87,513 of record CAJXCD010000002.1, read on the forward strand.
GATAAATGAAGTAGAAGCTATTACACAAATGATAAGCGATGCTAGTGGCTCAGATCCTCAGGTTATGTTTGGGCTTACAAAGGATAACAGCAGACAGTGGAGGAAAAAAGTCGAAGTTACAGTTGTGGCAACTGGAGTTCAAGGGGTAAACGAATTGAATTCCGAAGCATCGAATGTTGGTCAGAAAGTTTTCTGTCCAGTCCCCAAACCTATGCCTAATTTTTCTAATAATCGAATACCTGCTTCATCTTTGTTGGGATCCCATTTTCACAAAGGATCTTAGGGAATTTACTAAATTATTGTTGACTACTGAAATATTCTTGAATCTCCTCTACCATTTCGTCGGGTGTAGGAATATTCCCATCTTCAGGCCTAGAATCGTCATATCTTTTTTCTAATTGCCTAACATAAGCCATCATGTTAGGCTGTTTCAGCATCGCCTTGGTTATTCTGTCTTGGTAAGTCTCTACAAGTTTTCCTAATTCACCATGCGGTATGTCAATATCAATGAAAGTTTTTAGCTTATCTAGTAATGCACATGTTACTTTAGGATTAATTCCTGTAGTGATATAGTGGGGGCTATGTCCCCATATACTAATAAAGTCGATATTATTATTTTGGCATGTTTCCATTATCGCTGATTGGATACCCGTAGGACCTTTGTATCCTGAATTAGGTATTCCAAGCCATGTCATTCGATTGGTCAGTTCGTTTGTACTGGCACGGCCTGTTACTATCGGATCTCTAGTATGTGGTGTTTCGTCCAGTAATGCTCCTAGATGTATAACTGTATTTATCTTGCACGATTCTATAATGTTCATTATTTCTTGCGAATATGTTTTCCACATCAAATTAGGTTCTGTTCCTTTGAACAAGATGATCCCTTCGTCCCCTTCAAGTGGGAGGAAATAGTAGAATTCATTTGTTGGCCATTTTATATATCTTTCACCACTTTTATTGGTGAGGGTTAAGGGGCGTACTTTTGTAAAGTCGTAAAAAGGTTCTGGATTCACATCCGCGAATTTTTTTGCAGGTAGTGTTTCAACAAGGTGACTGACGGCCAGCGTTGCTGATTCGATTGCGTCAGGCCATCCGCTGAAGGCGAGGATCATGGTCGAAAATGTTCCTCTAGGAATCTCATTTATACGGAGTTTTTCCATTAATTTAGTCCTGTTATATCAATTTTGCATTATTAGCAATATATGCGTTCGTGGATCATTTTCGATATATAGATTGACAGATTGTCAAACTCTGATCGAGGTTTGAAGTCATTCTGGACACGGAAAAGAGAAGTTGCAGAACCCTTTGTGCCGAAATCTAAAACGGCTCAGAATTCACCTGATCTATAACATAGATTGTTTCATAATATTCGATCGGTTTCAAGATAGCGATTATCGCAGTCTTTTAAGGATAATTAATGTGATTTTGCTGTTATTATTCGACCAAGAGATCGTATGCTAGTGCCACCATTGTTTTGGCACCTGTAACGATACTACGAATTCCTTCTGATTCATCTGTCCCATGGTAATTAACGAGACTAGGATCATCATCAGGATGGAATCCATGAAATCCATAAGTATCGACTCCTAGTTCTCGAGTGAATCTAGAGTCTGTGAATCCTGTTGCTAGTCCTGGGACCCATTGTATGTCATTTCGACCCAGCGTTATGGCAGTAGCGTTCTTAATTTTATTTACAAATCCTGATTCAAATGGAGATGAATTCGGCACAGCCATATAGTCGATCTGAAAATCTATTCCAGGGATATCTCCGATTACGTTTGATAGTTCGCTTCTGACGTAATCTTCATCTTGATGGGGCAGTGTTCTGACATCGCAAGTTAATCTGATTGATTCAGGAACGCTGTTTGACTTGATTCCTCCTTTAACTATCGTAGGAGTTAGAGTCATTCTAGATAGAGCTCTTAAGACAGATGCTAATTCGATGTCCTTTCGTTCTGTTTCAGCTATTATTTCGTCTATGTTTCCGCCGGTAGGTTTATCTTCTATAGCAAATGTTGACAGGTGTTGGAAAAGGTCGGGTGATACATCCCGTTCTGCTTCATAGTTTTCTATTCGCTCAATGACTTTGCTAAGAGAGTATGATGCGTTCTCTCCTTTCCAAGGTGTGGATGCGTGAGCGCTAGAGCCTTTTATGTCTATTTCAATCTGCAGTCTTCCTTTTTCACCTACTCCTAGCATATAAGCTAGGCCATTTGTGGAACTTACCTGGGTCCCTCCACCTTCATTTATAGCATAAGGCGCATAGATCTTTTCCGGATATGTTTTAGCTAACCACTCGAATCCATATCGGCCACCGTGTTCTTCGTCTGCTCCCGAAGCTAATATAAGACCATTTTTTAAAGCAGGTATGTTACGTTTGAGAGTACGCATGGCCATCATTTGAGCCGCGAGCAGTCCCTTACAGTCTGCTGCACCCCGGCCATATATTCTGCCATTAGAAATTGTTGCACTGAATGGTGGAAATCTCCATTTACTTTCTTCTTCGACTGGAACTACGTCTGTGTGAGACATGAACATTAGTCCTGCCTCACCCGAGGTGCCTTCTATCCTAGCTATAATATTTCCACGTCCAGGCGTCTTTTCAAGTATTTCGGAATTTATACCGTATCGAGATAACCATTCACTTATGAATTCACATACTTTAGTTTCGTTACCTGTTGGCATGACACCGGTATTTATGGATGGTATTCGCACCAGTGCCTGTTCTAATTCAATTAGTTCATTTTTTGATTCGTCTATTTGTTCAAGAAGTTGTAAGATATCTGACAAGAAAATCTCCTGCTATATTTCTGATTTGTTTCCACTGAGTTTAGACGCTAAATTCCCGTAGAAGGCAGAATTATCTCCATGTCTTAGAAACAAGGTTGAGTGGGGGCTGCGAGATATATATACGATTGAATCCACATCGAGGATGTTAGAAGTTATATCTACACTGATAGTTGATTGTAATTTATCTTGGACTCTAAGATTAATCACGTCACTCCCACTTATAATGAGACTTTTGCTGAAGCTTATGTGTGCTGCTAGGGGTTGAACTAATATCGTGTTTGATTCTGGGTAAATAACTGGTCCTCCCGCTGCTAATGCGTAACTAGTACTTCCAGTGCCAGTTGAAATAATAATTCCGTCAGCTCTGTAAGTGGCGACATGTGTGTCATTAATTTGCGTATTTATATCAAGCAGTTTTGATGTAGATGCTCTGTTTATTACTACATCATTTAGAGCATGCATAGTTGTTGATTGTGCTTCTTGTTGCTTTTTGAATGTAGCTTGTAGCATCATTCTCTTTTCGATCCTGGGACTCCCATCTAGATAAGATAACAATCTGTCTTGAGCTTCTGGGACGCTTAATTCTGTCATGAAGCCGATCCGTCCCATGTTGATTCCCAGAATAGCTATGTTGTTGGGCGATGCAATTCTAGCCACGCGTAAAATCGTTCCATCTCCACCGATAGTGACGATGATTGAAGCAGATTCAATGTGTTCCGAATTTGCGTTGAGAGTTTCTACGGGAGATATCCAGCAAGTATAGTACCGCCTAGCACTATCCATTAGGGTGTTTGCAAGTTGGATAGCATCAGGAAGGGTAGAATTATATACGAAGCCTATCGAATTCTTATAGGTCATGACGGCAAGGAGTCTAACATTGGGTTATTGTAGGTGTCAACGAGGGTGCACTTAGTTGTTTAAGATAAGGTAGCAGCAGCTGATTGAGCAATTTTTATTAATGGTGTTGGATATATGCCGAATAACATTACCATGAAAGTGCTGACTGTTATGGCTAAACGAGTGCGGATAGATGCCGTTATAGGTTCCTCTGTGTCACTGGATGATAAATACATCACTTTTATGACTCGTAGATAGTAGTATGCGGATAGAACACTATTAAGCACTCCGATCACGGCTAACCAAGCAAGACCTGAATCCACTGCAGCTCCAAAGATATAGAGTTTTACCATGAATCCAACGGTTGGAGGTATTCCTATCAAAGATACCAGGGCCAATGCGAGCACTCCACCCGTAAGTGGGAATTTTCTTCCAATACCAGCAAAACTAGATATTTTGTTGTCACCGACTGAGTTTGATATTATTATCACTGATCCAAATGCAGCGAGATTTGTCAGTCCATAACCACCCAAGTAGAACAATATTCCACTAATGCCTTGATGAGGACCTTGTGTGATTGTATTTGTGGATAAAGAAGCTAAACCAACTAATAAATAACCAGCATGGGCTACTGCACTATAAGCTAGCATCCGCTTAATGTTTGATTGCGAGATAGCAAGTAGGTTTCCGATTGTCATGGATAAGGCTGCTAATATTGCAAATATCATAGTCCACTCTACTCTTAGGACATCATGCTGGAATGCTTCGTGGAAAACTCGTAGGACTATTGCGAAACCAGCCGCCTTACTAGCGACTGATAGAAATGCAGTTATAGGTGTTGGAGAACCTTCGTATACGTCAGGGGCCCACATGTGGAATGGCACCACTGTTATCTTAAATCCAAATCCGGCGATTATAAGGGTAATACCCAAGAGTAGAGCATAGTTTCCAAATGGTTGCGTTCCTAATAACCCGCCCTGATTTATAGCCGATGCTATTTCAGATAAAACCGTTGTACCAGTAAATCCATAAACCAATACCATACCGTACAGAAGTATTGCTGAACTGACCCCACTCAGAACGAGGAATTTCAGGCCAGCCTCTGATGATTTATTACTGCGCAGGAAAGTCGCTAATGCTGCAATCGGAAGTGCAGAAAGTTCCAAAGCAATGTATATCGTAATCAGTTCTACTGTTGACGCCATTAACATCATTCCAGACGTTGATAATAGGATTAATACTATAAATTCAGTCTGAAAATTTTGGAATTTCTTCGAGTAGTCCGTAGAAAGCAGTATTACAGTTTCAGCTGCCCCTAGAAGAATAAATTTTAGAAAAATACTAAATCCGTCGACTTTTAGGGAGTCTTTTAAGATCCCTTGATTTTGTACAATTCCATTTTCCATATCCATCCATAGTATGACACTTAATATGATTGGGATCACAAGGCCTATAGATGAAATTGATTGTGCTATCGTATCCTTTTTGGTAATGAAGTTAATAGCTAAAATGATGAAACTTAGAACTATTACGCTCAGTTCCGGCGAAAGGATATATATATCATGAAATGTCATTTATTAACCTTGACTTGCTAATTAAATATGAATGCCAGCAGATTATTTTGATTTGAACCTAGTTCTACTGACGCAGCGTTATCTGATATCCCCTGTATTATAGGGGATATCCCTAGTTGAAATACGTCACTTATAATTGAAGGGAACAATCCTATAACAAGTACACTAATAGCTAATATAGCTAGAGGTACGGCTTCTAAAGTAGATGCATCCCTAACATTATTGAATCTCTCGATAGACGGCCCAAAAAATGTTCGTTGTATCATCCAGAGGATATATCCCGCAGTTATCACTATACCAAATGCACTCAATAAGGTGCCTATGTTCCAGACGGGGAATGTTCCAAGAAACACCAATACTTCAGACACAAATCCACTTGTGCCAGGTAGTCCTAAGGATGCAAGGCCTGCTAGGATAAATCCCGATGCTAGAATTGGCATTCTAGTTGCGAGACCTCCAAGATCTGGAATATGTCTTGTATGAGCTTTCTCATACACTAGACCTACTAACAAAAACATCAGACCAGTAATTGTTCCATGAGTAAACATTTGCATCGCAGCACCAGTTAGCCCTACGGTGGCGTTTCCTGCTGCACCAGCTACAGATGATATCCCTACAAGTACATACCCCATGTGACTTATGCTACTAAAGGCTATCAGTCTCTTAAGATCCGTCTGGCGTAATGTGACGATAGCACCATAAAGCACATTTATAACTCCTAGGGTAATAAGTATCCATGCTACTTCAGTGATAACGTTTGGGAACATGCTTACTGATACCCTAAGCATGCCATATCCTCCCATTTTTAATAGCACACCGGCTAGCATAACGCTGACAGCTGTTGGTGCATCTGTATGCGCATCAGGGAGCCATGTATGAAAGGGCCATACAGGTAATTTGACGGCAAACCCTACAAAAAGCAAAGTGAATATGAGCCCTGACGGGATAATCAGAGTCGCAGTTTGAATTTTGGAAGGCAATTCTGTCATATCAAAAGTGTGTATTCCGGTGGAAAAATAAAGAGCTAATATTCCTATTAACATGAAGGCACTAGCTAGGAATGTAAATATAAGGAATTTCATGGCTGAGTATTCCTTACGTCCACTTCCCCATATAGATATCAGAAAGAACATTGGTATGAGTTCTAGTTCCCAGAGCAGAAAGAAAAGGATGAAGTCTAATGCAGTAAATACACCAACGACTGCAGTTTGTAGTACCAATAGCCAAACAAAATATTCTTTAACTCTTTGTTTTATTCCTAATGAAGCAAATATCGCAGAAATACCAAGTAGTCCAGATAGTAATACGAGAGGTGCACTAAGGCCATCAACAGCTAAGAAATAATTCACATTTAAAGAATCAAATGGAATCCATTCGGAAGTTTTATCCACAAATTGGTATTGAGCACCTCCTTTTTCGTATCCGAAAAATATTACGGATGTAAGGACTAGTTCAATTACTCCAATTAACACAGCAAAGTATCTTATGGATTTCGCACCATTAATAGCTAAAGCGATTATTATGGCTCCTACCAGAGGTAGGAATACTGTAATAGTCAATATGCCAGAAAAGTTTTCCAAACGAACTCCCTATTATTTGAACAGGATATATATAACTATAATTAATATCGTACCCAGAGATAGAATTAAACCATAACCTTGAGACTGCCCTGTTTGTATAGGAGCAATTATTTTTCCGAGGTTTCGGCTAACTAATCCAATTTGGCGAACTATTCCATCTATAACCAATCGATCCGCCCAATCTATTGATTTAGCTATCGAGTTGTATATAACTCGAGTTGTGATGAATGACTCATAAAATTCATCCAGGAAATATTTATTGATAAGTACCCTGTGTATAGGATTCGTAATCCTATACACACTATGTGAGATTAGTTTAGGTTGCCCATAAATCAGATAAGCTAAAAGTATACCTGCACCAGCTATTAAACTGGATAAAATAGCTACAACAAAATTGAATTTTATTGAATCAGCATGTAGGAAATGTGAGAGCCAGTGTTCTGGAATCACTACTAGGTTGACAGGTGGATTTACCAAGAATCCACCAATAATTGACATTAATCCTAAAACTAGAAGAGGTACCACCATTGCTTTTGGGGATTCTTGTAGATGAACATCAGGATTAATCAGATTTAGAGATGGGTCTGATTGCGCACCTCCTTTAAAATCCCCTTCAAATGTCATAAATATAACTCTAAACATATAGAAGGCTGTCATAAATACAGCCAACAATGCAAATATGTAAACTATAGTAGATATGTTCATGCTGCTAGACCAGGCATGTGTTAATATTTCGTCCTTGCTCCAGAATCCAGCTAGAGGGAAAATTCCAGAAAGACTTAGTGCTCCGATTAGGAATGTCGAGTATGTCCATGGCATAGATTTACGTAGTCCTCCCATGTACCTCATGTCAAACGTTCCTGTAGCATGGTTGACGCTTCCTGATCCTAAGAACAGTAATGCCTTGAAAAATGCGTGAGTGAAAAGATGAAATATTGCTGGTCCATAGGCACCTATTCCTAGAGCCAACATCATGTATCCTAATTGACTTATGGTCGAATAAGCCAAAACTCTCTTTATGTCGGTCATTACTAGTCCCATGGATGCCGCAAATAAGGCTGTAAAAACACCTGTTACAGCAACTGTTGTCATTGCTGCTTCCGAAGAATGAAAAAGATCAAAGAATCTAGCTACTAAAAATACTCCAGCAGCGACCATAGTGGCGGCATGGATTAATGCACTGACAGGGGTTGGTCCTTCCATAGCATCTGGTAGCCAGGTATGTAATGGGAATTGTCCAGATTTCCCGATAGCGCCAGCAAAAATGCCTATCGCTACCCAGGTCACCACTCCACTAGCTAAAATTCCAGTTTTAGCAGCAAGGTTAATATCGCTTATGTCTAACGAATTTAGACCGTTAGCTGCGAAAGTCTCTCCGTTTGAAAATAGGTAGAGTATTGCTAAAAGCAACCCAAAGTCGCCAAATCGGGTAATTATGAAAGCCTTTTTGGCGGCCGCTGCAGCAGAAGGTTTATGGTACCAAAATCCAATTAGCAGGTAAGAACTGAGTCCAACGAGTTCCCAGAAGGCGTAAAGCTGAACAACATTGCTTGCCATAATGAGACCTATCATTGAAGCAGTGAAGAGTGACATGTATGCAAAATAACGCGAATAGCCTGAGTCGTTCTCCATGTAGGATGTTGAATAAATTTGGACCATCAAACTAACACTCGTGACTACAATTAGCATAATGGCAGTTAGTGAATCCGATATAATCCCGATACTAATTTCCAGAATACCTAACGAGATCCAACTTTGTGATTGGTAGCTATCTATGCTCACATCGTTATTTATTACGCTTATAAGAAACCAAATTGATAAGAATAGTGAGATACTTATAGACGCAATCGTCAAATGACTGGATACATTACGGAATTGATTAAAGAATGGACGTATTACTATAGATATAACGGCGAACGATAGGAAGGGCGATAATAGTATAAGCCACACTACGTTTTCAGGTATCACGCACATACTCCATAATTTTTATGTGGATTTGGTTTCATATTTTTCGAAGGATTTCATCAGCTACGTGTTCTCGACCTTTTGGTACCATTATTTTGAATACTACTCTTTCACCCCAAGACAATATATCTCCTTTAGGTATTATCTTTGTGGGAAGGCCATCACCTTCTAGCACATCTTTCCACATTTCCGCCATCATAAGATTAGGGGCCTCTCGGTAATCTATCCACATTTAATTCCCTCAGTGCCTCATTTGATTGACGTCTGTTATGAATACGGTTTCTCGACTACGATAAACTGTGATTATTATAGCTACACCAAGAGCTATTTCTGCAGCAGCTACAGTTACGATGAATAGTGAAAAAATTTGACCAGTTAATGCCGAACGAGTTACATCAGTGCCCTGGCTAATTAGTGAGGGATCCAAGTATCTAGAAAATGCTACAGCAGCAATGTTTACCGCATTTAACATAAGTTCTATACTCATTAGAACAGTTATAACATTTCTTTTTGAAATTGTCCCATACAACCCAATGGCGAAAATAGCCGCACTAACTATAAGAAAATTTTCAAGATTCATATTGTCGTAAGATTCCTATTTTTCTCTTATTAGAGTCAAAGCTCCTATCATAGCTGCGAGAAGTAATATAGAGACTAATTCGAACGCTAGTACGAAATCACGTAGTAATAATTCAGCTATGGAGGGGATGGTATCTGTAAATATCTTGTCTAACCCAGATTGGTCTCGATCAGAATCAAGTTTTTCATCTAACACATATGATGTATCATCTTGTACTTCACGATCCGCTGGAGATTCTGAGTCTGAGTGTTTAGGATCACAAAAGAACCAAAAGCAAACATGGAAGTAAGAAAATTTAGTGTAAACTTCTACGGAATCCTCTTGATACGTATCTGGCAGCGGATCTGGATGAGGTTGGATATTCCAGTCTACTTGTACCATAACAAACGTAAACACCAGAAAGAAAATTAACCCAACTATTGAAGCAGGAATTTTTAGTCGGTTGGGAGGATTACCGTCTGACACATCCCTTGTCATCAAAATCGCAAATATTATGAGTACAGAGATTGCTCCAACATATATCAGAATTTGAACTACTGCTAAAAACTCAGCCCTTAGTAGAATAAACATACCAGCGATACCGATAAATGCTAAAACCAAGAATAATGCCGCGCGGAAAAGATCTCGAATTTGTACCACTGCGAATGAGGACACTATGACTGAAATTGATACTACCCAAAATGCTATGTTTGTGATAACAGATGATTCAATCGTTGAGCTTAAACTCATCTTTTCGCCCACTTTGCAGCTTGATCATCTGATGAGGGGCTTTCATGTCTCCCTGCTTCTGTCCAGTCTACATCTCTTCCAATTCCAGGGTCATAAGATTTTTCTTCTAATTGTGGTCTGAACCAAGTACTTGGCTTTTTACGTGACTTGCGAAGTCGGTCAATATCTATCACTAGTTCTTCTCGCTTGTAGGTTCCTTCCTCAAACCCACTGCCGAGGTGCAACGCATCGTATGGACATGCTTCTACGCAAAGACCACAGAACATACATCTACCAATATCTATATCAAATACTTCTATACCGTATTTTTCTCCTTCAGGCATAGCGTTTCCACTTGGTTCGGTTACTATGCGAATTATGCCCAGGGGACAGTATTTAGCGCAGCTAGCACATCCGGTGCAGCGTTGTTCATACCATGTAAATTCTTCCCCTCTGAAACGGGGGTGTTTTGGTTGCCTGTCTTCTACGGTTTCCAGCCCTATAATTGCACGGATAGACTTTCCAGGATTAGCAAGTACATACTTTAATGGGTTAATGTCAGCGTTTTGTGCGAGCCACAAAATTCCGACCTTCCTGTCTGGATATTGGTGTAACGTGAACATTCTGCTTGGAAGCAATAAATTTTTTAAGGTAATTCTGAGTCCCCTGATTATTCCTGTTCCATACATGCTTATTCGGCCTCCGCGTACATGTTGGCAAGAGGTGATGGTACCGGTTTCTTTGGTTGTAATGATGGTTGGCCAAGTACATTAGCTAATATATAGATAGCTATACCAGTCACAAGCCAATTGATTCCCGACATGATTAGGAGTGTAGATACTCCGATAGGTTCGATCCCTCCACTTTGAAAAAATTGAATCTCTGCTGCTATCAGGAAGATATTAAGTAAAGCAAGTGGAAATAAACCTTTCCATGCGAATCCCATAATTTGGTCTACCCTGAGTCGTGGCCAAGTTGCACGAATCCATAGCAATAAAAATGTCGCAGCAAGTGCTTTTAGTATGAACCACACTTGCCCTGGTATTAAATCAGGTCCTCTGCTGCCTCCTAAGAAAACCACCGTTAATATAGCAGCAGTAACTAGTGGGGCCATAAATTCTGCTAGCTGAAATATCGCGAACTTAATTCCACTGAACTCTGTATGATAGCCTCCAGTTAGTTCAGATTCAGCTTCTATCATATCGAATGGTGCTCTGCTCATCTCTGCTGATGCGGCTATTATGAATACTAGGAAACCTAGTGGTTGTACGATTAGGAACGGCAGTGTTTGACTCGCTACAATGCCTGACAAGGATAATGATCCTGCCAAGAGTACTGCCCCCGCTAGGGCTAACGCCATGGGCACTTCATAGCTCACAAGCATAGCTACTCCACGCATGGCGCCAAGCATGGCGTACTTGTTCCGGGAGCCCCAGCCACCCATAAATATCCCAAAGGTATTCATGCCGGTCACTCCCATTATGAAAAGGACACCCACATTGAGATCACCAAGAAAACTGTTGGTACCGAATGGGATGATGGCAAAAACCAGAAATGCTGGGACCAGTAATGCTATAGGCGCTAACGTAGAGACAATACGATCAGCTGAATTGGGAGAAATATCTTCTTTTGTTATCAGCTTTATAATATCTGCAAGTGGTTGAAGGAGCCCGAATGGACCCCAGCGATTTGGGCCAAGGCGAGATTGAAATCTACCTAGTACCCTGCGTTCAAACCAAGTGTATAGAGCAGCTACTCCAACGAGTGCATTTATTACAACCAGAGCTAGAAATATACCTGATATAGAGAACGCGATCCATTCTAGACCATCAGGTAGAATTCCAGAGACAAAGGCATGAATATTTCGGAATCCCAATTCCATTACCTATCCACCTCTCCCATGTTAACTGCTAGGCTTCCGAATATTACAATTAAGTCTGACATTTTCCCACCTACAATCATGTCTCTAAGCATGGTGGTATTAATAAAAGAGGGCGAACGTATCTTACACCTATAAGGCGAAATTCCCCCATCACTGACTATGTAGAATCCTAGTTCTCCTCTTGGAGCTTCTACGCATCCGTAAGCATCGCCTTCTGGCGGTCTCATAAAAAAAGCACCATCAGTTTTAACTGTCCCATCTGGTATTTTATCTACGCATTGTTTTATTATTTTGACGCTTTCCCGCATCTCTTGCAGCCTAACTATATATCTGTCAAAACAATCCCCTGTTGCTCCAATAGGTATTTCGAAATCCATCTCTGAATAGATTTCGTATGGATCTGCTTTTCTGAGATCCCATTGTACTCCGCTAGCCCGTAGTATTGGTCCAGATATTGATGCATCGATAGCAACTTCAGGATCCAATACGCCTACGTCTCTCGTTCTAGACAAAACTATTTCGTTACGAGTTATAAGTTCTTCAAGTTCATCTATATATCCGGGCATATCTTCAAGAAAATCATTCAGGGCTGGCCAGAAATCTGATGGTGCGTCTTGGGTAAGTCCTCCTGGTCTCATGTAACTTACTGTTATTCGAGCCCCACAAAGCATTTCGAACAAGTCTAAAATACGTTCTCTTTCTCTAAAACAGTACATTAACATAGTTACAAATGTTCCTAGTTCTTGCAGGAAAAACCCCGTAAAAACTAGATGAGAAGCTATTCTCTGCAACTCTACGGATATTACCCTCAGGTACATTGCTCGCTCAGGGACTTCGATCCCGCCTAGCTTTTCCAAAGCTGTTACATAACCCAGATTATTACTCATTGCCGATTCATAATCGAGTCTGTCAGTCAGAGTCACAATTTGAGTGTATGTCCGCTCCTCAGCGAGTTTTTCTGTACCTCTGTGAAGATAACCAAACACCGGTTCCAAATCTATAACCTCTTCGCCATCAAATGTAACTCGAAGCCTAAATACCCCATGAGTACTTGGATGTTGCGGTCCTAGGTTTATAGTTACTGGCTCTGTACGTATAGGCATTATTCTTAAGCTATAAATTACCTCAGGAAATCTTTTCTAAGAGGATGTCCTTGGAATCCTTCCCACAGCATAATTCTTTTCATGTTTGGATGTCCGTCAAACCGTATTCCCATTAAGTCCCAAATTTCTCTTTCTTGAAGGTTTGCTCCTCTCCACACATCTACGACGCTTGGAACGCAGGGGTCTTCTCGACCAGGGCATTTCGTTTTTACAACAGCGCTTAAGTTAAGACGCATGGACAGTAAGTGATAGATGATTTCAAAGTGATCTATGTAATCAACTGCACTTACGGACCTCAGGAAAGCAAAATTCAGGTTCGGGGTTTCCTTGAGGAACCTAGCTACTTTAGGTAAGTCATTCGATTGTATATAACAACTTATGTCGGTGTATTCATCTACCGTATTAGGGAAGTTATCATTAATCTGTACAGCCAGTTCGCCACCTGTCAAAGCCCTGGTCATTATAAGTTAAACAATTTTCCTTTCATGGAGTACCGTTTGATTTTTTCTTGAAGCTGCATAATCCCGTAAAGGAGTGCATCAGGTCTTGGGGGACAACCAGGGACATAAACGTCTACAGGTATTATATGGTTTACTCCAGGAACTACACTGTAGGATTCGAAATATGGCCCCCCACTTGTTGCACAGACACCCATCGATATTACCCATCTGGGTTCAGCCATCTGCTCGTATACTCGCTCGATTGCTGGTGCCATTTTCCATGTAACGGTTCCGGCAACAATCATCAGGTCTGCTTGTCTGGGGGATGCTCTAAATACTTCAGCCCCAAATCTTGCCAAATCGAATCTAGACATTGCACTTGCCATCATTTCAAATGCGCAACATGCTAATCCAAAAGACAATGGCCATATGGCTGATTTCCTGCCCCAGTTTACTAAGGCATCTATCGATGTGATAGCCAGATTATTCTTGAGATCATCTGGGACTTCTATAAATGGCTCTGACATTGGTTCAGTGCGGTTTGCTTTTAGACTGTTAACGTATTCACCCTCGGATTGGTCTAGGCTCCATGTAGTTGCATGTAGAGGAATTGTTCCAGGCTTTTCTAGTTCCATTCTAGCGCTCCCTTCCGCCACGCGTATAACCATCCTAGTAAGAGGATTCCTATGAAAATCACCATTTCGAAAAATATAAAAGCGCCAAATTCCTTAGACAGTACACCAAAGCTTGCTGCCCAAGGGAACAAAAAAATCACTTCTACATCAAAAATCACAAAAATTAGAGCGAATGTATAAAAGCGGAAATTAAACCGATTCCAGGTGCCACTAAGAGTTCCAAATCCACATTCGTAGATGCTTTGCTTTATCGCACTAGGCTTATTAGGCCGAATCCCTATCACTGATAGTACGTAAGAAACCACCATCATGCCGGTAGGAACGGCTACAGCGAAGGCGGTAAAAATAGCAATCAAGCCATACTGCCTGAAGTAATCGTCTAGCAATTAGCCTAGCCTCAAGTCCCTATTCATCAGGTGTCGAAACAATTTCAACGTTTCCTTCTGAGACAGGTATTTTTAGATATAACAAGCTTGGCGGAATATAGCATAAAGTGAAAAAATTCGCAAACTATGATTATGGTTGTTAATTGGTTAGATTACACATTGGCTTTTAAACCGAACTTGGATTATCTGAGTAAATACATTCCAATACTTCAATTAGTCTTGATTGACGTATTGGAATGTACGATACTAGCACCAATTACGAGGTTATTTAGGCACTCTTCAGATATATGTGCTGATACCAGTGAATTTCCTCCGTGTAGTCATAGGTATATCCGTAATTGAATTCTTCGTATAAAAAAAACCGTAGTGATAAAGTTCCAATCCCACATTCTCTCTTGAGATACAGGGAATTGCTAGACGATTCTTTGCGATTAAGTGTCCCGAATTGTGGAAACAGCGTTTATAAGTTATTAGAGTATGCCATGGGTTGGATAGACGAAGATGGCAGACCCGTATCCAAGAGTAAAGGTAAAGCTTTAAGGCCGACTCTATGTTTACTATCCAGCGTTGCAAGTGGAGGTACTATACAGTCTGCTTTACCAGCAGCGGTGGCTCTTGAATTGATCCACAATTTTTCGCTTATCCACGATGACATTCAGGACAAGGATAAAATTCGTCACCATCGTAGGACCGTATGGGCTGTTTGGGGTAATTCCAAAGCTCTAGTTGCAGGAGATGTGCTGAAAATTATAGCAGACAGATCGCTTACCGATGTGAAAGATAAAGGGTTGAATTCCATCATTTCAAACAGAATAAATGGTTTGCTTACTGAAGCGTATTTAGAAATGATAGAAGGACAGTACCTGGACCTTGATTATGAACGACGTACAGATGTGGGGATATCGAATTATCTAGATATGGTTTCTAGGAAGACTGGTGCATTGATACGCAGTTCTATGAATATAGGTGCTTTACTTGGATCTGAAGATGATTCTGTGGCAGATACATTCCGTAAATGTGGGAGTGCTGTAGGTTACTTATTTCAAGTACGCGATGATATTCTTGGTATTTGGGGACAGGAAACTTTAACAGGGAAGCCTGTTGGATCAGATATTCGTAGAAGGAAGAACACTTTTCCTGTTGTCTACACTATTTCAAAAATTGGTGGTTCAGATAAAAGGGAGTTACTTCATATATATCAAAAGGATAATATCGATGACAATGATGTGCAGAGTGTTCTTGAAATAATGGATAAAGTAGATACTAGATCATATGCACAGGATTTCGCCCAAAGTTGCAGGGATGATGCTGTTAAGTTACTTTCATCTGTGAATTTGGTAACCAAGCCTCATAAAGACTTGGTAGACATATTCAACTTTTTGTTAGTTAGGGAGAACTAAACACTTTCATTTTTCACCATTGTGAAATTTATCTAATCCATTTTTTATTCAATTAAGGTATAATTTTATCGGTTTTACACAACATTGTGCAGATGTATCTGCGGGAGGATGGATTAGATGGAATTGTCGATTGAAACATTTAAGACGCATGTTTCTACTTTATTGATTGAAACTAATACTATGCCTGAGTTCGTGAATATTACTCAGGAAGTCGTGGAAGCTGTTGAGGAATCGGGAATTCAGAATGGTACTGTTACCGTATTTTCTAGACACACTACAGCAGGTATTACAATTCAAGAAGATGAACCGCTTCTTCTGAATGATATGTCGAGTATGCTTGACAGATTGGTTCCGCGAACAATCCGATATGGTCACAACGATTTCAGCATTCGGACTGTTCACATGGAGGAGGATGAATGTCCTAATGGCCATTCTCATTGTCAGCATCTTATAGTTGGCAACAGTGAGACTATTCCAATTATTGGTGCCAAGTTAGCCTTGGGAAAATGGCAGAATATTTTTTTGGTTGAGTTAGACGAAGCAAAAATCATACCCCGCGAAGTCTTACTGCAATCAATGGGGATTTAGCATTAAATATGTCGCTCCACCCTTTTGAACAAACAGGAGTGACATTGGATCAGGCTTATGACCTCTGCGAAAAGTTAACCAATACTCATTACGAGAATTTTTCTATAGCTTCCTGGTTTCTTCCGAGGGCAAAACGCCGGTACCTATATTCAATATACGCATTTTGCAGGCATGTGGATGATATAGGTGACGTCTATAAAGGCGACAGGTTAATAGAGCTTGATATATGGCAAAATGATTTTTTGAAATGCTATGGTGGAGAACCGACTCATCCATACTTAATTGCACTTCAAGATACTATAAGTAAGTTTGGTATTCCTGAGGATCCTTTCCTGAAACTTATAGAAGCCAACAGGATGGACCAAAAGGAAAATAGATATGTTAGCTATGCTGATTTAGAAGACTATTGCCTGCATTCTGCGGAGCCTGTAGGGCAACTTGTGTTGTATGTTTTTGGCTATCAAGATCACGAGCGACAGGCACTTTCAGATTACACTTGTAGAGCTTTGCAACTGACTAATTTTTGGCAAGATGTGAGCAGGGATCTATCCAATGGAAGGATATATATACCCCTCGAAGACATGAAGCAATTTGGATATTCAGAGAAAGATCTGAAAGATCGTATAGCGGATCGTAGATTTCGTGATTTGATGCGTTTTCAGGTTGGCCGGGCACGTCACCTTTTCAGAATGGGTACACCCTTAGTTGATATGGTTCACGATGATTTTAAACTCGATTTAATCTTGTTCACTAGAGGAGGATTAAAGATATTAGATGCGATTGAGGATTTGGACTATGATGTTCTCAATAATAGGCCAGTAATTTCTACATTTAAGAAGGTTAGTCTTATGTTGGGAACATTTATAAAACTTAGAATACTTGGAAGATTCGTATAATTTGATTTGATGGTTAAATCTATATCTCTAAGGACTAGAATTGTTTAAGGAACTTGATTGGGCTTATTCGGAGTGTAGCAGGATTACGAAGTCCAGGGCACGTAACTTTTACTATGCATTTCTGACCTTGCCAGTTGATCAACGAAAGGCTATTTATACTGCTTATGCGTTTTGTAGGTTGTGTGATGATATAGCTGATGGAAACGAATCTCTCAGTGAAAAGCGATTTCAGTTAAATTCAGTACGTGAAAAGCTTCGAGACATGGAACACGTTGACACAGATTCTTTCATATTTAAGGCTTTGAATGATACACGTATAAAATTTGGTATACCAGTGCACTATTTTGAGACAATTATTGATGGGGTTGAATCAGATCTTGTGCCGAATCGTTACAATACTTTTGATGACCTCAGGAGTTACTGTTACAAAGTAGCATCTGTTGTAGGTCTTATAAGTATAGAAATATTTGGATACGATGATGCGTCTGCTAAAGCGTATGCAATTGATTTGGGAATTGCTATGCAGCTCACAAACATTTTGCGTGATATACGAGAAGACTCGCAGCTGGGACGTATATACATTCCTGCGGAAGAGATAGAAATGTTCAATTATTCTGAATCACAATTGACTGGTAGAGTTATTAATGACTCTTTCCGAGATTTGATGGCATATCAGGTTGATAGAGCAAGAATGCATTTTGTTTCCTCAAGGCCTTTGATAGATTTGCTACCTCCTCGATCCAGAGCATGCCCAATGGTTTTGGCGGGAGTTTATGCTAGATTATTGGTTAGAATGGAGTCTGTTGGATATGATGTTTTTAGTAATCGAATAAGTCTCGGTACTACTGAGAAATTCTTTTTGATGGTAAAACTATGGTTTGCGAGTCTAATCCCGATAGAAAAAATACAAGGATAGTGATCTTGGGCGGCGGACTAGCGGGTATGTCTGCTGCGTTATCACTTTTGGAAAAAGGTTTCGATGTAACTCTTGTTGAAAGACGACCATTTTTGGGAGGACGAGTATTTTCTTTCCAAGACCCCGAGACTGGTTTAGAGGTTGATAATGGGCAACACGTATTTTTGGGATGCTGTAGCTATTACATCAGGTATCTTAAATTAATAGGATCCTATGTCAATACACATATACAAGAAGGCATGAATATAGAGGTTGTTTCTGAATCTAAAAAGGGAGCACTCCGTAGTAGGCCTTTTTGGGGAAGGTTACATTTATTACCTGCATTTATTAGGTATCCACACTTATCATTCACGGAAAAATTACTTGCTGCTTATTGCTTACTTAAAATCAGGTTTACTAATCGCAGTAAACAGCTAAGTCTGGATAACGAGTCTGCATATGATTGGTTTAGAAAAAATATGCAGTCTGAACGAATTATTAAAAACTTATGGAATGTCATCATCTTGCCGGCGCTTAATGACGGCGTTCGAAATGTTAGCGCGGATATGGCATTAATGGTTCTGCAAGACGGGATTCTAGGTACTCCAGCTGCATCGTCAGTGGGCTATTCAAAAGTAGGTTTAACTACTTTGAATGGTGATCCGGCAGGTGCTCTAATTGAGGCGAATGGAGGAAAGATGAGGTTAGGTGTGGGGGTGAGGAATTTCAATATGTGTAACGATCTTGTGAAAAGTGTAGTTTTAAGCGATGGTACTACTATTCAGGCTGATACTTATATAAGTGCACTCCCTCATCGTGTTTTAAGTAAACTTATTTCTGTAGTTCCAAATATGGAGGAGATAGTTTCTAATCTGGAAACTTTGGAAGAATCTCCAATCATCGGGATTCATTTATGGTATGACAGACAGATTATGGATGAGGATTTCTTGGCGTTCATAGATAGTCCAATCCAGTTCGTTTTCAACAAGAATAGTAACCAAGACACAACTGGATCATCTAATCAGTATATATGTATTTCTCTCAGCGGTGCCTGGGAATACATTGACGTTCCCAAGGATGACCTAATTGAAAGATTCACTCGTGAAATGACTCGTCTTTTCCCTAGGGCGATGGAAGCTGTTGTTGTAAGGGCTTTGGTAGTTAAGGAACGAAGTGCAACTATCAGATGTATTCCGGGACACTATAAATTACGACCAGGTCAAGTGACACCGGTACCAAATTTATTTTTGGCTGGGGATTGGACTGATACAGGCTGGCCTGCGACGATGGAGGGCGCGGTTCGTAGCGGCATTTTGGCAGCTGATCAAGTCATCAGTATCACGTGATGCACAATAAATTTGTACTAACGCAGATCATTTCCTGGTAAATTTGCTATTCTAGATCCATCTCTGTCCATAACATATATTGTACTTATTCCATTTTTAGTTGAGTGGAACGCTATTTTCTGGTGTTTATAAGACCATGAGAGTGAATTTTTTTCTTCGCTTGAAAAAGTCAATCTTTTTTCTATAGATTTATCGGTGTGTATTGAGTAGATTTCTCTGTGACCATTACGGTCTGATAAGAAGAATATCTGCGATCCATCAGATGGCCAGACAGGGAATATGTCACCTGCTGCATTGCTGGTTAAGCGAATAGGGGAAGATCCGTCACGATTCATGATATATATTTCCCAATTCCCGTCCCTTCCTGAAGCGAAAGTAATTCGTGATCCATCTGGTGACCAGGATGGGAAAATATCTGTCATGTCGTTATTGGTTAACCTTTTCAATTTCCCCAAATACATATCTAGGACGTAAATCTCCCAATTGTTACCACCTTGATACAAGTGTAATAGGATTTCTTTACCATCCGGTGACCATGAATAAACTAACTTTGGGATCGAAATTAGCGTTGAAGATGGTTCCGTGGTTCCATTCACAACTGCTGTTAATCCCTTCGTTTTACGAGATAAGTCTGTTCCATCAGATTTCATCACATATAATTCTTCCGTACCATCTCTATCAGATATAAAACTAATTTTTTTACCATCCGGTGACCACATCGGCATATAGTCCCACGCTAAGGTGTTAGTAAGTCTAGATAACTTCAGGTTATCTATTTCTAGTACGTAAATTTCGTGGTTCCTATCTCGGTTGGATGTGAAAACAATACTGTCACCATAAGGAGACCAAGAAGGGTATGTATCAGAACCCTTGTTGCTCGTTAATCGTGTAAGTTTCCCATCCGAGTATCTAACTGAGTATATTTCGTTATTCCCATCTCGGTTGGATGTAAATAAAATATAATCTCCATCCGGTGACCATAGGGGATCATAGTCTGATGTGAGTTTCTCAAGGCTAATGTCTGATGGTGGATTAGTCTGATCAGCGCATCCTGTTACAATTACAGTTGCTATCAATATAGTTATTAAAACTTTAGACATTTCTTACATACTTGTTTCTTTAATAATGAGTTGGTTGTAGATATAGTTTATTCAGGTGTGCTTTAGGATTTGATATCCAATGAGGGTTAATTTATACTTGATCTCTCGATTTTGTAATCTTTGAACGTATAATCACCCATAATACTCCGGTAGCAATAACGATGGCTGTAAATATTATGGACACCATTCCCAAATTTTCTGAGATAAATATTTCTATTGATTGTCCATAAATCATGATCATGAAGGCTATGAATATAAACCGAATTCCTCTCCCAATCAGTGACACTAATATGAATAATCGGAGTTGAACGCCTAACATGCCGGCAGTAATAGCAAATAACTTATAGGGTAGAGGTGTTATTGCCGCTATTAATGTTGCCCATACACCATATTTTTGCAGCATGTTTGCTACTCTAGTAATCTTTCTTTCAGAGAAGAGTCGGTATAGAACAGGACGACCAATTAGTTTACCTATCCAATAGCCAACTATTGCACCAAGGATGGAAGATATTGTGGTAATAACCGCTAGGTACATAGCTATACCAGAGTTAGTAAGACTCATAATTATCAATAGTGGGTCAGGAGGGATTGGAGAAAATATCGCATCAGAGAAAGAGGTTAGTGCGAGTAGTAGTACTGCCCAGTCACTTTCAGCAAATCCAATTACCCAATTTTTAAGATCATGCAAAGAATTTACTATCATTGGGTACATTTAAGAAGGATTTTGCACCTCGAGCGCGAGGTCAAAACTTTCATTTCCAATAGTAGCCGTTACCTTACTTTCAACATGGTCTTCTTCGTTACGTATATTTGAAGTCAGTAAGTCGCCTTCTTTGTTTTTTACTTCAATGAATTTTCCTTCGATTTTTATGCCGACTGGCGGTGACTTTTGATCTGATATGGCTCGAAGTGCAGCGTTCTGAATGCGGAGGAGATTATGGGCTTCTGGTAATGTTACACACTTGAACCCCAACGATTGGCCTGGAACTGTCTGTGCAAGACGTCCAAGATCAACACTTATAACAGTTGCAATTTTTGCATATCCCCCTGTTGTGCCTCTGTCAGATAGAAGTATAATTGGATTTCCATCACCTGGTACTTGAATTGTACCCGGTGGGTTGCCATCTGAAATCACGTCGGCCTTTTCACTATGTTTTATCCGTGGACCTTTAAGTTTGTAGCCCATTCTGTCCGACTGTTCCGAGATTGTATAACGAGAGCTGAGGAGAGTTGTGATAGCGTCGGAGTCAAAGCGATCCTGTTGTGGCCCAGGAATTATTCGTATAGTGTGACGTCCCCCATACACGGGACTTTTATAACCTGGAGGTAACTGTAGTCCTGTAAAGTCGTGATCTAGTGGCGCTGTAGATAATATATCTCCAGTTGATAAAGGTCTGCCGTTGAGTCCACCTATGGAAGTTTTTAGGTAGGTAGACCTGCTTCCCATTACTAAAGGAACCTCTATTCCACCTGAGATTGTTAGGTAACTCCGGAATCCGTCAACTCGTTTACCAAATTTAAGCTCATCACCTTTTTCAACTTTCACGGCTTTCCATCCAGATATAGATTTACCGTTTAAGGTGGGAGATATATCCGCACCGGTTATTGCTATGAAAGTGGGTGATAGAAACTTTAGGTGTGGCCCAACGAGTGTAATTTCTATACCTGCCAAGTGCTGCTTATTTCCTACTAGCAGGTTGGCCGAACGCATGGCGAATTCGTCCATGGCTCCAGATACTGGTACCCCGTAACGCTGATATCCGTATCGACCCAAGTCTTGAATTGTACTCAGCATTCCTGGCTGGATAACTTTTATGATATCAATATTCATCTAAAGATTTATCACCTGTGATTCTCTATATTTTCTCGAATTTTTTTGAAATCATTTTCATTGTCTATTGGCACGAATTTTACGCTATCTCCTATTGAAACTAGAGTAGGCGGGTTGAGGGTTGAGTTAAACAGATTTAGGGGAGTTTTCCCGATAACATGCCACCCTCCTGGACTTTCCACAGGATAAATCCCGGTTTGTCCTTCCGCTATTGCTACTGATCCTTCAGGGATCGCATTTCTTGGAGTTTTACGCCTTGGGATATGCAGTTTGCTATCTAAGGTCCCAAGGTAAGGAAATCCTGGAGTGAAACCGATCATATATGCTCTGTATAGTGTTTTGGAGTGAATGGATATAATTTCTTTTTCTGAAAATTGTGTGCATTCCTCTATAAAATTCATATCAGGTCCGTATTCGCCCCCGTATAAGACTGGGATTTCTAAAATTTTACCGGTTGATTCCTTCACTGTACCTTGATGGGAAGCTGCTTTTTCTATCATTCTTGATAGATCTGACATCGAGATTTTTAGCGGGTTATATAGGATAAGTACTGAGGCGTAGGCAGGTACGATATCCAAAATACTTTCGGAGCGTTGATTATCAAGATTCTTTACAAGAGATAGTACGCGTTGGCTTGTTTGAGGGTCGATGCTGTTACCTAAGTAAACAGTGACTGCTCGATCTCCGGAAGGAACAATTTCAATATCTGGTTGGGAATCGTTTGGAGGGGTTGTTGTCATGGAGTTATGCTCAATTAAACTATTAGACTCAAGGGAGTTACATTGATCCCTTCAGAGTCAAGTTCTTCTCTAATTGCCTTGACCATCTTAGCAGCCCCAGGAGTGTCTCCGTGAACACAGAGGCTGTCTGTTTGGATATCAATCTCTTCACCACCTATAGATCTTACTTTTTGTTCCGTGATCATTTCAATGCTTCTATAGACCACATCATCTATATTGTGAATAACCGATCCAGGTATAGATCTGGACACTAAGCTTCCGTCAGGGTTTACTGATCTGTCTGCGAATGTTTCTTTAGCTATTCTTACCCCTATTTGTTTAGCGATTTTAGCCCACTTAGACCCAGAGGGTACTATCAGAATCATGTCTGGATCTATATCTAAAATTGTCTGACATATCGAAGTCGCTAAATCCTTGTCGTGTACGGCTCGATTGTACATCGCTCCATGTGGTTTAACGTGCTGTAGTTTTTTAGATTTAGTAAATGCTTGAAGGGCACCAATTTGATACGTTAAGTCGTTTCTCACTTCATCCGGTGATACTGACATGTCTCTTCTTCCAAATCCTTCAATGTCAGGGTAGCTAGGATGTGCACCGATCCCTACTTGGTTCTGTTCAGCTAAGTCTACGGTTGCTCTCATCCATGACGGTCCTCCAGCATGGAATCCACAGGCTATATTTGCTGAAGATATATATTTCATAATTTCTTCATCCAGACCCATTTTGTACACACCAAAGCTTTCACCCACGTCAGAATTCAAATCCACTTTAATGTCCATTCAAATGATCCTTCCTGCGATTTGTTTGACCATATTATATGCCAGTACGTTGCGTACTGCTAAAAATCACCCAAATTATATTTAATGTCAATGAAATTAGTTAATCTAATAATTTTTAGAAAGTAACAATTTTAATGCAATGTATTTGTCTGGAGGGTTATTGCCTAGAGGGTTAGTGGTAATTTGTTGTACAATCTTTTGCATGCTCGTAATACATAGGATCGAGTATTGGGATAAGGAGATTTACTAATCGAAACAGGGCTAACACAAGATGGCATTAGGCTTACTATCGTTGGGATAAGTACGGCGTTTAGTTTACTTGTTTTCCTTACTATAATAATTTCTATTCTTGGCAGGGTAGTAGCATTTTCTTCATCAAAGAAATTCGGTCGAAGTGGTGATTCAGATGAGTCGCGTAACAAGGCCATAGCAGCGGTGGCTGTCGTCACTGCTTTGAAAGTGCAAAAAAAGTGAATGGTTTCAATCAAATTTGTTTTTGTGCTATCTCTAAGATCTTAATTTTGGTGTTGTGACTGAATGGATTTTACAAATTTACTTAATTCTTCAGGTTTAGCAAATCTCGAATGGCAGCAAGCGGTTCTTATCGCTGTAGGCCTCGCGTTTGTGTATCTGGCTGTCACAAGAGGTCGTGAGCCTTATGTGTTGTTGCCTATCGGACTTGGGGTAGTCATAACCAATTTGCCAGAAACGGGGCTGACTCAATTCGATGTTGGAGAAGGCGGACAACAAGAGTCAGGTATTTTTGGGATAATCCTACACTATGGATTGTCTCATTGGGATCTCTTGCCGCCACTCATATTTTTAGGTATAGGAGCGATGACAGATTTCGGGCCAGTAATAGCTAATCCTAAAACACTTTTACTTGGAGCAGCAGCGCAAGTAGGTATATTTGTTGCTTTTTGGGGCGCTCTGGCAACGGGATTATTCAATCTTGGAGAGGCTGCTTCTATAGGCATCATAGGTGGAGCTGATGGTCCTACTACTATTTTCCTGTCATCTGTCTTGGCTCCAGAAATATTGGGTATAACAGCCGTAGTTGCCTACACTTATATGGCTAGTGTTGTGTTTATTCAACCGCCCTTGATGAAGCTTCTTACTAGTGAGAGAGAACGAACTATAGTAATGAAGCCTCTTAGAGAAGTTTCACGGACTGAAAAAATGTTGTTCCCGATTATAGCTATGATTCTCATTATACTTGTCGTTCCTCAGTCAGCTCCGCTTATATCGATGTTCATGATGGGGAATCTGTTTAGGCAGAGTGGTGTAGTGCCGCGGTTAGCAGATGCTGCATCTAACGAGTTATTAAATCTAGCAACTATTTTTCTAATGCTCACGGTGGGCACCCAATTGACAGCAGCTCGAGTATTTGACATTAATACTATCGTCATACTCATATTGGGTGTTGTTGCCTTCTCGTGTGGAACGGTAGGGGGGTTGCTGTTCGCAAAATTTATGAACCTGTTTTTAAAGGAAAAAATAAACCCCTTAATTGGTTCTGCCGGGGTATCAGCTGTGCCAATGGCAGCTAGGATTTCACACCAGATTGGTCAAGAGGCAGATCCAAGTAACTACTTACTGTCACATGCGATGGGACCCAACGTTGCCGGGGTTATAGGTTCCGCTGTTGTCGCAGGTGTGTTCATATCGCTTGTTGAGGGAGTTGTTTAGTATGGGCGATAAGCTGCAGGTAAAAGTTGGCGAAAAATTGTATACAGTAGAAGTTATAGATTTAGACTCTAGCCCAGCAAAGGTGATCGTGGATGGGGAACTGGTAGAAGTTGATTTAGATTTAGGATCTGTCGGTGTTGAAAATACGTCTAGTGAAGTTTCAGTTCCTCCGATAACTGAATCTACTCCTGACATAGTTGATACACCAGGTTCCGATACAGGATCGAATTCAAGTGCTAAGGTATTTTCCACTCCAATGCCTGGCGTAATTGTATCCATCGCTGTGAAAGTCGGGGATTTGGTAGTTACAGGGGATGAAGTTTGTGTACTAGAGGCGATGAAGATGCAACAAACTTTACGTGCTGACTGGACCGGTAAAGTTACCGCTGTACATGTACAGGCTGGGAGCCAATTATTGGCAGGGGATCCGATAGCTGAGTTAGGATAATTTTAGTCCTCTAGTGCTCCATCGTAAGTAAACAATGAATTATTATGGAGGAATTCGATGTCTAGTTCGGCTTCAAGTATAGGCAATTTAGGTCAATCCATATGGTGTGACAGCATAAGTCGGGATATGATCCAGTCAGGTCATCTCAAGCGACTTATTGATTTTGGGGTTACAGGTTTGACTTCGAATCCAACAATTTTTGAGAAGGCTATTGGCCAAAGTGATGACTATGATAAATCTATATATGAACTTGTGAATCAAGGGAAGAGTGTAGACGAAATTTATGAGGCATTAGTTGTTGAAGATATCAGATCTGTAGCAGATTTGCTTCGTCCAGTTTATGATCAGACAGAAGGTGTTGATGGGTATGTATCTCTCGAGGTTAATCCACATTTTGCGCATGATACAGAAAACACTATCAGTGAAGCCAGGAGACTCTTCTTAACTTTGGATCGTCCGAATGTAATGATGAAAGTACCTGCTACGAATGAAGGAATGCCAGCTATTAGTCAATTAATCAGTGAAAATATTAACGTCAACGTGACATTGATATTTTCACTTAAAGCTTATTCAATTGTTCGCCAATCATACCTTTCTGGGCTAGAAGGTTTGGTGAAGTCTGGGGGAAATCCATCTACAGTAAGTTCAGTCGCCTCTTTTTTTGTGAGTCGTTTAGACACTGCTGTAGATACTCTGCTAAAGGGTTTGGGTGGAGATGAATTGAAACATCTGGGAGGTAGGGCTGCCGTAGCCAATGCAAAATTGGCATACAGGGATTTCGCCAAGGATTTTTATAGCGGTAAATTTCAGTTATTGAAAGAGAAGGGGTCGAAGGTCCAACGTCCGTTATGGGCGAGTACGAGTACGAAGAATCCTGAATACAGTGAATTACTCTACGTTGAGTCATTGATTGGCAGGGATACGGTTAATACTATGCCAGTCGACACTTTGGCTACTTTTATGGACAAAGGTGTTGTAGAGGATACATTGGTGAAAAGTGTTGATGAGTCAGAGGAATTAATCCATTCTTTATCTGAAGTAGGTATTAGCATTGATAGAGTTACCAATCAATTGCTTGATCAGGGTGTACAATCTTTCTCAGATTCTTTTGATAAACTTATGTCTATTCTAGCCTCCAAGATTCAGAAAGTTTTGAATTAGGGACACTATCCAGATTAACAAATTCAACATAATAAACATATTTGGGGTAGCATTATGAATAGGGCTGAGAAGGCCCTTGCAGATATAGACAATACTGATTTAATAAGACGTATTTGGTGTAAAGATCATACCGTATGGAGTCCTGATGACAGTGAGATTTCTAGTTCATTAGGATGGTTGGATGTCGATTCTCAAATAGATGGATTAGTTCAGTATCTTAAAAAACTCGAGAGTTTTATCCAGTCTTCCGATGTTAGGCATGTAGTTCTATTGGGCATGGGTGGTAGTAGTTTGGGACCAAGGGTACTGAGAGACTTGTTGGGTACAAACCTAGGGTGTACTGATCTCATAGTTTTAGATTCCATACTCCCAGGCGTTGTTAAGTCTGTGACAGACGTAATAGATGTTTCAAAGACAATATTTATTGTTTCTTCTAAGTCTGGTGCCACGGCAGAAACGAATGCTTTATACAAGTATTTTAGATCTATTGTTGTAGATATACTCGGTGAAAAATCGTTAGGGCAAAGATTCTTTGCAATAACTAATAAAGATACAGAACTTGAAACAATTAGTAGAAGGGATCTTTTCCGAGACATATTCTTAGCACCTTCAGATGTGGGTGGCAGATATTCTGTTTTGACCTATTTTGGAATGGTTCCTGCCACGTTTATCGGAGTCGATGTGGCTGTGTTTTTAGGTCGTGCAGCTGTTATGCAAAGATCTTGTGGACCTGAAATACCTCTTAGAGAAAATCCCGGTGCTGTCTTAGGCGCTCTACTAGGATCAATGGCGTTGGAAGGGCGTAACAAGTTAACTTTGGTTACATCTCGTTCACTTGATAGTTTTGGTATGTGGGTGGAACAGTTAATATCTGAAAGTACTTGTAAGGACGGAAAGGGAATAGTACCTATTACAGGAGAGCCTTTCGTATCTGTTGATTGTTACGGCACGGATCGAGTTTTTGTTTACATCCGTTACGATGATGATGAAAATGATGAAAATGATTCAAAAATGGCTAAAATCGAAACATCTGGACATCCGGTAATACGATTAAATTTGTCTGATGCCTATGATCTTGGGGCAGAGTTTTACAGGTGGCAATTTGCGACGTCTGTTATAGGAGCTTTATTAGGAATCAATCCGTTTTCTCAACCTGATGTCGAATTATCAAAAGATAGGGCTAATGTAGCGCTCATACATAATTTCAAATATGGCATGCCTATTGATTTCAAATCGTCCCAATCTTTTAAAATGATTTTGAACAAATCGAGGCCAAACGATTATTTCGCCATAATGGTTTTTTGTGAAGTTACAGATAAGATCAAGATTTTGGTTCAAAAGTTAAGACAGCGGTTATTAGAAAAATATGGTTTACCTACAACAGTTGGATACGCACCTAGATTTTTACACTCTACAGGCCAGATGCATAAAGGAGGTCCGAATTCGGGTTTATTCCTGCAGTTAATTGCGGATAGATCCGAAGATATAGCTATTCCAGATGAGCCTTATACATTTGGGACTTTAACCGATTCACAGGCGATAGGAGATTTGGGTGCACTTTCAGATCTCGGTAGGAGAGTAGCAACTGTTCGTCTTGGTCTTGACCCAGAAAATCAGGTGCTTAAACTTATAAAAGACATTGGCTGACTAAAACATCGTTGCGACACATATTACATGGTTATTTGATTTATGTGTTTGACAGTATGTAGTGTCCTAACTATACTGAGGTTCTCTCGCCCTAGTTGAATTTTACACTTGTCACGTAGAACTGAGGTGTCATGTGCTATCACCGTATATGAAATCAATTCGTCTGTATTCTGTAGTATTCGCACTAGCCCTCACTTCTTTTGTTGTAGCTTGTGGTTCAAGTGGAGGAGAACCAACTGCAGAACCCGAGGCTTGGGAAGCACCTCTTGCTATGGCTGATTCTGGTTATCAGGATGTCACTGATAGTATGAAGAGGGGAACGACTAATAGCGGCGATAAGAACGTTACTATAGATGGTTTAGCTCATAAAAATCTGGACATTTTAACTGGTACAGTAGTCAAGTGGGAAAACAAAGATGATGTTGCACACACAACAACTTCCGGGTCTTCTGGTGAACCAGACGGATCTTGGGATAGCGGTGATATAGGACCTGGGGCAGAGTACACATTCAAATTCGATGAAGTTGGAGTGTACGATTACTTTTGCAAAATACATTCTGAGATGACAGGTACTATAACTGTTAGGGCAATCGAATAGTTTTCAGGTACTTTTTCAGTGTGGTTAATAATTACACCATATGCATAGAAATATTCACATATTTATTGCTCTTGCTTTAGTTGGGTTCGCTTGTGGTGGCTCGGGTAGTGAAAAGTCGACCGTCGAGCCAGAAGCATGGGAGCCTAGTGAGGGTGTGCTTGCAGCTGAGTATGCCTCTGTTCCTTCCTATGGTGTGGCTGGACAAAAAAAGGGTGGTGACAGGAGCGTATCCATAGATGTCTTAAATCACCAGGATTTGACAGTTTTAGTTGGTGCAGTAATAAATTGGGAAAATGAAGACACTGTTTCGCATACGGTGACATCTGGTATACCAGGTAACGATGACGGAGTTTTTGATTCTGGAGAAATTGCCTCAGGAGATAGCTTTGAGTTTAGCTTTTCAGAACCAGGCGAATACTCGTACTATTGTGATATTCACCCTGAGATGACGGCTACTATAACCGTTACATTAGCAGAATAATTTGTCTGGTTGTGTCTTGTCGAGCTCGTGGAATAAACCCTTGATGAAGATGTAAATCTTTAAATTGATCTGGTCTGTTAGATATGATACGAAGCATACTGTTTTTGGATTAATGCCTAATATATATAAGGTTGTTTATACATAAAGCTATTGCACGAAAGTGCCTTTCTGACTATATAAAGGTATAAATATTATTCGGTGCTGAAAATTTATAGGGAGAAGAATCTAGTGCCAAAAATACAAGCAACTGAATTGCACAAAATTGTTAGTGAATTGTTATCGGCCGCTGGTGCTGATGAAAGAAACTCGGATCGTGTAGCCGAAGCCTTGGTTTCGTCGAATTTGTGTGGCGTAGATACCCATGGTGTATTTCACGTTCCACGCTACATTAATGAGATTAAAGAAGGTACCCTTATTCCAACAGCTTGGCCCGAGTTAGATACCGAAACTCCTACATCTGCACTGGTAAAGGGTAACTGGACCTTTGGTCATGTTGTTGCAAAATACAGTATGGAAATAGCTATCGAAAAGGCCTGTGGGCAGGGTATTTCAGTGGTTAGTTTTGTGAGGTCTAATCACATTGGAAGGTTAGGGGAATACGCCGAAATGGCTGCCGATGCAGGAATGATATCTCAGATATGGGCATCAGGTTATGGAGTTGGTATGCCTGCAGCTGTGCCTTTTGGAGGCAGGGAACCATTTTTGCATTCAAATCCTATTGCTATAGGTATTCCAGGTGGTGATGAGCCAGCTATGATTCTTGATTTCGCGACTACTAACATAGCTAATTCAAAGGTTAAAATCGCTCAGAATAGAGGACAGGAGGTTCCTCCAAATTCCCTAACTGATGAGGAAGGAAATCCAACAACAGATCCAAGTGGTTATCCAGATGTAGGAGGATTGATGCCTTTTGGCGCGCACAAAGGCTACTCAATTATGTTGGCAAATGAGTTTCTGGGAAGAGTATTGTCTGGTGCGGACGGTTTTGTTGAGGAAGGCAGGGGAGGGGCCGTTATGAGAAATCAAGGGGTGACGATGCTGGTTATGAAATCTGATCTATTTCAAGCAGTTAGTGAATTTGGAAAAAGTTCAGACACTTTACAGAGAGGAATTAGAGGAGTAGCCCCAAGAAAAGGATTCGAATCGGTAATGGTACCGGGGGATCTGGAAAATAAGGCGCGTTCAGTTAGAAGTATTGATGGAATTCCATTACCTGAAGATCACTGGGACGCTCTAATCGATTTAGGTAATGAGCTAGGAGTTAATATCATATAATTACCATTGAATAGGTGGTAGTTGTACAATTAAGTCATGGCTATGTTTCTATGTGTAAAGTAACATCTCATTTCAGGAGTAAATGTAATGCCAAAGTATTTGATAAAAGCTTCCTACTCACAAGAGGGAGTTAAGGGACTTTTAAAAGACGGTGGAACTTCAAGGCAAAAAGCGATCGAAGGTTTAGCAGAAAGTCAGGGCGCCAAGATAGAGTCATTCTACTATGCGTTCGGTGAGGCAGATATATACTGCATTATCGATGTTCCGGATGAGGCTACAATGACGGCCATATCCCTGACCGTTGCTGCAAGTGGTGCGGTCAGTCTTAGCACGACGGTTCTTATTGACCCAGAAACTATAGATGCTGCTACGGAGAAGACGGTTAGTTACATTCCACCCGGTCGGTAAACAGGTATTTTTAAATAGTAGTCCTGTACAGATGTTCGCCAACGTAGCTCAGAGGCAGAGCAGCTGTTTCGTAAACAGCAGGCCGTGGGTTCGATTCCCACCGTTGGCTCCATCCTCACTATAAGATTATGTATTGGTGATACAGTTTTTCTTCATCTACTTCGACTATTCGAATGCCAGATGGGTCTTCGCCAATAGGAAATGTGATTGGTCCGGAAGTGATTAGTTCCGTATTTTTGTAAGAGATTACGTTGTTGGCGTGCCAGTGCCCTGTAAAAACTGCTTTCACATCGAACTTGGAAATTAAGTTTAGGATTAATGATCTTTGACTTATCGGTAAGACCATATGGCCGTCGTCCTCATTTGGGTCAGTTCCAAACAGTGGATGATGCATAAATACAAATTGATACTTCGAGTTGAATTTCTTGCCAACTTGCAATTGGTTTTCCAGAAATTGTGTTTGTATCACGTTTTCACCTGGGACTTTAGACCAGTCAGACAGTACGCAACTATTCAGCATTATGAAATGACAATCTTTATGGAAAAAGCTGTAATAATCTGCGCCAAACCTCTCCCTGTATCGCTCTATATCTATTTTTTCGGGAGTGTTGGTTAAATCTGAATTTCCAGGAGTAAAATAGTAAGGACAATTTAGCGTGGCATACAACTCTTTAATAATATCAACGTGTTTTTGTTCTAGCCTGTCTTGAACTAAATCTCCAGTGGTTATAACAAAATCCGGCTTAATTTCGTTGGTTATTGAGATAGCTTTTGATAAGTTCTCAATTTCATATTCTACCCCTTCGGTTTCAGGGTGTCGGGATGCATAAAATCCTAATTGTGGATCTGAGATCTGAACAAATTTAAACATGCTATTTCTCCGCTCAGTAACGGTGTTAGATATTTTCGTCTTGATGAGAATGCTGACGAAGCATAATTGCTGTTACAAATACCCATATCATTGTACAGACAAATATTATGCGCTGTATTAGTCCCATATAGTGGGGCCAAGTCTCTAATTGAAATGGAATTACAAGTGTAATTGCCAGAAGTGTTAATAACAAAGACAGTCGTCTCCACATACGCCATCTTTCGTTATGTCTGAATATCCATATACAACACATTATCAGTACGATTATCGTTGAGAAGCTTAGTCTTGCAATAAAGCCATGAAATTCGTCCTTTGTGAAATTTCCTAATATGATTGTGTAGTCCCCATCCTCAAAAATAGCAGCGAGTATACCTGTCAAACTGTAAATTAAAACAAGTGTCCAAAGTAGAATACCCTGCCATATTAACTTGGTACTAGAATATAGAAGTGGGCCCAGAGGTAATATAAGAAAGGCATATCCAATAACTGCTAGTTGGAATACCCATGGGTGTGACACATCTGGTCCAGACAGCCTACTCATTGTATCCGATAAAGAATTGTATTCTGAAGCCATTAGAGTAGATGCTATTGATACAGCGATGAAAAAGAGGGGGCGCACATATCACTAGAATTGCCATATATGAACTATTCATCAATTTTCTCATACCGTAAGTATATCGATGTGAGTCAAGGAAACAAGTTGAGATTAACGGAGATATATTGATACGTTAGAAAGTATTGAAGTCTGCATAAAGTAGGATCATGTTGGACTCAGATTAGCATAAAAGACACGATTTCAATCGAAAATCTGACCAAATCTTTCAGAGTGAGCTATTTCTGAGAGGGATTTTCGCCTCTTAATTCCCTTGGTGCGGATTTGAGTTGGATATCCAAATGGCACTACGGCAATAACATCTAAATCTTCAGGAATGCTGAGGTGAGCTGCTACTTCTGTCATACCTACCCAACCGGTCCAGTTTGATCCCACGCCCTCCGACCAGGCTGTTAGCACCATGGACTGGATTGCCCTACTGGCATCTGATACTCCAAAAGGGGAAGAGCGTTCTACAGCTACAACGACAGCGAACGCTGCCTGTGCGTTGTAAGGACCAGAAGAGACAATCTTGCCAAGATCTTTAAGGGTTTCTCGGTTCTGTACGACAATAAACTGCCACGGTTGACGGTTCATACTACTCGCGGTTAGTCGTGCAGATTCTACGATTCTATGGACGATTTCGTCGGATACAGGGTCTTCTCGAAATTCTCGCACTGCGAGTACAGTGCTAACTGCATCATATACTTCCATTACTTACCCCCCCCTGGTTTTTTCAAAAATAAGGTAGTAAGCACTATCTCAGAATTCAATCCCAACGATTGGGACTAATTCCTGGTGCAACTTTTGCCATATTTGGTGGCCTACTACCATTGTGGAAATCCCCGTATTTAGTGTTAGGGTCGCCAAATAATTCTCTGACTTTCTTAGGAAGTTTTGAAAGTTCGTCAGGATCCCACGGTTCAACATGCTCTGTGGGGGCACACCATCCAGGGCGATACATGTATGCAATCATCTCTCGTATTTTATCGCTTTTGTTTGGATAGTTACCATGAAAAACCTTATTAGTAATTATGATTGCTGATCCTGCTTTAGGCATAACCATTACCTCATCTGGGTGTTCGAGGTATCTTTTGTATGGATTACCATCAGTGTGCAAGCTTAAATTTGACCTTGGTAAAACCCTGAAAGGCGAAATTTCAGGCGTTGTATCTATAAGGTAAAAAAGTACCCTAACAGCGCTATGTGGTGAAAGTTCGTTTCCAATGTCAGTGTGCAGTACCATACCTGGGTGTCCCGGTTGGGTTCTTGCATACGATCCAGACATGCATATAATGTCTTCTCCTAATAAAGATTTCAGTAAGCTTATTATGGTCGGATGTGCTGCTATTTCCGCAACATCTCCTCCCTGGAACATTATATTTGATAAGCCTCTCTGATTTTCTGAGTATGGTGAACTTTGAGTAGGTAGGTTTGAAACCTGTTTTTTTATATTTGATACCTGGGTTTTAGACAGTACGTCTGGGATTAGTACGTATCCTTCGACTTCTATCTGACGAATACGTTCTCCTTGGCTAAGCTTGGACCAATCTCGATTCTCGATGCGCGGTACTACGGTGGGAAGTTCAAGCATTACATATGCCCTTTCTTTTCGCAGAATTCAGTGGCCAAAATTAGACACTTAAAGAAAACCCTAAGGCTGTTCTTTAGGCCATTACATCTCGTTGCCGATTGCTATGAAGTCTTTCTAAATTAGATGTTCTTATTGACTTAGACCTGCCAGATGAGCAGTCTGCTGAGATATTCTGGAATTGTGATCTGTCGCGAAACGGCTTATCCCATTGAATATAGATTCGGCATCCAAATGAGCCTCGGATATTACGTCAGCCTCTGAACCTCCAGTTAGCCAGTCATTATTCCAGTCGGATACAAGCGAATAATCATCGGTTAAAGGTCCCATACCCTGTAATGGCCAAAATCTCCTGGTCCCTGTGCTGACTACCATTGAGTCGTAACGGGCTTCATCTGGATAAACCTTATTTTGATATTCTTTGGACTGTCTAAGGAACAGGTCTTCACTTATAACGGATAGGACTTTTACGTTAACGTTGTCTTTTTCTAACCTGGGTAGTACAGACAGTAAGTTAACCGTGGATGATGATCCTTGTACAATGACGTAGCCTTGTTTTGGCTTGGACTCATCAAAATCTCGTAAGACATAGACTCCCTTGGCCGCGGCTTTAATGTCTTTATCAGCAAATTTATTCCTGTCAGCGACTGGGAAATCTGGCCGTGCTACTTCAATAACGATTATGCCAACCTTTGGGTCTCTGGCTGCTATTTCAGCTGCAGCAAAATATCCTGGGGCCACATCATTATAGTCCCAGAAGCTTAGTGTAATCGCCTGTCCTCGTGGGAAAAGTTTCCAGACCTGTGGCGCGAAAATACCGAAGTGAGTACGGGCATCAGCAGCTGTTTCAGGACCTGAGTGTCCAGCGAGTATATTCAGTACTCCAACTTTAAACGGGCTATCCTGGTTTTGCTGGCTCCAGACACGAGCAGGTAAGTACATCAGCGGAGTAAATGCACCGTAACTACCGCTTAGCGCCCATACACCTACGTGTTGCTTAGGATCGAGGGAGGCAGATTGTCCAACCAGACCTACAGCGGTAGAAGCGTTTCCAGCTTCTTGAATAGCTGCCTTGAATCCAGTTCCAGCCGGATTTTTCACAGGATCGTAGTGGCCCCATATGGAGCCGCCCTCCACATTTATTGAATCAGCAAGGTCAGCCGCAACTGTGACAAATCGGTTGTCTGTAACATAATTCATCCATTTGACAACTTCTGATATTGCCCGTCTACTTCCTTTGACAGAACCAGGTTCCTCGAATAACTTTATGGGGAAATCTTTTGTTTCGTTTGAAACTGGATTGACCGCGGTAACATTTTGTGTTTCTGTTGGCAGGTTTTTTACCTTTAACCGATCATCTTGGAATGGGTCATTTGATCTGTCTATACGCAGGGGCATTTGGTCATCTACCGAGTCACCTATCTCTACCAGTTTTTCTGATAACCAGTCTCCTAGTCCATCTTTTTCCAGGACTGACATTATGACATCGGTATTGTGTTTGAATTGTAATAATTTCTCGCGTGTATCTGTGACTTCTCCATCGGAAACACCTTCAAATTTGACACCAAAACGTTGTTCGAATGTTGCGGCTAGAGCCTGGAAGTATTCGGAATTCATCTTAAATCCGTAAGGATGACTCTTGTAACTGATTATCTGATCACCATAACCAGGCATATGGCCGTTTTGTGCGTTTGGCCACCACCCTTTGATGGTATTGCCTATTACAATCATTGGCCTGTTGTCTTCAGGATCCCAGTCCTCCATTGTCTTTAAAGCGGCTACAACCTGATCATAGTTGTTACCATTTTCTATACTCAGTACGTTCCAGCCATAAGATGCCCATTGGTCTTGAATACTGTATCCGCCATATTGCGGAGGTATAACCCCTCCTATAAGTTCGTCGTCAATACCTGCATTGTTATATGACATCAGGATCCTAAGGCGTTTCCCGACTTGCTGCGCGACGGCAGATGTTTTCATTTCCTGTGAGTGTCCGGAAGTTAATGCGAATTCTCCTTCAATTCCAAGTATTTTGAGTGAATCAGGTGCTCCTACTAAATCCCAGAAAGCAGCTTTCCCTGAGGCAGTAGCTATACCTATACCTGACGGTCCTCCGTTGACATCATTTGTCAGGTCTGTTGTTTCAGAGTGACCCGATAAAGCTCTTATCCCTCTGAGTTTTGCCTGGGCCATGGAAGGATGATTTTCAATGCCGTTTTCACTAAGCAAAGTTTTTAGTGCCCCAGCACCTCTTCGAAATCCCAGAACGTCTATTGGTAGCATTGCTACGTTCGGATCAACGGCATACTTATTGTCACCTGTTTCAGCATGTTTCCTTGCTAGTGCTTCACCCATAATTATCCATAGTGCATAAGTTACTGGTGCATTATGGCCACCCGCCAGCATGAACTTATCTGAGTAGGGGTGTTTAGGCCGTCTGTAATCAAACCTAAGTCCGCCGTGTTCGGGTCCAATAAGATGTGAAGTAACCGTGTAAGGTGTGTATGCGAGTGGTCCACCAAAATGACCAGTTTGGGCATAGTTACCCATAACAGATAGGGTCATTGCGGTCATAAACCCTACATCTTCCAGTCGTGACTGATCGTAATCCGGAAGTGATATCGGGCTGGTTGATTTATTGCTCGTTAACGTTACACGACTTACTGAATCTGTAGATGTTCCATTTGACATGGTTTTATTTCATTGCCTCCATGTGTGAATAGTTAATTATTTATTGTTGTATACCCTGTTTATATCACAGCCAGCATATAAATTGCATAAAATACTGGCATTCGCTGAGAATTCGATTTGTGAATTATGACCCGCTGACGCGTTTCATACGATCTGCTTCACTTTCATTTGCTTGTTCAAGTAAAGATTCAGGTAAAGTAATTTTTGGTAACAAGAATGGTTTTTCCTGTACGAAACCTTCTGCGTATTCGGCCCCAGAGCCCCATGCTGCTGAGCCCAACGTTACTCCAATACGTTTGCGTGACCATTCCGGGGTACTGCCTTGTGATAGGTAAGTCTCTTCTGCTTGAACTCGTTTTTCATAATAATCACTTACATCTACAACAAAATCCCATTCATCCTTCTCAAAATATACCCCCGGGAAAAATGTTGCCGGTATTTTGTGGGTTGGACGGGTGTCTTCGTAACGTGGTATAGCTGCTAGTGTTCGAGCTTCGATTGATGCAAAACCGGTTTCACTGTGGTCGTCTCGTGCACCGAGCCGGTGCCCCCTGGGACCGGTTAAATATGGGCTCTGAGTTATCATTATGTGTGGACGAATCTCCAGTATTATGTCCCTTAGTTCGTCAACAGCTTCCGGATTTTCTTCTATTGTAAATAGTTTGTCTTTGTACGATAGGATACGTACATCTGTGATGCCAAATAATGCGCATGCATTGCGCATTTCATCTGCCTTTTGGTCAGCATATTCACGATTGATTTTTTCTATCAACTTTTCGTCTCTTTTGTCTACTGGTTTCGCCATTTCGTCCCTGAGAGCTATGTTATGGGTTGTAGCACCACCAGTCATTGAAACAACTGTTGCAGTATCTCCATCTGCTACGTGGATTCCCAGAGTTCCGGCCATGTGGGTAAAATCATGTGGGTGTGCGTTTACACTAAGTATTTTTAAACCAGCCATTTATGTTTCTCCTGAAATGTGTCTGGATATGATAGACATCCTGTATTATTCAGCAATACTATCAACTAGGATTAATA
The DNA here is from genome assembly GCA_913051545.1 of uncultured Chloroflexota bacterium. Classification (GTDB taxonomy): domain Bacteria; phylum Chloroflexota; class Dehalococcoidia; order Lucifugimonadales; family CAJXCD01; genus CAJXCD01. Next base: position 126,058 of record CAJXCD010000002.1, read on the forward strand.
CCATCAATGGGTTCGGCATCGTGAAGTAGTGAAGAGAATATCTAATGAATATTTTGGTTACCCACTTTTGCGATCCAGTTTTTAGTCCATTCCACAGCTTCAATGTCCAGGTCACATATACAACTAGCCAGAAATATCATTCCGTCAATTCTGCCTTGCTGTAACCATTCCAATCCTAATTCGCACTGCATTTCCATGTCAGCTACAGACATTGGGCGTTTCTGTCCGTAATCCCACATGTAGCAGCCGAGAACTTTTTGCTGGTTAGGCGCCAAATCTTCCAGGGATCTAAAATTATCGTTTATATTAACCAAATTTTTTGCTTCCCATGTCCAGAAAGTTATAGTGTCACAGAGTTCCAGATAACTTTTGACAGGCAAATTTAATTGGAAGTCGTATAGAACTACCCACAAGTTAAGTGTTCTGCCTGGAATCTTTAGGCGAGTTCGTTCCTTTTTAAGGTCTTCAACTGAAAGCACTCCTATGTCATCTCCTGTGGCATTGGTTTTAAAAAAGTCGTCCATGATTAATCCGGTAATATTCTGGAATTTTGAAGCAAGCTCATAGACATGTTTTCTCTCTTTGTCATAGCTTTTGCCACCTGCTCCTACGGTAGACCATACAACGTTCTTAAGGTCTTTAAATTTAGCGGCATGCGCGTCGAAAGGAGGGGAGGGTTGATCCATATATCGGACCATCAATAAGTTTTGTAAATTCAGATATGACACTGCTTCGTAGGGGGTTATTGTAGATATGCCTTGAATACCCTCTCTGGAATTATGGCTTCCTTCATGATGGCACCAAAGCCAAAGCTTATCCCGTATGGTTTCTATTTCCATGTCTTAATTAGCACCTAGCTTTCTTGTACGTTTAAGCCAGATTGTTACTGTCAAAGCTGTAAAAAAAACTGCAGTTAGGGGCAATGCTACTTTTAGAATGCTGCCGTAGCTAAATATGCCATTTATTGAAATGCTTTCGTGGAAAGATTTCACTTCAGATATTGCCGAGGGTAGTCTAGTCAGGTCTTTGGGGCCGAAAACTTCTTTTTTGCCTATAGCAACCCACATTTTGCCGGGTTGATTATCAGGCGAAAATGAGACTAGAAAATGCATACCTGATTTAGTAAAAGTCACATATTCCTCGAACAAAATCCATGAAGTAGTGTCTGTAAATGGTTCGTGAAAAACATCTATATTCACAGAATCTTTCGAGTCAAATACTAGTACGTTTTCGTCCGGAGAACTGACTATTTTTTCAGGTGATATTTCGGCTCCTGGCTCGATAAGTGCAACAGAAGGTCTGTAATTGACTAATGCATCTATGTACGGTATCCCCAGTTGGAAATATACAGTTTCTCCTTCTTTTCCATAAAATTGTATCCATGATTGAGGTGAATCAATACTGATTTTTTGATATATGACCTTAGATATTTGAATATCATCTATTTCAAGAGCCCTTTCTTTGGATGGATGATTATCTAATGCGAGGAAAGGGACATGTGCATAAATAAGCCCTGTGCCAGTGACTGATATCCAAAGACTAATGATGATGACAGTAGCAAAATATTTATTTATAGCCAAATAAACCTATTCCATATTTCACGGACAATTTTCGTCAACATTAGGATTAAAGATCCTACTATAGTTATGTGTGATAGCTATAGAGCGACAGCTTTAGGTACAGGCCAACCAAAACTATCCAATAAAGCCTGAAGTTCAGATATTTCATCGTTACTGGCTGGGAGTGTTGGGGGTCGCTGGTGTCCGACATTGTGTCCCATCGCGTTCATGATCATTTTTTTGAATCTAGCTTGCCCTCCTGAAAGTGCATGAGCTTTTTGGGCTAAGTTGTATATTGGCACGTCTACCCTATTCCAGAGGTCCTGGGCTTCATCGTAACGATTAGCTTCAAGAAGATCCCACATCTTTAACTCGTGCGGTGGATAAGCTATAGATGTTTTGTCCAGAAAGCCGCTCCCTCCATTTTTGTGGAATCCGACTCGGTCGTTTCCATTTTCTATAAGGTTAAATTTTGGTGCCAGACCAGCCATCGCTTCTACAGGACACCCTTCGTGAGTTGCCCATTTTATGGCAACTATATGCTCGAAGTCAGCCATCCTGTGGAACGTATCTGCATCTATACCTCCATGTCGTTGCCATGGGGTATTGTAGACCATAACTCCAATGTCTACAGCGTCGGATATGTCGCTGAAAAAACGTACCATATCATCTTGGTTTGGATCGTTCATTGCAGGTGGTGCTATTTGTAGACCTATAGCTCCAAGGTCTTGTGCTATAAGGCAGTCTTCTATCGTACGCCTAGTATCCTTGTGATGGGTTCCAGCTATGATGTCTACTTTACCACCGGCACCTTCTACTGAGGCACGTACTACTTTGGGCCACTCTTCATCACTCAGCTGGGGAAATTCGCCCATAAGAGATACGACTTTCAGCATTGCTTTCCCGCGAACCAGGCCATTTTCTACCCACCATTGAGTGAGGTCGTACATACGAACTGGGTCGATTTCGTAATTTTCATTCATAGGAGTTACACCTACTCCGACAACACCTCTGAAGCGGTCCCTAAGTTCCTGCCTTTCCATAATTATCTATCCTTTCTGTATGTTCTTAGTGAAGATTATTACGTTTATTAATAAATGGGTTCTGGTGTCACAGGCCCTTAGGTAAAGTTAGATCGAACCTTTCAGAAGCATCCCGGAGACTGGTAACCGTTCCAGGAGGTAGCGGTACACCATTTACGGATCGGTCATCGTATACACGATTTTCAATTTCTCCTGGTACGAAGATCTCATCAGTACCGTTAGATTTAGGTAAGTCCTTTAGCCCGGCAATTAACCTGTCTATGTTTTCTAGATACCCGTTTAGGTCAGTGAATGTACTGATGTTTATCGCCCCGATAAAGCTATTTTGCATTCCTAGCTTAATTTTGTCTTTTTCAGATTCCGTCGGATGTAGGAGTGGCATCCCTACCATAATGCTGGAAAGGCACTCAAACATTAATGCGAGTCCGGATCCCTTAGCTCCCCCAAATGGCATTAATGCATTCCAAAGATGCGGGTCTGTGGTTGGCTGACCGTTGATATCCAGTGCCCAATCACTAGGTATAGATATCCCTTTGTCTTTAGCCAGGTCTAGTTTTCCGCCGGCGGCAACGCTGGTAGCCATGTCCAAAGATATAGGGCGGTTCTTTCCACCAGGAACAGCTATGGCCAGAGGGCTGTTAGTTACTCCTGGTGCGCTGGCACCGAACGGTGCCATGTTAGCTATACCACATACTGAAGCTATACCGGCCATACCGTGCTCAGCAGCCATAAGTGAATAGTAGGCCATTGCACCCTGATGAGTAATATTTCGTATAACCGCCCAGCCTATGCCAGTATTTTTAGCCTTATCTATAATTTTTTTCATAGCCATAGTTGTTACCACGGGGCCTAGAGCCTGGTCCGCATCTACCATTAAGGTAGCCGGCGTTTCATTTACTATTTGAATGTTTGGCGTCGGTTTCATTACTCCACTATCTATCCATCTTAGATAAAGGGGGATTCTAAGTATCCCATGGGAGTCGATACCCCTAAGATTTGCCCATATTAAGACGTCAGCCTCTGTTTCTGCGTCATCACGAGGTATGCCTGCAGCAGACAGGACTTCTATTGTGAATTGTTTGAGTTCGGAGCTTGGTATACGTACATAGGTGTCATCCATACTAATTACTTTTCTCCATGGAATCCATTGTTGCCGGTTCTGTAGCGTTAATTCAAAGCAAGCTTAGTGCTTCATCCAAACTCACTGCACGGAAAGATTGTTCAAGGTAAGAGTTATTTAGATTATCTGCCCACGCAGACTTTATTTCCTGTATTTCTGCTTTCTCTTCCGATTCCACAGAGTCAAACACTTTATTGATCCAACGTATATATTCGTTGTACAAGGGTTTATCAGGACAACGTATTATCAGGTCGGCATTGGAAACGACGCCTTTAGATGAGTACACGTAACAGGTATCAATATTTCTTTTCGCGCTAGCCATTTGGATTTTGTGAAATTCGGAATCTTTTTTCACTCCTTCGGGGACGACTAATACGTTCACTCCTCGGTCGTTAATTGCATCGAGTCTATCTTGTGGATCATCTCCTATATCCACATGTTTGTTGTCAGGGTGTATGTCTAACATTGAATAGCTTACCTTTGGACTGTTGTGCTGGAAGGAGAAAAAGTCTGGATATGCAAAAAATTCTTCTTTAGTTGCTCGGTATGCGTTGTAAAATGCAGTGGCATGCGCCATTACTAGGTTCACAGCTCCTATACCTTCTATACCATTTTCAGCTATGAATCCTAGTCTGCGGGTATTTGCCCAACCCTTAAAAAAATCCTCATGATTTTGAGGAGAGCCTTTAACGAACAATTCGAAATCACTACTGCGAAGAACAGAGCTATGCATTTTGATGCTCCTTTTCAGATTAATTTCCTGTCACATTTTCGTCACTCGAATTAAATCAGGTACCAATTTACACGAAATTCAGAATTCCTGTAAAAGTTTTACTGAAGTATTGGAACTTATTTTGGCAGTCTGTTTTATTGTGGTTCTCTCCATTTTCGACCCCTGTTATTTGTCGATTCGCCAGGGTTTTCCTGTTCTAACGTTACTTGTGAATCTCTTGTAAGGACTTGTCTAAGCCTATCACCAACTATTCTGTCCTCTCCATCATTTAAAGTGTTTACTACTATCTCTAGTGTGTCGTCTGTTCTGGCACCAAGCCAGATTCTCGGGTCACCGTTGTCGAGTTCCGTTTTGATTTGAGGTGCGTCTTTACCTACCCTATTTACCTCTAATGACACATGTAACATGTAGGGTACATAATGAGGTATCTCTACCCTTTTTGTGGATACTCCTCTAATATCGCTTACTGCGTTAATAATGGTAGAAAACCTGGAATCGTATTCGAGTAATCTTTCTTCATGATCCATACTGAACCAATCTTCAATAGCTTGTACTACACCTACGACTTCATGTCTGTCAATTTTCATGGCTCTTCCCACGGCTCTGCCGCCATCGTAGTGAAAAGAAACGAAGCTTTGAGCCGATACTGCATCAATCAGGTCGGATCTGCCACATACGAAACCAGCAGAGTGCGGTGCTCCCATATACTTGGCACCGAACGTTACGAGGTCGGCTGACTGTGCGTTTTCTCGGAAATATTCCAGAGGATAAATTTGAGAGCAAGCGTCTGCTATTGTCGGAATACCTCTTGATCTTCCCAATTCAGCTACTCTGTTCAAAGGAACGATCGAATTGTCATTAGGAGGCTGAATCCAGTAAGCTAATGCGGTTGTCCTGGATCCGATAGCAGAAATTAATTGATCTTCTGTGCAACCATCTTCATCGCCCACTTCCACAAGTTTCGCTCCGCATAGAGTAAAACACCTGTCGAACATGTATCTGTTTTTTTTCTGAATTACCACCTCATTTTTCATGCCAGTTGTGTCTGGTAGTTGAGCTATCTTATCTGGGTCTTTTCCTGCCATTAACGCAGCAGTGCTTAATGCCTGGGCTGCAGCACCACCTGATGTAATGAAGGCAGATTCTACCCCGAGTAAATCAGCTATGAAATCACCTGATTTTCGGAGAAGCTCCTGCATTTCTACTTGGTTTGTATTTGCCTCTTCCATAGCCCTGATAACGTTTTCTGTTGGAGTCCATCCTCCTAGTTCCGTTGCTACTCCCCAGCAGTTTATAACTGGTCGTACACCAAGCTTTTTGTAGATACTCATGATTACTTCTTTCTAAAAAACACAGCTTAAGGTTCGAATATTTTTATTCTGGATCAAATCTAACGACAGGTATTATACGTGTGGTTCGTTTTTTGTAATTCTTAAAACCAGGATGGCATTTGACCAGACTGTCCCATGCTTGTGTTCGTTCTGGTTCGGAAGTTACATGTGCGATTGCACTAAGGTGTTTACGGTTTACTAAAATTGTCACTTCAGGGTTCAAACTCAAATTCAGGAACCAACTCGGATGATTATCGTTCCCTCCAAATGATGCGGCACTGTAGTAATTTCCATTGTGTTCCACATACAGTAGAGGATTATCTCTATAACGCCCTGTTCGTCTTCCTTTGGTAGACAAGAGCAGCATATTTAGGCCAATAAGCCTGTACATTAGCCTACCGCCGCTTTTACGTAATACCAGACCGTGGAAGCGACCGAACCATACTATTAGTTTGAAACGTAACTGTGCAAACATTGTATTGGCTATTTACAAATACTTGTCGATGTTTTTATCGTAACTATAGAGCAATTTTTCTATGCTTCCACTACCTCAATTTTGCCGTCAATTGCAACTGTTTTGTAGCCGTTTTTACCGTCAGTCATATTACTAAATTTCATCCATTCGTCAATCCAGAATTGCCTGGTACTATTATTTGAAGGGTTATCTAACCATTCGTCTGGCACTCTTTTTTTTGGGTTCCATGGAGTATTGGAATTATCACGTTCTGTCATAAATTCTTTAGCTTCGGAGATAGTTGCAGCGACTTCCTGGGGAGTTTTAGGGTAATTGCGGTATACGAGGGTGCAGTGATGTCTATCAGAAGACCCTCCGACGCTGGCGTGGTAAATGCGCATGTCGAATGCTACAACGTCGCCAGGCGTTGATTTACACACAAAGCCTGGAATGGACTCAATCACTTTGGTATCCTCAGCCTGATCATTGTTTAATCGCACCCACGCGTACCTAAGTGGTGGCTTTTTATCCAGATCGTCGAACCAGGGACGCTTATGGGATCCTGGGATAACCCTTAATGCTCCAGTATTAGCATCCACTGGTTGAAGATAGATAGCAAATTTTACGCCGTATCCCTCGTATGATCCAGCGTCGTAGTGCCAGTAAGTGTTTCCTACATATCTGTTCGCATCAGCACCATGGACTAGTACTTCTCCATACATTTGTTTTGCAGCGTCTAGGAACCGGTGATCTTCTAAAAGGGAAGCATAAAACGGGGTGGTACTGCCCATCATATTAAAGTTTTGAGTCTTTAAACCTGTAAATTTTTCGTAGTTTGATGCTTCTGCAGCTTTAGTATCGAATTCCTTTTGAATAACTTTCAGTTCTTCTTGTGAAAACACGTTTTTCATAACTACAAATCCGAAAGTATTAAACTGATACAACTGGTCTGCGTTGAGCAATGTATTTTCCTTTTTGAAGGTCTGTATTTTCGGAAATGAAATACAGTACAAAAACGATATTGATTAAACTACCATTTCATGAGGTGTAATTACAAATACTCTCAAGACAAATTATCTTCAGCGTTCCTGATTTCCTGCGGGGCATTCAAGTTTTTTCCAAAGACAGCAAGATTTATATCCAGATCATAACTGTCATAGTTGCCAAATTTTTCAAGTAGTTCAATTACGCGTTCTCTAAGCGCGTATCTTTTAACTTCATCAGCTAAATTATCATTATAGTCTTGGACCTCTACCGAACTTTCAGTGGCATGTCGATGGGATAAGATCTGCTTTATTGGCACGACCCATCTGGCCTCTCTCACAGTAAGTCTCTCTTTTCGGTTAAATTCTATATCAGCCTGAACTTCAAGAATAATTGGTAAATCCTCTTTAGCTATATTATGTGGTTCTTGCATCCACAGATTTAGACTCCAGGGTGAATCGAGAGGTCTATTTTCGTTTAGGTTGTCCCTCAGTGGTTTAACTATCGCATTTATGGACTGACGACTTGGAATAGAGTCTGATAAGTCTGGGTTTTCTAGAATTATATTACGCTCGATTGCACTAGCAGAAAGACCTCTGCCGCTCTCGCCTTCTCGCACGAGACGCATAAATGAGTTTCGAATCTCCATCCTTACTTCATTTGTTACCCTGCGCCCGCGTCCATCCTTTTCCAAGTGTTTTCCAGAAATACCATCTATGTTACCGGCCATGCAGGATATCTCCGTCGTTATATCGTATTTGTAATGTCATGTATGTTGGTGTTCTTATCTAGTTATTATTACGGACTTGTACTATTTGTTATATATATGATATAGTTTTCTATAATTCAAAATAGTTTTCTATAATAAAATAGGAATAATGATAAAGCAAGGGGTAAAGGAGGTTATATAATGAAAAAAAATATCGGTCGGACGTGCGAGTTATGCGGTTCTATTACCCGCCCTGAAGTTGATCATGTAAATGGCAATCATAATGACAATAGTTTTGGGAACCATATGGTTTTATGTAAGGATTGCCAGATGCAAAAGACCCGTATGGGTAACGACGAATTCTTGGCATATCTTAACGTTGTGAAGACTTACCCTGAAATTATGGGAACAATACGGAATTCTTCTGACGAATGGATGACACAACTCAAAGATGCAGGACAGTTTAAGCGACCGTCTGATTACCAGATGAGTTTCTACGGAGTTTCTTCTGATGACAGTCACCTATATACCAGGTATACAAAAGAGGAAATCACGAGATTATTAGATGAGTTTCGTTCTTCTGGGGGGTTTAATTAGCTTGGATGTATTTGGGGTTATATCTATAAATTCGGAATGGAAGTATTTAATAAATATGAGACACTATAAATAATGTAGGAGGTTAATCCTGCCGATTCTAGAACTTATAGGTGGGGGAGGTGTGGATATTAGATTATCCAACCTAGTTCTAGTAGCGCTTCTTTGGCGGCTTTGACCTGAGATTCGCTCGGTGCTAGCGATGGAAGTCTAGGTTTGCCCATGGGGTGTCCCATGGCTTCCAAAAGTATTCTGGAACTTCGTGTGCCTGCCCTGTCAAATACATCCTTTGTTCTTGTGATCATTTTTTCTGCGCGGTCATAATTACCTGATTTTAAAAGCTGTAGCAATTCGATGTCGTATTTGGGGTAAGCACATACAAATTCACTGATATATCCATGTCCACCATTCTTGAAAGTTCCTACGTAATCTCCGTAATTGTCTATAACATTGAAAATATTGGAAAATTTGCTCATCTCGTGGAAATCTTCCCCGGGTGGCACGCTCCATTTAATTGCAACTAATCGTTCCAGATCCTTCATTCGCAGCATTGTTTCTGCTGTTACATATTCGTTTTCAGGAGAAAAGCAAAACCACCAGGTGTTATAAATCATTATTCCTATGTCTATTGCATCTGATATAGCACTGAAATGGCGAATGTTACCGTCTTGATCCATATGATGGAAAAATGGTAAGTCTATTTGAAGTCCTACTGCTCCTAGGTCTTGGGCTTTTTTTGCATCTTCTATAGTATGCATAGTGTCTTTTGATTTAAGGGCACATAGGACCGTGGCATCGGGACCAGCGGAATTTACAACTGTGCGAAGTAGGTGTGGCCATTCATCGTCACTGAGATCAGGACCGGATCCTACGGCAGATGCTACTTTAAAAGCAGTTGTTTTTGTGCCTAAACCCTGTTCGACCCACCATTGAGTCATATCGGACATTCTTGATAGGTCAAGCTTATAGTCATTATCGAATGCAGTGGGTATAGGCGCTGGTGTTCCCTGGATCATATCTTTTAACTCGTTACGGTCCAATTTCGATCTCCTTTACTGACCTATTCATTATTTGCGTTGGCCAGTATATCCTAATTTAATGGTATATACTCATTCAAATAATTAATCTCGAGGTTATTAATGTGACTGATTTAGTCGCTTTGAGGCAGTCTATTGCCGGTGTACATAATTATATGCCCACGCCGTTTTTGTCTGATTTTAGTCTTGATCTAGATGGAATGAGGAATAATGTCGCGTTTCACGCAGATGATTTTCATCAGGACATGATTATTACTGTTGGCGCAGTTTATGGTGAAGGTGACACCTTGGATTTAGAGGAGCATAAGGACTGTGTTTCTGCAGCTGTTGATGGGGCTCAAGGGAAAATCCACGTTAATGCTGGAGTTGTTGGGGGTTATGGAATGCAGAAACGTATGGCCCGTAATGCTGAAGAAGCTGGAGCCGATTCCTTAATAGTATTTTCCCCTTTTCGTCCAAATCAAGATCATGTCAAGGAGGAAATGGTTTATTCATACATTAAAGAGTTGTCAGAAACTGTAAGTATAGGAATAATTGTTTTCCCAATGTCTGATAGTAAGATATGGTCGACAATTTTGGAGAAGGTGGCGGTGTTAAAGAATGTAGTAGGTTTTCTACCTGCAAACAATGATATAGGGAATAGGGTTAATTCTCTGGTTCCAGATAGGTACGTTTGGTTAGCAGAGAATGAAGATAATGCCATTCGGTCATTCCCGCATGGTTGTAGTGCGTACACGACAGCAGTTTCATCATTAGTACCTAAGGCCTCTTATGATTTTTGGAAGTGTGGTATAGACGGTGATGAAGATAAAATGATGAAAGTGTTTAAACGTGATATTGAACCGATATTGAAGATACGTCAGGTTAAGAATGGTGGGATAAGCGGTATAAAGATTGCTCTTGAAATGCTAGGTAGGTCAGGAGGTACTCTTAGGCCTCCACGTACGCCAGTTAATCAATCAGATGTAGATATTATACGAGGCATCCTATCTTCACATCCTGAGGTTAGGGATTTGCTCACTTAGGTTAGGATATACATTTCTAAAGTCAGGCCATCTGCAGCATGCTGCAGATGGCCTTCTGGTATCAACACTTAAAAGTTTTGAGCCTTATACGGGCCAACCGAAAGACTTCATCAGTTCTTTTAAGCTACTGATGTCATTTTCACTTACTGGTTGAGATGGAGGCCTTGATGACCCTACAGGGTGTCCCATTGCCGCCATCATTGCCTTCTTAAATCTGGCCTGTCCACCAGAATCATCAAGATTTCTACTTGCCCACCAATTTTCCAATCCACCCTCTACCTGGTACCAGAGTTTTTCGGCTTCTTCATATTCCCCATTTTCCATCAAGTCCCATACGTGTAATTCATGCGGGGGATATATTTCTGCTGTGTGGTTAATGTGACCTCTACCACCATTCTTATGACCTTCTATTGGTCCGTGACAGCAGTTCACAATAATGTTGAACACATCATTGAGTTCAAACACCTCTTCAAATTTTCCGGGAACCTTTCTGTCTTCAGGTGGAGGACTCCACTTGATCGCAACTACATTTTCAAAATCAACCATTTTTCGGAATCCATCTACTGAAACGGAACCACCAGCCATTCCATGGGTGTTGTATATCATTATCCCAATGTCTGTGGCGTTAGATAGGTCTTCAAAAAATCTAAGGTTGTCATCTTCCGTTGGACTATTGAGCGCTGGAGTCGTAACCTGATTAGCAATAATTCCTAGATCTTGAGCAATTTTTGCATCTTCAATAGCCCTCACAGTATCTTTGTAGGATATAGCTCCCATGACTGGCACCCTTCCTTGAGCGGCTTGTACCACTGTATGAAGAAGTGTCGGCCATTCGGAGTCCCGTAATTGAGGTCCTTCTCCCATTGCGGCGCCGACTTTAATGACTGATTTGCCGTTAACCAAGCCCATGTCTATCCACCATTGAGTAACCTCGTACATCCTTCCATAATCTACCCTGAAATTATAGTCAAATGGTGTAGCTACAGTTGCAAAGGGCCCTTGAAGCAGTTTACGTGTCTGTTCTCTATCCATGACTCCTCTTTCCTGTTTACAAACATATTTTTCGGCGGTACAGAACATCCAAATACCGACAAACGGTTGTATGGTTATCCTTCTTAATTATTTAATTATAACGCCGTTGCTTATACTATCATTCAAACAAGCAAAAAATGAAGATACAGGTATTATCTTCCCAGTAAATTTGCAAGTTTTTCTACCTGATCACGGCAGTAATCAAATATCACTTCTACATCGGTTCCAAGGCAGAAATCCTTTACACCCATATCCATGTAATACTGTGCTTGCTCAAATTTTTGAATTTCTACCCGAGGTGTTATCCCCATTCTAAGTGCTGTTTGTATCATTTGACTTTCGGCATCTTTCACTTTGGCACTTTCCCATTCGCCAGGAGAACCTATACTCATTGAGTAATCAGCTTTCCCAAACTGGACCATATCCACACCTTTTACCGAAAGTACCTCCTCCAGTCTTTCTATAGCAGAGCGTTTTTCAATAGTCAGTGCCACAATTCCCTGTTCCAGAGATTCCACGTATTCAGGTGATCCTGGGTGAACCACGTATCCTACATCTCGCCGCATACCCACTCCTGCTATTCCTCCGGTTTCTGGAGTTTCTGCCCTCGATGATGCTACGACTTCTGCCGCATCTTCAGGAGTACGTATGTCTGCGAAGATCAGGTTCTGTATACCAGATCCAATCGCCCTTATTGCTAGGAACGTTCTCGGCTGTTGTTCGATTTTCATCATTGCTGACATATCATCAAATAGATCTACTGCTCTACCGAAATTTTCCAGGGTGTATAGATCATATGGCGCGTAGTCTCCTTGAAATTCTACATAATCGATTACTCCGCTATGTCCTATTACTTCCACCAATCCGGGCCATATTGAAAGCACTCTCATGCCAAAGGTTGGTTTCCCTTCATTAAGTAACTTTCGTAGGACATTTTTCTGCTTCATTATCTGTTCTCCTGTCAAATAGTTTTTCGAAATCTGATAGGTAATAAAACGACTGAAGCGGCTAAGGCTGTGATGGCAGCGTACCAGAAAGCACTTTCAATTCCCGAATTAGTTACTAGATATCCAGCTAAAATAGGAGATCCGAGAATTACAGGTTGGCTTAATAGTCCCATCACTCCCATAGTGCTAGCCTGAACCTGCTTGGGCGCCACGTCCATTATGGCGGTCTGGGTCATGTTAAGAATAGGATAAAAAAACATTCCGAGCATGCCTACTATTATCCCTAGGAGAGCACCCGTAGGCGCGATTACGATTCCAGCGTACAGAATGCCCATCATCGCATAACTTGGAACCAATATCGATTTACGGCCTATCTGATCGGATAGTATTCCCATTACTGGTTGAGAAACAATTCCCATTAGGTAAAGCAGTGACAGGTATATACCCAGAGCAAAAGCAGAATACCCTAAAGATTCCTTGATATATATCGGGAAGAAGGCGAGTATGCTAAGTTGTCCCATTTTAATTAATGTATTAGACAACATAATAGTCAGTACTTGGCTGTCCTGAAACATTTCCCAGATGCCTGAGGTATATGATTTTAGCGTAGTTTTACCATCGTCAATCTTTTTCATCAGCGGTAATCCACGCCATAAAATTACTGCAACAATGATTGCGGGGATAAGGTGTAATTCAAGGACAATTTTCCAGCTGAAAGTTAGTATGATTGCTCCTACCACTACTGGACCAATCGCATCTCCCATACTTGCTCCAACTCCGTGTATTGAAAGAGCAACTCCTCTGCGACTTGAAAATTGCAGCGATAGTGCTCGCATCGCTGCAGGATGCCACAGTGCTGTTCCTAGACCTACCATGCCTGCTCCTACTAGAGTCCATGTGTATGATGGAGACAAACCGATGATAAAAAAGGCGATGCCATAGCTTAATACGGCACTGGCAACTATAATTGCTCCTCTGCGGCTGAAGGAATCTGCCAGAAAACCTGAGACTATGTAGAAAAATCCATTCACCCCCATCTGTACTGTCACAATGCTTCCAACTTGAATATTGGTCAACATCAGATCTTCTTTTATAAAAGGAAGAGACAGTGATAGTAGGTTGGTGTACCAGTGTATGACTAGGTGACCAGCTGTAATTGTTACGAGGAATGCCAATTCAGATCTGTTTACGTCAGAAGTCCAGCGCCGAAGTGGCTTAGTTAGCGGTATCATGGCGTTTCAGTTGGTAATATAAATAGTGTTTCAAGATACTTCTTTAGTAGTTAATAATACTTGATAGACTATTGTGAGAATATTCTAGCGATTATTTTCAGTTTTTCCTTTCGAAATATCTCGGTTATGTCTATACCGCGCTCCGCCGGACAACACCTTTTTCCTAAGTCTGTAATTCAAGGGGGTAACTTCTAAAAGTTCATCTTCAGATATAAAATCTAAGGCATCTTCAATGCTCATTTTTACTGAAGGGCTCAATCGCTTTGAAATATCTGCAGTTGATGACCGCATGTTTGTAAGTTTTTTTTCCTTGCACACATTTATGACTATGTCCTGATCCTTGGGGTGCACGCCTACTACCATACCTTCGTACACTGGGGTTCCGGGATCTACGAAAGTCTTACCTCTTTCCTGTGCATTTATTAGCCCATACGTGATAGCCGAGCCACGTTCTGAAGCTACCAGCGCACCGTGTATTGAAGATGTTATATTTCCGGACATAGGTTTATGCCCTGAGAAAATCCTGTTTGCTACTCCGGTACCACGCGTATCTCTCAGAAGGGCTGATCTGAACCCGATTAGACCCCTTGTTGGTATTTCATATTCTAATCTGACATTGCCTGTACCGTCGTTTACTATATTAGATAGTGATGCCAGGCGTCCTGATAGATTTTCAGTCAATACTCCGATGTATTCCTCTTGAGTGTCTATGGTCAAATATTCATAAGGTTCGTATGTAATAGCATCGATTGTTTTGGTTACGGGTTCTGGCTTTGAAACTTGAAATTCATAGCCCTCTCGTCTCATAGTCTCAACTAGTATAGTCAGGTGTAATTCACCTCTCCCTGATACGAGAAATTCATCAGGGGTATCAGTTTGTTCTACTCTTAAGCTGACATTAGTTCTAAGTTCACGAAGGAGCCGTTCGTGCAGGGTTCGTGAAGTAGAATGTGTGCCGTCTTTACCCATGAAAGGTGATGTATTTACACCGAAAGTCATTTTTACGGTAGGTTCATCTATTGTTATAGCTGGAAGAGCTTCAGGACATTTGCTATCGGCTATCGTGTCTCCTATAGATATGTCATTTATTCCACAAATCGCTACTATCTCTCCGGCCGGCGCATTCTGTACCTCCGTACGTTCTAATCCATGAAATACAAATACCTTCTCCAAATTCTGAGATAGTGATTCAGAGCCTTCTCGTATCCGGTCCACCATAGTCTTACTAGTAGCCGTTCCGCGAGATACGCGACCGATAGCTATTTGACCCAAATAATTATCGTAATCCAATGCTGTGACTAACATTTGGAACGGTTTTTTAGGATCACCTGTCGGAGGAGGCACATTTTCTATCATTGCCTGTAAAAGTGGCTCCATGTCTTTTTTGGTATCGTCTAGATCTTTGACTACATACCCATCTTTTGCAGATGCGAATAGTGTAGGGAAGTCTAATTGTTCGTCTTTTGTTGCGACTTCAAGGAATAGGTCTTGTACCAACTCTACTACTTCTGAGACCCTGGCTTGAGAGCGGTCAATTTTGTTAATTATCACCATTGGCGACACGTCGTGTATAAGAGCCTGCTGTAGGACGAAACGACTTTGTGGCATTGGGCCATCAATTGCATCAACTAGTAGAAGGCATCCGTCAGCCATGTTCATGATACGTTCTACTTCTCCACTGAAATCGGAATGCCCTGGGGTGTCAATGATGTTGATTTTTGTACCCTTATAAGTTACTGCTGTGTTTTTTGCCAGTATAGTTATTCCTCGCTCTTGTTCCAGTGGATTGGAGTCCATGATAAGAGTTCCAATCTTCTGGTGTGTATCAAAGATTTGGCACTGTTTTAGAAGAGCATCGACTAAGGTTGTCTTGCCATGGTCTACATGAGCAATTATGGCGATGTTTCTAATTTCAGCAGGAGACACGAATAGGTCCAAACTGAAAATCCTTTGTTTTAAGCCAGTCTTGTTAACGAAACAAAACAGCATAGTTAGATTTATCAAGCCTTTAATAATGGTCTAATATTGGTAGTGGAGTGTAAAGATATAATTAGAGCGTAACATGCCAAATATTCACTTGTTATTGTACTTTTAGTCAGTGCTGTATTAAATTTCACACGTATTTATTTATTAAAAGTATTGAATACTTGGCTAGATCTTGCATGTTATTCCGGTAATAATATTACTATTGGTCGCATAAATATTGCTTTGTACCTATTACATAAAGGAGAGAATCTAGTGCTTACGAGCGAACAGATTGCGCAATTTGACACCTTCGGGTTCATATTGATGAGAGGGCTATTTTCTCAAGGGGAAATGAAGTCAATTGAAGATGGATTCGAAACAATAATGGTTCAAGATCGTGGAAGGAAAGAGTACAGAGGGGAAAGACAAAGCCTGGAGCCTTTCGCAGAAAAAGAGCCAATTTTAACTAGCCTCGCTGATGATGATCGTATATATAAGCCGATTGAGCAGTTATTGGGTTCTGGATTTGTATGGGAGGGTTCAGATGGGAATCACTACACCGGTGATACGTTGTGGCATCCGGACAAAGGTGGTGAAGCTGTGAGATTAGGATATAGGCAGATCAAGGTTATTTTCTATTTGGATAAGTTATCAAAGGATGATGGATGTCTTAGGGTCATACCGGGCTCTCATAAAGAACCTTTACATTCTAGTTTGCTGAGTCTTCAGAATCGTGACAATGATAACTTTGGAGTTAGTCAATCAGAGATCCCCGGGTATCCTCTTGAAACATCACCAGGCGATGTAATATTTTTCCACCAGAGTCTGTTTCATGCTTCCTTTAATGGCGGTGAAGGCAGGCGTATGTTCACTTTTGTTTTTGCGGAACGACCAGAGACTAAAGAGCAGATATCTTACGTAAGTGGCTTCAGTGTGTCATTTAAACCACGAAGAGTATTAGTTGATAGTGACCGTCCTAGAATTCGTCAGATGATGGAACCGCTGGTAGAGATAGGGTTAGAGGTAGTAGGACCCTAAATGTTCTGGTGAAGTGGAGTTTGGTATAAATCACTTACACTAGATTCGGAGACATTTATACCGGCTATTTATCTGAACTTATATCGATAGAATCTAGACGTTGGCAGGCTTCTTTGTAGACATCTTGAGATAAGGGTCCTTTCATAATCGATGCAACATTTTCGTTTAGGTGTTCTGTGTTGGTTGTACCTACGATGTTTGTATGAGTATCCGGGTGAGAGAGAGTGAATCGCACCATCCAGGCCGTACGTGTTTCTTCGGGTTCTAGTAATTCGTCTAATCCTGCTTTTTCAAAGTTAGCCCATTGGTCCGTGTTACCAGTACCTATGCCAGGTTCGCCAAGAGCGACACCTCCACGAATTAGAATTCCTGCTCCAGCGTTGGCCGCTTTACTAATTAAATTTTCATGATTTCGTTCCAGGGCTGAGTATGGAATTTGGAATATATCAAATACGTTCCAATCTATGAAAGTTCGTATATGTGGTAAATTGGTTGAAATACCAATCCATCTAACTTTTCCTTGTTTACGCATTTCGTTCAATGCCTGCACCAATTCACCATTTTCACATTCAATTACACTAGGGCCATGTAGTTGCAAGATATCCACATATTCAGTTCCGAGTCTTCGTAGGCTATCGTGTAGACTTTCTGTTATGCCTTTCCGGTTCCAGGTGTGACCTTTAGTGGCTATGTAATATTCTGATCGTCTGTGACCTATAAATTTAGCTATTAGTTCTTCACTGTTGCCGTATGATATAGCAGTATCTATAAGGTTTATTCCGGAGTCCAAAACAGCGTTCAGGATATTGTTACGTTGATTGTTATCCATAGGTTTTCTATGGCCTGACCCATACCCTAATCTAGTAACTTTAAGTCCTGTACGTCCTAGGACAGCTGTTGGAAGCGAACTTTGATTCAATGGTTACTCCAATCGTTTATATTTTCTTAGATTGATACCCCAGCTTCTTCCATGTATTCTTTTGCTTGAGCCACGATGTCTACTCCAACCATTTCGCTGAATGCGTCGGTGAGGGATTTAACCATCGGTCCTACTTTACCATCTCCAATCTCCATACCGTTGAATTTCGTCGCCGGCATTATTGCAATTGTTGTGCTGGTTATAAACGCTTCATCCGCATTCGCAAGATCATAAGGCTCGAGATTGGTTTCATGGCAGGGAATACCGAGTTCATCCGCAAGTTCTATCACTGCTCCTCTGGTAACTCCTCGTAGTATGTTTCGTCCTTCAGGTGTGAATAATTCTCCATCTTTAATCAGGAAGAAATTATTTCCAGTGCCTTCGGTGATAAATCCATTTTCATCCGTTAACAATGCAGAAGCATTTTTTTCGAATTTTTCAGCTTGTAAGTTAGCTATCTGGTAGTACAGACGACTTCTGTTTTTCACCTTAGGGTCAAGGAAACGTGCCGGCACAGATTGCTGAGGCGTGATAACTAGATGTATTCCCGTTTCGTACTCATGTGCATGAGGACCAAGGTGCCATATTAAAGGCCAGCAATTTATAGTTACTGTAGGTTTAATGCCGTTAGGGAAGAGTCTCACATAGTTTGGGAGTGGACCTCTGGAAACATTATGCATGATCTGAAAATCTAAGCCTTTAGGAAAGCATTCCTTATTAACCTCTATGGTTTTAAGAGTTGCCTCCTCCATTTCATCTATTGACATTTCTGGATCAATTTCAGTTACTTTAAGGCTTGCATAAAGACGTTCTAGGTGATGTCTCAGACGAAATGGTTCATGGTTGTACACCCTAGTCATTTCAAAAACCATATCTCCGAACATCACGGCCGAATCAAAAATAGATATGCGAGCGTCCTGTTCAGAAACGAATTCTCCGTTTAAATAAACTTTTCTGTGTTCTGCCATTTGCCCCCCCTGCCAAGATAACTCATTGGAGTTGAGTCTATAGTTGATATTGATTCGATGTCAAAGTTTTGTTTTTAGTGAGGTGGGGGTCTTAAAGGACTTCAGGAACATATTAAGGTTTATTCATAAGTAGTGCAAAGAGGTCAATAACGGTAGCTAGTCACATACTGGTGGAAGCTTTTTCCAAAATCCGGTAGCATCCTCAAATGCTTTCGCGAGTTGTAGCACTCCTAGTTCATCCCTGTATCTTCCAACTATTTGTACCCCTACTGGTAATCCCTCTGGTGTGAATCCGCACGGGACAGATATGGCAGGATGGCCTGTAGCTGATATGTAGTAGCAAGACTTCATCCATTCGATGAAATTTTTCATCTTAATCTCGTTGATTTCTTCTATCCAATACTGATTTACATCAAATGGTGGAACTTGGCTAACCGGACAGATTATGAACTCGTATTTGTTCATGAAATCGTTCATGTTTAAGAACAATTCAGTTCGTTTAATTTCTGCTTCACCGATGTCCGGACCACTAAGTTCTACACCTCTTTCTATATCCCATACCAAGGTTTCTTTAAGTTCGTTACGATGATTTTTTAGTAAGTCTTTTTGGCTAAGTTCTCTAGCCCAGCCTCTCCATGTCAAAAATGTCTCGTCAGCGTGTGTAAGGTCGGGGTCTACATCTTCAATATCACATCCGATATTATTAAATGTTACGCGCTGAGACTCGATCACAGCGGATGTTCTGGGATCTACTGGAAGTCCTCCCAAATCTCGACTCCACGCTATTCTTACCCCATTGAAGTCACGTTTCAATGGCTCAAGAAATTTATCTCCAGGTTCACTAATTGAAATTGGCACACGTAAATCTGGTCCTGCAATTGCAGTGAGGAACAGAGCGCAATCTTCTACGTTTCTTGCCATAGGACCATGGACTGACAGGGGAGACCACGAAATTTTTTCGGGATACATTGGAACTCTACCAGGTGAAGTTCGGAATCCGACTACATTGCAGTATCCTGCAGGGTTTCTCAAGGATCCACCAGTATCGCTACCGTCTGCTATGGGGAGCATTCTAGTCGCTAATGATACTGCTGCTCCTCCACTACTTCCCCCGCAAGTACGAGTAGTGTCGTATGGATTCAGCGTTTTCCCGAATACTTCGTTGTATGTTTGTGATCCTGCTCCAAATTCCGGAGTATTGGTTTTACCTATGGTTACGGCTCCACTGGCTTGCATTCTGTCTACTATCAGAGCGTTGTGGTCAGGTATGTTGTCTTTAAATAATTTAGATCCGAAAGTTGTTCGAATTCCTTTCGTTGGTGCCAGATCCTTGTGTGCTGTGGGGAGCCCATGGAGGATTCCAACTGACTCATTTTTCGAAATAGCTTTATCGGCTGCATCAGCTCCTTTTAGTCCTAATTCAGGGTGTAGAGTTACTATGGCATTAACTCTTGG
This sequence comes from uncultured Chloroflexota bacterium, assembly GCA_913051545.1. GTDB lineage: Bacteria > Chloroflexota > Dehalococcoidia > Lucifugimonadales > CAJXCD01 > CAJXCD01. The sequence continues at coordinate 146,203 of CAJXCD010000002.1, forward strand.
ATTTACATTTTCAATTTGAGTAAGGTGGGCTTCCATCACTTCTCGGGCTGATATTTGTTTTGTTCGGATCTTATCTGCCATATCTACAGCAGTCATATTACAGATTTCTTTGTATGACATTCGTTTATTCCTATTTAAACCATCAAGCCATTCGATTACTTGAAAAGCTCATCGTTCCAATCCACCCAATCGAGTATGCCACTAGACTTTACTATCGTATTGGTTTCGTCAATCACTTCTTGTGGGTAACTTGATTGTGCCGGGAAATGTGGCCCTGTATCCATTCCCAGTGACTTTAATCTCAGTCGTGCTGAAGGTCCTTCCCCCATACCGTCAATGCGTTGTGCTCGGTTAGGACCTTTTTCTTTTTCCAATTTAAGGACAGGGTCGATATTCAGCTTTAATTCTAGTTCGTCAAATTCATCGAATCTACGTTCTCTTATTAGCTGCAATTTATAAAGAGAAAGCCTAGGTGCAACATTAACTAAAAAGTCAGTAAAACCAGTCGCGCCAACCTTGTACCCAATTGACATGATGCTTCCATTACTAATGAAATTCAACTCTTTACTGAAAAGTCTGATCATGTCAATGTAATGTTGGACTCGAGTTGTAGACCATTTTATTCCTACAAAATTGTCTATCTCTAAAAATCTCTCGATCAAACGGGCAGAAAAATTGTATCCACCCGGCATTGCCCAGGGTGTGTTATAAGCCATTATGCCTATTTCGACATTATCACTGATATGTTTGTAGTGTCCAAATATTTCATCTTCTGTTGGTTGCATATACCTTGGTGGAGCACACTGTATAAAATTTATACCAAGATCTGCTGCATATGATGCTTTTCTGGCGGCTCTTCTGGCGCTTAATTCGAATATGCCTATGCCTGTAGGAACCCTGTTATTTACAGTTTCTGCCAATGCGTTTGCCATTGATTCCCACTCAAAGTCGTCTAGGAAATATCCTTCACCAAGTCCTCCTGCGATAAAGAGAATAGAATTGTCTGCAGAAATCCCGTTTTTTAGCAGCCAGGATATATGTAGCTTTGTTTTATCCAGTTCGAGGTTGTGATTTTGATCGTTAAATGTCGGAAGTGAAGCTGATATTCCAGATAATTGTTGCTTCCATTCGGATTTTGACATGGATACTCCTTATTTGTAGTCATGGATTAAAATAATCTTGAAAATCTACAAACTTTACTATATGTCAGTTAGGTATTGATATTCAACGTTATCGATCAGGTAGTATCATTTAATTAGTTGATTCTTGTAAGAATCATAGATGGAATTCTACGCAGATTTTCTGTATAAGTACAAAAGAAATAACAGTTCTATCTTATAAGGGGGAATTGTATGAAGGTTAGCGATATTGATTTATTAGTAAAAAATGCTTATGTGGTCACTATGGATTCTCAGAGAAGAGTTATAAATGATGGATACATAGGCATAAAAAATGGTGTTATTACTGAAGTAGGGTTGATCCAAGATATATCTCCTGAAGTGAGTGCAGAAACTGTTATTGATGCTCACGGGGCGTTGGTGCATCCTGGTTTTATTGATACACATATTCATTTGCTCTATCACAATATAAGGTGGGCCAACGAAGATGGGGTAGGGTGGGATACAGGTGCATTACCTATCCATGGGGAGTATGGATCTTTGCTAGGTCAGGGGTTAACTGAAGCAGTTCAGGATTCCGATGATATAGCGGAGGCTAGTATAAAGTTGGCTGCTCTCGAAATGGCACGAAATGGCACTACCTGTTTTCTTGAAGCGGGTGGCGTTAGCCAGGGGGATTTGGCAGCTCAATGTATAGAGGAAATTGGTATACGGGGTATGCTAGGTGGTCCTTTTGTCAAAGATATTAGTCCTGATAATCCGGTTTCCACGCCAGCTTCTCTAGATGAAGCAGTCAGTAATATGGGTTTGGAGTTAGGTCGTAACACAAATCCTGATAGTTTAGTGCGTGGTGTAGTTACTATCAGTGGTATGGGTTCAGCTTCAGATGAGCTTCTATTGGCGGCAAAATCAATGGCTGACGAACATGGCGTGATTTTTAATATGCACCAATCATACTGGCGGGGTGATGCTGAAAACGATGATCTTCGTTTGGGTCGACATCCTTTAGTACATTATTTTGATATAGGGGTACTTGGTGAGAACTGTACGTTCTCTCATGTGAATATTGTTAGGGATGATGAAATGCGACCGGTAATTGATAGCGGTATGTCAATTTCATGGTGTCCTATTGCGTCGATGCTGTACGGGGTTGGGGGTTCTATACAGGGGAAGCATCTCGAGCTTTATAAACAGGGTCAGAACATAGCGTTGGGATGCGATTCTGCTAATTGGACTAGTTCTTTCGACGTTGGTGAACAGGCATTCATAGCTCTTTTAACTGCTCGAGAGAAAACTGAGCAATCTGACGCTTTAGTTGCTGAAGATGTTTTTGAAATGGCTACGATAAACGGTGCTAAAGCTATAGGTATGTCGGATACTTTGGGTTCACTGGAAGTTGGGAAAAAGGCTGATTTAGTTATTAGAAAGTCGGACTTGCCAGAATCATTTCCAGAGCTTGACCCAATACGATCGGTGATATTCTCAAGTCGGTCTAGGAGTGTTGATACTGTGATAGTAGATGGTCAAATTATAGTTAAAGGTGCATGTTCTACCAGAGTTGATGAGCAAGAAATCTTTGCTAGGTCCAACGAAATATCTCAAGATGTACTTGAACGTTTAGACAGATCCCCTCCTAGCGGTCCTTGGAAAAGAATTTGACAGTTTGATTATTTCGTGGTGGGTACGTATCCTGAAGGTTCAAGTATGACTATGGTAGGTCTACTTGTTTGCGATTCTGTCATTGGGAAACTCACAGTATTGGTTCCAGCGTATATCACGGGGTCATTTGAACGACGTTCTATAAATTTTTCCACTTTTGTCATTTCCCCGGGTCCAGATCCCGATACGGGTGCGAGATTGTAGTGCATTGGTACTATCCATGTTGGATCTAGATATTCAATCATTGGATCCAGTTCGTGCAATGGCAATGTTAATGCTTCACCTGTCAGCGCTAAGAGTATGTCGCATCGGTTTTTGAATAGGGAGATTCTATCGTTACTTAGTCCAAATCCAACATCTCCCATGTGTAAGAACCATAAACCTCCCACTTTGAAAGAGTAGAGAGCGTTGGCATCGGGTCCGTCCGGATGTCTGTCTGATTCCCTTGCTTCCACAGCTATCAGTGGTTCGTTATAGATGAGTGGACTTTCATCGCTACGAGATACATCGAGTGCATTAATTACTTCTGGATTCCCATCCACTAACTTATAGTTTGAATGAGCTACATCAGTTAGAGAACTACATGTCACTATGTCTCCCTCAAGGCGGATGTTGATATCCTCTTCTTTTGTCAGTTCTAGTGACCAGGGTTCGTAAGGGTCTGTAACGATTACTGGGCCATCATTTTCCCATATCCTGAAGCATGCAAGTGCAACCCATTCAAGATTCACAGACATATCTAATCTCCATTGACATTTTGGTCTAGGCCTCCAGCTCTTTCCATACCGGCTATTTCCCACCATTTAGCACCAGGAGGTTTTTCTAGTACTATTGGTTTTAGGAATTCAACCGACTTTTTAAGGCCTTCGTCGACGTCTATGTATTCAGATTCCATTTCCACTGATATAACGTGGTCATATCCTGTTAGTCGTAAAGTAGTTATGAATTCACGCCAAGTGACCGCACCATGGCCCCAACCAGCGAGTGTGTAAGTCCAAGAACGAGTTTCGGGCTGTTCGGTAGTTCCAGGGTCCATCAGGCCTTGGATACGTGAGTTATGTTTATGAATGATGGTGTCTTTCGCATGGACGTGCTGTATCAAAGATCCTAATTCACGGACTGCCTCTATCGGATCTATTGCCTGGTACCACATGTGAGATATGTCGAAATTACACGCCACAACATCACCTATTTCCTCACGTAGTCTTTTTAGAGAGCCGGGATTATGGATCATGTCTCCACCGTGCATTTCAAAACATAGTGTCACTCCATGGTCTTTAGCAATTTTGCCATGTTCTTTCCAGTAAGGTATTAGTCTCTTTTCCCATTGCCATTCTAGTGTATCTCTCAAGTATGGCCACTCCGCGAAAGTTACCCAATTCGGGGACTTATCTCCCTCTGCTCCTTCCGGCAAACCGGATAAAAGGGTCATTCGGTTTATACCAGCTAATTCCATGAATTTGCACGCTTTTCGAAACTCTAGTGCATATTGGGTAGATATATTTTTGTCAGGCATAAGGGGTGCCCCGTGGGCACCCATGGCACTTATCTCTAGACTGTGTTTTTTGAAGGTGTCTTGCCATCTTTCAAGTTCACCTTTTTGAGATAAAAGTTTATCGATTTCGCAGAATTTTCTTCCCCACAAGCCCGCTATACCGACTTCTACTGCCTGAAACCCTAGGGCTTGTGCATATTGCAATCCTTCTTCGAAATCGAATTGCATTAAGTTTTGGGAAATCACGCCTAGTTTCATACTATCATCTCTCCGGTACAATAATTTATAATTTGCCTTAATCGCTATGGCATTTCTTGTATTTCTTACCACTCCCACAGGGACATTTTTCGTTACGTCCTATCTTCTTGCCCTTAGCCGAATCATCAAATCGTAGTTGAGATTTCCTTCTTTCTTCGCAATTTGCGCAAGTACAAGCCGATGGATGGTCTTTGTACCAGTTGGTTCGTTCTTTTCCTATAACCATTTTATACCTGGTTGTCTAATTATTCTCACTGTCAAATTTTCTGTTAACATTCGTATTTATTACAAATTATTGTAATAGGTTCTCTGATCTATAGATACAGACAATAGTAAGTGAGGTTTGAGTTATGCCGAAAGACAAGATTGATGTGAATCTGAAAATTGAGCGTGAACAATTGCAATGGATAGATTCGATAGCAGACGAGTACAAACTAAAGGATCAATCTAAAGTTATCAGGGTACTGATTGATTTTGCGATCAAAGATGCAGATACTGATCTAGTATTTAGTAAAGAGAATTCTAGATGTATGTATTGCTAATGAAGTAGAATTTAATGGAACAAGCCTCATTTATTTGATTGACATCTATGTGACTTAAATGTACCGTTTTCGTTCAGTGTTTCGATTCAAAAAGAGGAGTTAGTTAATCATGTCAACTTATACGTGTTCAAATTGCGACTTCGAAATTAGTGGTATAAATTGTGGAAAATGTGGTTCCGAACTAGAGTATAAGGTTCTTACGAAAGATGACGGCAGTACTGTTAACGTGTCAGAGTGTCCCGATGGGTGCGGTAAAATCAAATCTCCTATGTGTTGCGGTGATGATATGGTAGCAGTTGGGTAAATTGATATTTCTGACATAAACATTGTTTTGATCCGACCTTAATTTTCTGAGTGATTTGTCGTTTTACAGATTACTCACTTGTTATTTCAAATTCTATCTTCTGGCGATTTGTAAGTGTCGGAATGGATTCGGAGATTTTTTGTGGCAAATCGTAAAAAGATAGCTGCTATTGTGACCACTTATTTCCCATATTCACATTCTGACCTTATAGTTTCCAAATTTGTTTCAGGATTCCCAACTGACCAAGGTGTTATTCAGTCTGAAGTAGATTTAGTTTCAATATATATGGATCAACTTCACACTAGTGATGTTGGAGTTAGTGTCGCCGAGAAATATGGTGTCACGATCTATCCTAGTATTCGTGCTGCGCTCACATTAACTCCTCCCAGTGCCTATCATTGGCCAACTGCGCCTGATTGGAAGGTTGGTGAATTGTCAGTGGATGGGGTTCTGATTATTGGTGAACATGGTGATTATTCTGGTAACGAACGTCAGCAACAGATGTATCCTAGAAAATATTTCTTTGAGCAAATTATGGGTATATTTGCTACTTCCGGGAGGTCGGTCCCAGTATTTAATGATAAGCATTTAGCTTACAATTGGTCCGATTGCGAATGGATATATAAAAGGTCTAAAGAGCTCAACGTGCCGTTTATGGCCGGCTCGTCTTTGCCAGTTACTAGCCGAACTCCCGAATTGGAACATGAGATTGGCACTGATATACAGGCGGCCCTATCTATGGGTCATTTTAATTCTTACGTGAATGGACTTGAGTCTTACGGTTTTCACGGTTTAGAAGCATTGCAGTGTATGGTTGAACGTCGTTATGGAGGAGAAACAGGAGTATCATCTGTGCATTGTATAGAGGGTAAAGAAGTGTGGGAAGCAGGAGAATCTGGGTTGTGGCCTCGAGATTTAGCTGATGAAGTGGAATTACGTATACAGGATAGATCATCAGGTAGCATAGAAGATAATTGTGTTAATCCTGCTGTATTCATGATCGAATATTTGGATGGATTTAAAGCTGCGACCTTGATGCTGGATGGTCATCTCAAAGGTTTTGGTTATTCGGCACGTGTTAACGATGAAATAGTTAGCACTGGTTTTAATCAAAACTATTCTCGGCATGAATCTTTTACTTATCAATGTCTCAATTTAGAGAAAATGTTTTTAACAGGTCAACCTCAATATCCAGTAGAACGTACGCTGCTGGTTAGTGGGATGATGGATGGGTTGATGGAGTCCAGATTTCGAGGGCATGTACCTGTTGAAACTCCTCATCTGAATATCGAGTATTCTCCACCGGAAGATATACCTATTAGGCCATCGGGATAGTTTTTAAATGAGCCGTCTATATGTAATTTCTAGGTTTGAATGGAAATTTTAGTCTTCGAATAAATCCGGGAGATTGTGACTTGGATGTTTCTTTTAACGGTTCCGGTTTAGGAACAAAAGGTATTTTCATTAAAGCATAGAGTTTGTAAGCCTGTAAAAGAATCCTAATTTCGGTTAGCAATACAGTCCTGCTTATCTTCCAAAAGGACAGAAAAAGATTCCAGTTGTTTAGAGGTATTTCATTAGCGATATAAGTTGTAGATATAACGCATTGTTCTTCTTGATAAAGATTAATTTGTATTTCCATTCCAGAGTCAGAATACGAAAATTTGAAAGTGTAATTGTCCTTTCTTTCAATGAATGGTGAAACGTGGAACCGTTTTTTATGAGTGAACTCAGTAAGACCAGAGTCGAAGTCATTGCCTGAATGAAGAAAATAGATATGTGATTCGCCATACGTATTACTTACTTCCACAGCAGCAGCTAGAACTCTTCCTGTATCACTAACTCGGAAAAAGAATGAAGCAGGATTAAAAGAGTATCCAAGTAGAGAGGGCGTTGTTATTAGTAACATAGAGTCAGAGTCAGAGAAACTGTGTGATGATCCGAAAAGGTCAGCAATTTTTTTTATGATGCTTCTTTTTGAAGCGTCGATATATAACCAGTCTTTTATAGAAAATAGTCCGAACTTGTTGTGAGATATTAAGTAAGGTAGGTGATCTGATTTTGATAAGTCATCTAGGTCTAAAAGTAGCATGCAGTGATTGTAAGTAAAGCTATGTACTTTTGGTACAAAACGTGTGTGATTTAATTTGCCTGTGAGTATTGATGATTTCAAACGATTGCCTGTCAAAACTTTCCTATGGTGTCGGCGACCATTTTCCCGGAAACGAATGCGTCTTCATGAAAGCCATATCCAAAATAGGAGCCACAAAAGCGAATCGTATTGTATTGATTCAGAACTTTAAAATTGTTGTAGTTAAGTGTTTGATCGTGATTAAGTATTGGGTGATTATATTTAGTTTTGTATAGTGTATTTTCTTCGGATGGATTTGGATATGGATTAATCGTCACAAAAAATTCGGAACTTGTTTGGAGTTGTTGTAGGCGGTTCATGTAGTATGTTGTGAATGAGTGAGGGCCAGAATGAGTATCTACATTTATCACATTCCATGACGCCCACACTCTCTTGTTATTGGGCATTAAAGACTTATCGATATGTAGGAAGGCGTCGTTTTCAGAATACTCATATGTGGATAATATATCTGATAACCTTTCAGGAAAATGTCTAGTAATCTTTAGGGCCTCATCAGCGTGAGTAGCAATAATTGCTACGTCGAACTCTTGTTCTTCTAGCGCTGCAGATTCTATAACGGCTTTTTCATTTATCGATTTAACGGAAGTTACATCAACATTAGTGTAAATTCGACCTCGGAAAATTGATGAAAATTGGTTTATGTAATTCCTGCTAGCTCCTCGTATAGTGAGCCACTGCGGTCGATTCTTGATATTCAACAACCCGTGATTAGAGAAAAACTGCATGAATGTTGAGGCTGGTATATGTGCAGCATATTTTCCGTCACATGACCAAATAGCAGATGCTATTGGTACGAAGTAGTTATTTATGATATCTAAGGGGCAACCTATTTTGGTTAGTAAGTCGACGATATTTATCCCGACACTTAGGTGTTCACCTGAATGTTTTTCCAATAGCTTGGAGTATTTGTATATATTAAATAGGCGGTGAATATGGCTTGCAGATGTTATAGATTTCAGGCTTGGGAAGAGCCCACCTATTGTTCCAGCATACTGTATTGCTTTCGACATGTTGGTGTAGGAAAAAGACATGTCTGACCGGTGATTTTCCACGTTGAGTTCCTGTAAAAAATGAAAGAAATTAGGATAATTTCTTTCGTTGTAAACAATAAAGCCGGTATCTATGGATACTGTATTACCTGCAGGGTCTTGGGTTGTGATGGTATTTGAGTGTCCGCCAATGACGCTTCTTTTTTCTATCAGTGTGACTTCGTGTTTATTGTGTAAGTGGTAAGCGGCAGATATTCCAGATATTCCGGCTCCTACAACGGCTATACGCATTTTGGTCAGATGTCCTGGTTTTTGAATAGGTAATTCATTAGATGCCAGTCATTACCTTCGTTATATTTGAATAGTTCTGAACAAGCTAGTAGAAACAGTTTATATCTATTTATTAACACCATTGGATGGGTAGGGTGATTGGATTTTTGTATCTTACGGACTAGATTTGATTTATTTGATTCTAGAGTGTTAAGCCAAGCCTCTAGTGTTAGATGATAGTTGATACCAGACTCAGTCCACGATTTTATCATTGATAGAGGTGAAGGGATATCTTTGTAAAATCCGTCATATGGCATCATTCCGCCAGTGAAAAAATGACGCGATAACCAGGAGTGTTCAATGTCATCAAACATGTGAGGATGCGTCTTATGTGAGAATACCTGTATAAATAATTTCCCATTTGGATTTAGCCAATTTGAAACATTTCCCATTAGCTGTTTCGTATTTCTAGTGTGTTCAAACATTTCTATCGATATAATCCTGTCAAACTTCTTAGTTATATCAAGTTTGTTAATGTCACACTTTATGACTCTCAAATTCTCTATGTTCCTCTTATTGCTGACCGACTCAATGTATTCCTTTTGCGTGGAAGAATTGGTTACAGATGTTACCTGAGAGTCGTGATATTTCTCTGCTAGATATAGAGACATAGAGCCCCACCCTGCACCTATATCCAGAATCTTTTGGTCATTATGTATATCAGCTCGCGATTCATAAGTGGCTAATGTTTTGTCGTCCGCATCATCAAGATCTTGGCAGTTATCATTCCAATAAGATCCACTGTATTTCATGCGAGTGCCTAATATTGTTTTGAAAAATTCTGTGGGTACTTCATAGTGTTGAAGATTAGCCTCGTCAGTATTTATTGCTAAATGTCCGGTGGTACATTTGTTTCTGAAAATCGATCTGATACTTTCGATTTGATCAGCGTTAAGCCTAGAGATTTTACGGGCATACTTTGTGATGCTTAGCTTGACTAAAAGACGCATTAAGGCATTAGGTAACAACCAGTTGTCTATTACAGGTTCATACCACATTTGCTGATTTCCTAAGTAACAGTTGAAGATCATCGATGTATTTTGCTGCGAATCCCCCTTCACAATAACTGAAGTAGTAATAAAAACGTCTTATGTCTTTAGTAGAAAAGCCTAGGCGTAATATATCGTTTGATGAGTCTGTAAGATTGTTCCTCCATATTCGTAGGGTCTGTTCATAGTGTTTTCCTATAGATAAATTGTCTTGTATAACAAAATTATTTGCGTAGCATGCGGACTCAGTGATTGATGACATTGACGGCAACATCCCTCCAGGGAAAATGTATTTTTGGATATAATCGCAATTTTTTCTGTACGATTCATATCGTTCGTCTGGGATAGTGATGACCTGGATTGATAATGTCCCATCTTCATTCAACAGAGAATCGCATTTTCGAAAGAATTCTTTAAGTCCGGTATGACCTACTGCCTCTAACATTTCCACGGAGTAGATTTGGTCAAAATTACCCTTTAGTGTTCTATAATCTTGGAAAAGAATCCTGATCCTATCGCTGAGGCCAAGTCTGTCTACGAGTTCAGTGCAGTATTCGAACTGGCTTTTTGATAAGGTGACCCCGGTACCCTCACAGTTGTATTCCTGCACTGCCTTGGTTAGCAGCCCTCCCCACCCGCATCCTATATCTAAAATGTGAGACTTGTCATGGATGTTGCTTTTAGAAAGAAGTAGCCTTATTTTTTCATCTTGCGCTTCAGACAGGTTAGTTTTATCAGTTTTAAATACAGCGCATGAATAAGTCATCGATGGGTCTAAGATCTTTTGAAAAAATTCGTTACTGAGATCATAATGGTCTCTTATATTTCGTTTTGACCAGTATATGGAATTTTTTGATTTAATCTGCTGGACAAATTTTGAATACAGTTTTACCGGCAGAAGATTACCGATTGAAATATTGGTGCCGTTCAACCTGTTTTGAGAGAGTTGTTTGAATAAATTAGGTAGGTCATTGCAATTCCATTTTTCATTTAAATAGGCCTTTGCAAAACCAAGATCGTAACCTGTTGCTAAATCTACGAAAAAAGACCAATCTAGAACTTCCATATTTGGGGTAAGCGCGTCTTGTTTTCCCGAGAGGTGTATTTGACGTTTATCTGGAAGTGTTATTGAGGCGTTAAGACCTTTAAAATGCTTTATGACGCTTTTATAAATTAGTTTTCCGAGCGCTTTGGAGAAGAATTTCAACTATCACCTCTATGTAATTAACAGTTTGGGAATATAACCCGTCTAGTTTCGGTAATGGTCAGTTAATTCCACTACTTATTTTGCCCTCGGGTTTATGCAGTAAACCTTCAAGATGCATCTTTTTACTCGCCCAAGATTTAATTATCATTTTTAGGCGATACTCAGCATTTTCCACCAAACTATTAGGGTTATGGATTTCTTCTGTTTTCAGGCCTATCTCATCCATAACGATTTCTCCGACTATTCCGTAACCACCGTTGATATGTTCAATGGCTTTTGAAAGAATATGATTTGGAAGGTAAGAAATGAAGTTTTGCTCACTTTTAGAAGCATAGGTGGTTAGTAGCTTACCCAAGCTTTTCCTGTCTCCCAATACTTCGTATATATGTTTAATAATTCTGTGGAGTAATTCAGTTACGTTGCCATTCATTTTGGGTAGCCATTCCTGCGTTTTAGCTTCTATGTGCTTAACAGGTGGAATATGGTTAGCGGGCATTTCAAAATTCATAGTTGCAAGGATGATCTCTTCTATCAGGGAAGGGTCTGATTCAAGCTGTATAGCGGTCATGTTCCGAAACTGTATTGTATGAAGAGCTTCTCTACCCTTAACTTTACTTACAAGCTTTGAAGCATCGCTTCCGGTTGGGAAGAATCCTCTTTGCAGCTCATACCAGTAATCAGTTACACATTCTTGTATTAGTCCGTATGTCGTGAGGCTTGTTGGATGGAACCCAGATGAATGACTTACGTGGTACTCTGACTGTTGTATCGCATCTCTGATGCTTTCATCTAGTCTGTATTCATCTATTCCAAAATCCATAAGAATTGTTTTAAATGGCTGTGCGTGTCCCATCTCATCTGGTTCCCAGAAGTTCTTAACGTAGTTGGATAGCCAATGTGCGTTATGGTTTCTGGCTCCAGTCATGTACGTTTCAGAGTACTGGTCTGTTAAAGATTCTGTTATTAATGACAGCCTGAAAATATCTACGATTTCATCTTGTGTCATTTCGGTGTGCGAGGCTATTTTATCGAGCGATATTTTCTCTGCTGACAAATTCAATTCGCCCTGTGGTATCGTCTGCAGCTTTGGGATTTGGTCCTCGACGTATTGTTCAAGAATCCGAGTGTGTACTGATCTTTTATCGTTCATTATTAAGATATAAATTCTACAAATTAAACTTTGGGAATTTAGAGACCCAGATTATTCCATCCAGAACAAGACAATGAAGTGTAATGTAGGTTAGTCCTGTTAGGACGAGGTATTTATGGAATAGCGAAGTGTCCTTCGCTATATATATATAGAAAACCACTACAGTCAGTGAAACTAATGACAGGGCCGTTATCCATAGAGAGCTAACAGTAACAAACCACCATAAAGGTTGCTGGGTTTTTATATAGGCGATAGTTGCAGGCATCCAAAAAGTAGCAGAGATCAGGAAAAAAGCGCATATAATACCCAATGTATAAGTACCTAAGAAGTCAGAGAATACGTCAGCATATTTAGATATTACAGAAAAGCAGAAAGCGATATATCCGATCGCAGCAGGTAACATTGATACTGTAAAGATCGTTTTCCACGATCCTTCCACTCCTCCCCATAATGCCGCCCTGGACTCAGGATATAGTGCTATGCAGATTGCATAACTAGAAAGTACTGAAATCCCCCCTAATATATTTACAAGAACAAAAACCTGCGTACCGGACATTCGATTCTCCTAATTGGATACAAAGACGATACATATTCACGCAAGCGACGACTACCATACACTAATTATTAATATAATACAATAATTATGACGGTAATTGTGTTATATTACAACATGATGGTTTATAGTGTTGACACTGGGGCACATATTAAAGGACGTAAATAAGTTTTCTGGTGGTCAGGTTTTTGAACATGAAAATATTTATTACAGGAGCTACAGGGTTCATAGGTCGGGCACTAGTGGCCCATTTTCTTTCTAAAGGATATTTGATTACCGCTTGGACCCGGGATGTATCCAGAGCCAGGGACATGTTGGGGGAAGGAGTCCATCTAGTTCCAATAGATGTATCTGATGAAATTCTTCGTCAGGAGATCGAATCTTCAGACGCCGTGGTTAATCTAGCTGGTAGAGCGATAGTTGGGGTGAGGTGGAACAAAAATGTTAAAGAGGAAATTTATTCCAGCAGGGTAGGTCTGACGAAAAGGCTAGTCCGTGAGATGAAACTCTGCTCCAGGCAACCGAAGGTTTTGATATCTGCTAGTGCAGTAGGTTACTACGGTGACCGTGATTGGGATGAACTGGTAGAACGGTCTTCCGGTGGCACAGGATTTTTGTCTGATTTATGCAGAGACTGGGAACAAGCAGCACTAGATGCAGAAGGTTCAGGCACTAGGGTATGTACGATGCGATTTGGAATTGTGTTGGGGAGAGAGGAAGGTATATTAAAACAAGTAACTCCTTCATTTCAGTTAGGTTTGGGTACGTATACCGGCACAGGAAAGCAATGTGTACCTTGGATACATATAGACGACATTGTACTAATTATAGGTTTGTGCTTAAGGAATGGTAGGATTTCGGGACCAGTTAATTGTACCTCTCCAAATCCAGTTAGTTCATTAGTTTTTTCCAGAACCCTTGGTGCTTTGACTCCCGCTAAGATGTACATCGGTATCCCATCCGTATTACTTGGTTTACTTTTCGGAGAAGGTGGAAATGTTCTCACAAATAGTCAGAATGCTTTACCAGCTAAACTAATAGACCATGGATACGAGTTTGAATTTCCTAGCCTATACGATGCGCTTTGGGAGGAGTTTAATTATGAGCACGTTTCTATCAAAGAGGTAGAATCTGAAACTGCTGCAGCCAATCGTGATTCAGCTTTAGTTCCAAAAGGGCAGTATGAACTTCGAACAAATGTGGAATTAAATGCTCTCCCAAAAGAGACTTTTTCTTTCTTCTCCTCACCTCTTAATTTAGGTATCACAACACCATCGTGGATGAGATTTCGAATAATAAATATGCCTGTACAGATTGATAAAGACTCTCGTATTTTATACAAAATCAGCCTTGGATTTGGAATTCTTAGTCTACGATGGACTACTCGAATATTAGACTGGAACCCAGACGAATCATTTACAGACGTTCAAGAAAAAGGTCCTTATAACCTGTGGTTCCATCAGCATCGTGTAATTGGGACAGATAAAGGGACTTCAATAATGGAAGATCGCGTAATTTACAGTGTTCCATTGGGTATATTAGGAAAATTAACACACATGGTATTTATCAAAGGGATTTTAATTCGTATATTCAACTACAGAAGAAAAGTCATCCGTCAGATATTTTGTTCTGAGGAAATCAGAAGGCAATAACTTGGTTACTATAGAAAATAGTCTCATTAATAAACTGACTAGACGTTTGACGGAGGGGCTCAGGTCAGGTGATCAAAGGCAGTGTCTATATGTGATCGATGAGGCCCTAGACAGTAGATTTAGCCCTGGAATTATATACACGAATATCATCTCCCCCGCTAATGTGGAGATAGGAAATCTGTGGCACAAAGGACACATATCTATTGCACACGAACACGTATCAACCCAGATTTCCATGAAATTACTTGACCATGTCTTGGATAAGTCCACTAATTCTTTACCAAATGGTCTAAGTGCGATAGTTACTTCTGTTCAGGGAGACGGACATTGCTTGGGGGCTAAGATGATGTCAAATTTACTGTCCTTAGACGGATGGAAGGTATTTTACTTGGGTGAAAATACTCCTGCAGATGATATTGCGAGGCTGGTAATTGAAAGTGGATCCAAGGTTGTAGCTCTTTCAGTAACACTGGATAGAAACATCAAAAATGCCATATTTTCTATAGAGGTTCTTAAAAATTTAATCGATCCACCTTTAGTTGTATTGGGTGGAGCTGCTATATCTGAAAACTTACTTGAATTCAACGAAGCTTTGGTTGTGACAGATCCGGTTAGTGCAGTATATAAGTTAAGAAAAGAATTTTGCATAGGTGCTGAGCACCTAACATTGAATGGGCTGTTGGCTCAGATAGGCATCAAGGTATTTGAAAAGCGTAAAGCAATTGGTAGGAGTCAGGGGCAACTCGCGGAATTAGCCGGTGTAGATAAAGCTTATATTAGTCTAGTTGAAAACGGGAAACAGAATTTAACTATGGGACGATTGCTTAGGATAGCACAGGCTCTGGATATTAGTGTATCTGATCTCTTAGAAACATCCAGTAATCTGTAGCTCACAGAACTTCAAGAGAGTTGAAATATTAGTATAAGGGAAGAAACTCTGCGGTTAAGTATCTATAGAAAGTATGGTTTGTAGTGATGGGACTCTACCACTTCTTTTCCAGACCAAATTCCCATTAGTATCGAATACGATAAATATAGGTGTAACGTTCGCGTTATATTTTTTGCGTACGTACTTTCCTATTTCAGAGCCGATATCAAATCTAACGACTACATACTCATCGCCTAGTTGATTCTCTAGCCTGTCCACGGCAGGCTTGGCCGAGAGGCATGCCACTCAGTAATTTGAGTACAACTCAAGTAAAACGGGTTTTCCAGACGTTAAAACATTATCTAACTCGACTATGCTGGAAATACTACTGGAAGTGGTAGATCCAATTATTTGGAATGAGGTTATAGATATGAATGTAATTGAAACTGCAATTATCGTCCATTTAAGTTCGAATGTCCTCCAGGTTGCAAATGTTACGATTAGCAGGATTAGCAATCCTGTCACTATCGATGAGTATTGATTGATGAACATTATTTGCCCCAAGTGGAGAAAAATTCTGGCCCCCATCGCCGAGCCAGTAGAATCGTTTTCCTGGAGTAAGAACCATATGGTGGAGCAGTTTGACTATCTATCCATGATTCAGCAGCATCCAGGGTTGGTAATTCGGTTATGGAAACTTTGTGCCAGTCTGTTTGCGGACTCATCAAATGAAACTCTTCGAAACTCATGAGTCTATGGGTCTTTGCACTGCGGCTACAACGGTCTAAGTATTCACTATCTCCTCGATCCTCAGGACTAGTGAAGGAATGTTCAGGGAGTAACCTTGAAAACATCAAAACAAGTACGCTATTTTTATCCTCACGTATATGAGGCAGATTGTTTGGATCAATGGTATTTTCTGTTTTAATAATTTTCCGTGGGTGTGTGACTAATTGAGAGTGATTGTGTTGGATTGAACGATATGCCAGATGGTATTCATAGTTTCCGTATGAACCGTAGGGTGGCGCCATTTCAGCTTTAATCCATTCTGTTGCACCGTCTAAGGTGGGGAATTCTATCACCCAGAATTTTTCCCATGATTTTTGAGGACCGAGCAACTTGTACCCTTGGATACCAATCAAGTCATACTTTTGAACAACTTCTAGCATAAGTTCGACATGAATTCTTTCATATTCCTTTTGGTCGGAACGTGAGACACGATGCCAAGTTGGTAGTCTCCCGCCTTTGAATAATACGACCACACTGTTATTAATATTTTGTGTTTTGTCACTCATATAGCACTATTATAGGTAGTATTATATTTCAAATGGTGTTCTGGGAAATTGCATCAAGAATTCGGGGATGCCTTCTGTGACACGTATATGGTCACCTAGCGGCACAAACATTTTCCCCGATTCTGGGAGAGAAAACGCTGAGTGCAATACCAGAGTCATTCCTGGTTTCAAAATAGTATCGTTAGATTCAGATGGGATTGGAATTTCACTGTAGTCTAGACCTATTCCATGTCCTACTCGTCCTCCTTGTAGTTTCCATCCAAACTCTGAGGATTTTTCGCGTACCGCTTTTGCTATGTCACCGGCTCTTGCGCCAGGTCGTATTGCTTCTAGACCCGCATTCTGGGAGTCTCTGGCTATACCTGTAATATGTTCTAGGTAGTCCGATGTCTTTCCCATCGAACCAGTGCGATGGCCATGACTCCAGTAGCCTTTATATACAATGTAAGAACATACAGAAATCATGTCTCCCTGATTTAGGACTCTTTCATGTGGTTTTATGTCTAGCCTAGTATCTTCCCAAGTTGTTGGGGGTCCTGAAGCCATCCAGTACTTAGCATGGTCAGCACCTTTTTCCCTAACGACTCTTTCCATTTCAGCAATTATTTCTATTCCAGTCATACCTGGTCTGGCAGTGGACAATAATGTTTCGAAACCCAGATCGCCAAGATGTGCAGAATGTCGCATTAAGGCCATTTCATCTGGCTCTTTAGTGGATCTCATATCACCTATGATATCCCTGACACGTTTTAACCGCCCTCCGAATTCACATACTAGAGATTCATAGAATAGCACTGACATATTTTCAATCCCAACGACACCTACATCTCTATCATTAAGACCATTCAGATTTAGAATTTCTTGGGTCGCGCCGCCAAATGTTCGTAGGCTGGATTTTAGATTGGGATCTTTGGTTTTTTCTACTGCGACGGCATTTGGATCAATTGATTGGACGAGAAGAATGTTTTCAATACACGAAGCATCTGGTATTTGATCTAACATGTAAGGAAGGCCGGCAACAAGTAAAGTCGGTGAACCTTCGGAGGGAACCACGACGGCGGAATCAACTATTCGGTCATGATTAGCCCATCCTGACAAGTAGGATACGTGCCCTGTCTGACCCCATTTGTGTTCAGCAGCTGGGGAATATGCAAACAGTGCACCGAGTCCTTCTTTCTTTAGGAATGATCGAACCTGAGAGTACCGATTCTCCAGTGTGTGAGATAGAGTCTTATCCGGCGGCATTTAATTCTCCCTAAAGATTTGTGCTTAGACTATGGTACCATCCTGACGAATAATAAATTCATCTCAATGGGATTTGTACTAATACATTATTCTGTGGGATTGGGAGGCAGAAGAAATGGGAGATCGAGTTAGAGGAAAAAGTGTAATTGTCACAGGTGCTGGCTCTGTTGGACCTGGGGTTGGGAATGGTAAAGCGGCAGCTATTCTATATGCCAGGGAAGGTGCTGAGGTCATGTTAGTAGATTATAACTTAGAAGCTGCTCGCGAGACGAAGAAGTTAATAGATAGCGAGGGGGGACAAGCATTCGCTTATAGAGCTGATGTCAGTGATTCTTCTGAATGTTCTTCAATGGTGGATGAATGTCTTGGTCAATTTGGAAAGGTTGATATATTGCACAACAATGTAGGTATAGAGATACCAGGAGGAATCACTGATACATCGGAGTCTGATTGGGATAGGACGCTTGATATAAATCTAAAAAGTGTTTTCCTGTCGTGTAAGTACGTTTTACCCCACATGGAGAAACAAGAGGGCGGATCAATAGTCAATATATCATCTATAAACGGCATAAGAACTCTTCCTGCGCTGTCGGGCGCATATGGAGCATCCAAAGCTGGCATGATCGCTTTGACCAGAGAAATAGCGGTGGAGTATGCACCATGTCACATTAGAGCGAACGCAATATTGCCGGGTATGATGCGTACCCCATTTGTTGAAGCTTCTCTAACTTCAGCGTGGGGTGGTGATGTTGAGGAGATGATGGGACTTAGGGATGCAATGATACCCATTGGGAAGCAGGGTGAGTCTTGGGACGTAGCCCATGCTGCGCTTTTTCTAGCTTCCGATGAAGCTAAATATGTGACAGGCACTACCTTAGTAGTGGATGGTGGCTTAACAGGTGCTGTCAAAACAGCTTAAATTGAGTCTGTATTTTTGAGTAACGTCAATCCTGATGGGAAGTAAATTCTTAACTGGGGGATTAGGTATAAATGAGTTTACATACGCGGTTTAGTTTAGCTACTGAGCTTAATCAGTTAGGTATTGAAGCGGGAGACACAGTTTTTATCCATTCATCATACAAAAGCGTTGGAAATGTTGAAGGAGGGGCTGCCGGTATTGTATCCGCTATTGAGGATGCCGTTGGTTCTGACGGACTTATCCTGATGCCATCATTTAATTTAGTGGATTACGATGACCGTGCAGGTAGCTGGAATATAGCTACTACACAATCAACGGTTGGGTGGTTGTCAGAGTACTTCAGAAATATGCCCGGTACGTATAGATCTGACCATTATTCCCACTCTGTAGCGGCACGTGGTAATAAATCCAAGGAATTTGTGTCAGGGTATAGCAGGGATGGATATAAATCGAATTGGGATATTGAGCCATGGAGTAGACCATTTGGTGCTCAATCCCCAATGAATATGGCTTACGAAAAATGTGGGAAAATACTTATGTTAGGGGTGGATTATAGATCTTCCACGTATTTACATTTCGTTGAAGCAATCTATTGGAACATACTACTGAATGAAAACCCAGATGCTCTGTATCCACTACTTGATCGACCCGCTGTAGGGAAATTTTGGGATCAGCATAAGGAAGTTAACATTGGTTTAGTGGGCGATGCGGAATGTAGACTTTTTGGTATAAAACCATATGTCCAGAAGGTCTTGAAGGAAGTTTCTGATAACTCCGATCCTTACTGGTTAGATTTCAAGCTTGTCCCTGGTACCAGAGACAGGGTATATTCCTAAGATGCCGTATTATTCCTTTAGTACCTATAGCTGATTTATTACAACTATATTCATTTCATTTATTGAAAGCCACAGTATCCGAGATAAGATGTTATTTCCCTTTATCGAAAGGAGTGAGTCATGGAAAAATTTGATGGTTTGAACATGTCTCTTGGGAGTTTACCTCGTCTGTCCTCTGCAAAGAGTCGTTCTATTAGTGCAGAGAACCCATCTGGCGGCAAAGGCATGGGTGGTCGCGCGACAGAAGGTATCCGTTTACTGTCTGATTCAATGAGAACTCAGCTTGATGAATGGTATGGTAAAGGGAATTGGCCAGGTGATTTCGACCAGGCTCGTGAATTAGGAATAGGTTGGAAAGTTGCTCCTAATATAATGATCGGTCCCGGTGAAGTTGCGGAACTAGGCAGGGTAAATGGAAGTGGTGCTATTCAGCATATTTGGATGATGACTGGTAGTGGCAGTCAGAGGCTCGAAATTTTACGTATCTATTGGGATGATGAGCCAGAACCTTCTGTAGAGTGTCCTTTGGGTGATTTCTTTGCAACAGGTTGGGGTGGAGGAGGTGAGGTGTCGTCACTTCCTGTATGTGTGAATCCTAAAGGTGGTTTGAATAGTTACTGGCTTATGCCATTTCGACGTCAAGCTAGAATTACTCTAGAGAATCAAAATGATTGTCCCATAGGTGTTTTCTATCAGATCGATTACACCTTAACTGATGTTCCTGAAGATGCAGCATATTTTCATGCGCAGTTTCGCCGAGTTAACCCAGTATTATACAAAGATGTTTACACGGTACTCGATGGGGTACGTGGGCAAGGACAATTTGTCGGTGTATACATGTGCTGGGGCTCTAATATGTCAGGATGGTGGGGAGAGGGGGAGGCGAAGTTTTACATAGACGGGGATGGAGAATACCCTACTATCTGTGGTACAGGCACTGAGGATTATTTTTGCGGAGCGGCTGGGTTCGGTCATAATGGTAAGTACACTGAATTTAACACACCATATGTCGGTATGGCACAGGTAATAAATCCCCATGAAAACCACGACTATTTTGGTAAATCACAGAATAAAATGCGCTTCGGATTATACCGTTGGCATATCGTAGACCCTGTGCGATTCGAAGAGGATTTTCGGATGACGATTCAGGC
Source organism: uncultured Chloroflexota bacterium (assembly GCA_913051545.1). Classification (GTDB taxonomy): domain Bacteria; phylum Chloroflexota; class Dehalococcoidia; order Lucifugimonadales; family CAJXCD01; genus CAJXCD01. The sequence continues at coordinate 166,915 of CAJXCD010000002.1, forward strand.
TCTAGGTTGGAATGGTAAAATGGTGCCACGAGAGGATGATTTGGCTTCCACAGCATTCTGGTATCAGAAGGAGCCACACACACCGTTCCCAGTTCTGCCAGACAAGCAATACCTAGCGATTGATTAAAAACATCCTGTATCTAAGGTCCGCTATTTTGACTGGTTCCCAAAATCCTTTCATTAAATATTGATATGTAACAAAGGATTATATAGAACTAGTAGCACAACTAGGTTGTCAAACTACGGCTGATGATCCACCGTCTACATTTATGGATGTGCCAGTAATATAGCTTGCTCTTTCTGAGCAAAGAAAAGCAATAACATCACCTGCTTCATGCGTTTCACCGATTCGCCCCAGTGGTATTGAATTGGTTGATGCCATTTCTTCGTACATTTCATTCAGGTTTAAACCTCGTTCTTTTGCTTCAAGTTGTCTAGCTCCACCCTCGTATTGCCCGGCCTTAACTATACCTACGCAAATCGTATTTATTAGAATATTGTCTGGCGCATATTCTTTAGATAGTGCTTTCGTGAGTGCTATTCCAGCTGCTCTACTTACAGAAGTAGGCATAGATTTTGCACCCGGTGTTTTACCATGGTGGCTAGTTACATTTACTATCCTGCCACCGCCGTTTGTTTTCATGTGAGGAATAGCAATTCTTGAACATCGTATAGCGGCCATAAGCTTAAGATCTAAATCGTCCTGCCATTTTAAATCGTCTACTTTCTCAAAGACTCCAGTTGATGAAACACCGGCATTGTTTACGAGAATATCTATCTTCCCGTATTTTGATAGGGTGGAGGAGAAGAGTTTTTTGATATCTGATGGTTTAGTTACATCAATCTGAATCGAAGTTACTTGTATCCCAGTAGCAGCTTTTATTTCTAAAGTAGCCGACGCTAATCTTTGTAAATTTCTTGCGCATATAATTACAATTGCCCCTTCTTTGACCATCGCCATTGAAGCAGCTTTGCCGATTCCGCTACTGCCACCAGTGACTATAGCTACTTTATTTTTCAATCCTAAATCCAAAGTACAATCTTTCCTTTATTCCATTACGGATTTATCAGAATAATAAACCACATTGAGTTTAAATATGTATGTCAATTGTGTCAAAGATTAGGAACTAATTAACAATTAGTTTCTATTTTACATAATTGACTAGGTTGGAAGTGACGAAGTAGAATCCGCGCGACTAATACTAAATCAGTCAACGTTACTGGTAAAGTAATGATTCTCTCTGCTTTTAGGAGGTTAAGGCATGGCTAAACCACGTATTATGTTCGACCACGATGGTCGTCATCCTCTTGTATACATGTACGAACCTCCTATGTACAAGGAAGAATTCGAGGCTGCTATAGACGAGCTTGTAGGCACTCCTGTTGAAGCAGTTAATTTAATGATTGGTGATATCGGTTCCCTAATATATGATAGCCAAGTTGGTGGGTTGTGGGGGAAGAATGTAGATAAATGGCCTCACTTGGTTTGGGGTAGAGCGAGTCGAAATTTCAATTCTCTAATTTCCGAAGGTTATGATCCCCTGAAAATTGCATGTGATAGAGCTCACAACAAAGGTATGTTCTTGTATGCCCAACTTCTAGCCCAACAGGGAGCTAGAGAGCGTAGCTTAAGAGTTTGGGAAGATGATGAATTTTCTCCGGATGATTTTAAGTATGATGTACAGTCGCTTGAAATTGGCGCATCGGGCGAGGTTGATAAGGAATGGCCAGGGTATCGTTGCCTTGATTTTATGAATGAAGAAGTTCGGTCAAGGACACTTAGCCTAGTAGAGGAGTTAGTAAATAATTATTCAATAGATGGTCTGGAGTTGGAATTTTGCTACACGCCATACTATTTCAGACCGGATCAGGTTAAATCTGGATGCAAGGTAATGACCGAGTGGATAGCTACTCTTCATGAAATTCTCTCTAGTGGATCCGGGGACAGGGAGTTAGCGGTACAGGTTCCTGCCAATCTTGATGCTAGCTTATCGATAGGTTTAGATCTGAATGAATGGATAAAAAGAGGAATTGTGGATGCGATTATCGCTCAGCCATCTGCAGTAGCAGACCCTATGGCAGATTTTAGGCCTTTGCTTAATGCTTCAAGAGGTACTAATACCAGAGTATTGGCGGCCCTGAAAAGTAGAGTTTCAACCGACAGGATAAATGAGGCTTCGATCGAAATGATGCGTGGCTCTGCTTGTAACTATTGGGATCAGGGCGTGGATGGTATCTACGTTGCACATTGGTTTGGATACTGGCCCTATACCCCGTCTTTTTATGAAAAACTTCGTGAATTGCCACACCCAGACATAATGGCTCCTAGAGATAAACACTACAGGGTTCCAACTGATACTGCTAGGCCTGTATCCCCCTCTATAGTAGCTGATAAGAGTAATTCTCTACCAGTCAAGCTGGAAATTTCTGCGCCTCATTCGATTGAGTTGATTATTAGTGATGATGTAGAGCGTTGGGATAGTATGGGAATGGTTCATGAGATACTTTTGCGGATTCGTTTGGTAGATACTACCGAGCGAGACAAGATCGAAGTTAAACTTAACGGAAATGTGCTGCCTCAAGATACACTTCGAAAGGTAATTAATATGTATGCCATGGATGCTCCACAGTACCGCGTCACCGGTGCATGTTGGTATATTTTTAGACTCAGAGATGAGTTTAGGCCTGTAAAGGGAAATAACATAATTGAAGTAAATCTTTTGGAGAATGAATCACAAGCTTTCGCCAAGGTGACGTTGAGGGATGTGGAGATGGAGATTAAATATCTTAAGGGAGCGGGATTTGGACGAGGTACAGTAGATCCAGATCTTGGGTCTTATGAATATGCTACACAGTAAGTTTATTACGTAATATTTCTGACAAGCTTAATGGGCGAATTTTAGCACGAAGATTTTTGGACCAATAACTATAATGAACTAAAGCATATATCCCAGGAGGTAGTCATGAATCAGACATATGATTGTTTACCGACTCTGAATGATACTCAGGTAATGGAATTTTGCAAGAATGGATTTTTGATGTTGGATGGTGTTGTGTCTGAGGATATAAATCAAAAAACCCTAGAGTATGTAAATGAACATCCCGGCGGGCAGCCGGTGGAAATTCTTCTGGAGGACTGGTTTTTGGATGGAGTTATAAAAAATCCTGATGCAGCTGGTGCCGTTAGATCCCTTCTAGGGAAGGATTTTAGATTACCTAATCTGATGGCCAATCACAGGGTAGAATGCCCTGTGGAAGGACAGGATTGGCATAGAGATGGAGGTTCGAAGTTTGGTCCTGAATTACAATATTTGCAAGTTTTTTATTATCCTGAGGTATGTCCTCGAGAAATGGGGCCGACTGAGTTACTTCCTGGTTCCCATTTTTTGTTTTCTACTCCTGGGTATATGGGGCATTATGGAAATATAAAGGATTCATATTATGCTGTGGCGTCCGCTGGTTCAATATTTCTGACTATTTATAATATTTGGCATCGTCGTTCAGCTTCCACGGCCAATGGTATTCGCAACAATCTAAAATACAATTACTGGCGAACCTCACTCCCGGAACGTGACTGGCTAGTGGACCCGAATTTTGATCTAACTAATGCTGATTGGGCTCTCGGTGGATCTGGAATCAGGGATCAATTTGTGGATGTTGTGGATGCTGCACGGATGTATACTTGGCTGAGAGGGAAATCTGAATTTTTCAATCTAATTGGGGGACAGGGTTGGCCGATTGGTCCTCATAGGCATTTAGGTGAAGCTTACGGGATTCCAGAAGGGCTTGAATTGGAATAAATAGAGTATAAGTGTTTTGAATTGTATTGAGTTTTTGCTTTGTAGAATTTAAGTTTAATAGTTTTATCTGTAGAGGAGTCAAAATGTTTTTCGAATTCAGAGAGTACAGGATTCGTGACGGCAAACGTCAGGAGTGGGTCGATTTTATGGAGAATAAGATAATCCCTTACCAGACATCTAAAGGGATGGTTGTTATTGGGAGTTTTGTAGGTGAAGAGGAAAGTGATCTTTATTTTTGGATCCGGCGCTTTGAGAGTGAAGAGCAGCGGATTCGTCTCTATGATGCGGTTTATGAATCGGATCATTGGAAAAACGTTATTTCTCCGAAGGTGGGAGAAATGATGCTTAGAGAACGTATAGTTGTGACCAGACTGGAACCAACACCAAGATCAGTGATAAGGTGATTCTCTTATACATATTGCAGGAGAGGCTATGACAACGAAAGTAGGAGTTGGTGAATACAAGTATTCAGTGGCTGTAGATTGGCAAACATTGCCAGATGGGTATGAATGGAGCGAAGCTACTTCGGTGGCAGTAGATTCGAAAGACAGGGTTTATGTTTTTAATAGGAGTGATCATCCAGTTATGGTGTTTGATTCGGATGGAAAGTTCGTTAACTCATGGGGAGAAGGTCTTTTCCCTAGGCCACATGGGATCACCGTCGCTCCAGACGATACCTTGTATTTGGCCGATGATGAAGATCATACTGTCAGGCACTGCACTACTGAAGGTGAAGTGTTATTGACAATTGGTACACCGGGCAAGTCATCGGAATACATGAGTGGAGACCCATTTCATAGGTGTACAGACGTCGCATTGGATCCGAATTCGGGAGATCTTTATATAGCTGACGGGTATGGAAATGCCAGGGTGCATAAGTATTCTCCGGATGGCAAGTTACTTTTTTCGTGGGGTTCTCCTGGGACTGATCCAGGAGAATTTAATATTGTTCATAACATAGCAACCGACAAAGATGGATATGTGTATGTTGCCGACAGAGAAAACCATAGAGTACAGGTTTTTGACTCTAATGGGAGGTATGAGACTCAGTGGGTTAATCTTCATAGACCATGTGCACTCTATATATCCAAATCACAAGAATTCTTGATAGGGGAGTTAGGTGCCGGTATGTCAGTGAACAGGTATCTTCCCAATATAGGGCCTAGAATTTCCATATTGGATTCTAAAGGACGATCCCTTGCGAAATTGGGGGATGGTTTCGGATTTGATCCGGGTCAGTTTATTGCTCCACATGGTATATGTGTTGATTCCAGCGGAGCTATATACCTTGCTGAAGTTTCACGTACAAACATGAGGAATCTGGGTGAGGAAGCAGACGACATACGTAGTTTACATAAATTGACGCCATGTTAATGATCACTTCGTAAATATCAGGTAAATAAGGCTTGAAAATTGAACTCATTTTACTATTCCTACTATGAATCTTAATAATAGAGGACGAGAGGTGTTTGTATATCTGGCAACCATTGCGGTTACCACTACTATTGCTGTTGTTTTAACGAGCTTGTTACTTGGCGGGGAAAATTACATTATAAGTATATTTGGCGGTATATTTATCGGTTACTTAAGTGCTACGTATTCTTTGCGAAAGAAACGTTAATCTATACCTTTATGCACTTATAACTGAAGCGTTATTCCAAGTTTAGAGATAATTACATTAGTGTGAATTATCGGCGGGAACTATGTCATCATTTATAGGTTCGGACACACTTGAATTTGATAAACTCTCGCTACTGCTCCACTCTTTGTAGAAATATTTGAACACATCTCGTGATACCGCTGCAAGAGGGACTGAAATAATTACACCGAAAAGGCCTGCGGCTTCACTTCCCACGACTAGTACAAGCATTATAATTATCGGATGCATTTGAACTGCGTGGCCTTGTATTCGTGGTACTAGTAGAGTGTTTTCGATCAACTGAATACCAAGATATAGAGATAGGACCAACAAAATCTTCTCGGGTGAGGATGCAAGTGTTACTAAAATACCTGGCACTGCGCCAAGCAGTGGACCTACAACAGGTATTAGTTCAGTGACCCCAGCAACTAGACCCAAAAGAACAGAAAATTTAATTCCTAGAAAATAAAGTCCTACCGATACGACTGTACCTACAATTACTCCTAGCGTTAGCTGTGCTCTGATGTAGGAACCTAGAACACGATTAGTTATATCGATGATGTTTTTGGCATGTTTTTGAGATTCTGACGGCATGATAGCGTAAATCTCTTTTGTAGCTGTTTCTCTATCTTTCAGTAAGTAAAATAGCATGAAAGGTACAATAGCTAATCCGATGACAGTGGTGAACGTATTTGTTACGGTACCTAATGTTTTTCCTATTATGGATGTTCCTGCATCGATAAGAATTGCCCCCTGATCTTCAAGAATTTCTTCTATTTGAATTCTCACATCAGCTGGTATTTTGTCTGTGTACCAGTTATTCCAGTTCTCGACTGTTTGCCTTGCATCTTCGAAAAGTACTGGAATTTCATTAATGAACTCAGAAGCTTGTTTAAATGCAGGAGGTACCACCACAGCAAGGGATCCAGCAAGTATAGTTAGGGCCAGAAAATAAATAACTGTTATTGATCCTACTCTAGTCCCATGTGGCCATTTTGGGTTCCACGGAAAACAATTTTCTAATATCCTGACTGCAGGGAAGAGAAGGTAAGCCAAAATGGCGCTTACTGCTAGAGGTAACAGCGCTCCTCGGGCCATTATCACAAGGACTACTAATATTACTAATCCTGATATAACAAGGAGCAGTCTATTTCTTCGTAATTTAGAATTTGCGTTTATCTTGGAATCCAAGGTCATTCTCCGATGGTAGACGTTATCCCTTTGTAATTATACCGAGTTCGTTTAAATACTGGTTCAGATTATTTAGATCTGATTCTGTTGGAGAAATTCCGGGCGCTCTCGTAGCACCTCCTGATAGTCCTATCATATCCATTGCAGCCTTATGTAATCTGTGTCCGAATTGTTGTCTAAGTAATTCTATAGGGCGTAGTGTTTTTTGAATTTTCATGACATTGTGAAAATCTTTTTCTTGGGCAGAGTTCCACATAGTAAGTAGCTGATTTGGTAGGTAGTTAGCCAGACTAGATGTAAGGGCGCCGGCACCCATTAAGAGAAAGCAAGGGGCTAGTTGATCCGAGCCGGCTCCGGCAATGATTACCTGGTTTCCGACTTCTCTGACCAAGTGTTCAAACTCGTCCATATTTTCACTTTCTTCTTTCAAGGCTAGCATGTTTGGTAAATCTGATAATCTGCGCACCGTGTCAACATCCACCGTGTTATCTATTCTAAACGGCATTATCCCAATCTCAATTGATTTAGATATAGTAGAATAAAATTCAATTACTGATTGTCGATCTGTACCTACAGATTCGCTGGGGAATAAAAGAACGCCATCTGCTCCTGCTTCTTCCATTTTGCGTGATGTATTCACACATGATTCGGTATCACCAGTCACTCCTGCAATAACGATAATCTTTCCAGAAGCCTGTTCGGAAGTAGTACGTACTACTTGAAAGTGTTCTTCTTCATTAAGGTGCCATAATTCTCCGACACCACCACATGTTACTACTACAGGTATATTTGCCGTGACCCAGGAGTTTACATTACGTTTGATACCTTCTTCATCAACAATAGTTTTACCATTGTTGTCTATAAAAGGTGTTATTGCGAAAACTTGAATACCCTTGCTTCTTCGTCGTGTTTCTTCTATTTTCAAGTTAAAGTTTCCTTCCAACAAAAATAATCGCATACGATATAATCATCAGAGGTTACATCATATGTATTTCTTTTTCATCTCACTGTAATCTTAGAGAGCATGAAATTTCGGTGAATTAAAAACAGGAGCTTTAACTATGAATGGTGTAGATGCAGTAGCAGAGATATTAAAGAGAGAGGGTACAGAATTCTTAGCCTGTTATCCTGCACAGAGGATGATTGATGCTGCTGCAAAGCTTGATATAACACCAATACTGTGTCGGCAGGAACGTATGGGGATGGCTATTGCTGATGGGTTTAGCAGGATTACCAGTGGAAGTAGGATCGGAGTTTTTGCTATGCAACATGGTCCTGGCGCAGAAAATGCATTTCCCGGTGCGGCTCAGGCATTTTCAGAAAATGTTCCAGTGCTAATCATACCAGGAGCAGAGGCAACTACCAGGAGTTTCGTAGAACCCAATTTCAGTTCTGTAGAGAATTACCGTAATGTTACTAAATGGCGGGCTGAAGTTAATCATGTCGAAAGAATACCCGAATTGATGAGACGTGCTTTTTATCAGTTGCGTACAGGGAAGCCTGGACCTGTACTTGTGGAACTTCCTAGGGATATATGGGATGCTGAACTAGAAGGGGAATTGGATTATGTACCGGTCAGAGGCAATCTTGTCAGACCAGATTCTGACGAAATCAGGGAAGTAGCATCCGTGTTATTGAAGGCAGAGCATCCCGTTATTCATGCTGGACAGGGATGTCTTTATGCTAATACTTGGAATGAGCTGCAGGAAATAGCTGAACTTCTTCAAGCACCTGTGATGACAACGATGCAAGGCAAGAGTTGTTTTCCTGAAAATCATCCTCTTTCATTGGGATCGTCAGCAGTATCTACTACAAAAGCAGTGCATCAGTTTGTAAGTAATTCAGATTTGATTTTTGGGATAGGGTGTAGTTTCACCAAGACGAACTATGGAAAGGCTATCCCTTCAGGGAAGATAATAGTTCATAGCACTAATGATGCCAATGATATAAATAAGGATATCGCTGCAGATTATGCTTTATTAGGTGATGCAAAGTTAGTACTAACTGATCTGATATCCCAAATAAAACTTCAGTCAGGCGATGCCGGACACACTAAGACTAGGAATATAGGTCCGGAAGTCCAACGTTTGAAGCGTGAATGGTTAGGTGAATGGATGCCTAGGCTAACTTCAGATGAAACACCGATAAACCAGTACAGAATCATCTGGGATTTGATGAATAATGTAGATAGAGCAAACACTATAGTTACACATGACGCCGGTAGTCCCAGGGATCAGATAGTTCCTTTCTGGGAATGTGTTGCGCCTCGTACGTATATGGGATGGGGTAAATCCACTCAATTAGGATATGGCCTTGGTATAATTATGGGAGCTAAATTGGCTGAACCTGACAAGTTGTGTGTCAACATGATGGGAGATGCCGCTATTGGTATGGTGGGCATGGATATTGAGACTGCGGTTCGTAATAAGATTGGCATACTTACGATAGTATTTAACAACGGTATGATGTCAATAGAGCACGACCATATGCCATATTCCGCTCAATCTCACGACACGTTGAGCGTAGGAGGAGATTACAGGAAGGTTGCAGAGGGTCTTGGAGCATGGTCACTAAGAGTGGAGAAACCAGATGATTTTCTACCTGCATTGGATCAGGCGATACAGATCACAAAGACCGGTCAGCCTGCTCTTTTGGACTGTATATGTAAAGATAACATTGAGTTTTCAAAGTATTCTTAGGCGCACTTTATGCTTACGGTTCAACAAATTCAATCAATATCCCGTCAGGGTCGTATGCACACACAACCCACTGCGCATCTTTAGGATTTAGGGGTTCTGAAAGGAACTCTACGCCTTTCGTAGTCAAGTTTGAATAAACAGAATTTATGTCATCCACGAACAAGGTTATCCATCTGACTCCGGACTTAAAATAGGATGTTCCTTCCCTGGGGGGGGTCTGTATCTGCATTAATTTTATTAGAGTATCACCTGCTTTGAGTCTGACTTGTCGGAATCCGCCAGGGGCTAGTCCTGACTTAATAGCAATTTCGTCTGATATTCTTATCTCCTCAACGACTGGAAGACCTAGAGTATCCCTGTAGAAGGTTATAGAATCTTGAAAATTGCTACAAACAATTCCTATGTCTACGTTCGACCTGTTGATTTTTACCAATTAGTTTCCCTGGGTGTCCACAGGATACTAGTATTTATGGGTAAACGTTTTGGAACCCGTCTGTTTCAGGTTTAGGGTTCCTGAAGAGCATGCTCTTCACTTTACCATCTTCGTCTATATACCAGCTGTAACTACCAGTACCAGATAGGCTATTGTCAAGGGATGCTGACGCAGGTACTTCGGTGAAATAGCCCCTTTTAACCAGCATATCCATATCTATAAACCAGTCCCTACTGTCAACTACGTACTCAGTATTTTTTACATTAACGACAGTGGTGGTCCAGTGGTCAATATTTAAGTTAGCGGATACGTCACCGTGGTATAGGGGAAGTTCACCTGGCGCCCTTTCACCATTTCCATCGCCGTCAACCCACGAAGGTGTCGCACTTTGGTCTTTGCCTGAAGTAGGATTGCTTTCAAGAGTTCCTAGTGTAGTAATTACATCATTTCCTACATCCGATAATTTTAGGTTGTTGGCAATACCTCCATTTGCTAGAGCGTAGTTTGGATGAATTCCTAAAGTTACTGAATCATAGGATTGTCTCTGGTTAACCACTTTTGGAGGGTAACCTGCAAGATAGACATTAACTTTGGTAGTGATTAGCTTTCTATCAATTTCATACTTTTGTTCACTTGACTTAGGAAGAATATTAGGAACCGTAAAATATACGACTATACCTATAATTATCAATGCCACTACGACCATTAATTTGACTGTGCCAGATGCTTGATTTAGTACTTGTAACATCATATACCCCCCCCCAACCTTTTAAGGTATACCTATTGTAAAATTAAAGCGTAGTGTAGCCATCATCGTCTTTATATGTCAAACAGGTAACTAACTTAGTAACGTAAATTGAAGAATTGAATTAAGACTATAGACCATAGAATTCGATAGCATTATCTTTAAATAGACGATCTTTTTCATATGAGTTTATTTGGCCTATGGAGTCTTCCATCAATTGATATGTTTCATCGTAGGTATTCGTCACGGAAGATATTGGCCAATCGCTACCCCAAATCAATTTTTCAGTGTCAAATTCGGTCATGATATGTTGTACAAATGGTTTTATATCTTCTGAGGACAAAGGTTTAATAGTTGTATTTAGGAATTTTGACATATCCTGTGACCTGGGAGACAGCGACATTTTACAGTATATATTGGTATTTTTTGCCAAATATCTCATCGACTCCGTCCACTTTTCTTTGTCGGATTGGTAGAGCATATCCGGTTTAGCCATGTGTTCTATAATCCCTCTTAGGTCTGGATTTTCTTCACACAACTTTAATACATCCTCTAGATGATGTGTCTGTATCAAAAATTCAAAAATACATCCAATGTTAGATATGACTGATAACCCATTCTTGATTGATTCTTTGCTCAAAAAGGCAGGATCATCGTTTCCTTCGAACCTCATTCGAACGCCTCTGAATTTCGGATACAAACTCCAAAATCGAATTTCTTCTTCTAGCTCTGGGTTTTCCAGATTAGCCCATGTTATGAAGCCGCTAATTGCTTCAGATTCCTCTGCCATATCAGCCAGACCCTGGTTCTCTTGATGAGATTCACCGGCTTCTACGACTATAAAAGAATTTACATTAGTGTTCTCAGGTGCTGAGAGGAGATCCCCCGGTTCAAATGATCTGAATAAAGGACCAAGTTCTGGTTTTATCCAGGTCTTACCAGATATACCAAGTTTCCATAGATGGCAGTGGCTATCTATTATTTCCACATTTTTTGTGATCAATATACTATTTCTTAATAAAAAAGTTTTTCGATACCTTCACGAGTTGCTGACTCTCCTGACACGTATTTAAAAAAGTCTTCCTCATAACTTTTTATGCGGGCGGCTTCTTCAGATAATTTATCAGCAACACTAAACGGTATGTTAACAATACCATTTTCGTCTCCGTGCAGGAGGTCACCGCTATTAATCTCTAGGCCCCCAACTCTTACTGGAATATTGAATTCAAGCTTATATATATTTCCATGAGATACAACTACCCCTGGTGAGAATACATGGAATCCTGGTGCATTTTTTTGAATTCCTGCTAGATCCCTGACACCGCCATCCGTAATTACTCCAGTTGCCCCTAGTGACTTCAACGCTGCGCAAATCATGTCTCCAAAGAAACAAGATCTTAGATTGTCATTACCTACATCTTTAGCTACTATGATAACTGGTTTTTGCGATGCCATTACTGCATCGAAAGAGTCACCTATTCTTGAATCTTGACGTGGTCTTGATGTTGTACTATCCATCGTGCAAGTGACGGCGAATCCAACCATTGGGGGCAGGGTAGGGAATTGACATTTTAATTCCATTGAAGCGTAGCCCTCAGTTCTGTCCCTGACATTAAAAGATTCAATTGCGTTAGAGATCGTAGCACTGTCAAAATTTGCCAATTCATTCAATGTACTTTGATATAGGTCTTTACTCATTTCCTAGTGCATCTCCTTTTGTTTCTCAATCGGTCTGGTCGGACATTTCTCAGAATGTTTGCCTGTAAGAATACACGTATATCACATTTCATATCAATTTGTTAAAAATTTTCTGTACTACTGTGATAATATGCTCTCAAAAGGAGGCCTGATCACATGTACAAAGTAGGAGTAGTAGCACTATTAATAGGAGTAGCTATTCTGGCCTCTTATTGGGTTATTGCAGTGATGTCAGCAGTGTTTTTTGAAGACGAAGTTCCTATTCTGATAAAAATTGCTATTCCAGCAGTATTCGTAGGGTCCGCTCTTTTATTTATCACTACGATTCGTGACAGGATGCGCGATAAGAAGAAAGAAAATTTCAAGGAGGTGAAATATTGATTTTCTCAACTACAGATACCATTGAAGGTCGTAAGATAGTTGAAGTGGTGGGCGTTATCAGTGCGAGTACTGTACGTGCCCGCAACATTGGGAGAGATATAACAGCAGGGTTTAGGAATATTGTTGGCGGCGAAGTTTCTGAATACACTTCACTTATGGCCCAATCTCGAGAAGAAGCCTTGCAGAGACTTCAGTCTGTAGCCGAATCCAGGGGCGCCAATGCGGTGGTAGGAATGCGTTTTATGACATCGATGATTGCTCAAGGTTCAGCTGAGATTCTCGCTTACGGTACGGGTGTGGTGATAGAGTGATATTCCTTCAATTGCTTCGATATGATACAACAACGACTACTTTACACAATGTGAAAGTGAGTCGATTCCGGACATAGTGAAACTTCTATTTTTTGATGACTCTCAATTTTGGTCGAAACACAATCTTGTCCGCAAACTTGGATCTCCAGATCTAATCCCTGAAGCCACAATTTTAGATCCCAATGCTGAACTGGCTTTTGCATACCCCACTGTTTTTCCTAACGAGGATACTGGTGGGTGGAGATGCCTTTATCAAGGTTTATTGTCAGGCGGGAATAATTTGAGCGGTCACCCATCCATAGTTCCCGGAATTAGTCATTTCGCTGCATGTGTGGCAGATAGTGATGATGGAATGTACTGGACTTTTCCTGATTTATCAGCCAGTGTTCCAATTGCAGAGAGACGTATTCCTAATCAGGTGGAGCCTGCTCTCTGGGACATGTTCGGTGAATGGGGACCATCATATTATGATGAGAACGCACAAAACCCTGAAGAGCGCATAAAGGGTTTTGTGTGTAAGGGTCATGGTCCTAGCACAGGTATTAAGGATTCATGGATAGTAACATCTCCCGACGGACTCAAATGGTCAGGAGATTTGAACAGTCCTAGGTGGCATCCTTACGGAAGCGATCCAACAGTGTCAGCTTTTTGGAGTGATCATCGTGAAGCTTACATTTTAATTATTAGACCAAATAATGGCGACCGGCGGATAGCAGTTATGGAAACCAGCGACTGGAAAGAGTTTTCAAGACCGGAGTTGGCCCTTTGGACGGATTCATTGGATCCAGACTTAGCAGAAATATATGGTATGCCATCGTTTCCTTACGGAGGCATTTATATTGGACTGGTGTGGCTTTACAGGGTACCGCCCCTGAGTGAGGAGTATGGCAAATTTACCGCTGGCCGAATCGATTGCCAATTGGCATACAGTTATGATGGGTTGCACTGGAACCGCTCTTTACGAAATAGTTTCATACCTAACGCGAGTCCAGGAGAGGTTGGGTTTGGGTGTATCTTGCCTTCGAGCATGATTCTGACTGATAACGAAATTCGGTTTTATTCTTCTGCTTCTATTCCAGAGCATGCTGTTTATGATGACTCTTTGGGGTTGAATAATGGGGCTATTCTTATGCATCGTATGAGAATAGACGGGTTTGTGTATCTGGAGTGTCCCGGCGGTGTTTCGTATTTCAGGACAAGAGCTATGTTGATAGAGGGGCCTAAACTTTTCCTAAATGCTAAGGTGCCAAATGGTGAAATTAAGGTTGAGATTACAGATTTGGAAGGAACACCCATAGAAGGTTACGGTTTGGATGATTGCACACCATGTACCGTAGACTCGATATCGTGGGAACCACGGTGGAAAGATGGCAGAAATCTGGAAGATATACGAGGGAAAGCTGTTCAGTTAGGTATAAGTTTTAGAGGTGGGCAGTTGTATTCTATAAGTGGTGAGTTCCAGATGATGACTGCGAAAGAGGGAATGCGTTATGTTTCCTTCGGTACACCCCCAGATCCTAAGAATTGGTAGACTTTCTAGTGAACGTTTCTGTAAGACATAAATAATTGTTGAAGGAAGTATTTACCTCCTTGATTGAAGTTTGGCCAGTAACCTTAGTATTTCAAGATAGAGCCATACTAATGTAACCATTAAACCAAGAGCAGCCCTCCATTCCATGTACTTAGGTAATCCTTTTTCTGCTGCTTCCTCAATGAAATCAAAATCCAGCACTAGGTTTAAGGAAGCTATTACTACAACGAATAAACTGAATCCTATGCTGAGTAATGAGCTGTTGTTGATGTCCATAATTGGCATTTGCCCCATGCCGAACATCGACATAAAAATACTGACTAAGTACAGTATAACTATTCCGCCAGTAGCCGCTCCTACCATGAGTTTGAAATTTTCTGTAGCTTTAATTATTCGTGATTTATACGCGGCTAAAAGAGAGAAAAATATTCCAGCGGTCAGTACGATAGCCTGGGTAACAATGCCGTCGTACATTAGGTTAAACAAGAATGAAATACCTCCCAGAGCTGCACCTTCGAACACAGCGTACAGGGGAACAGTTTTGGGTGACCATTGAGGTTTGAACATAGTAACTATCACTAAAACCAAACCAACCAGAAAGCCGATTATCATAAAAGCTAATATTTCAAAAACGTATGTAACCACCCCTGAGGTTAATAAAATTAACAGGCTGATGATAGTCTTGTTAACGGTTCCGTCAATCGTCATTACATTTTCAGTGGCTTCATAATTACCTGAAAACGTTTTCGCGGAAAGTACAGGGTTGCCTGATCGTAACGTCATATGACTGTTTCGCATTTTTAAATCCTACTTGTTTAAGCGCATACTTAGGGTTAGTTTATTAAGTTTATACTAACTTTATTAAGGCGTTATCATCAACGGGGTTTAGGGGCGTAAAATCTCGATTGTTCTGATACCACGGTCGATCGTCCTTCTTACAAGCGTTGGTGACAGCATTGTAGTTCAGGTACATAATGGCTCTTCGCCATGGAGATACGTTATTAGAGGACCCGTGTACAACATTACAGTGTACTAACGCTACGGATCCTGCCGGTCCAATAAGTGGTTCAATCCCGTTGGATTGCGCAAGTTTTTCTAATACTGCACTGTCTATATGATGTAATTCATATCCTTGTCCTTTTGCATCATCGTGAAGTTTAGAATCAAGCAAGCCGTAGTGTTGAGATCCAGGGACGACGAGTAGTGGAGACGTCACCGCATTGCAGTCATCTATAAAAACAGATGCCATAATGCATTTT
Organism: uncultured Chloroflexota bacterium; assembly: GCA_913051545.1. Lineage (GTDB taxonomy): Bacteria > Chloroflexota > Dehalococcoidia > Lucifugimonadales > CAJXCD01 > CAJXCD01. The sequence goes on from CAJXCD010000002.1 coordinate 182,602, forward strand.
GATTCCGGCATTCCATCAATTAGGTGCCAAGGAGGAAAATCCTGATGCCATTCCCATCCCCCTCCAGTACCAAATCCTGGCTTGGGATTCAGCCTACTCTGGTGGAGGTATATATCATCTTCTAAGAGTTGTTTAATTGGTTCTAACATTCGAGGAAGTAAAGACAACAGTCGGAATTCTTCTGCGTAAGTATGAGCACCAAAAGCTAACCTGGCAGTAGTTGGATCTCCCTTTTCTCTTACCACTTCAGGCCCTTGTCTAGACAGTATTGTTGGTATCGACTGTTGAAGAATTGAGACTTCTTGTTTATCTAGAAGACTTTCAAATAATATAAAGCCACGATTGTTGAACTCTTCAATTTGGGATGATTTGAGTTTCATAGTTTTCTCGTTGGCACAGTGCTTATCAGACTTATTCTACAATAATGGGTAAATTAGTTTTGATAGATTCAAGTATTGACAAAACACTGGATAGCGATTTGGCAGCGTCACTACTAGTGACTGCAGGATCTGAGCGACCAACAATAACATCGCAGAAATGATCTAGTTGATTTACAAGGGGGTCGCTTCTTTTGACTGAAATCTCCGATTTTTCCATTGGATATTGCCATCCGGCTAATTTCATATCAGGGTAATTCCAGAATTCCATGGTTGGAAATGCCAGTGATCCTTGTGTACCAAAGAAATAGTAGCAATCCTTATTGGTGTGGAAATAGTAAGGGTTTTCATGAGTTGTGGATTCATATGACCACGGTGAAGATGCTGAATCTGATGCGATTATAGATGCTACTACCCCATTTTTGAGTGACACGGATATGTTCAAAGAGTCTTCGACTTCTAGATTTCGTGTATTTGAGCTCGCCTGAGCATATACCTTAGTGATGTCTCCACAAATAAATCTGAGTATATCGATTTCGTGGATTAAATTTATTAGTACTGGTCCTCCTTCAGGTCTCTTTGTACGCCACTCTTGATCGAAATATTCTGATGGTTTAAGTAGCGTCCATATCATTGAGGCAGCCACAAGTTTTCCTAGCTTTCCGCTTTGGATAACCTCTCTCGCCTTCATAACTAAAGGACTGTGTCTTCTATGATGACCGATAAGTATTTTGATTCCAGAATCGTTTTCTAGTCTGATGATATGACGTGCAGACTCAATATTGTCAGCTATAGGTTTTTCGATCAGGACATGAACGGTGTATTTTGCACATATTTCCGCTATGGAAGCGTGTTGCCCGTTGGGAGTAGCAATTATTGCTCCTTCTGGTCTTTCGTTCTTAAGGAGGTCAGATATACTTTCGTAGAAGGGTACGCCTAATTCATCAGCTAAGCGTTTGTTTTCCGGGTTAACATCACAGATGCCAGCAAGCGAACACTTGTTGCTGTTTGTTATAGTTTCCGCATGTTTTCTGCCTATTAAGCCAGCACCGATGACGGCTATTTTTACAGTCGTCAACTTCGTCCCCGCATTCTACGATGGTTTAAGGATAAGTTTTCCTGTAAGTAAGGCATGACATATTGAGACATGTGCTGTTTTACAGTTATTTAGTCCCTTACCCAGTGTCTCATTAAGGGTTTGACATTCTTAGGTAATCGATTGAAGATTTCTGTAGAGATTGGGGCTACTTCATTTTCTTGTGCCTGTGGTTCTATCACCATTCTTTGACGTTCATCCGAACCTGGCATTAGTACATCTAGATTTAGCCACCATGGGGCGTACCGCACAGCTAAGCCAACTCTAGGACTTTCAGTAGTGTTTGCAGATGTGGCATGCCACAGGCGGCTGTCAAACATAAGTACGTCGCCTGAATTCCCAGTTACGTTAATTTCATCAGGGTGTACCAAATTAGGATCTAAATCGTTGTCCCCCGTTGGATTGTCATTAAATGTGTGGCTTCTTGGTACAACTAGCGTTCCACCATTTTCTTTGCTGAAAGGGGACAACATCCAGATGGTTGTGATGTGTGCTATAAAATCAGGGTATGGGGAAGGAATATGACCTGCAGTTTTTTGATTGAAAGGCCAGTCTGAATGCCATCCTCCCCTGGCATTGCCAGGCATGTTGATTATTGAAGTTGTGTATGATATCCGGACATGAGGACCAAGAATCGAATCTACTGTACCTAAAATATTAGGGTGAGGCAGGTATTTAGCGAAGGACTGGTCGTGCGCAAGCAGACCCTTGGTTGCACTTACATCGCTAGGTAGGAAGGTGCTAACGCTATTTGCGCCTTTTTTGACTGCCTTATCATTGTCTTCATAGCCACTACTTGTTCTTAGTGTAGTTTTTAGTACGCTGTCCCTGACATCGTCTACTTCCCCTGCAGGGATAACAGAAGGTATCACGCACCAACCCTCATCAATCACCTGTCGCATAATATTTTTAGTGTTCAAATTATTCCCCATATAAAATTACTTATTATTTATATTACATTATAATTCCAAAGATTATAGAATGCCACGAAAATGGCTGTAATGAAAGGTTTGGCATTACAGGATGCAGTTTATCTGCAAAAATTGTAATCAGCGGATGAAATCACAGGATGTGGTTGGTGCTGGTAACGGTACCATGTATGTCTCATCATTTTGTGCCAAATGTGGTGGGAGATTTACACTATTGTCCAATCAGGGAGAGACCCTCTTCCTTAAGGCTGTTAATGCTGGTCCTTCCGGGCAAGAATTGATGTCACGGGTTTTAGAACAGGCACAAGCGACTCTTCCATTGGCTGTTGATCAGTCGAATTCAGATATCCTGAATACTGGGGTTAACTGGGAGGATATTAGAGATGAATGGATTCGTATTTACCCTGGGAAATATACTATGGGATCACCTGAGTCTGAGCCGGGCAGGGAAATTGACGAATTCCTACATGAAGTACATATTAGTGGAAATTTTCTACTTGGTAAATGTGTTGTTACTCAGGGTCAATGGGAATCGATTATGGGGACAACTCCCTGGATAGATGGAGGTATGCTTTCTAGTAATCCCGCCATGCCCGCTGTATTTGTGTCATGGGAAGACACACAACGTTTCATAGAGAAACTTAATGGTAGTGAGGGAGGTAACTTTTATAGACTTCCCACGGAAGCTGAGTGGGAGTATGCTTGCCGAGCAGGGACAACTTCGATGTGGTCTTTTGGGGAAGATCGACATATTTTAGGAAACTATGCCTGGTACGTCGAAAGTGAATCCAAGATGGAAGACCAGTATCCGAGAGAAGTAGGGACTAGAATTGCTAACCCCTGGGGTCTGCATGATATGCACGGTAATGTATGGGAGTGGTGTCATGATGTTTACGACCATGATTACTACTCTAGATCTCCTTTAGTAGATCCGAAAGGCCCAGAGGGATCAAGTAAGTCACCGAGAGTTGTTAGGGGTGGGTATTACAGGTATTTCACGAGGCACTCCAGATCAGCCTCAAGAAACGCAAGGGATCCTTTTGAAAGGCACAGATCCGTGGGATTCAGACTAGTGAAAAATATAATCTAGTACCGTAATTTAAAGAGGATATCATTATGCAATTAGATGGATTAGGAGGGATATTATGATACTACTTGCAATTGACGATTACTCACTTCAATTCAGGCGAAACCTGTGCTATTACATGTCTAAGCCAACTGTAAGGAAAGAGCCAGTATTACAACCCAGTAAAGATAGTCCAAAAGCGCCTGACAGACAGGTTGCTAACTTTTACGGAACTGTTTTATATGATGAAGGTAAGTATCGTATGTGGTATTACGGCATGAATGAAGTTCTGCCAATCGCTTATCAGACCAGTATGATTTGTTATGCTGAGAGTGATGACGGCATCAATTGGACTAAGCCGAATCTTGGACAGATAGAATGCAAGGGTAGTTCAAATAATAATGCTATATATTTTCCAGGCATACAAAGTCCGGGTGCATGTGTCATTAAAGATGAAGATGATCCTGATCCCCAACGTAGGTACAAATTAGTATATGATCCACTGCAGGAAAAAGGTCCCATAAGAGATAGTTTCGGGGTTCCTGTATCAACACTAGCTACAGCAACTAGTCCTGATGGTATCAACTGGAAGTTGGGATCCGGTTGGCCTATAGATGTCTTTTCGGAACTTTCCTCTTTCTATAAGCATGAAGGTATGTACTATGTGCATGGTCAAGGTATCTTTTCAGGTGGAGGAGAGGGTGGCAGCGAAGTTGGTAGGCAGGGATACTTGTGGGTCTCTCCAGATTTTGAGAACTGGGTTCAAGGCTGGGCTGAAGCATTTACACTGCCTGAACCATCGGATCCAAATAAGAGAGGTTATGAACACTCATACGACCAGGTTCATTTAGGAATTGGAGCAGCCAATTTCGGTAATGTCCAGGTTGGTCTGTTTGGTCGTTGGCGCCCTGGTAAAGGGGAACCACCTATCCACACACTCAAAGGTATAGAAGGTGATTTGGGACTTGTAGTTAGTAGTGATGGCATGCATTTTCGAGAACCAGTCAAGAGTCACATCTACATATCTGCCGCTGATTCGTTGGTTACTCCTCGTGAGGGTAAGGACTATCCTACTATATTGTGTCAGTACAATGGAATATTGAATGTAGGCGATGAAACTCGAATATATCATGGACGGTGGCGAAACGCAGGTTTGACAGAGGATTATCATACAGAGATAGCCCTTGCTACACTTCCTAGAGACAGGTGGGGTGCATTAGGTTTATTCCCTAAACAGTCTGAAGGTTGGGTCTGGTCTGCTCCGATTACATTACCTGAAAAGGGTCTCGAAATATCGATTAACGCTGATAATGAAGATCTGTTTGAATTAGAACTTTCAGATTCAGAATTTCGTCTGATACCTGAATTTTCAGGAGAGAACGCTGGGGTTGTAAATTCAGAGGGAGGAATCGAGTCCCGAGTTTCTTGGTCTGGAGACATATCCAGAATTGCAGGGTCTGAAGTTAGGATTAAGATCAACATGGCTGCTAGAGATAATCTACAACCTAAACTGTATGCGGCATATGTCAATGGGCAATAATTCTACGATATATGGTTCATAAATAATGTCTACTCAAAGACGGTCAGTGTCAGAGATTTTTGATCTTGTCGAGACAGGGTCTATTGATACCATAGCAGGATCTGGATATAGCGTGGATGTACCAGCTAAAGAGGCTGATGCAGGCTGGCCTCATGGTGTTGTTAGATTGCCTGATGGGGATATCATAGTGTGTGACAGTGTTGCACATAGGCTATGGAGAATTGATCAGGAAGGGATACTCCGTGCATTTGCAGGAGATGGAGTCCCAGGTTGTAACGGCGATGGGGGCCCAGCAGTTGAAGCCCGATTGTATATGCCGCATGATATTTATGTAGACAATAAGGGTAATGTATACGTTGCTCAAATTGGCGATTATGGGACTACCTATGTCGACAATACAATTCGACGCATCGATTATGAGACAGGAATAATTACCCGTATCGCAGGTTCTGGCAGGGCAGGTTTTGGTGGCGATGGAGGACCAGCTCTAAACGCTGAATTCCATATCACGTGTGGTGTGGCAGCAGACGAACGTGGTAACGTTTTTGCTTGTGGCAAATCTCACAATAATGTCAGAAAGATTGATGCGGAAACCGGTGTTATAGAAGCTTTTGCAGGCGATCCTGGTAACAGAGCTGGATTTAATGGTGATGGGTTACCAGCACTCGAATCAGTTTTCAGTGGTCCTGAGCATCTGGCTTTTGATTCTCAGGGTAGCCTTTATATATGTGACAACGATAATAATCGTATCAGGAAACTAGACTCTGATACGGGCATAGTTACCACAGTTTTAGGTAATGGTCAGGCATCTTCTAGCGGTGACGGAGGTTTGGCTACTGAAGCTAGTACGAATAAGCCTGATGCCCTTTGCATAGATTCGAATGACAACGTTTACGTAGGTGAAGTACAAGGGTTTAGGATCAGGAAGGTGGATGCCGCGACCGGAGTCGTTAAAACACTTGTCGGAAATGGTGTGCCAGGATGGGGAGAAGAAGGCAAACTAGGTTCTGAGACCAAAACAAATGCTATAGAAGCCGGTATATGGGCGGATGACGATGGAACTGTATTGTGGGGGGACGCATCGGGTCGGCTTCGTCAATACGATAGTGTCACTGAGTTAGTAACTACGCTTTTTGGTGGAACTACCATTCATGATAATGAATCTGCGCAAAAAGCTTACCTGTGTATACCAACAGCAGTGGCCTTGAATTCATTAGGGGATATATACATTGCAGACACAAAGAGCCAGAGAATTAGGGTTGTGGATGCAAAGACTGGTTTAATTCGTACGATTGCTGGCAACGGAGCCAGGTGTTATGGAGGTGATAATGGCCCTGCTACAGAAGCATATATAGGAAATCCCAGTGATATCTCTTTAGATAGTCAGGAACGGGTTGTTTTTGTAGACGGCATAGGTCAGAGGTTGCGCAGAATTGATAGAGACGGTGTGATTACCACAGTGGCTGGTGTAGGTGAAGCATCTGGTCGTGGAATCGGAGGGCCGGCTTCAAGTGTTAGTTTTTTCAGTCTGAGGTGTTTCGAACATGGCTTAGACGATGATATGTATGTTGGTGACGGAATAGGTCTTATAAGTCGGATTGATAAAAAAACAGGTCTGATACAACAGATTTCCGGTGATGGTGTACATGGATATTCCGGTGATGATAGGTCAGCCTTAAATGCACGGATAGGTATACCTTCTTCGATAGCCGTTGATTTAGATGGCAACGTCTATTTTACAGACAGTTCATATCATGTTGTGAGACGCATAGATACGAACGGGATTATCACGACCTTGGCTGGGACAGGGGAAGCCGGATGTTCTCCTTCCGGTACCGCAGCGAGTGATGCCTTGTTATATAGACCGCAGGGGATTGCGGTTAACGCAGAAGGCAGGATATGCTTTTCAGACACATTTAACAACAGAGTTTGTGAAATAACCTCGGATGGGATATTAAACACTGTTGCAGGGAGTGATACTCCAGGAGATTTTGGTGACGGATCGTCAGCTATTTATGCTGGACTGAACCGCCCAACCGGATTAAGATTCCATGGTCTGGAGATACTGCTTTTATGTGATAGCCTGAATAACCGTGTCAGATGTATTAAATTGTAAAGGTTTTAAACCCATCCCAGCTTCTTCATAGCAGTTCTAAGGATTTCTATTTCAGATTCATTTAAAGGTTCTGTGGGTAGTCTTGGTGGCCCAGATGGATGTCCGACTATATCCATCATGCCCTTTGCAAGTCTATATCCACCTCCTGTTTTACTGGTCTCTGCTGAAACGGCTGCGAATGTACTCGAGATTCTGTCCTTGAGTTCCTGTGCTTCTTCGTACTTTCCAGATTCAGCTAGATCCCATACTTTCAATTCATCAGCAGCATATGCAGGAGCGAAAGCACTCACGGTTCCTTTTCCGCCGTTTTTGTGGCATCTTACGGTCTGTCCTGAATTGTCTATAACATTGAATATGTGTGAAAATTCAGTCATCTTGTCGTACCCATCAGCATCCGGGTAATTCCACTTCACGGCCGCAACGTGTTCGGCGTCTTCTAATTTAAGCATGGTATCCGGCTCAATGGGGGCGCATCCAAACCAGAAAGTGTTATAGATCATTATGCCTATGTCAATTGCATCTGAAATCATGGTGAAGTGTTTAACGTACTGGTCTTGATTCGGGGCGTGATTATAGGGCAATTCTATCTGCAGACTTTTTGCACCTAGGTCCTGCGCTTTTTTCGCATCTTCTATGGTCCTAATGGTGTCTTTGGATTGCAGTCCGCACATTATATTTGCATCAGAACCTGCAGTTTTAACTACTCTATCGAGTAGGCTTGGCCATTCACTCTCTGACAGGTCTGGGCCCTGACCCCAGGCGGAGCAGAGTTTGATCATGGAGCGGCTTGTTCCAAGTCCAACCGACAACCACCATTGCGTCAACTCTTCAGCTGTTTCGAGGTCAAGTTTGTAGTTGTCATCAAACGGGGTAGGAACTGCTACGGACACCCCTCTCATTATCTCTTTTAATTCGCTTCGATTCATTGATGTTTCTCCTGTAAATTATGTTCTAGGAAGGTATCACTATATATATTCCAATACAAGGTGTTGTACTGGCAAAACAGTGATACAATCCCACAAATTTGTTAATAGATGCTCATAAGGCTGGGGACATAATTTATATAGACTACTTGCGAATATGATAAGTAGATCGATGTTTTATTCAGGGGTAAAGGAATGCTTACTAATTATCAGAAAGATCACTTTGACTCGTTTGGTTTTTTGGTTTTGAAGAGCGTGTTTTCTTCTGACGAAATTCAATCTATCAGGGAGGCCTCTCTAGATGTTATTAGGCAAGAAGGTGGTGAGAGAGGTTTATCAGGAGAACGATATGCTTTAATGGGATTTATGGAGCGCCATCCAAACCTCTATGGTTTGGTAGACGACGATCGCATTCACGAAATTCCTGAAACCCTACTCGGATCCGATTTTTTTCTGAGTTCCACTGATGGACATATAAGGAGTGGGGATACTCCATGGCACGGAATAGATCTTGAAACTTATGCCGGAACTTATTCAGAACGACCCAATGTCCGAGTATGTTTGTACTTTGACGAGTTGAACAAAGAAAACGGTGCACTACGGGTGATACCTGGTTCACACAAGAGACCGTTTGCCGACTCTCTCCAAGGTTTATCGAAATTAGAAAATGAACCTGATTACCCCCTCTTTGGAGTCAAGCCTCAGGATATGCCATGTACAGTTTTAGATACTAAACCAGGTGATGTTGTAATTTTTACTGAAACTGTTTTTCATGCCTCATTCGGCGGATCTGCACGGTTGCAAATTACAGCACAATTTGGGGCAAGTCCAGTTTCAGATGAGGAAATTTTACATTTAAGGGAACTTCATGACGAGTTTAACTGGTCCCTACATCCAACTGAGTCTTACATAAACAGTGACAGACCCAGGATACGCAGGATGGTGTCACCTCTAGTGGAGATGGGATTTAGTTCGCTGCCTGTTTAGAGTGAAATTATTAGCTTGGAATTAGTACGGACAGGGATCTATTCATAGCTTCAGGTACCTTATCGGTACACAAAAATAAAATTGATCTTACACTGGATTTCGATTTAGGAGCATATATGGGTATTAAATTTGGTGGTATAGAATCCGGTGGTACGAAATTTGTGTGTGCTATAGGATCAGGTCCCGACGACTTGACGGAAGTAAAAATCATACCTACAGGTAAGCCTGACGAAACTATCAGTGAAGTGATCGAATTTTTTGATCCGTTCAATTCTAATGATTCTCTGGAAGCGATCGGGATATCCAGCTTTGGGCCATTGGATTTAGACCATGATTCAGCAACTCACGGTTATATAAAAGCCACGCCTCATAGAGAAACAGCTAAAAAAGATTGGGTGGAAATAGACTTACTAGGTCCTATTAAAAGGGCGATAAATGTCCCTATAACACTGGATACTGATGTAAACGGAGCCGCTATAGGTGAACATAGGTGGGGAGCAGGAAATGGATATGACAACCTCATCTATATAACAGTGGGAACTGGTGTGGGCGGTGGTGCTATTGTTAATGGTCGTATTGCTCACGGTTTGATACATCCTGAGATGGGGCATATGAGAGTCCCTCACGATTGGAAAGCTGATCCATTTCCAGGCAGATGCCCATTTCACGGAGATTGCGTTCAAGGATTAGCAAATGCTCCTGCGATTGAAGAGCGATGGGGTGCGAGGTGCGATGAGTTACCTGATGATCATCCGGCATGGGATTTAGAGGCATATTATCTTTCCTTAATGGTTTCCAATCTCGTTTTTTCTCTATCTCCTGAGATTCTTATTTTGGGTGGCGGCGTGATGCAAAGAAATCAATTGATCACAAAAATACAGGCAAATGTCAGTAAATTTTTAGGGGGATATGTCCAGTCAGATAGAGTGATTAATAACATTGACTCATTTGTGGTTCTTCCTGGTTTGGGATCTATGTCAGGTGTACTGGGAGGTATCGCAATGGCTCAAGATTTAGTCAGGGATTAAATGGAATCAAATTGAGTATATGCTTCAGCTGCTAATTTATTGAAATTCCGGGCATAGGACGCAGTTACAAATTTAGGAGATAATATTGTCTGAACAGGATCTGAAATCTAATACGAAATCACCTTTGTCATCACTAAAAATAATTTCTTTTGAGCAGTATGGTGCTGGTCCCTGGGGTACTATGCATTTGGCAGATATGGGTGCAGAAATCATTAAGGTAGAAGATCCGTCCACAGGTGGTGATATAGCTAGACATGTTCCGCCTTATACTTCAGGTGATGATAGTCTGTATTTCCAGAGTTTTAATAGAAATAAGAAAAGCATAACGTTGGATATGAGACATGAAGAGTCAGTATCGATTCTCCACCGTCTTGTTAAGTCAGTCGATGGTGTCTTTAACAATTTAAGAGGGGATATTCCCTCGAAATTGGGGTTGGATTATGAATCACTTGGTCCTGTTAATCCCTCTATAGTGTGTTGCTCGCTTTCTGCTTTTGGAAACACTGGGTCTAGATCTTCTGAACCTGGATACGACTATGTTATGCAGGCGTATGCAGGATGGATGAGCATAACAGGCGACCCTGAATCTCCTCCCCAAAAGGCTGGTCTTTCACTGGTTGATTATAGTGCCGGAGTTTTAGCATCTTTGGGTATGATGGGTGCTATTTTCAGAGCCAGAGAGTCTGGAATAGGCTGCAATGTAGAATTGTCTCTATTTGACAATGCAATATCACATCTTAGCTATATTGGAACATGGGCGTTAACCAGCGGATACGAGCCACGCAGATGGCCCGATTCGGCTCATCCATCACAGGTGCCATCACAGTCTTTACCAACGAGTGATGGGTGGATTGTAATTATGTGCGCCAAAGAGCATTTTTTTCGAGAACTCTTGGATGTATTAGGATTAACTAAACTTGAGAATGATTCGAGGTTTCAAAGTTTTAGTGGCAGACTCGAGAATCGGCAGGAGTTGTCCTCTATTCTGAAAGAGGTTACCGTGACGAAGACTACATCAGAGTGGATCAATTTAATGAAAGGTAGAGTGCCTTGTGGTCCAGTTAATACAGTTCAGCAGGCACTATCGGATCATCAAGTAGAAGAAGATGACATGATAATCGAATCTGAGCATCCAACTCTTGGCTCCGTTCGTCATATTGCCGGGCCAATAAAATTTCGGGATGGTATCACTTATACCCACACCTCTAGTCCTTCTCTAGGGGAGCATACGAGTCAGGTGTTGAGGGATTATGCTGAGGCTACAGGCGATGAGATTAATGAGTGGAAATCTCGGGGCTTAATTTAACGTACTTGGAATACGCTTAACAGGAGATATTATTGTGATAAAAATAGGTTCCAGGCGGGAACTATTTATTGATGAAATTTTGATTGATCGTTTAGATAATGTTTCATTCAAATTTCATGAACCGATCCCAGCTGGTATAGCTGTGAAGTACGACCTTTCACATGAGAGCTCAATAGCCTTTTATACTACTGTTATTAAGGACAACGATCTGTTTCGAATGTATTACCGTGGCACTAACCTCGCATTTAACCCCACCAAATTTCCTGATGACCACCTTCTCCCTTCCGGAACTTTTTATGCGGAGAGCACTGACGGAGCTAACTGGACTAAGCCCGATCTTGGAATTGTTGAAGTGAGAGGATCAAAACATAATAATGCGATTTTTCCTAGCATACCCGTGTATCCGTTTGGTCCATTTGTAGATGCCAATCCAACCGCTCATCCGGAGCAACGGTACAAAGCTGTTGCCAGACACGTTGGTGGTTCGTTGAGACATCTTATGGCATATGCTTCTTCTGATGGCATCAATTGGAATCTGATGCAGGAAGATCCAATAATAATGAATACGCTAGATAACAACTTTGATTCTCAAAATGTAGCCTTTTGGTCGGAAGCGGAAGGCTGCTATGTAACATATATGCGTTACATGTTAAATGGAATACGCTCTATCTCGAGAGCAGTGTCATCCGATTTTCTTAATTGGTCTGACCAGACACCTATGATGTACAGCGATACGGGAACTACTATGCCTTCTCAACACCTTTACACTAATCAAACCCAGGCATATTTTAGGGCACCTCATATTTATATCGCTATGCCGGCCAGGATTTTCTTTGGTAAAAGGCTACTTTCTCATCAACAGGCTGTGCTGTATAAAGAAGAGGTAGAGCCTATATCAGGGGGAGCTGGAGATGTGTCAGATGGAGTTTTCATGACATCTCGTGCCGGAGAGACTACCTACAATTTTCAATTCAGAGAGAGTTACGTAAGGCCAGGCATTGGTAGTAACAACTGGACGTCTCGTTCAAATTATCCTGCCGCAGGTATTGTACAGACGGGACCGGATGAGATGTCCCTGTATGTGCATAGACAGTATGCGCTCAAGAGTGCCCACTTGCAGAGAATGACTCTCAGGTTGGATGGATTCGTATCTCTGAATGCAAAATATGACCAGGGAGAGATAATTACAAAGACACTTACTTTTAAAGGTAGATATTTAGAAATAAACTATTCGACGAGTGCGGCTGGTTATATAAGGATTGAGTTACAGGATGCCTCAGGTAAGACGATACCTGGTTACAGTTTGGAAGACAGTCCCTATATCATAGGTGACGAAATTTCCCGCAAGGTTGGATGGGATATTGCTGCTGTTCGTGAGCAGGATACTGACAGCGAGTCTGCATACAATGAAGGTCCTATTATTCGTGAACGCCCGAGTGATATTAGCCATTTGGCTGATGTACCAGTTAGAATTCGTTTTGTTGTCAAAGATGCCGATCTGTACTCATTAAAATTTTGTGATAGTGACGAATAAGGATTAAAAAATTTAGGAGAGATAAAATGGATGCAAATACACCCACCTCTAAAATATCGTCAGATAGTTTGTCTGGGTTGGTCAACTTTGGAGACACAGACCTCTTGGTTTCAAAATATTGTCAAGGTACTGCATTTGGTGTTCTAGGCAGATCATCAGACAATCCAGAAGGACAAAAAGTTCTAGAGTATTGTCTGGATGTAGGTGTGAATTTCTTTGATTCCTCCAACGGATACGGCTGGGGTGGATCTGAGATAACACTTGGAAAGGCTGTCAAGAATAGAAGGGCAGAAGCTATTATTTGTACCAAAATCGCTCCATATGAAATGCCAGATACGGAGGACGGGGATCCTATACCTGCAAAATACACAGCTGAATTTTTAACGAGTCAACTGGATGGAGCGCTTACCAGACTGGATACAGATTACATCGATTTATATATGCTTCATCATCCTATAAAGGACGTTCCATACGAGGATGTGGCACAAACTTTGGATTCTATGGTTAAGTCAGGCAAGATCCGCTACTGGGGAGTATCTAACAAGGATTCTAAACAGCTTTTGAAACTGATGGATGTATGCAGAGACGGCGGATACTATACCCCTGTGGGTTTGGAAAATTGCTACAATATTGCTAATACTCCTCAGGGTGACGAACTGTTTCCGGCCCTACTTCGTACAGGGTTAGGGTTTTTAACTTGCAGACCCCACCTTGGCGGTAATTTATTCCCTAAAGATGAAGATGTCAGCCCTGAGACACCTGCAGGCAAGCTTATTTCCACAATCGAGGAGGTGTCTGAAGAAATTGCAAAGCCTGTGACTCAGGTTTGTATAGCTTGGTCACTGTCCAATCCATCTATAACCTGTATATTGACCTGTTCTGAGAGTGAGGCACATGTAGATGACAATCAGGCGGGGACTACTCTCGAACTTCCTCAGGAAGCTCTAGACAGGCTTAGTTTGGCGAGTAAAACTTATACTGATCATAAACTGACCACACACGATCATCTGAATGGTCGATGGGTAAAAAAAGACGCGGAGTAAACTTTCATCGATAGCTTAGTTGCTATCAGTCGAATCTTGTCGTTCTGTTTAGTCTAGGAATACAGGCTGTGTCCATGCCATTCCGCCAGATGATGATAAGACTGTGGCCCTCACATACCCTTCATTCCCAGTAGGACAGTACGAAGGAGTCAACCCGTCACATTGCTTTAAAATTTTTCCGTCAAGACCACTGAAAGTTGTTTCATATACGAAATCGATACTCTGGTTTATCTCGATTTCCAGTCCGGTTTCTGACATCTGTAAGTCAAGAAATTCCACACCGGTAGAGGCATAGAAGTTACCTGTGGACAGAGAATCTACTATAGCTTCCTTAGTCAATTCTTCGGCTCGTACAAATACCCATCCACGGCCGGGGTTGCTCATTTCATAGCTGAAGTCGTGGTAGTTATGCGAATCGTCCGAGGCTACTCCAAAAATAGTTTTTCCAGAGGTTAGTACCTTGTCCCATATATCCGCCACACTTGGTTTCCCTGCTCCGCCAAGATTATTGGATAAGGGGTGACCGTTGAATATTTCCAACAGGCTGGCATTTTCTAACTGCTTAATTATGTTGTGATCGAATGCCCAGAAAAAATTCGGATGATTTATTGAGGCGATACCACCGGCTTCTCGGATAGCATCTACGTTAGCTTGTAAAGTGGAAAGAATATCTCCTGCATCTATTGGCTCTACCACTCGAGAGATACCTATGCCATTTATGTGTACGGGTACTGTCCCTCCCAGGATACTGGTAGTAACCTCTTCTCCTGGGATCATTATCGGTCGAGTAACATTTTCGTTGCTGGATCCATACTCCAGGAGTGTTAGGTGGTTATGGTCGCTCAGTACCAAAAAGTCATAATCATGTTCCCTGTACCACTGGGTGACAAATTCCGGATCAGAATCTCCGTCTGATTCGTTCGTGTGTGTGTGGATGTTTCCTTTGTACCACTTAGGCTCGCCCATTATTTTCCAAACCTCACATTTCGTATTGGTCTACCCTGAGGACTAGACTGGTTCTTAGACATATTACAGTATTGATACGTTAATTGATTCCTTTCGTTGCGTAAATACCGCAATATTATCGTTAATCCAGATAACGATTTGGAATTCCTATTTCCAGATGGTAGTATCCTACATATACACGATACCATCCAAAAATCCTCCTAGGTCCTAGTAGATATGATAAAAGGATTTGGCACATTTATCGTTGTCTTAATGGTTATCGCTGCAACTGTTACGGTTACCAGGTTTAGCGATGATATCGTTTCGGCCTTTACCAGCTGGACAGACTCATCCGCACAAGTCCCTGGCTTGATACCTTTCCAAGGGGTCCTAACGGATTCCTCAGGCAATCTGGTAGAAGATGATAATTATACCGTGGCCTTTGCGTTCTATTCAGTTGGTACAGGGGGGATATCCCTATGGTCGGAAACACAGGTAGTTAGTACTACTTCAGGAATATTCAGTGCACAACTTGGAAGTATAAACTCTATTACTCCATCTACCGTCGCATCAGACGAATTATGGTTAGGAATTACCGTGGAGTCTGACCCTGAAATGACTCCGAGACAAAGGGTAGGCAGTGCAGTATACGCTTTAGTTGCCGGGCAACTGGCTAATCCTAAAAACCCTGAAATAATACTTAGTCACGACGGAATTATGAAGCAGAGTATTACCTGCTCTACACCTAGAAATACCCTGGTTGTATGGGGTTCAGGTTTCGAGTCGGGCGAAAGTATAATTGTTACGGCCATCGGTGGCGGACCTGACGGAAGTGACGCAGACATACTAACTACTACAGCTGACTCTAACGGCACTTTTATGGTTCAAGGATCATCTTCAGCGTCAGCAATACCCTGCACGTCATCTGGGCTTCTTACGGTTAAAGCGAGTGGGGATAAGGGAAATGTGTCGAGTATCCCGGTTTTAATATCAGCTACTCCAACCCCTGGTCCGACCGCTACTCCTACTGTTACTCCAATTCCAGTAGCAGTGACAGTGAGCCCTACACCTATACCTAACACTACCGTAAATAGCCAGATACTAACGGAGGATACAACTTGGGGATTAACGGGTAGTCCTTACCTCGTGAAAGGTAATGTACGTGTAGATGAGGGCGTGACATTAACAATTGAGCCTGGAGTGGATCTACGTTTCAACCCAGGTGTTTACCTGGATATTTTAGGAACCATCCAAGCGGTTGGGACTCCAAGTCAGCAGATAACTTTTGAGTCTCAAGTTAACAATTATAGCTCATGGTGGGGAGGAATATGCTTTCAGGATCAGAGTACTGACTATGAGTACTCTACAACTACTCCTGTTGGAAGCATCATAAAGTATTCTATTATTGGAGTAGGAACGGAAGGTGGTCAATGTAACAATGGGTATTTGATTGGAATCGATAGTTCCTCTCCCAAGATATCCTATAGCCAAATCGCATTAGGACCTATGGCAATTGGGGTTCTAGGAGATGCCTCTCCTATTGTCACAAATAATACCTTCTTTCTTCCGAATGATCATCCCGACATTGTTAAAGGGATTCATCCAGTATATATAGACAAGTTTTTTTACAGTAATACCATTCACATACAAAATTCCGGAGACTACTCAGCTGGCGGAACCCCCGTTAAGGCACAGGTTACTAATAATGTCGGCATTGGACAAATCATTGTCAATGCAGGTGCCACTAATAGCATTGTTAAAATATCAGGCAACACTATTTTTAGTCCGCAAGGTGAGCCTGGATTGGTGATTACGTGTGGCGAAGGTTTTTATATCTCAGGAGGAGCCTCATGTGATATAGAGGTCTCTTCAAACACTATTCAGCCATTTTATAATGGTGACAATGGTACTGGGATTTGGTTGAGAGGAATCTCTGCCAAACACCCGGGAGATTTTTCGTTTACGGATAACGTTATTAAAGACTACTCCACTGGGATATCAATAAGTTATGTTTCTAAGGATGCAGAAGCAAGAGAATATTTTTCCGAGATGGCATCACAAATAGCAGCAATAATCCCCTTAATTTCAAGGACTGATTTTATAGGTGTTACATCTGCTGTCGTGCTGAATAATGTAGATAGCTCGGTTACTATTCCGGTATCTGACAGTTATTGGGGTACTACAAATCTCGAAGAAATATCTGACATGATTTATGACAATCTAGATGACTTTAACTTAGGTACGGTTCAGGTTGTTAACCCGGTTTCATCGCCTGTAAATCAGTAGGAATTATGGGACTGTTATTTACACCGATTCACTCCAGGTACATTCTAATATTGGTAATAGCACTTTACGCAGTAGCTGGGATCAGCACATATAAAGATGATGTCTTTGGATTTGGGTCTACTCTAAAATTACCGTCCTCCTCATTCTCTTCAGCTTCAGGGGCGATGTCTTCAGAAACATACGGTATGATTGCAGAGTTAGGAGCAGTAGGATTTATAGGTAGCGCTCAAAGCTCGAATTACTCAATACAGATGGGCATTTCTTCAACCCATACGAATGCCAGGCCGGGAGTAATAAACCATTTTCCTGTCGCCTATTCGCAGACCGTAAGTACTACCTCTGGGACGCCAATTACTATTACTCTTACGGGTTCTGACATAGATGGAGACACCCTTGGCTGGGGAATTGAAACGCCTGTCAATGGAGGCTCAATTTCATATAAAGCTATGTCAGAAACAACTAATACCATCGATGTGGTATTCACGCCCTCGGTAGGGTTTGTTGGTATGGCGAGCTTTGTATTTAATGCTACCGACGGATCATTAAACAGTAAGAGTGCAATAGTTAAAATTAACGTTCTTCAGGCTCCAACTCCACTGCCATCTAATGTGGTAGTTCCAGAAACGACTCCAACACCTGTACCTAACGTATGGGATGCTCCCAGCATGTCTGGCTGGGGTTTTGCAGCGCTTGTTGCTGGAATGTTTTTAACTATAGTTTTACTAGCGCGATTACTACCTGAAAATAGGCGTACCGTATAACCTCCAAGACCTATTGACTGTATGGTGTATACAAGCGGTTAGGTATGTGCTATAAACAGGTCGTTTTATGATGCGTATAGCACCAGAAAATATAATAAATGAAATTAACATCTCTTTAATATGAATGTAAAAGCCTCTAAGCATTCTGAGACGGTTGGGATAGTTACAGTGGTAGGCGCTGGTCTGATGGGACAGGGGATTGCTCTTCAGTTTGCGCTTCATGGATTCAAAGTTCATTTGCACGATACCTCTACTGAAATTCTGGATAAATCTATAGTTGCCATTTCGGATAATTTACGACTGTTGAGTGGTATGGATATGGCAGATGGCTCAGATATACCGGCCATTCTAGATAGGATAACTGCTGACGTATCCCTAGAAAAATCGTTAAATGGTTCTGATTTGGTAATTGAAGCAGTGTATGAGGACTTGGATTTAAAACGAAGTATTTTCGCTGATTTAGATGAATTGGCTCCAGTCCACACAATATTTGCCAGCAATACATCTTCTTTTATGGCCAGTCAGTTGGTGACAAATTTAACCGCTCGAGATAGGGTTCTGGTGGCTAATTGGTGGAACCCTCCGTACCTACTGCCATTAGTAGAGGTTGTGCCTGGTCCTGATACTTCACAGAATTCAACAGATATACTGTGCAAGCTTCTTAAACAAGCAGGAAAATTTCCTGTCGTATTGCAAAAAGAGTCACTGGGATTTATTGGCAATAGATTGCAGTTTGCTTTGCTGAGGGAGGCAATATCTCTAGTAGAAAGTGGTGTGGCTACTGCTGAAGATGTAGATAGAGTTGTTACGTCTAGTTTTGGTCGTCGACTGGCAGTGGCAGGACCATTTGAAGTGTTTGATATTGCGGGATGGGACACAATTTTACATATTATTGATGAACTGTTTCCACATATAGAATCATCTAAAATGTCTCCAGACACAATACGGAAAATGGTGGAAACAGGAGATTTAGGAGTTAAATCGGGTAGGGGGTTTTATACGTGGGATGAAGATACGATATCTGATCGCAGATCACAGATTTCTGAAACCTTGGCCGCTCTCGGACGTTTGGATGATGCAGTCAACAATAAGTAAATTTTGGGGTGATAGATAAGGGGGATTTCATGATAAATGCTATGCACCACACCGGATTTGTAGTTAAAGACATCGAAAAATCCGTGGCGTTTTACAGGGATGTAGTAGGTCTTCAAGTTGTAGACAGGTTTCAGCGGGTGGGAGACGCTATTGACCAGGTAGTCGGGTATCAATCTGCAAAGTTAGAGATTTGCACATTGAAGGCTGAGGGTGATCACATACTAGAGCTGATAGAGTACGTTAATCCTCCTTCTGGGCCACGGCTCACTGAGGAGCGGAGCGTACTTGGAGGTACACACCTGTGCATGCATGTAAGCGATATAGATGAGACCTTCAAAAAATTTACGTCTAACGGTGCTATTAAGATGAATCCTCCTGCCGAACTGGTAAAAGGGAGGAAGGCTTGCTATCTTCAAGATCCGGATCATAACTGGATCGAATTACTAGAACTTTCGACGTGAGGTAATAGAAATCAGTTGAAATTCTGTGTATAGGAAAGGTTGGCATATTGGAAAAAGTAGTAGTTTCTTCAATGTTATACGATGAATCTTCCCGATGCGTACAGATTTTACGGGATTACGGGTTTGATGTCAGATTACTTGGTAACCAGGAATTTTCTGATGGATTTTCTACCGAAGAGGAATCAATTAATCTTTTACAGGGTGTGTCAGCTGTTGTAGCAGCTGGTGAAAGATACACTGAGAATGTATTTTCCTCCCTCCCGGATCTTAAAGTCGTAGCCAGGCTAGGCGTCGGTTTTGATAGGGTTGATACGGAAGCTGCTACTAAATATGGGGTAGCAGTTACGATCACACCAAATGCCAATCACGAGTCAGTTGCTGAACATTCCATGACCTTGATGCTTGCTGTAGCTAGGCGAGTGCTGAAACTAGATAGAGCTGTGCGTGAACGTAATTGGATTAGGGAAGCTGGATTGCCTGTTCGAGGTTCTACGTTGGGTATAGTTGGTTTAGGCAGAATTGGTAGAAGTTTGGCCTTAAGGGCCATCGGAATGCGGATGAATGTAGTAGCGACCGAACCTATGCCTGATAGAGAGTTTGTTGATAGGCAAGGTATTAAATTGTTAGAACTGGACGATCTTCTTGGTGTCTCGGATTTCGTAAGTTTAAATTTGCCACTTAGTGAAAAAACTACAGGGCTAATTGATGCAGGTAAGATAGCAAAGTTTAAAAAAGGTGCAGTGTTGGTAAATTCGTCTAGAGGCGGAATTGTGGTTGAGTCAGAGTTGGCTCAGGCTTTGAAGTCTGGTCATATAAGCGGCGCTGGCCTTGACGTTTTTGAGAATGAATTGACAGATAAGGAAAATCCTTTATTTGACCTTGATAACGTCGTTTTGTCACCTCATGTGGCGGGTAATGATACTCTTGCAATCCAAAATATGAGTATAGATGCGGCGCAGTACATCATTGATCTTCATGAAGGTAAATGGCCCTATGAAGCTGTAATTAACGGTGATGTTAGGACTCAATGGCGGTGGTAGTAGGTTTTTAAAAATTTCAGAATTTTGGCCTAAGTGTTTAACTGGCGATGTTTGGTTGCGGGATGAATAGTTGAACACTCCTATTCAGTAGGATATTATTCGGTGTGGATAATATCCTACTGAACGGGCTAATTGATATCAGGTATGGAGAGGAGACTTTGGTATGTCGAAATCAGATCTTCTTCTAATGTCACATCTTATGAGGCGCGCCGGTTTTGGTGCGACCAGATCAGAGTTAGAGGAACTAGTTTCACGTGATTACAGTGAAGTTGTTGAAGAACTCCTTCATCCTGAAAAGGCACCTTTGGAAGACGAGGATTTGCTTGACAGGTATTGTGTTGGGGAAGCCATAGGTGATTGGTCCGGCAAGTGGATTCATAGGATGGTTAATGGAAAACGGCCTTTGTCAGAAAAGATCGGTCTTTTCTGGCATCAGGTGTTTGCCACTGGGTGGTTTAAAAGTGAACATCACCCAACCATGTTTAATCAGATTGAAACTTTCAAATCGGTGGGACTCTCTAACCTTAAGACGATACTGATGGAGTTGTCTAAGGACCCAGCGATGATTTTCTGGTTAGATAATTGTGAAAATCATTCGAATGCTCCGAACGAGAATTACGGCCGTGAGCTACTTGAGTTATTTTCTATGGGAGTCGGGAATTACACCGAAGATGATATTAAGATGGCTGCCCGTGCGTTCACGGGGTGGACTTTCTCGCAACCCCCGCCTCTTTATCCGTATGGTAACTATGCTTCTGATTTTCAGTATCTTCCAGATGACCATGATGATAGTGAAAAAACTTTTTTGGGTGAGACAGGAAAGTTTAACGGCGAAGATATAATCGACATAATTGTTGAGCAACCGGCTACAGCTAGGTTCATATCTCGTCACCTATATAACTTCTTTGTAGCTGATGAACCGCAAGTACCAGCCTGGTCAATAGAGCCTCCGCGTGACCCGTCAGCAATAGACATTTTGTCTAACGCTTATTTTGAATCTGGTGGAGAGATACGATCGGTATTGAGAGCTATGTTTAACGCAGATTTCTTCAAGGAGGCTGTTTCGGATCGAGTGAAATCTCCAGTGGAACTCATCGCTAGTACCGTAAAGCTAGTCGGTTCTCATCCGAATCCCTCCTACCATCTATCCAGTCTATCAGCAGCAAGTGGTGCAATGGGTCAAACTTTACTGAATCCGCCGACGGTTGAAGGATGGCATACAGGTAAAGAGTGGATTGATGGAGGGGCTTTAACAGAACGGGTAAATTTCGCAGTCAATGAAGTCTCAAATATTGATAGTCCTGGGGTATCAGATTTTGTATCTAGGATAAGGGGTGAAGGTGACAAGGTATCTCCGGAACAATTTGTGGATAAAAGTTTAGACTTAGTAGGTCCTTTTAAGGTGACCTCGGAGACTCATCAGGCACTCATGGAGTTCGCTGAGTCTGGAGGAGACTTGAGTTTCGATACTGATGAAGACAATGATATAAGTGATGGCAGGATAGTCAGGATGCTTCAATTGATAGTTGCATCAAGGGAATTTCAATTCGCATAGAGTAACTATAGGAGAGGTGAAATAGGTTATGTCAGAAAATTCAAAGCCGCCAGTATTGGTCGTTCTTCAACTATCTGGCGGAAACGATTTCATGAACACTCTGGTTCCGTATAATAACCCCCATTACTATGACGCGCGGAAGACGATTGTGATTCCTGAGGAAGATGTCCTGCCAATTAATGACACACTGGGATTCAATCCAAATTTAGCTTCATTTAAAGAGTTGTATGAAGATGGAGATCTTGCCGTTGTTCAAGGTATTGGATATCCAAATTCCAGTAGATCCCATTTCCGAGCTATGGATATCTGGCACACATGTGAACCAGATATAGTGGCGACTGAAGGATGGGTCGGGAAAGCGATCAGAGAGCTAGATCCAGCCAAGAATAATGTTCTCACCGGTGTGAATTTTGGACGAGGTCTGCCTAGGGCTATGGCAGCCCCTGGTGTGCCTGTTACATCTGTAAACGACCTCGATAACTATGGTCTTCTTACAGGTATTGATTCGAAAGATGACCGCGAGGCTGCATTAGATATATTTAAGAGCATGTACGGACCGGCCATGGGGTCGGGTCCAGTAATGGATTATTTAGCACAGACTGGGGAAGACGTTCTGCGTGGATCAGACCAGCTTAAAACTGTGCCTGCAAATTACCACTCGGACGTCGAGTATGGGAATAGCGCTATCGCTGGAAGCCTCAGGGATGTTGCCCGTGTACACCTTGCTGATTTAGGAACTAGAATTTTCTACACTTCTCAGGGTGGCTATGATAACCACGCCACTCAGATGCCTGATCACCCCAAGTTGTTACAAGATCTGTCGCGTGCAGTTATGGATTTTTTCCAAGATATTAGGGACGCTGGGAGATCTGAAGAAGTAATAATGCTGATATTTACTGAGTTTGGCAGGAGGATGAGGGATAACGGAAGTGGAACTGATCATGGATCTGGAGGAGGAGCGTTCATAATAGGGGATAGGGTTAATGGCGGTTTGTATTCTGAGTACCCATCCATTGATCCGGCAGATTGGTTATATGGAGAAGACCTAAAGCATACAATCGACTTCAGAGGGATTTATGGGACTGTATTAGAGCAGTGGTTAGGGGTTGAAGCGGCTCCTGTAGTAGGCGGTAGTTTTGAGCAGATAACGCCTTTTTCTAATTAATTATTGAATCAGTATATTACGTGCAATTGTAGAGGGACAATATGACTAGACCGGCAGGACTATTGAGGGCTGGATATCCGTATGTTAGGACATACGGCATGAGACGCATTACAAATTTTCCGTCGGATTTGGCTATTGGATCTTCTGGCTCTTTATACATACTGTGTAGGGGTGTTGATGCGATGGTTCGGATCCTGTCTAATGATGATGAGGATATGGGATACATTGGGAGTTTTGGTAAAGGAGAAGGGCAGCTAACTGGTCCTGTGTCCATACAAATGGATGATAACGAGAATATATATATATCAGATGAAGTATTACACAGGATTACGATACTAGATACAGATGGATCTTACGTAAATTCGTGGGGTGAGCACGGTAGTGATAAGGGGCAATTTGATAGGCCATCCGGGATTGCACTAGATAGTAATGGCCATGTTTATGTTTCTGATGCTTTTAACCATCGTGTACAGCAATATACTAAGGATGGTAAGTTCATAAATAGCTGGGGAGTAGAAGGTTCTGGTGAAGGTCAGTTTAATTATCCATGGGGTGTAGCAGTGGATGACGAGGGAGATGTATATGTGTCTGATTGGCGTAATGACCGGATCCAAAAATTTACGAACGATGGAGAATTCATTTTTGAATTTGGAGGTTCTGGGAAAGGGCCTGGTGAATTGCATAGGCCGGCAGGTGTAGAAGTAGATGTAGATGGTGATATATACGTTGCCGATGCAGGGAATGATAGGATTCAGCTTTTCAATGCAGACGGACGGTACGTAGAGAGATTTTTTGGAGATGCAACGCTGTCGAAACAGGGTCTGGATTACTTAGTTAACAATGCTGTGCCACTTCGTCTAAGAGACATGGCAGATTTAGAACCTCAAAAACGATTCAAGAGCCCTAAAGCAGTCAGATTTGATGACAAGACTGGCTGCATGTACGTAGCTGACACGGAATCTTACAGGGTTCAGTCTTACCGTAAGGATGTAGTTAGATTGAATGAAGACCAGATAGCTCCATCAATGAGAAATCCTACATTAGCTACGACCTAGTACTAGACTATATTTTGTGAGAATTAGTATCTGATAATACAGTAATTACTATGTAGTTAATTCTCGTCCAGTATTTTCTTAGATATAATTTCTCGCATCATCTCTGATGTGCCTGCAGCTATAGTCCAGAGTCTATAGTCTCTAGAGAAGCGTTCAACAGGTGTCTCTCTCATATACCCATAACCACCATGGAATTGAACTGCTTCATATGCGACTCGGTTAGCTGCTTCAGTTGAGAATAGTTTAGCCATTGACACTTCTTTTATACAGTCTTTTCCTAACGATAGTTTTGAAGCAGCACTGTAGTTTAACTGGCGAGCTGCCTCAAGCTCGGTTGCTAAGTTTGCGACTCTATGTCTTAGAGATTGTCGCTTAGAAAGTACATCTCCAAATGTCTCACGTTGATTCAAATATCGAACGCTGTCATTGAGGGCTTGACTTGCTGCTGATACGCTTAGTATTGCCGAGAGCAGTCGTTCTCTTTGGAGTCCAGCAGCTAGTTGATAGAAGCCTTTGTTTTCTTCTCCTATTAGATTGTCTGAAGTAACTCTAACGTCTTGAAATACTAGCTCTGCTGTATCAGATGACCACATTCCTGTTTTATCTAATTTGCGACTTACAGTGAGTCCTGGAGTTCCTTTTTCTACTATGAATTGGGATAATTGTTTGTGAATAGGTCCTGTGTTATTAGTTCTTGCTGATACGAAATATAAGTCTCCATATACGCCGTTAGTAATAAATGTTTTAGTTCCATTAATTAGCCAACCTGAGTCATCTTTTTGGGCTGTTGTTTGGTAAGCTGCCATGTCTGATCCGACATTTGGCTCCGTTATTGCCAATGCACACACTTTGGTACCTTGGACTATATCTGGAATAAACCTTTTCTTCTGTTGAGTGGTTCCTAAATTTGATAGCCAGGGTGATGACATATCTGTGTGTACCACTACACTGAATGCTACGCCTCCCGCTCGGCACATTGCCATTTCCTCAGCCAATACTATGGACATCCATAGGTCTGCACCAGATCCACCATATTCTGTGTCGAACTCTATTCCGAGAAATCCCAATTCACCCATTTGTCTAAATAGGTTTCTTGGTATCTCACCATTAGTTTCCCACTCGTCTACATTAGGAACTATTTCTTCCTGTACAAACCTTCGAATATTTTGTCGAAAAAGCTCATGTTCTTCTCTGAAAAAATCCATTATTTATCCGTTCTTGCGAAAATAATTTAAGTCTGAAAGTTTATTGATGACAAGTTTCATTTGGATTTGTTATCAATTCTCCTAAGCTCAGATCTTCGTATTTTCCCGCTTATAGTTTTAGGTAGATCTGATAGAAATTCTATTTCTCTCGGGTATTTATACGGGGCCGTCACTCGCTTGACGTGTTCTTGGAGTTCCACTACCAGTTCTTGAGATTCTTTGTTTGTAGATGCCAGTACAACGAAAGCTTTTACTATGGATCCACGAAGCACATCATCTTTGCCAATTACCGCGGCTTCAGCAACGGCTGGATGTTCAACGAGTGCTGATTCAACTTCAAACGGCCCTATACGATAAGACGAACTGATTATAACGTCATCTGCTCTTCCCACAAACCAAAAATATCCATCTTCGTCTTGGCTACAAAGATCTCCAGTGAAGTACCAGTCTCCTCTAAATGAAGTAGCATTAGCTTCGTTATTTTCCCAGTATCCAGGAAATAATCCGACTGGTCTTTGTGGATTCGTTCTGACTGCCAATTCCCCCTCTGTACCTGGTGGTAGTTCAATTCCATCTTCGTCAACTATGGCCATGTAGAATCCTGGTGCTGTTACACCCATGGAGGCTGGTTTGTGTTTCATTCCAGGAAATGTAGCTGCCAATAACACAGTTTCTGTTTGTCCGTACCCCTCCCATATATGATGGCCTGTGCCATCCTGCCATGATTCAATTACTTCAGGATTGACAGCTTCCCCAGCACCAACACAATGCCTAAGTGCTTTCGGATTATATTTATGCAGGTTGTCTTGGACGAGCATTCGGTACGCTGTAGGTGGTGCGAAGAAAGTACTTATCGGGTATTTCTCGAACATACGCATGGTAGATTCTGGATCAAATCTTCCTCTCTGGTCCCAGATGAATATGGCAGATCCCATGTTCCAGGGTGCGAATAGTGCTGTCCACGCGGCCTGTGCCCAACCAGTATCAGATAGTGTCCAGTGTAGGTCAGATGGATTGTTGTCTAACCAGAATTTGCCAGTTATTACATGCCCTATAGGATATGAAGAATGAGTGTTCATAACCATTTTGGGGAACCCTGTGGTACCAGAAGTGAAATACAATACCAAAGGATCAGATGAAAGATTTTGTGGGTTTTCGAGGTTTGGTGACGCAGATGTCAGTAAATTTTCATATTCGAACGGACTTGTGGTTTTACCTATAACTACGATGTGCCTAAGTGAAGGGCAACGGCTACGTACAGATTCTATCTTGTCCAGATTGTCTGCATCAACTATAGCTATAGAGCTTTCAGAAACATTGATTCGGTACTCTATATCTTTTGGTGTGAGTAGAGTTGTGCCAGGTACGGGAACTGTCAGTGACCTCATGCATCCCAAGAATATTTCCCACCATTCCACGAGCCGAGGCAGCATAACAAAAATTTTGTCACCTGGTTTCGCTCCAAGTCCAGTTAGCATGTTGGCTACTTTACGTGAACGCTTTCCAAATTCACTAAAAGTTACTTCTCTTGACTCGCCGTTATCAGAAACCCAGACCATAGCAATCTTATTGGGGTCATCACCCCACTTGTCGAATACTTCATATGCCCAGTTGTATCTTTCTGGAACATTCAATTGAAAGTCTCGGTATGTCTTTTTGTAATCCCCAATTTGGTAGTAAGAATTCATTTATAAGAACCTCTATAGTGGGCGGCTAGCTCAGGATATATTTACCAATTCTGACAATATTGAACTGCGATGTTGGTCTAGTTTTGGAGCTATTGCGATCGGAGCAACTATTGAAGATGAGACCTTAAAAGGCTGCGATAAATATTTATTAATACCTAATTCTACGAATGAACCTCTATCTTTGAAATGTGGAGAATCAAAGACTTCAGATAATTTTGTGACTCGGGCTGCAGGAACATCAGCTTTGATTAGAAGGGTTTCCCACTCTTTTGCTGATTTTGACTGAAACACGGTAACTAAAAGTTCACGTATATATTTGGCTTTCTTCAATCGATCTTCGAATATAAGATCGGACACATGAGATATATCTGCAGATTGGCAGAAATTTTTCCAGAAGTGATTTTCGTGCACTATGCCTAGACTTACCCATTCGCCGTCTGCGCACTGAAAAACTCCATAATGGGGTATGTAGGTTACATTCGGACTTCTGTCACTATCATCTGTTCCTATGCGACCAATTTCAAGTCCTAACAGAGATAGAGCGGAGTCAGTCATAGATAAATCTAAGTAAGTACCAACACCTGAATCTTTAAGGCTCACTATTCCTGACAGTATTGCTATTGTTGCATACAGCCCCGAAGCTAGGTCTGATACTAGTATTGGTGGTGCATTGGGTATTGATCCAGTCATTGATTGGACATCTATATAACCTGATTTTGACAGATAGTCTATGTCATGTCCTGGTCTGCTTTTCCATGGTCCGTCCTGTCCAAACCCAGAAATAGAGCAATATACCAATCGTGGATTATATGAGGAAAGTGTATCGTAGTCGGCTTTTAGACGTTTTGATACACCAGGTCTAGATCCTTCTATAATTATGTCTGATTTACCGGTTAGTTTGGATAACGTGGAGTGTCCTTCGTTGGTTTTCAAATCTAACTCTATACTTTGTTTACCACGGTTAAGTGACTCGAACATTCCCGGGCTATGTCTCAGAGGGTCACCACCAGGTGGTTCTATCTTAATGACTTTGGCTCCGAGGTCGCTAAGTATCATCGAACAGAATGGACCAGGAACGTTTGTTGTGAGGTCTAAGACCGTGAGGCGCTTTAGTAATTTTGTATCAGTCATATAAAGTCTTTTTTTATTATTGGTTAATCACATCATCTATACTACGCTTAGTTTCGTCAGAGAGTTTTTGAGCAGATGACACCGTTAGTATACCTACCAGAGTAGCAGTAGTTATACCACATATTAACAAGGTTGTTGTGGCTCCTATACCTTCAGTCATAGTTCCCATCATTAATCCACCAATTGCGCTGGATCCCCAACTTAATTGGTGGATACTCATGACCCTTCCTCTAAACTTATCGGACACCAGGCTTTGGACAAGAGTATTATTAATGGTTCCAAACACTACGCTTAATCCACCAATTAATCCGATTGCAGCAATGGATCCTGGGAACCAACTTATTTGAGAAAATACAGCGAGACAGAGGCCAAATCCTATACCAGTAGATATCTGAGTTGGGATAGAGTTTTTTACATTACCAAAATATGCAAGCATCACCATACCCAATAAACCTCCGATTCCGGAACTAAGCTGCAGATTTAAAAAGTATTGGACATTACCTTTAGCAATTATTGGTAAAAGTGTTCCAAATGAGGATCCGAATATCCCTGTTGTTATCCCAGTTAGTATAAGAATCAATATTGGTTTATTTTCAAATATGTAGCGTAGTCCATTCAGCAAGTCTTCTATGGGTCGTATATTTCCTTTTATATAGACCTGTTTGATGGGTTTCATACGGAGCAACATGAAGACTGTTCCGATGTATGATGCCCCCACCAAAAAAAATAGACCTTCAATACCGAATATTCCTATTATTGGTCCGGATATGGAAGGTCCAATAACATTAGCTCCACCCATTAAGAATGAGTACATGACTATGGCATTTAAAAGGTGCTTTGCAGGTACTAAATTAGGTACTATAGCCTGTCTGCTAGGTATGTCGAATGCTACAAGAATCCCATATGTCGTAGATAAAAATATGAGGTGCCAGGGTTGTATCAAGTCATAATGAATTATTACCGCTGTGATCAGTGCTAAAACGGCAAATGTTGCACGACTATAAGTTACAAGTTTTAGGCGGTTGATCCTGTCTGCTAATACGCCCCCCCACATAGATAACAGAAGCATCGGCCCTGAACTAGATAAGGTAAGTAGTCCCAGCATAAATCCAGATCCAGTCATGCTATGCATAAGCCATAGGTGCCCAGCTAAAAGAGCCCATATTCCAATATTTGAAAATGCGGCTCCTATCCAAAATAGGCGGTATTCTCTGTATTTCAGGGAGGTAAACATGCCTTATACATGATATGACAATTATGAATAAATGGCAGATTATAGATCCTTAACATATATTACTAATATTACAACTTGATTGGGTTAGCTGAAGTACCTTATTGCACTGATTGACCCTAGATATGACTCAGTGTTACACTCTGCGCTGTTTCGTCGGGCTTTCAGCTTGGTGTGTTCGCGTTATTCTGTGACGATTTTATTGCAGTATATGTACATGCCACTTGCAGTAAAATTCTAGATAGGAGATTAAATATCTTATGGCCTATAGGCTTGCTGTAGACGTTGGTGGTACATTTACGGATCTGGCGTTATATAATACTGATACAGGTACCATTGAATTTGGTAAAACCCCTTCCACGCCAACCAACCAGGCAATAGGTGTTACAAATGGAATTAATGATCTCGTAAAACAGTATAAATTCCAGGCAAAATCTATCAATTACCTGATTCACGGCACTACAGTTGCGACCAATGTTTTACTTCAGCGTTCTGGCGCACGTACAGCTCTTATAGTCACTAAGGGGTTTAGGGATGTACTGCAGATAGCTAGACAAGACAGACCTCATTTATACGACTGGCGTGAGCGTCGTCTACCTCCTTTAGTTCCTCGCAATCTAAGATTTGAAGTAGATGAACGTGTGAGATATACGGGTGAAATCTTAACTCCCCTAGATAAAGATGATGTTCGTTCGGTGATTGCTGAGCTTAGAGGCATGGATGTAGAGGCAGTGGCGGTATGTTTGTTACATTCTTACGCTAATCCTGAACACGAAAAATTTATTGGTGATGCACTGAATGATGGGCTACCTGGTATTCCAATATCTCTGTCACACGAAGTCTTACCTGAATTTAAAGAGTACGAACGGATGAGTACGACAACAATTAATGCTTATGTCTCCCCCAGTATGGGTCTCTACTTAGATGGTCTTCGCAAGAGAGTTTCTGAAATGGGTGTTTCATCCGAGGTATACCTCATGCAATCGAATGGAGGCACAACTTCAGCTCAAGTTGCTATTGATAAACCAATTCACACGATTCTTTCTGGTCCGGCTGCTGGTGTCATAGGAAGTGTTGCGTTGTCTAATGCGGCAGGGGAATTAAATACCATTTCAGTTGACATGGGCGGTACTAGCTTCGATGTCTGTCTGTCGTATCAGGGTGAAGTACGGCGTTCCAAGGAGAGCGAGATAGATAATTTGCCCATAAAGGTTCCAATGGTTGATATACATACCCTTGGTGCCGGCGGTGGAAGTATAGCCTGGGTGGATCCTGGTGGGGCACTTAGAGTTGGACCTCAGAGTGCTGGAGCAGACCCTGGCCCCGCCGCATACGGTAAGGGAGGTAAGGAAGCTACCGTAACTGATGCAAATTTGGTTCTTGGAAGATTGAACTCGGACAGTTTCTTAGGTGGTCGTATGGCTCTTGATATCGCTCTCGCAAAAGATGCAATCATGTCAAAGATAGCGGATCCTCTCAGTTTAAGTTTGTATGAGGCCGCAGAAGGCATTGTACGAGTGGTTAATGCGAGTATGATGAAAGGCATAAGAGTTGTTTCTGTAGCTAAAGGTTATGACCCCAGAGAGTTTAGCTTAATTGCGTTTGGAGGAGCTGGTCCTCTTCATGCTGGTGAACTTGCTACAGAACTTGATATGCCTAAAGTACTGGTTCCTCTAGCTCCGGGAGTGACTTCGGCAGTTGGTTTATTGATGGCAGATTTAAGACATGATTATGTCAGAACCGTTTTGAAAGGTGGAGACAGTGTAACTACGGGTGAATTAAATTCTTTGTTTTATGATATGGAGAATGACGCGATTTCTCAGATGAAGGGTGAAGGTTTTGGTTCAGGAGAGATTACCCTATTGAGAGTTGCAGACATAAGGTATGTTGGACAAGGATACGAATTTGAAATTCCAGTAGGTAATGACAAAATAGGAAGCGATCAACTCAAGGATATTTTTGAAAGATTCCATGATGCTCATAAAGGGTTATACGGTTATTCAAATCCTGAAAATCCAGTGGAGATTGTAAATATCAGGTTGGTGGCACTGGCAGAAACGTCAAGACCTGATTTAAGTCCAAAACGAATAGAGAATGCAACAGATCCTTCTAAAGCCGTTGTTGATCAGCGACCAGTGGTGTTCAGTGGAGATGCTGTTTCAACAGGAATATACGATAGAACTCGATTGGCGCCTGGTGATCTTATAAATGGACCGGCAGTTATAGAGCAGTTAGATTCCACAACCGTAGTATGGCCGCATCAGACTGCCCGGGTTGATGAGTACTCAAATCTTATATTGGAGGCAATCTGAAGTGAAAACTAAAGCGGTAGATCCCGTTACATTAGAGGTGATGAGAAATGCCTTCTATTCAATAGCAGATGAAATGATTGCTGCTTTAATAAGAGCAAGTTACTCTACCAATATAAAAGATCGAAGGGATACTTCGTGTGCTATATACACTGGTACGGGTGAAGTAGTAGTAGTTGCTCAAAGTGAAATTGGCACACCATTACATCTGGGGACCATGCATTCGGCAGTATTGTCAGCTATGGAGGTTTACCCATTTGATAAGTTGGAGCCTGGTGATGCAATTGCTTACAATTCCCCATATCCAGCTGGTCCGGGTCATCTTAACGATCTTTGTCTTATATCGCCAATTTTCTATAAAGGTGACCTAATAGCGATTACAGCTAATCAGGCTCATCATGTGGACATGGGTGGGTTTGCGCCTGGATCAATGCCATTTGGTGTGCGGGAAATATATCAGGAAGGACTTCAGATACCTCCTGTCAAACTTTTTAGAAATGGAGAGATTGATCCTGAATTATGGGCAATAATTGCTGAAAATGTTAGACCAAGAGTTGAAGTTAGAGGAGACCTGTTAGCCCAGTTTGCAGCGAATACTGTTGGTTCAAGAAGGTTGGGTGAAATAGCTGATAAATATGGCATGGAAACGGTCAGTATGTACTTGGACGAGATGCTTAATTATTCTGAGCGCCGAATGCGTGCAGCCTTGGCATCGATTCCAAAGGGGAAATACTATTATGAAGATGTAATGGAAGGGGATGGTGTAACTGAAGATTTTTATACTATACGGGTAACGGTGGAAGCTAATGGAGAAACAGTTAAGGCAGATTTTACTGAGAGTGATGATGCATGCCTTGGTCCCTTAAATTGTCGTTGGCCATCAGTAGCAGCTAGTGTGTATTACGTCTTGAAAGGAGCACTTGACCCTGAACTTCCGCCAAATGCTGGTGCTTACAGGCCAGTAGAAGTTGAGGTACGTAAAGGGAGTTTATTATCTGCTGAATATCCTCAAGCCGTTTGTAACGCCAATATAGTAACTACTCAACGAATTGTAGATGCTCTCCTAGGAGCGTTATCCCAGGCGATTCCGGATAAAGTGCAAGCAGCCTCTTCCGGGACTATGAATTTACTGAATATTGGTGGTGTAGACCCACGCAGTGGCACGTATTACAACTATATAGAGACCTACGCTGGAGGCCAGGGTGCTAATCCTGATGATGATGGAATGGATGCCGTACAAAATCATATGACTAATACTCGCAATGCTCCAGTGGAATCTATAGAAACTGCCTATCCATTAATAGTAGAAGCATATGAACTCATTCCGCACTCAGAAGGGCCTGGTAGAAATAGAGGCGGAGTTGGTCTCAGGCGAAAGGTTAAAGTTGAAGCAGATGAGGTTCAAATAACACTCAGTTCTGATAGAGCAAAAATTCAGCCATGGGGTCTTTTTGGTGGGTCGCCTGCCGCTACTTCTAGCTGCACTATAATTTCTCCCGACGGTAAGTCTGAACGTCTAAGGTCTAAAGTTACCACTAGGGTGGAAAAAGATCACGTCATAGTTAACGAGACATCAGGAGGTGGAGGGTGGGGTCCATCTAATGAGCGTGACCCTGAACTGATTAGGCGGGATGTTGTAGCCGGTTTGGTATCTATTCAGAGAGCCAAAGACGATTATTCAGTTGTTATTGAGGGTAGTACTTTCGATATTAATTGGGGAGAAACAGAGCGTTTACGCGGAGGCCATTAATGTTTGGATGGAAGTCGCTATCATTTTCCCTGATGATTAGCGGGCTTTTTACACTCTCTTGTGGATCCGGGGATGTACTGTTTTCTGAATCCCACCCTTCATGGTCTAGTGATGGCCAGAATATATCCTTTTCCTCCAGAGGAGACATATATGTTTCAGGAATAGATATGTTCGATTCGATAAATATAACAAACAGCGAAGATTCAGATTTTGAACCAGTTTGGGCTCCCAATGGATCATTGATTGCCTATCAAACACACGGCCAGTATGGTCCTGAAATAAATTTAATAAGTCAGGATGGTCTTACGAAAACTAATCTGTCGAGTATTCCGGCTGAATATTATGGTTTAGTTTGGTCTCCAAGCAGTGACATGCTGGCTTTTTCTTCTGATAGGGCAGGTTGGAAATCTGAATTAGCTCAAGGTGCCTTGGGAGCAATGGAGATATATGTCAGTTTCATCGATGGAAAAGGTGATATCCAATTGACCTTTGATAATGCAATAGCTACAAACCCAACTTGGTCTCCTGACGGTTCCAGGGTGGCTTTTCAATCTAATAAGGACGGAGATTTTGAGATATACCAGATATCTATTGATGGAACAGGGTTAAAACAACTTACAGATAATACATGGCCGGATCTATCTCCTTCGTGGTCACCCGATGGTAGTCAGATAGCTTTTGTTTCTAGTAGACCTAAGACTGACTTCCAGACAGATGTCACTACGGGATTGGACCTGTATTTGATGCAAGAAGATGGTACACGTCAGTTTGCTATTACTAATGTTCCTTACATAAATTTCACAAATCCATCTTGGTCACCCGATAGTAAATTTCTGGTATTTGACGGTCGATACTCTACGGGGGTTTTTGACCAGCATGGTATAGGAATGAAAGGGATTAACGAAATATATGTTATGGGAATGTATGACCAGTATGAGTATTGGCGTGTTACAGAAAATAAAACTAACAATCCTGACTTGCACGGTGGTCCTGTTTGGGCACCTGATAGTAAGACTATAGCTTTTCATTCAGGCAAATCAGGGATCACTCAGATAAATACGGCTCAAATTATCGGTGAACAGTATGAGATATGCAAAATTTATGAAGAAGAAACATGCCGTTGAAAAAGGATTAGAAAACATGCTTATATTTGATGGTGATTACCCGATGGCATTTGGAGGATATTTCTTAGGGAGGGATCTAACACTTCCTATAGATAAAGTTAGAAAGTCAAAAACCTTTCCAGGGTTTAGGAGTTCGGTAGATTCTACGGCTTGGAATGCTGAGGATACTATGGCTTCTCTTCCTGAAATGCGACGTGCTGGAATTGCGGGTGCACTGGTCAAGATTGTCGCATGTATATATAGAGATGATCCTATACCTCATGGAGATGTAGTGAATAGAGATCACGCATATGTTTCAGGTAAGGCTCAGCTAAATTATTACCGTATCTTGGAAGCTCGAGGTGAAATGAAATCATTGCAAACTAATATCGAATTCGCAGACCATTTTGCAGTGTGGCAGAATTCCAGCGATTATTCTACTCTTCCGGTCGGGTTTGTTTTGGGGCTAGAGGGAGCTGACCCAATACATTGGCCCGGGCAGGTTCATGAATGGTGGGAAGATGGAGTTAGAGTAATCAGTTTGTCTCATTACGGATTGAGCAATTACTCTCATGGGACCGGTACAGGAACGGAAGGAGGTCTTACGCCGGATGGATTCAAGCTACTCAGGGAAATGGAATCCGCGGGCATGATACTTGATGTCACTCACACCTCAGACGAATCAGTCCGTCAAGAACTCGAAGTTTTTAATGGACCGGTGCTGGCCAGCCACCAGAATGCACGGGTAATTTCTCCAGGAGAACGGCAAATGCCTGACGAATTACTAAAGGAAATCATATCTAGAGGGGCTGTTATAGGCCACTCAATGGATACTTGGATGCTCAGAAAAGTAGGTGTAGATTGGGCGAATATACCATCTAGGAGGAGTGTTTTCCCAAGCAGTGAGGTCACTCTGGAAGATGTTGCTGATCATGTGGATCACATATCTCAACTATCAGGCAATTCTTTGCACAGTGCGATAGGAGGGGATACTGATGGTCAGGGAGGTAGGGACGGAGCACCACATGATGTAGATACCGTTGCTGACTATCGCAAATTGATAGAAGTCTTAGAAAAACGTGGTTACAGTGCTGAGGATATTGAGAATGTTATGTTTAAGAACTGGCAGAGGTTTTTTGAGAAGTGGTTGCCAAATTCTATTTAATTGAACATTACATAGTTCAGTGTCCCGATATACAAAATAAGCTATGAGCTACTATTTAATGGCTATAGGTCTAGAGGACAAAAATTCTTATTAGGAAGTGATGTCTATTATGGTGCCCAGATTCAAGTATTTAATGGTAGATGGGGAGATAGTTCCATATGAAGAAGCCAAAATACATATCCTGACTCCGGCCGTACGCTATGGGGCAACTGCATTCGAGGGTATACGTGCATATTGGAACAAAGGCCAAAGACAGCTTTATCTTTTTCGATGCATGGAGCATTTTGAGAGACTTTTGCAATCAGCCAAATTGATGGGTATGGAAAATTGCTCGTACCAACCTCAGTCATTAATCGAAATCAGTATCGATCTATTAAGGAAAAACTCAGTTAAAGAAGATGTTCACATAAGACCATGTCTTTTTGTCAGTGGTGAAGGATCCATCCAGGCATCTGGTCCAGTTAGTTTTGGGATTGGCATAGCACCTGCGGGGACAGTTCTGCCTAAGGGTGGATGGAAACAGAAACCGTTTAGAATGGCAGTTAGCTCATGGCGGCGTATTGAGGACAACAGTATGCCACCTCGGATAAAAGTTGCGGCTAATTATCAGAATGCCCGGATGGCTCTACTCCAGGCTGAATATGATGGATACGATGGTGTTGTATTACTGGATGCTATGGGGCATGTCACGGAGGAAGCTCGTGCTTGCGTGTTTCTCGTGATTGATGGCGTTCTAGTCACTCCTCAGGTTAGCAATGATATTTTAGATAGTATTACTCGTGCATCTGTCATAAAGATTTTTACAGATGTTTATGGGATTGATGTCGTAGAAAGGGATGTTGATAGAACAGAATTATATTTGGCCGATGAAATATTTTTAGCGGGCACTGCTTTAGGCATAACGCCAGTTGGATTGGTAGACCGTATAACCGTAAGTGATGCAATTCCAGGCAGAATTACGACAGACGTAGATAAAGTATATTCGGATGTTGCAAGAGGGTCTGTTGATAGCTACGCTGAATGGAGGACTCCAGTTTATAATTAGTATTCCCAAATGTGGATTCTCTGATTACCAGATGGTATATCCTCCATCTATAACCATATTTTGTCCGGTTAAGAAAGAAGATGCATCCGATACTAAATACAGTAGTGCCCCTTGTAAATCTTCAACTTCCCCTAGTCGACCCATAGGTGTCTCTTCAGCCCATACTTTGTGAAATTTCTTAAGGTGTGGCAATTGAATTGAAGGAGTATTCATGTATCCTGGACTTATCGAATTAACCCTTATTCCTTCGGACGCCCATTCCGCAGCTAAGCAGCGAGTTAGGTGAATCACTCCAGCCTTGGCTGTATTGTAACCTGATGTAGGGCGTCCCTTGTTGACTATTAGTCCAGACATTGATGCGGTATTAACTATATTTCCGTACTTGACTGGCAGCATGGCTTTAGCTTCCGATTGAGCACTCATCATTATACTTTTAAGGGTTAGGTTCATCGCCATATCCCATGACTCTTCAGTATAGTCCACCGCTTTTACAGGGACACTGCCTCCCACGTTGTTAACCCCAATATCTAGTTTTCCCCATTCAGACACTACTATTTCAACCATGCGCTCCGTGTCTTTGGGATTAGTAACATCAGCTTCAACGCTTATAGAACGTCTTCCCATATCGGATATTTCATTAGAAGTGCTTTTAGCTTTATCTGGATCTATATCTACTATTGCAACATCTGAACCCGCTTCTGCCAGAGCAATAGCATAACTACGACCTATGCCCTGTCCCGCACCGGTTACAAGAGACGATTTTCCGTCTAGTTTAAATCTATTTAAAACGTTCATTTGTTTATTATCCCAGAGACGGTGATACTAAAAGTCGAAAAATATCCTTTTGGGGTTCCAGCATTTTTTTGAAACCTATATCTAGCACGTCGTCTAATCCAATGATGCCTGAAATTAATGGCTTAGTTTTAAGTTGACCGTTGGAGAGTAGCTTTACTACTTCTTCAACATCATCTTTTGTATATGAATTACAACCAATTATTTCCTTCTCTGTGGTAACTATACTGTTGAAGTCTAGATTAGTTGTGTCTATATATATGGCTACAACAACCACTCTTCCACCTTCTCGTACAAATTTTATACAATTTTTTGGAGTATCAGATGTTCCTGCTGCATCGATTACCACATCAGGTCCGGGTCCATTTGATATGTCCTTAAGTCTAGTTTCAATATGGGGGTCATCTGCTAGTATAGTTTCATCTGCATTTAGTTCAGCAGCAGTTTTCAGACTTAATTGTCTAGTGTCTATAGCGATTACCTTTGCTCCCCTAGATTTAGCTATTTGCATGGCTAGTATTCCGACAGTACCTGTCCCTACCACAGCCACTGTGTTTCCGGCGGTTACCATACCTTTATCAACGGCATGAGCAGCAACAGCAGCAGGTTCCGTTAATGCAGCTTCTAGGCTTGGTACATTATTTGGCAGAGGGATTATGTGTGATATTGGCCAGGATATAAATTCTGCTAATCCTCCATTTGCTGCAAAACCAACACTGCCGGAGACAGGACATTGTTGTGGATTCCCAGATTTGCACCAATTGCATTTCTTACAACTTAGAATTCCATTTATTACGACTCGTTGGCCAGGTGTAATTTCAGTGTGAGTGTTGTATGTTTCTACTACTGTACCAGTGAGTTCATGTCCGATTACTATTGGAGTTGAAATACCTGTTAATGGATGAGGCGGTGTTGATGATATAGCGTTTGGTCCATAAAGGTACTCTTCGATGTCCGTGGCACAAATACCACAATAATCTACGCGAATTTTAGCTTCACCGTTTTTAAGAATGGGCTCATCAATTTCTTCAATCCTAATGTCTCTATTTCCGTAATATAATGTCCCTTTCATGCTTTTGTTCTCCCTTAAGGTATCAGTGTTAGGACTGAGTAGCTAGATACTATCTTAATTATGCTTGAGTGAATACTCCAATGCCTGTTCTTGTTTTCCTGAATGTTAAGTGATTATTGTCTAGATTTACGATTGCGTTTTCAAATTTTGATTGACGTCACCAGGACATTGTGGTAACAACCTATATTACTCTGAGAATTATCATTTACTATGTATTTTAAGTAATAAAATATACAAATTAGGACAAGAGGTGAAACATGGATTTGATATTGACTGGGTGTGAATGGGCTGGCAAGCATACTTTAGGGGATCAGATAGCCAAATGGTGGAGTGAGGAGACCGGTGCAGATTATAACCCACCGCCTGATGGTATTCGGTTCCACGATCATTACACGGTGCCTCATGTGGTACACATAGGAGGTCACGATAATCATTTTGCCCAGTCTGAAGAAGATATCCTCAAGATGAATCCTGGCTTATTGGAGCACTTCCAACGATTTCAAATCGAATATCATTTCCAGAGAGGTTTTGTTAGTTCGGGTGATCACTGGAATATTGACTGGTATTACGCTGATGCGGTATTTGCTCCTTTCTATTGGGGTTATGGGAAGCCGGGCGAGTATGCGGATAGGCGAGAGACACGGGTGCACTGGGACAAGGAAGTTAATGAAATAATGCCAGACTGTATTCTTGTCTTAGTGAAAACTACTCCGGATGTAATCAGGGATCGAATGAGTGATGGGACTTCCTTGTATCCGAAAAGGCATGCTAACACAATGTTTAAGGCTGAAGATGCAGAGTACATCACAGGTCGTTTCCAAGAGGAATTTGACAATTCGTTGATAGGACAACGCTTCTCCATAGATACGACCGATGCCACTCCGGAAGATAGCCTCGCGGAATTTATTTCCAAAGTGGAACCTTACCTGACTGATAGAGATAAGGGGAAAATGACATCATATAAAACTGCTTGAATACAACACTTTTGCCACGTAGAATTTTTTGATATATAGGTTCTCTGTTGTAAATTAAAGAAAGGCTATTGTTTATGTACTCAGTCTTTGTAACTATTGATGTCAAGCCAGAATACTTGGAGGACTTTGAGCAGGCAAGTTTGAACGACGCGAAGGGTTCTGTCAGTAACGAATCTGGGTGTCTTCGTTTCGACATACTGAGGGATCATAGCCTTAATTCGAGGTTCTACCTATATGAAGTGTATCGAGATGAGCAGGCTTTGCAAGACCATCTACAGACTCCTCATTTTAAGATTTGGCATTCTACAGTTGAAAACATGGTAGACGGTGATATTACTAGTGTGAAGATGAACACCGTATTTCCTTCAGGTTCAGGGTGGGAGAATCAGAAAAAAACTACCTTAGATTGGTGAATTTGTATTTAAGCAAGCTTGATTTATGGCCTTTTCTTAACAATGAATGCATTACAGAGTTCATTCCTTTTGTGTTTCACTATAAGTACGGCTAGCTTTATTCAGTCTATCTAGTATTTCGATCGGTAATATCATATTAGATCCTGATATTGCTTCATCTATTTGAAGGGGTGTTTCTGGTCCCCCTAAGACGCTTGTTACCTCGGGTCTGGCCGAGACCCAAGCGTAGCATAACTGGGCCCGAGTTACGTCTATACGAGCTGCTATGCCGTCAATGGTATTTATCAAGAGATGTAAAGGTGAATCGGGATCTGTTTCTTTACCTGGTGACAAATATCCTTGGTCCATTGGGCTGTAAGCTAATAGTCCGATATTCCTTGAGTTTATTACAGGAAAAGTTTCTTTTTCCAGCCACCGTATTCTTGATGTGCCGATCAAACTTTCACAGTTGATGTTCCACTTAGAAAGCATTTTTGAATTTAGAGTCCCAACGCCAGCGATTGTATAGTAGCACTCAGCTCCGCTAATTATTGAACATCTTTTGGATTCGGCTATATCTGCAAGTTCGTTTATTTGTTTGCCAGAGTGGTTAGATAATCCCCAATATCTTATTTTGCCTTTCTGCACTAAGTTATCCATGTTTTCAACCAGGTCATCATACCTAGTTACGCCATCAGGATTGTGAAGTAGATATAAGTCTATATAGTCTGTTCCTAGACGTTTCAAGGCAGTATCAACTTGCCTGGATAGAAACTCGCGAGTGAATGATGCATTTACGGGTATGTCATTTTCATTTTTTGGTGGATAGAATGGATGAACTTTAGTACATATTATTAATCCATCTCTTTTCCCGGCAATGGCTTTACCTAATGTTATTTCTGCGTCGCCGTAAGCATTTGATGAGTCGAAAAAATTCACTCCACTATATATGCAGTGGTCTATGGCTCGTAACTTATCCTTTAGGTCAGGCAAGGATCTAAAGACGGTTCCCTGACAGAAGCGGGAAACATATAGGTCTGTAGCCCCAAAAGGAACGACGTCATATGTTTTACTATTTTTGTTTATGTAAAAAGGTTCTTTCAATATTGTACACAGCATCAGAATTTGCCGATGCAGCCTGTATCAAGCTAAACTAAGCTGACTCTGAAGTTTATATTTTTACAGTTGATACTAAAATGTGCCGTATCACCCGACGATACTTTAGGCAACTTCGCTATAGCATGTCAACACTTGGGATAATACCCAGGTACTCTTGGGGAAAATATTCGCTTATCGACCCGTATGCATATAATATCGACGGATAAAGTAATATATATAAAAATGAGAGTGGTATCCATTAATATATCAAGGAAAAGAGTCGAATACAATAATGGCGCGTTGTTGACATTGAATCGTTTAGCTGACAGACTGTCCGCGGTGCAATATTTTAGCACCTACCGTTGGCTTTGTATTTTGTGATACGAGTCAGATTTTAAGAGAGGAGTACAGGGATTTATGTGGGCAAAATGGACCCTATTGATAGCAGGGACCCTTTTGGTAGGCGCATTCGCCTTTGCCTGTGCATCCGCTGAGACGCCGGCAGCGCCGGCAGATCCGGAGGCACCTAAAGCGGCCGCAGCGGCAGCTAAGGCAGAGTCAGCGCCAGCAGAAGCGGCCCCATCGGCGCCTAAGGCGGCCGAGAAGCCTGAAGCAGCAGCAGCAGCAGCAGCAGCAGCTGATCCTGAAGCACCTGAAGCAGTAGAGGACGACAAACCTGTCGCAGCAGTAGCTGAGAGAACAGGCGCGACCTCCCAGCTCAGAGGTGCTAGCACAGAAGCTGGACCAGAGGACATATACGGCCGGACAGCCGCCGATTTCGGTGGTGACTGGTACGTACCAGCGAAGATCACACCTGGTGAGGT
>CAJXCD010000003.1 GCA_913051545.1 uncultured Chloroflexota bacterium
TTTATAAACTTTTGTCAAGCAAATAAAGCTTACTTTTACACACTTAACTCACTTATTTTAATAAAAAAAAGATGAGAAAAAAATCTGTGATAGATTTACCTATAATGCTTTAACCAATGAATAAAGTAGTTCTTAATAATTTAAAAGTACATTGAAAGTGGAACAAGTCCTCGGTCTATTAGTACCGCTTAGCTTAATTTCTTACAAAACTTACACATGCGGCCTATCAACCCCATAGTCTATGGGGAACCTTACTCCTGACCGAAGTCAGGATGGGAGATCTTATCTTGGGGTCGGCTTCGTGCTTAGATGCTTTCAGCTCTTATCACATCCGTACTTAGCTACCCGGCGGTGCTCCTGGCGGAACAACCGGTACACCATAGGTACGTCCTTCCCGGTCCTCTCGTACTAAGGAAAGCTTCCCTCAAATCTCCTACGCCCACAGCGGATTGAGACCGAACTGTCTCACGACGTTCTGAACCCAGCTCGCGTGCCGCTTTTACCGGCGAACAGACGGACCCTTGGGACCTTCTACAGCCCCAGGATGCGGCGAGCCGACATCGAGGTGCCAAACACCGCCGTCGATGTGAACTCTTGGGCGGTATAAGCCTGTTATCCCCGGGGTAGCTTTTATCCGTTAAGCCACGGCCCTTCCATACGGTACCGTGGGATCACTTTGCCCGACTTTCGTCCCTGCTCGACTTGTAAGTCTCACAGTCAAGCTCCCTTATGCCAATGCACTCTACAGGTGATTTCCATCCACCTTGAGGGAACCTTTGGACGCCTCCGTTACTCTTTAGGAGGCGGCCGCCCCAGTCAAACTGCCCACCTGGCAGGGTCCTCTAATTACATAAAGTTAGAATCAAATCAATAGAAGAGCGGTATTTCAAGGTTGACTCCAGCCCAACTGGCGTTGAACCTTCACTGTCTCCCGCCTATCCTACACAACCATAAACCCGACTCACTGCCAAGCTACAGTAAAGCTCCACGGGGTCTTTTTGTCCTGCTGCGGGTAGCCAGCATCTTTACTGGCCATGCAATTTCACCGTGTACCTCGTTGAGACAACGCTCAGGTCGTTATGCCATTCGTGCGGGTCGGAACTTACCCGACAAGGGATTTCGCTACCTTAGGACCGTTATAGTTAC
Source organism: uncultured Chloroflexota bacterium (assembly GCA_913051545.1). Classification (GTDB taxonomy): domain Bacteria; phylum Chloroflexota; class Dehalococcoidia; order Lucifugimonadales; family CAJXCD01; genus CAJXCD01. Next base: position 1,147 of record CAJXCD010000003.1, read on the forward strand.
GGCCGCCGTTCACCGGGGCTTCGGTTCAGAGCTTTGTTCAGATAAATCTGAACGAACCCCTCTCCTTAACCTTCCGGCACTGGGCAGGCGTCAGCCCCTATACATCGCCTTTCGGCTTAAGCAGGGACCTATGTTTTTGTTAAACAGTCGCCAGAGCCTCTGTTCTGAGTCCCCAAGTCGCTCCCCTCGAAATGAGGTTCACCACCTAGGGCACCCCTTCTCCCAAAGTTACGGGGTCAATTTGCCGAGTTCCTTAACCACAGTTCTCTCGTCCGCCTTAGTGCGCTTACACCAGCCTACCAGTGTCGGTTTGCGGTACGGACACCCTTCTCCATAACTACGAGGCTTTTCTTGCCGGTGTAGGTTCAACAGAATTCCCGAGGGCGTACCCTCAAGTTTCTTTCCCTCTCAGCTATATCCAAGGTCTTTTAACCCCCTGGCATCACCTACCGGGCTAGACGCACCATGTCCAATAGGCACGCTCTGTCTACCTTATCGTGTCACCCCTTAGTTTTAAACGAATCTGGGTGGTACAGGAATATTAACCTGTTGTCCATCGCTTACGCCTTGCGGCCTCAGCTTAGGACCGACTAACCCTATGCCGAACAACGTTGCATAGGAAACCTCAGGCTTGCGGCGGATGCGATTCTCACGCATCTTTACATTACTCATGCCGGCATTCTCACTTCCCCACGCTCCATCATAGTTTCCACTACAACTTCAGCGCATGAGGAACGCTCCCCTACCCCGCAATTGACTATTCATCAACTGCAGCCACGGCTTCGGCGAGAGGCTTGAGCCCCGATACATTTTCGGCGCAAAATCCCTTGACCAGTGAGCTGTTACGCACTCTTTAAAGGAATGGCTGCTTCTAAGCCAACCTCCTGGCTGTCTCTGCGATCTTACTTCCTTTAACACTTAGCCTCTACTTAGGGGCCTTAACCGGTGGTATGGGCTGTTTCCCTATTCGACCATGGAGCTTATCCCCCACAGTCTCACTCCCAGGGCATAGATACAGTGGCATTCTTGGTTTGGTTGGGGTTGGTAGGCTTCCGCCCCCTTGCCCATCCAGTGCCTTACCTCCACTGATCACCCCTGAGGCTGCACCTAAATGCATTTCGGGGAGAACTAGCTATCTCCGGGTTCGATTGGCATTTCACCTCTACCCACAACTCATCCCATACTTTTGTAACAGTAACGGGTTCGGACCTCCACCTCGAGATTATCGAGGCTTCATCCTGGCCATGGGTAGCTCACCCGGTTTCGAGTCTACTCCGCACGACTAATCGCCCTATTCAGACTTGCTTTCGCTTCGGCTCCGAGACTTCTAAATCTCTTAACCTTGCCATACAGAGTAAGTCGCCGGCTCATTCTTCAATAGGCACGCCGTTATCCAATAAATGGACTTCGACAGTTTGTAAGCTTACGGTTTCAGGTCTATTTCACTCCCCTCCCGGGGTTCTTTTCACCTTTCCCTCACGGTACTGGTTCACTATCGGTGGCCAATGGTATTTAGCCTTGGAGGGTGGTCCCCCCAGATTCCCACAAGATTTCTCGTGTCCCGTGGTACTCAACAACACACCAGAAGCCATCTCCCTTTCGCTTACAGGACTATCACCTTCTATGGTTGTCCTTTCCAGACTCATTCAGCTAGAGAGATGGTTTTTTACTTCTTTCCCCGTACTGAGGCCGGGGTAGGCGAGTGTTACAACACCGAAACTGCATAGGACCTCAGTCCGTTAAGCAGCTACGGTTTAGGCTATTCCCCGTTCGTTCGCCACTACTAGGGGAATCTCGGTTGATTTATTTTCCTCAAGATACTTAGATGTTTCAGTTCTCCTACTTACCTTCCCGACCTAAGTCGGGATGTCCTAGTATGACCTAGGACGGGTTTCCCCATTCGGGCATCCCCGGTTAAGCTTGCCAGACAGCCGGCACCGAGGCATTTCGTAGTCTTGCCACGCCCTTCTTCAGCCATTGGCCCCAAGGCATCCACCGTAAACCCTTAATAACTTGACCCACATTAAGGATCGTTTATTCATTCGTTACTCGGAATTCATTCTTTAATTCATTCGCGCAGGATTCGGTTGTTAAAGTGCACTTTAAAAGGCACAGGGAACCTTGTGAATACAAGGGGATCCCTATTATCATCAACTATTAACTAGAAATATCATGTGTCAAACAGACTTCGAGCGGTAGCCATTATATGAGATACAATAGGTACCAGTCAAGGTTTTAGTAGGCTTTAGAAAAAGACGAAAATCATATCCGTGTCAAAAGATTATATCCGCCCATCAACATCATGAATATATCTATCGACACACTTTATGTATTAGTATTCACACCAAATTTTGATAACAGATCACTGGGACCTGAATCTACCAGGGAGTGAGCATGATCCTTATCAATCCCTGCCCCGAGGGCAACCTTTATCGCATATTCACGCGACATTAAATCTTCTGGCTCATGTGCGTCAGAGTCTAATACGAGTTTCGCTCCAACTTTACGAGCTATGTCCACGACATGGCCATTAGCAAGCCCATGTCCTTTTCTACCAGACACTTCTAGAAAAACTCCGTTCTTTGCTGCTACAGAAGCTTCCTCTGGTGTTATGAGACCAGGATGAGCCAAGATATCCACGTTAGTAGAACTTACCGCTGCCATATTAGTACCATTTTCAACTGGTTCCATGATTGTCTCACCATGAACGTTAACAACCTGAGCACCCATAGCCTTAGCCTCTCCTGCAATCATATCTATATCAGCAATAGGACAATGGGTAATTTCAACACCAGGCAAAGCCAATATATCCCACCGTCGGCTGGCTGCTTCACACTCTTTCTTGAGAGAATTCAGAATAAATTCTAAGTTGCCCGGACCCACGTGATCTGTGATTGCCATAACTTTATAACCAATAGTTAAAGCACGCCTTATAAGTTCTATTGGTGAAAGAACTCCGTCACTCAGAAAAGTATGTGTGTGAAAGTCATACATCAAAGTCTCCAACTTCATACTAGACACTTAGGAAAGGTTAACAGATAGATTCTTAATTATCTATTACCAGCTTGGAAAATCTTACTGCTATAAAAATTATGCCATTAAAATTTTTCTGAGTCTCATTACTGCATCACTCGTGCTCTGCATATCTAACCCTGGTGCATCATCGTAATGATATATCTTCAAATTCACGAAAGTAGAGACCGAATTTCGAATTAGAACTGGGAGTTCTGCTGAAAAATCTTCCAAGTCATTAAAGCCTATACTGCTAGCTATGCCTGCTGCTTTCGCAATCGTTACAAAGTCAACAACCCCAGAACCCGGTAAAGTTTGTCCTCCCGTAGTGAAATATACCCCATCCTCAAATACTATGTGTAGTAGATTTGGTGGTACCTGATTACCGATGGTAACAAGGGAACCCAAATTCATCAGAAGTGATCCGTCTCCGTCAAGAACAATTACTTTTTTGTCTGGTCTAGCTATCGACAGTCCTAAAGCCAGTGATGAAGCTTTACCCATGCCCCCATACACCGGCAAATCTAATTCAGGCCTAGTGGTAACATGCTTCCAATACCTAGCGGGAGTCATAGTGGTAACTACTACAGCTTCTCCCCTAATATCATTTATAGCATTAATTGCATCTATTGCAGCTATCATAATCCACGCTAATAAAGTTCTAAATCCTTGTAGACAAGACTCTAACTACTGTGACCACTATACGTAAGCTTACCAGGTAATTCATCTATTAACTCGAGCGCTAGCAATATACGTTGGACCACAAATTCCACCACATCATTGATAGAAGATGGATTGAGATAAAATGCCGGATGTGGTGGCAGAACTGTAACCCCTAAACGCGCCAGAGAAGCCAAGTTTTCTAGATGTATAGCATTCAAAGGTGTTTCACGCGGCACCAATACAAGACGTCTTTTCTCCTTAATACATACGTCAGCTACTCTTCTTATTAAATTATCTGCTAGACCCTGATCTATTGCCGCTACTGTACCCATGCTACAAGGCACAACTACCATCCCTCTGGTAACAAATGTCCCTGAAGATATTGGGGCAGCCAAATCTCCTACAGCATAATAACTGAATATACCACTGTCATCCCACCTCTCCAGAGACTCTCCAAAAGATTCATCCATCTCGTCCTTCCATACCATCCTAGCCGCAGATGAAGCAGTTGCGGCAACTGGTATACCGTTAGATAACATACAATCTATAGTAGCGGATGCCATCATCGAACCACTCGCACCAGATATACCAACAACTACAGGTTTATTCCCCATACCAAACACTCCGTTACTACTTATCCTACCATTCTATCTTGGCAACCAACAGTGATGCCACTGTAGATAGAAATACTACAGTTGAAATTAAAGCATTTACACGAAAAAATGCCATTTTCATATTAGAAAAATCTCTAGGTGATACCAAGACATATTTGTAAGCCATAAGAAAGACTACGACTAAATTTCCTATATAGAATGGGTATGAAAGGCTCAACCACATTCCAACACCTAGAAGACTCAACACCGCTAGCACATCGAAAACTTGTGCTAACCTAAATGCAAATACTACTCCAAATCGTTGAGCGACCGAATATAGTCCATTATCTACATAATACCGATAATCTTGGACATGATAGAGTATGTCAAAACTCCCTGCCCAGAAAGCTACCGCTACCGATAACAATACGGGTTCCCACGACAATCCTCCCGTGACACCAATCCAAGCAGCTGAAGGAGCTATAGCTAATACACCCCCTAATAATAGGTTTGAAGTCCATGTAAAACGCTTCGTGTACGGATATATAACAAGAAAACATGCAGCAAGTGGCGCTAGAATAAGAGCAAGCGTATTAAGCATAGCAGCCGACACAAAAAAAATAATACACGAAACAATACACAGAACTTTCATATCAAAAACACGCAGGACGCCTTTAGGAAGATGCCGGTTTAATGTTCTAGGATTCCTTGCATCAATGTGCCTATCTATAATTCTGTTCGAAGACATACCCAAAGATCTTGCAGTTACCATAGCCAAAGTTATCCAAATCAACTGGGAGAGTGTTGGCAACCCATCTGCAGCAAGAATCATACCTGTGAAGGCAAATGGCAAAGCGAATACAGTTTCTTGAAATTTAATGGAATCAAGAACAAGCAGCGCTTTATGCATCACTGCAAAGAGTTAAAAATATGAAATTCAAATCCCATATTCCTCCCACCGCTTTTCCACAAGATTTATTATTTGATTATCCATAGTAATATCATCAGGCCATTCTCTATCCCTGCCATCCAATTTACCCTTGGAAGTTGCATCTAACCCCATCTTACTTCCATATCCATAATTTTTTGATGCATGATCTAGATCATCTACAGGTCCTTCGGATATAACAATATCGCTGGCTGGATCAATATTTGCTGTAACTCTCCAAGCAACTTCAGAAAGATTTTGAACATCGACATCATGATCTAAAACTATAATTGCCTTAGCAAGCATCACTAACCCCAGTCCCCAAAGAGCCGACATCACCTTCCTGGCATGGCCAGGATATTCTTTCTTTATAGAAACTAAAAGTAAGTTATGAAATACTCCCTCAGATGGCATATTTACATCAATTATCTCTGGCAAAGTCAATTGCAAAGCAGGTAACATAAGTCGTTCACTTGCCTTGCCCATAAAAAAGTCTTCGCTAGGTGGTCTCCCTACCACTATTGAAGGATATATAGGATCCTTTCTTCGAGTAAGGGCGGTGACATGAAATACTGGGTAATCAGCTGCCGGTGAATAGTATCCTGTGTGATCTCCAAAAGGACCTTCGGTTTGTACCTCCCCCGGAATAACGTAACCCTCCAGAACGATTTCCGAATGAGCAGGAACTTCTAAATCTACAGTCTTACACCTCACCATATGTACAGATTCACCTCTTATAATTCCTGAAACTACAATCTCATCCATGTCTGGTGGAACTGGAAGAGACCCTGCCCACACAGTGACTGGATCACCACCAAGTGCTACAGCAACATCTAATCGATCTAGGTTTTTTTCCTCACCCGATCTAAAATGTCGTGCACCTACTTTGTGAGTTTGCCAATGCATACCCGTTGTTCTAGAATCGTAAACCTGCATCCGATAAGTCCCGACATTTCGGCGACCCGTCTCTGGATCACGACTAATTACTAGCGGCAGGGTAATGAAGCACCCGGCATCATTAGGCCAACATTTTAATGCCGGAATAGTACCTAAATCTACAGCTTCACCTATAAAAACCTCTTCTTGGCAAGGAGCCTTAGATACTATCTTAGGCTGTGCTTTATTTATACCCATAAGCTGCCCGATGGTTTTTACCTTATCTACCAATCCTGGAGGAGGACCATCCAAGAGACCTAACAATTTCCGTACCTTATCACCAAGGTCTTCCAAATCGTTAACACCTAAAGCCCATTCAATTCTTCTACGCGATCCAAACAAATTGATGACCAGTGGCATGTCATAACCTTCCACATTCTCAAACAACAATGCGGGACCATCAGATTTAACAACCCGATCAGCTATTTGAGAAATCTCAAGGTCAGAGCTCACAGGAACTGTGATTCGCCTCAAATCTTTTTTTTCTTCAAGTAATGCTATGTATTCTCTAAGGTCCTTGAATGCCAATTTTAAGTTCTACCTTTCACATTTTTCGTTAACGGTTCTAATATTTGTTGATGACAAATCTGAACGAAATTCAGATTCGGGTATGGCAGTTAACATATCTGAAAATTCACTCGGCACATCAATATCTTTAAGAGTACGAAATTGGTCTCCATCATTTCTACCCGCTACCAAAAAACTACATCTCTGTTTAGAAATTTCTGACAAAGCCTTAACCATTACAGAACTATCTCCATCGTAATATTTAGGACTCATCAAACGTTTTGCAGTATCCCATCCTATGATAAATGTGCGTCCTGGGAACAACTGCGCTTTCTTATAAAAAACTGGTGTGTTAGACAGTATAAGATTACCATTTCCAATGAATTGCTTCATCCTTTTCCTTATTTCATACCTACCCATAGGAGGTTTATCCACGTTGGTACAGGAAATTTCGTAACAAACGTCTCCACCCAACAATTTCGACGCTGTGAGCAATAGATCTTTGTGTCCTTTATGGAGAGGGTTAAAAGATCCCGCCAAAATCCCTACTGAATCTGGAACCCCACTCAGTATTTCGCCGTTCCTAGACATAGTTATTGCCGGCACACGACCTTCTATAACACTAATAACTTCATCATCTAGAGGAGAAAAAGTTATGTCTATCTCTTCCCTTGGATCAAGATCAATTTTGATATCAAAATTGATCTTACAGTGGTCTGATAAGGCACGAATAAGTAACTTGCTACATATCTCGTCCTCAGCATCACGATCCCTAACTCCCTTAATAAACTGTATGCTATAAGTCACTATATCTTTATTGGATCTTACAGAAATAAAACAACTATGTGTTCCTTTTTTGTCTCGATTAGTAGATATGGATGAGGTGCTTCCAATTCCTACAACAGGCACTCCATCACTAAGTCTTGACGCCTTTGAATAGGCTACCTCCGCAAGTTGTATAGAAGTGTCACCGGATGCGAAACTAGTAGGAACATTACCAAGTAACTCTACGATTGATTTTTCTGAATATGGCACCTGAATATCAATTATAGACTGGGATGCACCAGGCACCGAAAGCAACCAGTTTAGAGCCTTAGATCCACCACCAGTTGAAAATATCACTGCTCGCGGACAGGACTCATGTATAACTTCTACTTGATTTCGTATTTCGGAATTCATGGAAGATTCTGAAACTAATACCAATAACAGTTACTTTGTTTCGACTAATCTGTACTTACAAGTGCGGGGACCTACACATTAGGGGATGGGCACATAACTACACTAGCAGCAGCGCATGAGAAACTCCGTGTCAATTTTAGTTACGTTATGAACCTTGACCTGAATCCTCTTTAGTTACTTCGGAAGACTCAGAGCCTCTTTCATCTGACGACGATCCTGATGAAACCCCTCCTCCGGCTGGCCCGGAAGGACCTTTCCCTCGGAAGTATATTACCGCTCCTACTCCAGCAATTACTATAACCACCAAAATGATTATAAGAATCGGTGAAATTCCACCTGCAGGTTCCGCTTCTTCTGGTTCAATTTCTACCTCAGGAGCAGGTGTGGGCGGCACAGGCGTGGACGTCGGTGGCACTGAGGTAGCAGTAGGCATTGGTGTAGCCGTTGGAGGTACAGACGTAGGTGTAGCCGTTGGAATCGACACTGCAACTACTTCTGGCTGCGGCTGGGGAACGGGTGTGGGCGTAGGAGCTACCGGCGTAGCTGTAGGCTGCACAGGTCTAGGCGTCGGGGTAGCTGGTACCGGCGTGGGTGTAGGAGTAGCTGGTACCGGCGTGGGTGTAGCTGTTGCCACTACTACTGCAACCGGTCGAGGCGTAGCTGTTGGAAGCGGCCTAGACTGAACTGTAAAGGTACCTAAATGCCTATCAATACGGACCGAATACTCTCCCTGCTTTGGTGTAATCGAAAAAGATATTGGAAGCGTCTGACCTGGATCAAGTTTAACTGCACTGGTTGAATGAACCTGAGAATCCAACCACAGTATAGCCTCATAAACCGCTATTCCTGAATTAAGGTTGGTAACGTCAGCTTCAACCTTAACCGCCTCTCCCTCACGAACATTGTTGTCCGGTATATTGAAATTCCCAACCCTGAATTGTAAGGAGGGAGCTTCCGTACTACCCGACACTGCCCAAGTCGAAAATCCTGATATTCCTATACTAAAATATGTATTGGCTGGGTCTCCTGCAACGTCACCTATTCTCTTAGCAGAAGCAGTCTGCCAATTGCCTGTCTCTTCATCATACCTGTTAAATTGTATCGACCACTCATGGATGTTATTGTTCGAAAGCCAACTCTTAGACACTTTCATAGTGACATGAGCTGCCGCTACATCAGACGATTCGAAATTATCCGGAGCGATATTTATATACCTGTCTACAACCCGCCCTGACAAAGGCTTTGGAGCAGAAGGCACTTTGTTAATAGTCACAGCAGTGGCTGATGTATCAAAACCAGTATCGAACCTTACGAGCACATCTGACAATGTATCTGAATCAGTAGATCCTCCAACATCTCCCCAGACACCATCACCAGAAGGAGAAGGTCCTACAGAAGGTGCAGTCTCAGGCATCCAAGGATCTACCGGCATAACATTCCCTAACAGACTAAGTGCCTGCTTATCTTTAGCTGGACCAGATGCCAAAGCCGATCCAATAGCATCAGGTTTACTACCAGCTGCATTACCTACAGCATCTCCTATCGCAGATGCATTACGACTCACAGCAGAAATTAATACAGTCCCCATAACAGTATCGTTCGTATCAGCTGCACTAGCTAACGCTGATCCAATACTGACAGGATCAGCATTGGCAGCTTCGGCCAACGTGTTACCTATAGAAACGGAATCCTCATTCCCTCCTGTTACCAACAGAGACCCTGTAGTAGAAGGGTTAAGAACGGCGGCTATAGCAAAGATAGATCCAGTAGCTTTAGGATCTGCCTTAGCTGCCTGAACTGCTATATTACCAGCGAGTGATAAATCTGAAGCCGTAGAAGAAACTAGAATCTGGCCCGCCACTGACGAATCAGCACCACCTGCCTCTATTAGTATGAGACCTGTCGTGGAAGCGTCTTCTGAAGCAGCCTGCAAGAATATACTAACAGTAGTATCTACATCACTCTTACCAGCCTCAACCAGAGTTTCTCCAATTGCTCTTGCGTTATTAACGGCACCCGTCACCATAGCCTTAGCAACTACGTCTAGATTTGACTTGGCCGATTCTACAACCAAAAGTCCTGCAACAGCTACATCAGCTCCTGCAGCACCTATCAACAACTCAGAAGCAGTTGCAACGCCATCGATAGCAACCTCAATAAACAATATGGAACTCGATTCGACATCCATAGCAGCTATAATTCCGCCAGCTGCAGCCACATCTGTATCGACGACCGAAGTAATGATAGATACCGATGCTTCCAAATCAGCTTCAACCATAGAGGTAAATAGGGCGGCTCCATTTTCTACACTCAGTGCAGTCAAAGAAACCAAGGCATCAGTCGCAGCATCTGGGTCGTCAGCATATGCCAAGGTAATCGCTGAAGCAGCTACTTCAGAATCCTGCTCAATTAGACTAGAAAGTCCCTCCGCTGCATCAGAACCCTCAGAAAGAATAGTCGCCGCTTCATCTTCAGCAGACGGCGCCAAAATCAATATACTTCCACCACCAAGAGACGGTACTGCGGTAGGCGGTGGGGCCATAATTACAACTGGAGCCGGTGTAGCAGTTGGTACAGCTGGAGCCTTAGCTGCTTCACACGCATCGGTTGAAGCAGTTGCTGATGCCGCCTTTGCAGCATCCAATGAAGGAATTACAAGATAAACTGGACTGTTACCATTAGCTGAACCAGGAGAAAATGAAATACTATCAGTCAGTGTTCCTCCACTACCAATTTTTACCTGAGCTTGAATACCATCGACATAGAAAGTGATTGCCGCATTAGCTACTGCACCTTCCACTGGAGTAGTAGCAGTATCATCTCCACATACATGGAAAGCTTTGCTAACACCGTAATTGTACCGGGATTCCGTTTCATCATGTGTTGTGGTATTTTGAGTACCTAGCCCAGTAATACTATCTACAGACTGTCCGAAATGAATATTATTTACACGCGCTTCCACAGACTTACCTGACGGAACTACAACACCGCCAGCAGTCTCTGCCCTACCGTAAAATATGTGAGTCTGAACGGGTGCCGCACTAACATCAACACTACCTGACTGCTGCTCCCAAAAAGCCACAGCTACCGCAGCAATTGCTACTAGTACGATACCAGGTAACAGTCTACCTAACACCAGTTCACCTTATTATTTCTATAACTATTCACTAGAGAAAGCCTCTCTGCTTCGAACCATGAGCCTATCTCCCCATGAAGAGCCTCCGACGTAAGGCGGGTCCCACCCACGTGGGAAAGAACCCGCCTCATACAATTCCATGTCATTTGCTCTTTCAGGGCAGTTAGCAATTCTATTAATTTGCCCTTACGGAGTTATCGTTGGTCCTAGCTGGTCACCCAAGCTGTTTACTAAGACGTTATTAGGATCATCAACTATGAACGTCCAGTATGAACGGACCGGGCTAAGGATTCCACCAAGCGACTTCGACTGGAAGGTCTCAAAGATTGACGCATTGATATCGTCAGTTATAGAGGCATCTACTCTACGCTCAAACGTGAGAGCTGAAACCGCTAATTCGTAAGGTATCAAAGCACCCCTGAAGACCGAATCAAAACTAGTGTCTATCAGAATGTGCGGAGCTACTAGGTTGTATCCAACCCTGAGTTCCTGCTCTGGAGGCACTTCACCCTGCCTAAAGAACACACCCTGGATATTAAACTTGATTGGAACAGACTGCTTAGCAGTGAAGCCCGCAACTGAGACCTGCTTAAACACTTCAGTTGAACTAGAATCGTCAGCCACGTACGCAGTCTTAGCGTTGATTATCATTCCCTGGAACGGCTTAAGTTCAGTCAGAGTGTCTGCAGCACCATCACCTGGAGTATGTACTATGAAGTTACCCGCCTTGTTATAGGCAGAAGTACTCTCTATAACATCTCCTAGTTCCACGGTACCTGACAATTTGGTACCTAGCGCTTCGCTAACCTGACTGGTCACATCCTGACTCATTAGTCTGTCAAGACTGGCATCGTCAGTAGTTGAAGCGTCATCGTCATCCGGTATCAGAGCCAAGCCCATGAAGTTATTACCCGGGAACAGGAAGTAGTTCCTGTTAGTCCTGGCAGACACAACATCAAACGAGCCCTCTACCGGCGCTTCGTTACCAGCCATGTCCCTTACCGATACACTAATAGAGTTTAAACCTACCGGCGTACCTTCTGAGACTGTAGCTAAACCTACGTGACTTGTAACTTTACCATCTACCTCAGACAGTCCATGCATCTCCAACAAGATGTCAGGCGTGTCACCCACTGTATCCAGCGGAATTCCATTAGTACCTTCTATTTCAAGTGTCGCAGACTCTACGCCTGACAGAGGATCTGTAGCCGAGACCACTATGAAGTACTGGTCACCAACAACAGCCTCACCCGCACTTGTAACGGTAACTACAGCAACTGATGCCGTCGGCGCAGTTAGGTCTGCTATAGACGTTAGTGTCGTACTCGCCGACAAGCCACCACCGTCAGTAGCCCTTGCTACGAACGTGTTAGTACCTTCCTGCAAACTGACACCGAAGGAGAATGCACCTTCTGAAGTCACCTTACCAATCACCACAGAACTCGTCGCTCCCGCAGGAGTAGTTAAGTTATGAGTGATCTCCATTAAAGCACCCGGTGCATTGATGGTAGGTTCCTTCAATGTACCTTGCAACGTCTGTATAACCTGGTTGGTATTACTAGGTACGTTAGAAAGCGTAATAACCGGAGCTATAGTATCAACGAATCCCTGTGCCTGAGCTGAGCCGCTCAAGTTAGGACTGTAGCTCTGAACAGCAGTGGCGACCACCGTGTTCTCACCCTCAGCCAACGGGAATGGGTAGCTAAACTCTCTGTACAGAGTTGTACTCGTGCCATTAACGTTAGCCACTACTGGAGTAGCGAGAGCGGTTGTAGGAACTGTTATAGTCTTAGTTCCTGAACCACTCAGGGTTATGTTATCTATGTACAAACCTGCACCTTCATTCGCCCACTCATCATTGGAATCAAAGGCGAACCTCACCTTGACTCTCTTGCCTGCCAGAGGAGACAAGTCGATTCCAACATCATGCTGCTCGCCCGGAGCGAACGGGAGAGGCGGTGCCTCAACCCACTGGAACAGGTCTGGATGCTCGTTATCTGGGAAAGGCATCCAGAACGGATCAACGAACTGGACTATCTGACCTATGGTCTGGAACTGACCAACAACGTCATTCCCCTGTAAGTCAGAGGTCACAGACGCGACCTGGATAAACTTCCTGTCCATGTCAGGCGGGAACTCTGTATCCCATGCAACTGAGAATCCCAGCTGGGAACCCATCGCTATCGGGTATACCTCTTTACTGGTCAACGTTCCAGCAACTCTGGATCCTTCCTGGTTAAAGGAAGTGTCGCCAGCTTTACCGAACCGCCACGCAGAGTCTCCACAATCAGGACAGCTTCCTGTGTCATCTATATGCCATGAAACTGAACCATCGCCATGCGAAACTGCTCCAGTCCACAAAGCATTTGACGCTGATGCGTCATCAACATCGTCATTTAAGAACTCTGTAAACGGCAACTGGATACCAACACTAACCGAAGTGACGGCCGGGTCAGAAACCTTACCAGCAATCGTAGTGTTGGGCGTAGTAGCCACGAAGTTCTGGGTCGGCGACGTCAGCTGTATGGCAACGTTTGTGTTGCGTGCAACCGCATAAGACGCACTACTAGTGTACGTACTACCACCCTGATCCGCTGAGAATGCCGTAGTGTAATTACCCACTATGGTCATCTCAACACCAGTGTTCTCAGGTAACGACGTACCTAAGACTGAGTTAGTAGCAGCATCCAACAAGAACATGGTTGTACCAGAAATCGCGGTACCAACGATGTCCGCTCCAGTAATCTGATACTGGTCTGTCGCGACAGAATCAAAACCGTTCGTTAAGTCAAGCCGTGTAATCCTATCGTTTAAGTTCCCGTAGTTTGAAGCACCAGCGATAATTAGCCTGCGGTCGTTATCAAAGTCGCTGTCAGGCGCAATATCTACAGAATTAATCGCATTGAGCCTGGTTAGTGAACCTTCAAACTGGTTAACTTCCTCTACAACAGCTCCAGCTATCATCTTTCCAAAAATTTCTACCATATCGTAATTGTAAGGATTTATCCTGTACAGGAAGCCTTCCATGCCTCTGTCGGGATCCCCATCAGATCCTGCCCACAGGTTAGTCCCATCACTCGCTAAACCACCGAGTAATCCCGTGAATATCTCGGCAGGCATGTGGTCGTCCCACCTAATTACAAGAGGATTCCGGGAATTCACTGTACCGCTGTCCTTGTCTAACTGGTACAACACAGGAATCTGCATTTGCATGACACCACCACCAGGCATTTCTATAGACTGGTTACCATTGTCAAGCACCCACAGTATGCCATCCTGTATAGCCAAACCGTAAGTCTCGCTATTAGGCGAGTCAAAGGAGGCTATCACCGTCGCAGTAGTAGTAGAGACACTCATCTTGAGTATCTTGTCTACAGGGCTGGCATCAACAGCTACCCACATTGTGTTGCCGTCAAGTGCCATTGCTCTAGGTGTGTTAGTTATGGTAATAGTCGGCAACGGAACAAGAGCTTTGTATACCTTCTTAGTCGTAGCATCTGCTACGTAAAGGTTATTACCCACAAAGTCGATACCGGATATATCACCCAGTGCATTGCTGCCCGGATCCTGTATATCCCAATTGTCTATAATCTGACCATCCTCGTCTGAACGGTAGATTGTCCCATACTTGGAAAGGAAGTACTGAGGTGTAGACGTAGAGTAAGCTATGTCGCTAAAGCCTTCCTCCATCCAACCTGGCTGACCAGGATTGAATAAGTACAGTTCGTTAGTCCTATTACCATTATTCTGGTTATAGTTGTCTATTCTTGGACCACCGTGCTGGCTGGTTGCAACAAGGTCGTCTCCATTACTCGTCAACCCTGGAACACCACCCATATCGGTCCCTATCTGGAATCCGGAATTGTCAGCCAGAGAGAAGTCACTGGCATTAAGTACAGTTACTTCCTGAGGGGGCGGACCCATGAAACCGCGCTCTTCCGCTACGATGTATACCCTGCCATCGTGGTAGGCAACAGCAGATCCTTCCTCACTATTTATAACGTAGTATTTCTCTTCACCGTCAGCGGTAATAATAGCACCAGTAGACGGATTAACAGCTACAACAGCGTCACCACCATTACCATCAACCAGGATGTACAACTCACCATCGTCAAAGTTGTACGCTAAGTCTACAGGCGTGTTAGTTATCGGTGACGGAGGAACAGCTGTCGATATGTATCCATCAGTCCCGTCATTCCACCCCATGTATATAACGCTGGTATCAGGATGTATAGCCATACCCTGAACGTTTTGAACGCCTCCCGTCAGAGTGTAAGCCTTAGCAGGCCAAATCTCTTGACCGAACGGGTTGATCCAAAGCTGGACATCACCTTCTTTTGCTGTCCAATAAGTATTGTCTCCCTGTATGAAGTCAACAGCGTCAGCACCTCCCAGAGCGTACTGGTCCATGCTCTCCCGGTCGACATTACCATCAGTATTTATGTACCAGAACCTCTCCATCTGTGAGGACGAAGCTATTAGCTGCGTCCCGTTATTTGCAAGGCCCCCAGGCGTATCACACATCTGCATTCCGCCACCGCCACCGCCACCCATATGAGGACCATGCATGCCACCGCAAAGGTTATATGCATTTAATTCCGCACCCGTTACAGGGTTTAATTTCCACAGCTTGTTATCGTACCCGGAAGTTCCAATTGCCCATAGGGCATTATCAAGGAACGTGATTCCAGTAATAGTACTACTCGGCAATTCAGCCGAACCGTTCTTAGTGTCATCACTTCCAAAGTTAGTATCTGGGGAGTAACCAGAAATACTAACCTTTATAACCCTGTCCTTAGGAGCACCGTCAACTAATACCCAAAGGGCTGCTCCTACATTTGTACCCTGGTAGAAAGCCGAGGAAGGCGATATAGCCATTCCTTGAGGCTTCGTGGTAATCGACGACGCGAAAGCACTGGCGGTAATGTAACCAGCGTTGCTCTGCGTACGAGCAATGTAGAGGACGTCCTGACCAAAAGTCATTCCGTGAACGTTACCACTCATAGTACTACCACCAAGAGTAATAGTTTGGTCACTCTCGAAGGAGTTAAGGTCCGAACTCAATGCCATCAAAGAGCTACCGCTAGCTCCGTACAAAGTAGTCCTGGCCTCGTGATAAGCCAACGCCTTGAGACCAAATGTCATTGAACAGCAAGGCCAACCTTCAGCGACCCGTTCACCATTGGAAGGGTTAACCTTCCAAACATTGCTGTTAGTCTTAGCAGAAATTATGAGATTTTCTCCATCGTAAGTTATGCCACCCACGTCATCCCATATCTGCGCACTACTCTCAAGGTCTGTAGTACTCGCAACCACATTGGTCTTTACATTGTATTTATAGAGGTTTTTCCTCTTATTCCAAGCATCCCCGGACTCATCATTTGCGATTATGTACAGGAAATTATCGTTACCCTCTGACACAAACGCAAGACCTTCCGTACCGCCGCTAGGTGCGTCCGCGATGCCGTCGCTGTCGAAGCTGGTATTAAGCGAACCGTCTGCAGTATTAACCCTTAGAATCTGATCGAAAGGCTCAGCATCAACTAGAACCCATACGGACTCGTTGCCACCTAACCCCGTTGCATCCGAGGAACTCCAGGCAATACCCCTAGGCTGCGTCGTAACCGATGCAGAAATAAAGGAGTGATACACTCTGGTTCCAGAAACAAGCCAGAGGTCATTGTATGGGCTGGAATCACTAAACGTCATACCCTGTATGTCGCTCATGGCCGTGCCACCACTAGCCGCAGCAAGGTTCGCAGTTCCAGTCTGATTAAATGTCGTATCTAGTTTTGATAACTCCGTACCGTTAACCGCGTAGTAAGTCTTCTGAACAGGGTGATAAGCGATACCCTTGGAACCTTGCCAACTGGGACCATTCACCCAATTCTGACTAACCTGCTCACCAGTCGTAGAGATCTTGTATACGTCGTTGAAGTTAGTCTTCGTCCAAACGACTAAGTTTGTACCGTCATTGGTTATATCACCCAAGTCATCCCAGACCGACGCAGTGTCAGTAAGGTTCTTGGGGTAATTTGATTCAACCGCACCTGTCGTAGCATTAACCTTGTATAACTGCCTGGATTGGTCACAACAACCGCTACCTTCATTGGCAATTATATATAGGTATCCATCGAAGTATTCTATACCCTCAGTGTCGGCACTAGGCGCCTGCGCCCAGCCGTCATCAGAGAAGTTAGTTACCAGACTTCCATCTGAAGGATCAACCTTCAGAATGTAGTCCTTAGGAGACCCATCAACGAGCATCCAAAGGGATTCCGTGCTCGCTACCGTAGAGAAAGCAATTCCCTTAGAACTGACGGGAGAATCGACTGAAGCGCCAACGAACGTGGCATACACCTTACCATCCGCGTTACTCGTGAAATACATTGTGTCGCCATCGAAAGTCAGGGACTTAATCGCGCTCTTACCGACATCAACGGTCTGAATCTTCGAACCAGCATCGGTCCACTGAGTTACGTCAGATCCATCCGCCGTGTATATAAGGTTAGAGGCAAACGCTATAGCCTTTGCCTGCGTCCACTCACCTTCATTATCATCTAGCTCAATACCACTAGCTGAGATGTTGCGGAACCTATTACCAAACTCATCAACCGTCCACAGGTCACCAGACCCACCAACGGTTAGACCAGCAAATTGATCCCAGTCCTGTCCCGCGTGGATTAGAGCCGTAACTTTATTACTGGACCCTGCAGTCCAAGATGAATCATTTCCATTAGACGGCAAGTCTCCAGAGCTGGCTATTTTAAATATCCTTGACTGGTACTGACAGTTATCTGTCTCAATCTCGTCCCAACACCTGTTTTGGTTCTCCAGAACAAAAATAGACGAACCAACAGCTGCAACACCATCAAAACCAGTACTAGGAAGCGTGGTACTTGAACTTAATGTGTAATCACTTCCGCTTACCTTCAAGAGAGAGTCATTACTTACACCCGCTACGATAAACCAAAAGTCATCACCGTCATGAGCCATTCCTTTAACGACCTGAGCCGTAGAAGTGGTCCCATCAGTAGCGGGAACTACGAATTGCTCATCAGCACCTGAACCAAACGACGTAATGCTAGAAGTAGCTACCGTAGGCGCAGGTATTGCAAATGAGTCAGTTCCTTCAGGGAAACTAGCCGCAGTAGAAGTAGCGGCAGACAAAGTAGGTATAGCGAAACCGAGCGATGAAGTCGCACCAGTGCCCATGTAGGCAGTAGACGCAGGTAAAGCATCAACGGCATCAGGAGCATTTGTAGACAGTTCTATGGTAGGAACTGCAACCGCTGAGTCAGAGGAAGGCAAGGCAGTACCTGCTACCTCACCAGCTGTCGGTACAGCACCTGAATTAGTACTCCAAGCCGCATCCGTAGAAGGCATCTTTGTCCCGACGGCATCAGACGGAGGAGCAAGTGTTGGAATCGTAAAGTAGGTGTCGGTGTTTGGTATCAACGTCAAATCCGGAATCGGATCTAGTAAAACATCAGGAGTCCACTGTACGACGTAATCAATCGTGCCTCCCCCTGATCCACCAGTGACAGTTACTTCCTCACTAAGAGATCCAGGAAGAGTTCCTGCCAGCGTGCTTGGCAACGTGCCATCGCCCGCACTACCGGATACATTGTCGTAGGTTACTTTTACCAAAAGGTCCCCTGAAATGCTCGAAGAGGAGTAATCCACGAAGGTTCCACCAGTCTCCTCTCCAGGCAGGGTCACAGTAAAAGCCTGTGGACCTGTGGTATTTGCGAGAGTTATGCCTGAAATGGTGACCTCCTGGTCAGCATCCACAGACAGAGCCCCTGTGAAGACTATAGTCTCGCCCAAAAGGTATTGGGACGAGCTAGCCGCCAAAGCGACATCTGAGTTTGAGTCCAAAGCATGAGTCACGCCACGGTTCAGTACCATAGACAGAACCAGCAGCGAAACCATGAGAACTACAGACGTTAAAACATTCCTACTAAATGTTAAATTCATCACCTTCACCTATTCTCCACTTTTTAAAATTTCCTACTTTTAGTTTCTTTGTCTATTTGAAAATGGCGTCCCATTTTGGTCTCTCACTAGTCATTTACATGCTATCCGACCTCTACGTGCACGCAACTGTTACTTCACGTCCATAGACTAAATTTGTCCATTTTCACACAGCAAGACTTGCAGACACGGAGTACGCCGCATGCAATTACACACCAGATAGTCTCGAGTGTCAAGTGTTATTACAACTTAATAATTCTGTCCGATAGAGTGATCACGATTCGGTATTTACTGACAATATTATTCCCCTCTTTAACATAAAACCAGCATTATCTCCAGCATTATCTTAGGAATAAAATCTATTACAATAGGTGTGCTGAAACGAATTATGTATTAGGATATTCTCGAATGATTGTTTTCTTTTTAATGGGATCTAAAGTTAAGCCAGTTTATTTAATATAATGCCTGACCAAACACACATACCTAAATCATCTTCTTGGAAACCTAAGCCCGGAGACAGGGTAGTAAGGCACCCACGCGCTGAGCAAATGAGCCCCGTAAAGCTGACTGTGCAGGCCCAGCGCGCTCAGTCGCGCGCCCTGGCGTCCCCGCTGATCATAGGTTACGTGTTCCTAGGCATGATAACCATCGGTACCATCCTGCTAATGATGCCATTCTCCCACCATGGAACTGGATTAGCACCATTCGTTGATTCCCTCTTTACCGCCACATCAGCAACAACGGTTACAGGGTTAATAACTCAAGATACTGCCACGTACTGGACTCGAACTGGACAGATAGTGATATTAAGTCTCGTGTTTACGGGAGGCTTAGGATTCATGACCCTGGCTACTTTTCTGATGGTCCTTATCGGTCAAAGGGTCTCTTTATCTCAACGCATCCTGGTAAAAGATAGCCTGGGGACAGACAAAATGGGAGGACTGGTTAGATTAACTGTCGGAATAGTCTTAGCAACCACTGCAATACAAATCATAGGGTTTATTGCCCTTTTAACAAAATTTTCTCTTATGTATTCACTTCCAGAAGCAATCTGGCAATCGGTCTTCCATGCTGTATCAGGTTTCAACAGCGCTGGATTTACAGTATTGCCGGAAGGCACTAGTCTCGCCTCTGTACAAAAAGACAAAACAATCTTAGCAATAATGGCAAGTCTGATAGTGGTAGGATCTATAAGTTACTGGGTCATGGTAGACGTAGTTAAACACCGCAGATTTTCACTACTGACTTTAAATACAAAATTGGTCCTGATATTAACCTCTGTATTGATAGCACTGGGGACAATGGTTTTCTTTTTCTCAGAGTACAACAATGATACTCTCATAGACTTAGACTTATCGGATAAAATAATTGTATCTGTATTCGAATCGATCAGTGGGCGTACAGCAGGATTCTCAACCGTCAGTCACGCTGACACTGAACAGCACACCAATTTCTTCTTCGCAGCCATGATGTTCGTAGGTGGTGCATCAGCATCTGTGGCGGGCGGTATAAAAGTCAATACAGTAGCAGTGGTCTTAGTAGCAGTCTTATCCACTATCAGAGGCAGCAGGAACGCCTCTGCGTTTGGTAGGGAAATTCCTCAAGTTCAAGTTCAAAGAGCTATATCTATGGTAGCGATAGCTGCGATGTTTGTTTTCCTAGTGGCACTGATACTTACATTTTCCCAAAACGCATCAGGAAATCAGTTCGCATTTATTGATCTCCTGTTTGAAAGTGTATCCGCAGCTGGCACGGTTGGACTCAGTACAGGTCTAACATCAGACCTTTCAAAATGGGGGCATATAATACTAATCGTGACTATGTATCTTGGACGTATCGGGCCTCTTATGCTTGGCCTTTACATGGCAGAAAGTAATGAAAGAGATCTTTACAGGTACGCTCAGGAGAGAGCCGTTATAGGCTAATCTTTGACATGGAAGGAACCGCTGGGTAAATATCTTTTAGTGGATCAAACATTCTATTTTGCTGTATACTCCTGTTGCTGAGATGTTCACAGAGAAACTCATCCTCATAACCCAAGCTCTCAGATGAGGTGGAAATATGGTAAAGCCTACACTTAAAAATAATGGTGCGAAAAACGGACGTAAACGGCAGGTAGTAGTTATCGGACTAGGTCGTTTTGGTTCAAGCGTTGCAAGATCTCTATACAACCTTGGGCATGATGTACTCGCAATCGACACAGACGAAGATCGAGTTCAGAGCATTATGGGACAGGTCACATATCCAGTTACTGGAAATGGAACCAACGAAACTGTACTGAGGGAATTAGGAATCCCGGATTATGATGCGGCAGTAGTTGCGGTGGGAACGGATCTAGTGGCCAGTGTCATGTCCTGTGTGCTGCTAAAGACAATGAATCTCCCATACATAGTAGCCCGTGCCCATGATGAACTACACGGAAACACCTTGGAACGAATAGGTGTAGACAAAGTGATACAAGCTGAATCAGAAATGGGAGTTAGAATCGGTCACGCACTATTCAACCCTAACCTTCAGGAATATCTCCAACTGGCTCCAAACTATGGATTTAGTAGACTGAAAGTACCTAAAGAATGGGTGGATCAGACACTAAAGGAATTAGGATTCTCCGGACCTAGAGGGAAACAAGGTCTAGCCGTGCTAGCGGTAAAAAGGGCAAAAGACATCACATTGAACCCAGATAACGATGAACGCCTGAGGAACGGTGATATCCTTATAATGGCCGGAAGGGATGAACAAATCGAATCTCTAACACCTTCATAAAAACTACACTCTATTTTGCATGAGTCAATTTATTGTGTAGGGCCACTGATCTTAATACCTGCTTAAGTGTTAACGAAAAATGATAGAAAGATAGCTATTGGTATCCTTTCGAAAATCGAAAAATAACCAACTCAATTCAGTACTTGTATCAGTAACCGGTGAGTCGTGCGACGACGAAGCCGTACAGTTGGCATACAAGTTATTGGATCATCAAAATGGGCAATTGTACATTGTGTATGTTATAGAAGTAGAACGAAGTCTTCCAGTAGACGCCGAGATTTCGGCCGCAACTGCGAAAGCAGAACAAGTATTAAAACGATCTGAAGAAATCTCAAAGTCATTTCATGGGAAAATACATGCAGAAATGCTGCAATCACGTAAAGCGGGACCTGCTTTAGTACATGAGGCAGTAGATAGAATGGTTGATGCTATGATTATCAGTGTCCCATACAGCGAACAGTACGGATCTTTTTCGATGGGGGAAACAGCCTCTTACGTACTTGAACATTCACCTTGCAAAGTGATTTTATGGCGTGAACCTATCTCCACCAAATAACTATCCCGGCAGTCCGAAACTGAAAATTCTGAAACAATACTGAAATAACTATAAGAAATTTATGAACTCAACTAGCAAAATTGATACCGACGCATTAACCATACTTATGATAGGGTGTAGTGAATTAGCTATATCAGTAGCAACTCTGTTAGCTGAATTAGGTCACGGTATATTTATTCTCGACTCTTCCTCAGAAGCTTTAGGTAAATTGCCAGACGGGAAGGTGGAAGACGGACATATAACCCCGTTACTAACAACGATGTCTCTACAAAACGATTTGTTACAACCATCGATCCCAGAACCGGACGTCTTCATAGCTATTACGGAATCTGACACTCAAAACGCGTTGTCTGCCCAATTGGCCCAGAAGTTATTACGACCAGAAAAAATAATATGTCGCATCGAAAATATTGATTTGCAAGAAATGTACTTACAATCAGATATCGTAGCAATCAGTGGGAAAAATATTATCACCAAAATGATTGTTGATTCAGTAGGCACGTAAACATTATATGTATGTCATCATAGTTGGAGCAGGTAGAACAGGAATTCCTCTAGCAAAGTGGTTAATTTCTGGCGGCCATGAAATTGGCATAATAGAAAAGCAAAATGATGCATATGATTCTGTTAGTAATAATCTCGGCACCGTATCAGTATTTGGAGATGGCACTGATAAAAACATACTCTCCAAAGCCGGAACAAATCGCGCAGATGTATTAATCGCTACAACAAGATCAGATGACGTAAATTTAGTAACCTGTCAGCTGGCAAAATATTACTTCCAGGTAGAAAAAACAATAGCAATACTAAATGATCAGGATAATCGAGAATTATTCGATGATCTGGGAATTGATGTCGTCGTCAATATTGCTGATCTGTTAGTCTCAGAGATACAAGAAGGTCTTGCATCAAGAGAAACGAGACATTTGATGCCATTTTCGGAACTAGGTAGTACATCACTGTTGTCTGTACGGATTCCTGGAAACGTTGGGATTGACCAGAGAAAGATAAGTGAACTGACTCTTCCAGATGGAACGCTTTTACCTCTTATTATTAAACGTGACGGGAATATGGTAATCCCCGATGAGAATACTTTCATTGAATCAGGTGATCAAGTGATTGTAGTAACAGCGCCTCAAACTGAAGATGATGTTAGGGATACACTTACCGCGAGAAATGGAGAACATTAATGAAGAAAAGGCTGGCATTTCTCGGCCCGGCTGGCACACACACTGAACAGGCTTCTTTGAAATATGACCCTGGAGCCCTGCTTATACCTTTCTCTTCTAATTCAACCGTCGCCGAATCTGTTACGTCCAGAATCACAGATGAAGGAATCTTACCTATAGAAAACAGTCAGGAAGGCCCCGTCAACGAGACATTAGATTTACTAATACACGATTCCTTGCTACGAATTCGGCACGAACTTGTACTGCAGATAAAGAATTACCTAGTCTCGAGCAAAAAGACACATGAAAAAGATATAGAAATTGTATATTCACACCCTCAAGCGCTAGCACAATGCCGAAAATTCCTTGCAAAGCATTTTCCGAAAGCAAATCTTGTAGCATCAATGAGTACAGCTGCGGCTGTAGAAGAGATGCTGCAAAACCCCACTAAATCAGCTGCCATCTCTACCAAAAGAGCTAGTGAAATTTATGACACCAAAATATTGTCAAATGAAATAAATGACAACCCTAACAACCTGACTCGATTCGTGGTTTTATCCCCAGAAGACCACCCTTTGACTGGTTCAGACAAGACCTCTGTCGGGTTTTCGTTTAATCAAGATACTCCAGGAATACTACATAGTACACTTGGGGAGTTTGCAAAACGTGGGATCAACCTTGCGAAGATAGAATCAAGACCAACCAGGGAAAGCCTAGGAAAATACATATTCCTGGTGGACTTAGAAGGTCATAGAAAAGACTCACAAGTTTCAGAAGCTCTTAAAATTATTAGAGACAAAGCATCCGTGTTCAAGATTTTCGGATCATACCCAAAATATCAAATGTGAACAACTACTTGCTCACGTAATAAATCACTCGTAAATTCCGTGTCAGGATTTCTCAGTCTCTGATTCTTCAGTGGGCGATCTGTCCACTAAAGAATCAGACGCCTTAGATATTTGAGTGGCTAGTCTTTCAGCTACAGGGCCTACTTTTTCCGCCATTTCATCAACTACTGGTCCTACTCGCTCCCTGACCGCTTCTACAGCGGGGCCTACATTTTCCCTCAAGTTTTCAGCCGCATCTCCAGCTCTGGTACGCAAGGAGTCACTGTGATTTGCAAGTTCAGCCCTAGTTTCAGCACCCGACTTAGGAGCAATTAAAATCCCGACTACAGCACCAACTATACCCCCTAAGAGAAATCCAGATACAAACGAACTCCCTCCACCGTCGTTAGCCATCACGATCTCCTCTCTTTTTATTCAATCCCAGAATCAATCCCACTAACCTACCAATACCACTGATTGACCCAGAATTGTATATAGTCTCCGCCACATCCTCTACCCTACTCACCATTAATCTAACAGAGGATAATATGCCATATATCTTCCTGAATGAAAGTGTCAAGAAAACCAACATAGACGTTATCCCTACTATGATAAGGATATCTCTAACGAGTGCTAAAATCTCAGATAATTGATCCATAATTACAATGCCCTCAAGACCTATCATCAATGGTAGCACGCCGATAATAGCTCAGCAATCGGTAAGTTTAAGTTACCTGTAGATTAATGGTTTGGAGCTAAATCCTCAGTACATGTAATTAAAAACGCTGTGGAACACATAAATGACAAGAAACAAGATTTAAAAAACGGTCTATAAGTTTGCGAATTGATCTATGGCTTTATTAGGATTCTTGTAAAGCCCTCTTCATCTTCGCGTTGGGTGAGAACCTGGTGCATACCTTCTTCCGCCCACATAATTACGTCATATACATTTAGTATATCCGGCATTATCACTTCTACAAAAGATTCTTTATTATTAGATACGTGATCAGCAAGGGCTGCAAGGATTCCTGCACAGGTCCGACCTGTACCATCTATAACCGTCCATCCACCATCTAGTCCATTATCAGGATCGTTAAATTGCCCGTTATTGCGGACCTTAATTTCTCCACTTTCTCTCATCTGAATTTGGAGCTTAAAATTAGATACCGCCTCCCAATGTACCCCATCGTTCCTATTCCCTTTAGAGCAAGCTGCACCACGTACGCCAACTATATCGGGATTGATGCGAGACAACTCATCAAGATTCTCTATCTTTAGATGCCCTGACAGGGCCGTACTCATACCGAGTTTTTTTCCTTGAAAAACCATGTCTCTTAGTTCATCCTCTGAAAGAAAATCAAAAAGATTTCTACCATCTTTAGTCAAAGTATCTATTAAAAACCCATCGCATTCACCATCTCTAGCTAGACTAACCATCTCATGTGAATCTAGACCATCATATAGTGAGTTATCCGCAAATAAGGATCCAATCAGCTTTGTTTCTGATCCCTCCAAAGCCCTTTTTGATGCTTTGAGAATTTCTACAGCCTCATCGTAACCGGTATCCATAAATCCAACTTTGACAGATGTGGCTTTAAGGAGACCTGCGGAGTAAACCGCCATTGCCACAGTACCAACTTGATTAGGTACAACACCTAGGGTAACACTAGCATGATGATCTTGCGGAACAGCTTCTCGAACCTGTTTGACGAGGTATGGTTCAGCAGATCCCACTAGAGCCTCCTGTAAATTCTTCACATCCACTATATCTGCTCCACCCTTCAAAGCCTGAAATGCCTCGTCCAAATTTTGGACACTAACCATCAAAATCATTTATAGAACCCCTTCATAGATATATCAGATCCAATCCTTGACCCATAACTATTTCTGACTGGACACATTTATTATTGAAGATAATTGGCTTTTGAGTTCAGATTTTTCATCATCAAGCAGATCAACTAATGGTAATCTGACATGTCCGCCAGCCATACCCATAAGCTCTCCCCAATATTTGCACATTGAAACAGGTAGTGACCCGTTGAATTTTTTGACGGTCTTTTGCCACCATTTATCTGAAATTTTCTTTAAAGGACTTATATTTGCAAGATAAAATCCCTCATCCACATCTCCTTGAATCGCTCTGTTAACAAAACTAACGTAATTATTACATTCTGGTGTATCAAATCGCCAATCAGAAGTATTTGCAAACATAACTTGCTGCTGAAATCCAAGCTCTTTACCCTTGAACAGAATCCATTCGTCTGGTGTACTTACCACACTTTCATTTCCAATCAATAGATGGACATCTATAGATAATTGCCTGTCAAAACTAGCCTCTTTCACACCTACAACATTGGGAATGTCACACAAGCGCTTAAGTCCATCTGGGCTCACCACTATGCCAAACTGCGGAGAGTTATAAAACATTATTGCTAAGGAAGTATTTTCAGCCACATGACTCACGTATTGAACAATTTGCTCCTCCGTTTTAGTCACAAAATATGGTGCTGCAATTACCAATAGATCGAATCCTACGTTCTCAGCATGGTTAGCTAGCAACACAGTATCTTTGACGGAGGTATGGGTCACATGAGCAGCAGTAAATAAGGTATCTCCGGATTCATCAACAACTATATCGTAAACTCGAAGTCTTTCATCAATTGTGAGACTCCAAAATTCCCCCATACCCCACGTGCATCCTACACCCTGTGTTCCCAGGCTGAAGATACGCCTAATATTAGAGCGTAAGCCCAGTTCATCTATGTCATCATCCACAGTAAAAGGGGTGACCAAAGTAGACCATTGGCCCACCATAGTTTCTCTAGCCCAATCTAATGCTTCACCCTTGGAATATCTAGGCACACCTCAACTCCGTAATGATCCCTACGCGGTACTAGTATATGATTACATTCACAATTACATACTAAAATGATAGATGTGTGATTGATACATGTCAATCAAGTATTTCATTTAAATCTTCGACTGGACTCAATAATTTAAGCTAAACACAATCCATATTGGAAACAGCATAAATTAGCTAATGTCCTCGATAATTATTTTTGAATGCTCGCTAACACGTTTTGATAACATCTTGTGTTTCGACATCTCGAGTCTAGGATCTTCTTCCAATGTTTTTGATGCCTCATTTCTAGCTAATGACAATATGTCATGATCAGTAATACTAGCTATTTTTAGGTTTGGCAATCCACTTTGCCTAGTGCCTATGTAATCCCCAGGACCTCGGAGGCGCAAATCTTCCTCAGCCAACTTGAAACCATCACCCACATGCTCTACAACTTTTAATCGTTGCATTGCTTCTTTACTGGGTTGATCAGACAAAAGCAGACAATAACTTTGGTCCGAACTGCGTCCAACCCTGCCTCTAAATTGATGTAATTGTGCCAACCCAAACCTGTCAGCACCATCAACTAACATAACAGTCGCATTAGGTATGTCTATACCCACCTCAACTACAGGAGTCGACACCAATACGTCCAATTCCTTTTCCTTAAATTGGTTCATGACTTCTTCTTTTTCCTTTAATGGCATTCTTCCGTGAAGAAGTCCGAGTCTAAGATCAGGAAAAATATCTGATGATAAACGTGTGTGTTCTTCCGTAGCTGCCCGAGATTGGATTGCTTCAGACTCATCTATTAACGGACATACAATGAATGCCTGATGGCCCAAATCAACTTGTTTCTTTATAAAAGCATACGCCGTAATCCTACGTTCCGGTTCAATCCACCTGGTTTTTATAGGTAACCTACCAGCAGGCATTTCACGGATCACTGAAATATCGAGATCCCCGTAAAGAGTAAGTGCTAAAGAACGAGGAATCGGAGTAGCCGACATAGCAAGTAGATGTGGTCGACCACCCTTACTGCGCAGCATAGTTCGCTGCATTACGCCAAATCTATGTTGTTCATCCACAATTGCAAGTGCCAGTTTAGGTACCTCTACATCGTCTTGGATAATTGCATGAGTACCTACTACAAAATCTATGTCTCCCGAAGCTATCTCACGATGCATTGAATCCTTAACTTTTTTAGGCAAACTTCCAATCAATAAACCAATCCTGACCGGACGTCCTGAACCTGCTAAATCAACTGTTACTACGGCACCTTCACGTATTACGGGAGATGAAGAATTTAGCAGGTGAGTGATGGTAACAAAATGCTGTTCAGCAAGGATTTCGGTGGGTGCCATCAATACAGCCTGAAATCCATTTACTGGAGCGAATAGCATGGAAGCAAGCGCCACAACTGTCTTCCCACTACCTACATCTCCTTGTAATAGCCTGCTCATAGGACGTGAGGATCTTAAGTCATCCAATATATTATCTAAAACTTCTGTCTGATCTGAAGTGAGATCAAAAGGGAGACTCTGTAGAAAGCTTGAAAGAACTTTAGAATCAATATTTAGAGGTATACCGTCTTCATCATGTTGCCAAGATAATTTCCGCTTCAAAACGGTTATCTGAAGTAAGAACAGTTCATCAAATGCAAGCCGTCTACGAGCCGCATTCCATTCAGAATGTGAATCAGGGTAATGGATCTGGTATATAGATTTGTGCAAGTCCATAAGAGCAAGACGATCTCTGATATCCTCGGTTATAAACTCTTTAATTTGAGGTACTACTACTTCCAAAGCTTGATTCACTAACCGGCGAATTGTACGTTGAGGCAGACCGTCTACACTAGGATACACTGGCACTAAGCGTCCAGTGTGCAGTAATTGCTCTTGTCCTCTAAGAAGCTCATATTCAGGGGATTCAAACACAAAATTACCCCTAAACACATTTACTTTTCCACTAATAACTACTTGCGTACCTGGCTTGAATGTTTGGACTAAGTAAGGTTGATTAAACCATATTGCTCTGACGTTGCCGCTATCATCTCCTAAAACAGCTTGAGTAGACCTACGCTTAGGGCCTTGCCGTGTCTCTGATGCCTCCCATACTGTCACAACAATTGTCTGTTCTTCGCCAAATTGTAATTCGGACACCTTCCGTGTATTGGCAAAATCATTGTGTCTATGCGGGAAAAGATAAATCAAATCATAGACTGTTTTTACACCTAACCGTCCTAGATGACGCAAATTTGTTTTAGTCACGCGTTCTAGAGATGAAATATCATCATCAAGTTTCAGTGCTGTTCTATTTTTTCGATTGGATGAATCTTTCGAACGCTTTACTCGGGAACCAACCTTATCACTGGAACAACGTTCCAAGAAATTCTCTATATTGCCAAACCTATCCGATACCCAAGAAATCCGACCTTCATGAGTGAGGATCGAATATGAACTGAATTCACCTATTACCGACCCCAGTTCTGCAGACCAACGCTGAAGGAAAAGATCCAGTCCTCCCACGACAGTCTTGTCTTGGTAATTATCGTCCTGTTCTTTAATTAGAATTTTGAAGAGTGACTCTAATTTAAGTATAGCCTCGGCGGAATAATTAGAATTATTAGGAGCCATATAGGAATCCGCCTAGCGTTCAGGTAGAACTAGATTGTATTAAACATATCCCAATTGATCCTGGACCTGCGTGCGTCCCAATCGATGGGCCTATTCTTGCAATCAACGGTTCAGAATCTCCAACAATCATATCTCTAAGATCGTCAGCAATCTCACTAGCTAAATCTGGAGTTGAAGTGTAAGAAACGCTTAACCTTTCAACAGAGGAGAAAGAACGTGCTGTTTCTTGAAGCTTGACTAACGCCTTGCCAAATGTCCTGGCTTTACCCAATTCGCCAACTTCACCATCCCTCATTATTATCATGGGCTTTATTTTGAGAATCGTACCTAGCAAAGCTTGAGCTTTACCAATTCGACCTCCTTTTTGAAGATACTCAACAGTATCTAAAACAAACATAGATTGAGATCTTGACGCTGCATCATTAGCGGCATCTTTCACTTCAGATAAACTTGCCCCACTTTGAGCTGTCTCTGCAGCAGCTATAACTACCAATCCTAACGCCATCGATGCCTGAGTGCTATCGATAACCTCTATAGGACAATCAGTGGAACATTGATCCTTACCCTGAATAGCAGAATTGTAAGTACCGCTTACTTTCGAAGAAACGTGTACTGAAACAATGCCGTCGGCATCTTTACCAATTTCATCGAATACTTCTATGAAATCACCTGGTGGAGGTTGGGATGTTGAAGGGAAAACTGTTCCTTTGGTCAATCTATTGTAAAAATCATCACTAGTAAGATCCACTCCATCCTTGAAACTTTCAGTCCCAAAATTAACTCTACAAGGAATAACAACTATCCCTAAATCATCAGCTATAGCAGGATCTAAATCGGACGCACTATCCGTAACCACTCTAATAGTCAATATATTACTCCTTCATTCAATTAACATGTAATCCATCACTCTATCGATATCAGCAAATGATAATTTGGCTGTCCTCCATTAACAACCTCGACTTCCAATCCCGGAAACACAGCGAGAATACGTTTTCCAAGGTCTTGTACTTCATCTAACTGTACTCTATCTCCACCATACAAAGTTACCAAATCACCACCTGAAACACCTGCGGCCTCCAATATTGCTTCAACAACTGACGGTAAATCACGCCCTGTAGTTGTAAGTTTCCCATCAAGCAATCCGATTAAATGCCCCTCCTTTACTTCAATGTCATCAAGCATCACATCCCTCACAGCCTCTGTAACTTCGACTGTTTGAATTGATAAGATAGCTTCCTGCATATCTCGGACGTTAGATTCTATATCCCTATCTGAATTAAAGCATAAAATAGCTGCTATGCCCTGAGGAATAGTTTTCGACTCAACAACTTGGACTAACTTTGAAGAAATTTCGGAAGCCTGATGAGCTGTTGGAATAATGTTCTTATTGTTAGGTAGTAAAATGACTTTATCGGATTTGGCAGAATCAATCACCTCAACTAAATCTCTGACGCTAGGATTAAGGGTGTTACCACCATCCAGCACTTTGGCAGAACCAAGACTTACAAATAAATCCTTAATTCCATCCCCAAGTGCTACAGAGACTATACCCAAAGGAACATTAACTCCTTCATCTGGTGTATTCCTGGAAAAAACCTCTTTTTGTTCATCCATGTTTGTTATATCAACCCGTGATAGTGTCCCATAAGAGATCGCAGAACTTAGAACCTTACCTGGATCCTCTGAGTGAACATGCACCTTCACTATGGTTTCATTTCCAATAACAACCGTAGAGTCAGCAATAGCCTCCATGTCAGCCTTTATTTTCTCAATCCCAAGCGATTTTCCTTCGATCATAAATTGCGTGCAATATCCGTACTCTTTATCGTGAGTATCCGAAAAGAATTGTTCTGAGACTTTGCCAGACAACATTTCGGGTGAACCTACATCGCCAAATGCAAGCGTGTCTCCGAGAGATTGCCCCTTCAATTGCCGCCTAATTCCTTCTAGAATAATGGCTAGACCACGACCACCAGCATCTACAACTCCAGCTTCTCGAAGTACATCTAGCATTTCGGGTGTACGTTCCACAGTATCATTTGCATTTGAACACACAATTTCGAATAATTCATCTACCCCCACTCCGGCGTCAGCCGCCTTAACAGCAGCCTCTGATATTGAACTTATAACCGTTAACATTGTCCCTTCAACAGGATTCCCAACCGCGCTATATGAATTCTTACGAGCGGCAATAAAACTTTTAGCTAGCTCTTCCACTCCACAATGAGGCATCCCTTTTATACCATCCGACATTCCTTTGAAAAATTGAGACAATATTACTCCACTATTACCACGTGCCTCCATTAGCGCATTTCGAGCCATTTGATCAGCCATGTCGCCCGCTTCTAATCGAATAGATGAAGAATCTCCCAGGATACCTTTCATCGTAAGTAGCATATTCGTTCCTGTGTCTCCATCAGGAACTGGAAAAACGTTTAGAGAATTTACAGCCTCCACATTCCTTTCGAGAAGTGCAGTCCCAAACACAAACATATCGTACAAATCACGACCTGTAAGATAAGAATTATTTCCAGAATTAATGACTGCGACCTCCTATTTATCATTGCTTATTTAGCTATATTGTGCTATATTTCGATGGTGAACAGACGAGGAATCTGCCGCTGTGAGATCGGCTCTATTATGACTGATCTAAGTATGAAACAGATTCTACCTAAATTACATTGATACAGTCAAAGATACATGGCTAAATGCGAAATATGCGACAAGTCTGGACAGTCTGGTAACAGAGTAAGCTTTTCTATGCGACATACCAGGCATAGGTGGCATGCCAATGTTCAAAAAGCTACCGTGTACGATAACGGCAAATCAAAACAGATTAGCGTATGCACTCGCTGTTTGAGAACGCAGTACAAGAATCGTGTACGGGCCTAGTTCAGCATCAAGAAACTCCATACTGTTTTTCATTTGAGATATATTTTAGGGCTACTCTTTGCAAATCCTACTCGTTGGATTAAACCATCATACTGCTCCAGTAGCTGTTAGAGAAAAGGTTGCTTTCACAGAAAAACAAGTAAAGAAAGCTATCCCTCTTCTTGACTCAAAAGTTGACCAGCCCGTAATCTTATCTACATGCAATCGCACAGAGATTTATTCTGTAGTAGAAAACCCTGAAAATGCAGCAGAAATCGTCACTGCATTCCTGTCTTCATTCCATAAAATCGAAATTTCTAGCATACAGCGGCTCCTATATATAAAAACAGACCAGGAAGCTGTGACACACCTTTTTCAAGTAGCAAGCGGGCTAGACTCCATGGTATTTGGAGAGTCAGAAATACTAGGGCAAATTAGAGGAGCACTTACAACAGCATCAGAAGCTAAAGCTCTACCTCAAACAATATCGAGACTGTTTCACCGTGCCATCAGGACAGGACGGCGTGTGCGCAATGAAACACACATTGGACGCAATCCTTTATCCGTTAGCTATGTAGCCGTAGAATTAGCCACAAAAATCCTCGGTGATCTCAATAATTTATGTGTGTTACTTATAGGTGCGGGAGAAGCCGGCACACTGCTAGCAAAAGCACTGATGTCTGCCAACGTCGAAGAAATAATGATATCCAATCGAACCCCTGAAAAATCCACCGAATTAGCCGAAGAACTAGGGGGTAAAACTGTACTATTTGAAGATGCCCTGACAAACCTTGCCAATGCAGATGTAATAATTACAGCAACTGAAGCTTCTGAACATATAATAACCAAAGATGCTGTAGCAAAATTATCGACGTCAAACCCTCAGAAATCCGTTTCATTATTTGACCTCTCGGTACCACGAAATATAGATCCTGATGTTGCATCTTTAAATGGAGTAAATCTCTACAACATAGACGACTTAGTTACAATCACTAGAGATAACTTGACTGAGCGTCACGGAGCGTCATCAGACGCTAACAAAATAATAGATGAAGAAATAATAGAATTCACTAGATGGTGGGAGACTCTAGATACAGTTCCTATAATAAAATCTCTGCGCGAAGAGAGCGAACGCATAAGGAGTGAAGAAATATCTCGAGCTTTATCCAAATTATCGAATCTCACAGAGGAAGAATTAGATACAATACAAGCGATGAGTAGGTCAATCGTAAGACGCCTGCTCCACAATCCTACAATGTCACTAAAGAAACAAAAACCTACCGATCTTCATATAGATTTTTTGAAGAATCTATTCGGCATATAGATTCTTCAAAAAAACATGTACCTAGCTTAAGTCATTATTGTGGAAAAGATTTAGCGCAGACCCGGCCTTAAACCAGTCCACTTGTCTTAAAGCAAAAGAATGATTAAGCTCTAGCTCATCTACACTACCGTCAGAATGATGTAGTAAACACGTTACAGTGTGGCCTGGTGCAAGTAAGTTCAACTTCAGTAGACTAATTTTGTCATCTTCAAGTATTTTATCGTAATCAGATGGGTCACTAAATGTTAATGGTAACATTCCGTGCTTTTTCAAGTTTGATTCATGAATTCTTGCAAAACTACGAGCTATTACAGCTGCACCACCCAATAGTCTTGGTGACATAGCAGCATGTTCTCGACTACTACCCTCACCATAATTATAGTCGCCTACCACTACCCATCGGACACCTAGGGATTTATAATTCCTAGCGATTCTAGATATGACAATGCCAGTGTCCCCATTAAGTAGATTTTTACCCGTTCCAGATTCACCAGTAAAAGCGTTAACTGCCCCCATAAACATATTGTCACTAAATTTTTCTAAATGACCTCGGAATTTCAACCATGGACCAGCAGGAGAGATATGGTCAGTAGTGCATTTGCCGCGTGCCTTCAATAGTATCGGTATTTCAAGGTAATCTTTACCATCCCATCCAGGGAATGGATCTAGTAATTGAATCCTATTACTATCGGAATCCACAACTATCTCCAAATCACCACCATCAATGGGCGGAGGAATATAAGGAGATACGCCCTCAGTAAACCCTCCGACTGGAACGTCGGGAGCTCTCTTAGGTGGATCCAATTTGAAATCAACCCCATTGCTGTCAGTCAGCGAATCTGATGTAGGGTTGAATGAAAGGCGACCAGCTAGAGATAGGGCTACCACAATTTCTGGAGATGCTATGAAATTCATGGTTTCAGAACGGCCATCATTTCTTCTTGGAAAATTACGATTGTAAGATGTGACAATAGTGTTAGGAACACCATCCAAATCCTTTTCACGTCTCCACTGCCCTATACAAGGTCCACAGGCATTTGCCAAAACAGTCGACCCGATGCTTCTTAGAGATTTAAGATGGCCATCTCGTTCAATAGTCGCTCGCACCTGCTCAGAACCCGGAGTCACCATCAATGGTACTTGAGATGCAACACCTCGACCTAATGCCTGCTCAGCGACATCAGCTGCACGACCCATGTCTTCGTACGACGAGTTGGTGCAACTACCAATCAATGCTGTATCTATTTCATCTATAAATCCCTGATCTTTATCAAAAACTTCACTTCTAAGCGAAGACAAAGGACGGGCCCTGTCTGGAGAATGCGGACCGACTATATGAGGCTCTAATAACGACAAATCTATTTCTACTACCCTATCAAAATACATTTCAGGATCTTTCTCAATCCCTTCATCTTGCACTAACAGATCTTTATTATCTTCAGCGAGAGTGGCTAAATCGGACCTCCTAGTAGCTTCGAGATATGCACCCATTCTGTAATCGTATGGGAAAATGGAAGTAGTAGCGCCTAATTCAGCACCCATATTAGTAATAGTTGCTTTGCCTGTACAGCTTATCGATCGAGCCCCAGGGCCAAAATATTCTATGATTGAATTAGTGCCGCCAGAAACCGTCAACTCCCCTGCTAAGTAGAGTATTACATCCTTGGGAGCAGTCCAGCCACTCAACTCACCCTTTAGATATACGCCAATATGTCGAGGATGCAATACTTCCCATGGTAATCCAGCCATAACCTCTACAGCATCTGACCCACCAACTCCAACCGCACAGGCTCCTAAACCACCAGCATTCGGGGTGTGAGAATCAGTACCTATCATAAGTGCACCAGGAAAAGCATAATTCTCTAACACTACCTGGTGAATTATTCCTGCACCAGGACCCCAAAATCCTGCGCCATATTTAGCACAAGATGACTTGAGGAAATTGTACACTTCACTATTCTCTTGCTTTGATTCTTTCAGATCATTTTCACCATCAACTCTCGCCTGTATCAGGTGATCACAATGAACCGTTGTGGGTACCGCAACACTAGGTCGCCTAGTTTGCATAAATTGAAGCATTACCGTCTGTCCCAATACATCCTGTAAAGCCACCCGATCCGGTCGCAACGCTAATATAGCCTGACCTGGATCAATAATCTGTTCATCAGGATTATCAGAATGCCCTAATAGAATTTTATCTGCCAATGTCATAGGGGCACTCGACCTAACCCTTATAACATCCAAATTCCTACGCATTTTTTCGTATGCAAGAGCTACCATTCTAGGTGTAGATTCAATAGACAACGACATTACCCTCCTAATAAAACAACCTCAGATAAGAAGGCCGACCACGAACGATATTTTGTTCTCGGCCGGCCTTCTTGAGTCTAATTTCTAATGTGAGACAAAACACAATTGTCTGTCAACAAACACAGAATCTAACGTGACATTCCAAAGTAGGCATAGTTCAAATCCTTGTAACTTTCCCACTCATCAGGTGTATCTTCCTCAGCAAATATTGCCACTACTGGGCATACAGGCTCGCAAGCTGCACAGTCTATACACTCTTCTGGATGAATATAATACATGTTATCTTCAGGGTTGGTGTATATACAATCCACCGGACAAACGTCCACACAAGCCGCATCTTTTACATCAATACACGGCTCCGCAATAATATACGTCATTCTGACAGATACCTCCCGTTCCTCTTTCCAAATTGTTTGTCCAACAATTATATCCCGTGTCTGTTAAAGCTTTCAAGCACAACGTTGACAATCACTAGATCTCGATGTTAACTGTTGCTGCTTAATAATCACTTTCGTAGTATAAGACATCTTTCTGATGAAAAAAATATTAATAACGGGTATGAGTGGACTAATCGGAGGGTTACTGCGCCAACACCTCGAAAAAGTTGGTGACTATAAGCTTGTTGCTTTGAATCGCCGAAATTTGGACGGCATCCAATGTTACCAAGCAGATATATCTAATTTAGAAGATATAAGGCCTGCATTCAAAAACATAGATGTGGTGGTACATTTAGCTGCTAACCTCAACCAAAATAGCTGGAAGGAACAATTAAACGACAACATCATAGGGACGTATAACGTGTACCTTGCGGCTGTAGAATCTGGTGTAAAAAGAGTCGTCTTTGCCAGTAGCGGGAGCACGATAAGAGGCTTTGACAACATTCCACCCTACGATGCTGTTAATGAGGGGCGATATGGAGATGTTACTGGTAAAGTAAAAAAGATAAGTCACGAAGTATTTAGACCTGATAGCATATATGGTGCCACAAAAGTTTGGGGTGAAGCAATTGGACGATATTTTAGTGACACCTTCAATTTATCGGTGATTTGTATCCGTATAGGCAGTGTTAACGGTAATGATAGACCTTCCAATCCTCGAGAAGTTTCTGCATATCTGAGTCACAAAGACGTGGCATTAATTTTGCATAAGTGTATTGAAGCTCCGTCCGAAATCAAATGCGACACGTTTTTTGCCCTTTCAGACAATAAATGGGGCATACGAGATTTAGAACACTCAAAAGCGATACTAGGGTGGGAACCGAAAGACTCATCTGACAAATTCCTGTGATTTTTAAAACACAACTATATGTCAAATCGCATGAATACTGATAACAGTATTAAAACATCCTTGTGTCGACTATTTGCTGGAGATATAATCGCTATATGCCCGCATCAAGTATCGTGAGAGATAATTCACGTTGTCCAGAAGCACTACAGTAACAATAGATGGTCCAGCTTCCTCCGGTAAAACGGTGGTCGGCAAGCTAGTATCCAAGCATTTAAACTACCGTTTTCTAGATACTGGGTCTATGTATCGAGCAATAACACGGGAAGCACTCAAAAAAGAAATAAACCTAGACGACGATATAGCACTGTCTCAATTAGCTATAGATACAGATATCAAACTCATTCCTCAAGACATCTCGGGATTGGTTCTGGTTAATGGGAAAAAACTACTGCATGAATTAAGAAATCCTGATATAGATAAGTCCGTATCGCAAGTATCAAGTGTCTCAGGGGTCAGAACAGCACTCGTAAAAAGACAAAGAATGGTATGTGAAGAGGGTGAAATTGTGGTAGTTGGTAGAGACATAGGAACTGTAGTACTTCCTGATGCAAGAACAAAAATATACCTTACCGCTTCTCTAGAAATTAGAGCCAGGAGACGACACGATGAAAGTACCTCTCAAGGAGGAAGATTTGATACCAAAAACATATTTGAAAAACTAAGGAAACGCGATCTCATTGATTCGACGAGAGAAAATTCACCACTACGGCCAGCAGATGATGCTGTCATAATTGACACCGATAATCTAAGTATCGAGGAGGTTGCAGACATAATCGTAGATTTAGTAGGTACTAGCTGATGGGAATACTAAAACCTTTAAGTAACTTTGGTCAGCGTATCACGTTAAATATTTTCGCTGATTGCAATGTCGAAGGTACTGAAAATGTCCCTCCTATGGGTTCGCTGATAATCGTATCAAATCATCAAAGCACCGTGGATCCATCCTTAATTTCCACTTTTATACCACGTCCTACTAAATTTTTGGCCAAGAAATCTTTGTTCAAAAACCCGATTTTTTCTGCAATGCTGAATTCATATGGAGCGTTCCCCCTAGATCGTTCAACTTCTGACGCCCGTGCATTCCGATGGGCTCTTAAACAGCTAAGTATTGATCAAGCTATAGTACTATTCCCGGAAGGAACCAGAAGTTTATCCGGGCTAAAAAAAGCTAATACTGGGGTGACTAGGCTAGCCTTGAAATCGAACTCAGCGATACTACCTATCGGCATCACTGGTACTGAAAAATTAGGGTCAGTGGTGAGAGTTTTAAATCCGACTGGTAAAATACAGGTTAATATAGGAGCTCCGTTTTCACTTCCAAACATCGAGGGCAGACCTAGCAAAGAAGTTCTTACATCACTTACTGATATGATAATGGAGCGCATAGCCTTTTTACTCCCCGGAGAGTATAGAGGTGTATACGACATGCGTAATAAAGCCAATTCTTGAAATTATTAACTATTGTCTGAGATCATGTAGGCTGTAAAAGAAGTATGTTCTACACACAACACTGGTTTAAAATTATATGTGCGGAATAATAGGGTATACAGGTAATAATCTTGCCGCCCCAATCCTTCTTGAGGGGCTAGAAAGATTAGAATATAGAGGATACGACAGTGCCGGTATAGCTGTGCTTGGATCCAATGGAGACCCTACAGTCCACAAATCTCAAGGGAAGCTTTCAGCACTAACGCATACTCTTGGGACTGGGATGCCGGAGGGAACCACGGGCATAGGACACACACGCTGGGCCACACACGGAGGGCCTACTGACCACAATGCCCACCCGCACACAGACTGCTCAAACCAAGTCGCCGTTGTACATAACGGTATAGTCGAAAATTTCCTGAACCTTAGATCCGAATTGATCTCTCAAGGACACAAATTCTCTTCCGAAACTGATAGCGAATGCATACCACATTTAATTGAGTCATTCCTCAACCTTGGATTATCATTCCGAGACTCTGTATTAAAAACTTCGGAGAGGCTTCGTGGAGCACACGCAGTAGTTGCTATATCACATTCAGAACCGGGCCAGCTTGTTGCATTCAGGTTGGGGAACGCAGGCGGCCTGGTAATAGGATATGGCAAAGATCAACATTTCCTAGCCAGTGATATCCCTGCAATATTGCCTCATACAAGAGAAGTTGCCTACCTCGGCAATGAAGAGTCCGTGCACATATCAATATCAGATGTTGAATACAGCACGCTAGACGGTCAAAAGATTTCTAAATCCAAGGGAACTGTATCCTACGATGCAGTATCTGCTGGAAAAGGTGAATACCCACACTTCATGCTTAAAGAAATCCATGAACAACCGGAATCTATCATTAACACTATGCGAGGCCAAATATCATTCGAAAAATATGAAGTAAATCTTGATGGATTCCACTTGTCAGACCATGAAATCCAAAAAATTGAAAGAGTCGTACTGCTAGGAATGGGTACTAGTCTTCATGCCGCTATGGTTGGGCGAAACTGGATAGAGTCTATCTCCCGTATTCCAGCAGAAGCAGACAATTCATCTGAATTCCGTTACAGAGATGCCATCATAGATGAAAAGACTCTTGTAATTTCAGTGTGTCAGTCAGGAGAAACAGCGGATACCCTAGCAGCTATGAGTCAAGCCCAGGCCCTAGGAGCACCCCAAGTAACACTGTGTAACTATGAAGGAACCCAAACGAGTCGCATAGCAGGAAGCACAATACTGCTCCGATCCGGACCTGAAATTGGTGTAGCTGCAAGTAAAACTTTCGTGTGCTCTCTAACTGCCCTGTATATGCTAGCTCTTGAGCTAGGTATTAGACGCGGATCGCTGAGTCCTAACGAGTTGAAAAAATCGATAGATGAACTCGCCCATCTACCGGAGATGCTTGGAACATTATTATCAGACGACGAAAACTACCTCAGCCTTGCAAACAAATTTTATCAATTTTCAGATTTTCTGTATCTCGGACGCGGGTTGAATTACCCTCTGGCAATGGAAGGTGCTCTCAAACTTAAGGAAATCAGCTATATCCATGCTGAAGGATACCCAGCAGGAGAAATGAAACACGGACCCATCTCATTAATCGACGAAAAAATGCCGATCGTTGCACTGATACCAAAAGATTCTCTCTACGAAAAGATGCTCAACAGCATAAGTGAAGCGAAAACCCGTGGGGGAACGGTGATAGCCATCACAACCGATGGAGACGAAAAAATTAAAGAGTTGTCTGACTACCAAATCTATATGCCTGAAGCATCTCCTATTATAAATCCGATTCTAGCTGCTTTACCTATGCAGTTACTTGCGTACCACATAGCTGTCAAGCGAGAGTGTGATGTGGACCAACCACGTAATCTAGCCAAGTCAGTCACTGTAGAATAGTAAACATCAGTTTGCCAACACAAAAAAAATTAGTTGTCAGATTTCCGGGAGTTAGACTTTGAATTTAGAATTTATACTGCTTCGAATCCTACACATAGTAGGTGGTACCGTATGGGCGGGTGGAGCTGTTTACGTAGCGTTCATACTGTCTCCAAATCTTGACAGGCTGGGACCGGATATTCGAGGTTCGATCATGAAAGCTGTGTCTAGAGCTACGACTTCCTTCCTAACTGGTGCTGGGACAATCACTATATTTGCAGGGATCGCCTTGACTTTAAGAATGAGACAAAATTTTTTCACCACATGGTTTAACTCAGAATGGGGATGGGCAATATTTATAGGAATGGTAATTTCAATCGCAGCAATCGGTCTGGGAGGCATTGTGGGAACTAATGTAAAACGCTTAGCTAAGCTCAGCTCAGAAATAGAGGGTCGTTCCCCATCTAACGAAGAAATCACAAACATGGCGGCAATGTCTGAAAAGATCAGTTATATCAGCAAAATTTCAGCAGTCTTAGTAATAATTGCCTTAATTACTATGGCGTCGGCCCGCTATCTGTAGTTTACTATAGCAGGTAGTCAGACACATATCTAGATGCACTCTCACGTATAAAGTCTAATTCATCTACAGCAAGGAAAAACTGCGCACCCTTATTAATCCACTGTTTTGCCCCATCACCGCCTGAAGCAGTAGTACCAAATGGCAATTTGTACTTGAGTGCAATATCCTTTATCTCCTCCATCGGCCCAACAACATCGGGGTGATCAAATTCACCGGGACGTCCCATCTCAATACTGAAATCACCAGGGCCACAATAGACCATGTCAACTCCCGGAGTACTTATTATGGACTCTGCATTCTCATATCCCAACCTAGTTTCGATGTGGACAACCAGCGTACTTTCTGCATCTTGCTCAACCATCCATTCGGCTAAATCGGAAGTCTGTACATAATCACTATTCCCGTAACCAGGAGCCATAGCTCTAGTACCCTTAGGCGGAAATTTGATGTAGCCAAGCAGTTCTTCTACCTGTTCATGCGTTTCGGTACGGGGTAGCTGGATACCGGATACTCCCGCCTCAAGTAGCTTAGAGACTTCCTGTCTTTCCAATTGTGGAGTCTTGGAAACTACAGGCAAACCATTGTCACGAGCTGAAAGAATCGTATCAGCGAGGTTAGACGGGTTAAGAAATCCATGCTCGTATTCGATGTATATAAAATCGAAACCTGCATTTTTATACAGCTTAACTAGAGAAGGACGTACATATTCTGTTATCGTTCCAGCTACCAAAATATCACCGTCGCTCAATCTGGATTTGAGATGTCGGCCAGGACCACCGGCAGGATATGGGTTATCGAAATTTCGTTCAGCAAAATTACTAGATGGAACAGGCATAGTGATCCCCTATAACTCCTTTAATACTATTTCATTTTATTTGTCTGAAATTACTCTTTTTCAGAGCAAATAAAGGCTCATTACCAAAACGTGTCAATGTGATTTTTGAACCGGGGTTAAAGCCAGCAGAATTGTTAACTCTGCATGGTAATACAGTACCAGATTTAAGTTTGACTGAGATAATTGTTTCATCACCTTTAAAATCCCTGGACTGTACAACATTAATACCCTCAGGATCCAAATTACATACGAAATCTGCAGTATGTGACACTAAATCCACCTCATCTCCATCCATTATATCTTCCTCAGACTCCCAATTAAATGAACCAATTTCCGTTATAACCTTTTCCCCTGATATCTTGCCCCGAATAAAACCGCAGTTGCTGGTAATACTTGCTACAAATCTAGTTGTAGGAGATCTATAAAGCACCTCTGGAACATCAATCTGCTCTATTCTCCCTTTTTCGATTACAGCTATACGATTACCTATTGAAAACGCTTCGTCCCTATCATGAGTTACAAATACTGCTGTAACGTTGTTCTCCCGTAATACACTCTCCACTTCGTTACACATACCTGCTCGCATGTTAGCATCTATATTACTAAAA
This sequence comes from uncultured Chloroflexota bacterium, assembly GCA_913051545.1. Classification (GTDB taxonomy): domain Bacteria; phylum Chloroflexota; class Dehalococcoidia; order Lucifugimonadales; family CAJXCD01; genus CAJXCD01. Next base: position 44,038 of record CAJXCD010000003.1, read on the forward strand.
GGTTCATCCATTAGTAGAATTGAAGGTCGAGGGGCTAAACTACGTCCTAAGGCCACGCGTTGCTGCTCTCCTCCCGAAAGTTCATGAGGACTACTATGCTCCAACCCTGTGAGATGCAATAAGTCTAAAATTTCATTAAGTCTTTTAGAACGCGCGTTCTTGTCTAAATGAGAGATACCAAAGAGAATGTTTTCTTCTACATTAAGGTGAGGAAAGAGCATATAGTCCTGAAAAACCATCCCTACAGACCTTTTCTCTGGAGGTAATCCAAAATTCGATGAAGACATAAGGTTACCATTTATATATATCTCCCCACGGTCAAGGATTTCAAACCCAGCTATTAATCTAAGTAGAGTTGTTTTACCTCCCCCACTGGGTCCCAAAATAGATAATATTTCGCCTGGATTCAAATTAAATGACACATTATCAATAACGGATTTGTCACCGAAGTTCTTGGTCACTTCATTACATTCAATAATTTTTGTGTTCAATTTCGAGTCCTAATATCCTTATGAATCAAAAATGCCATCGGGACACAAGAGATAATTACTATTATAATTGCCGGTAAGGCTGCTTGAGCAAAAAATGCTTCCTCTGAAGCCGACCAAATTTTGGTTGCGAGAGTCCCGAACCCTAAAGGAGCCAGTAGTAAAGTTGCTGGAAGTTCCTTGAGTGTAATAATAAACACCAATACAGCGCCGGCTATCACACCTGGCTTGAGCTGAGGTATCGTTACATAGATCATCGTTTGAAATAGATTATTTCCTAAACCTCTAGAAGCTTCTTCTTGCTTAGGATTTAATTGTAAGAACGAAGTTCTTGTGGATCCCAAGGCTGCAGGTAAGAAAAGGATCAGATAAGCAAACACCAACAACCAAATCGTTTGGTAGATAGGCTTCGCCCAACCTATTCCAAAAAACACAATCGCTAAAGCTACAACGATCCCAGGAAGCGCAAATCCAGTGAAACTGATTTTTTCTATTACTCTAGACAGAAATCCAGGATATCGAGTTGACAAAGCAGCAACTGGAATCGCACAAAAAGCGACTAATATAGCAGCCAAGAAAGATACAAAAATTGAGTTCCATACAGGGCCCCATAGACCTGCAAAAGTTTGACCTGCGAAAATTCCACGGACTAGCCAATATACTAAAACAGAGAGCGGCATAATTAGAGCCATAAATACTACTAAAAAGCAGAAAATCAAAGCGGGCCATTTCCAGCGCCCTAACTTTACAATATTGCTTAAACGTGATGCCCCGGCTCCTGTCCTATAATACAGTTTTCTACCTCTAAATTTAGCCTCTGCAAGTAGTATAAGAAAAGAAAACCCTGCCAGAAACAAAGATAATAAAGCAGCTCCATTTCTATCTATCGCAGTATATCGCAGATATATAGACCTAGTGAGTGTTTCATAGTCTAATAAAGATACCGCACCAAAATCACTAACCGTATAAAGTGCTACTAGAAGAGAGCCAGCTAATATAGAGGGTCTTAGAAGGGGGATCGTGACTCTATACATAACAGCGAGTCTTCTTGAACCCAAAGTTCTAGCAGATTCTTCAAATGCAGGATCTATTCCAATCATTGCTCCTCTGACAGTGAGAAGTACATACGGATAACTTAGTGCCGCTAGAGTAAATGTGGCACCAAAGAGACCATATATTTCAGGAAGTCTATCTAATCCAAAAGGGCCAGATAATATGTTCTGTAATAATCCCTTAGGACTAAGAACAGAAATGAACAAAAAGGCACCAACATAACTAGGAATCACCAAAGGAAGAGCAGTAGCGACAACCCAAAAACGTCTTAACGGCAAATCTGTTCGAACGGTTAACCAGGCAATTGGCAGTGATAACAGTACCGAAGTCAAAGTTACGGTAACAACTAATTGGACTGTGCGCCACACAGTTTGTAAAGTCCTTGGTCTGATAATTGATGCCCATACATCCTCTGACACTCCAACACTGCGCACAAAAAGATAAACTAATGGTAATGACACAATTAACCCTATTAACACAGCTGGCACCAGCAGTGTAACAGGCATCGAATTTATAGAGGTTCGATTACTCATAATTATAATTGCTTTTTGGATTTTAACTACATAACGATTAGTGACCGACGAACCGTATTGTAAACCCTAAGTGTTGGGGAACACTATAGTGAATTCGATACGATCCTCGGTCACCATGACAGAAGGACTTAGTAATTAATTACAATGTGACAAACTTAGTTTTTCAAGGCATTACATTCGTCACCATGACAGGAGGGATGCAATTAATTACCGTCTGAGAAATTTAGTTTTTCAAGGTATTACATTTAGTTCCCTTAGAAGTTCCTGCGTTCCACTTAAGTCTGCCAAATCTGCCATATCTACTGACGGCTTAACAATATCAGCGATAGGCGTCAACAACCTCTCAGTCTTGACTCCGTCAACCAACGGATACTCAAAAGTCTGCCCTGCGAAATATTGCTGAGCGACAGGGGCAAGCATAAATTGCAAGAATTTTTCTGCGTTACTCTTATTAGTTGCTGTATCAAGAATTCCAGCACCCGCAACCAGAACCAAACTTCCAGGACCACCAGCTTCTAAGTGGTGATTACGTGCTCCAAAACTATCGCCTTCCTCAGCTAAGAATCTGTATAAGTAATAGTGATTTACAAAACCTACATCAACTTCTCCATTGTCTAATGCTGCCAATATCGGAGTGTTCTTTGGATATACCTTCGGCTCATTAGCCAAAATACCCTCTATCCACTTTTTCGTCTCATCATCACCCCACACAACCCTCATCGCAGTCACCATTGCCTGAAAGGATCCGTTAGTAGGAGGCCATCCAATCCGACCTTTCCATTTGGGATCAGTAAATCCCTTTATTGAATCAGGAAGGTCTTCCGGACTTACCGAATCAGAATTGTATGCTACCACTCTCGCCCTACCCGATATTCCTATCCATTTACCTTCCGGAGAGCGAGCCCACTCTGGTGACAATTCTAGTAAAGCAGCGGGTATCGCATCCATCATACCGACTACTTCCCCTAATCCACCTGGATCCTGGGCAAAAAACACGTCTGCAGGGGATTTTTCACCTTCTTCCAAAATGAGAGCCGCAATTTCAGCAGTTTTACCATACTTCACAGAAACGTCAATTCCTGAGGATATTTTAAACTGCTCAATTATCGGTCCCACCAGGGATTCAGATCTACCCGAGTATACAACTAGCGACCCGGGGTCAGCTTCAACTGGGACTTCCTTTATTACTTCCTTCTCAACAATAACTTCAACTGGAACTTCTTTTATGACTTCTATGGTTTCTGGCGCTTCTTCAGTACTAGAACACGCAATGCTTAATAGTAACCCCGCTAAACCTACAGAAAACCATAAAGCGCGTAAGTATTTACAACTAAAATACACCATACGTAACCTCCAATAATTATTGATACATATATAAAAACATAAGTCGTACATAGATGTCAACTTAGTATACACTTACTAAAAATATACACAGGTGGCAACACTCTTGATTACGACACGTGAAATGGGCCTGACTAAAGAGTTATCTTAGTTAAATCATCCACTACGAACTGCTCCGATTCTCCATCTGGATCGCCACTTGGGCAACTAACTCTCGGAGCCCCAGGAATTTGAGTTACACTTGCTTTGTAAGCCCCTGAAATGGCTCCATCATTCCCGGAATATTCAATCATAACTTCTGCTAGCCGATTATCTTCAGAAATATTTACAACTTCTCCCGCCACATCCATATCCGTCCATCCCCAGCCATGAGAAACAAGTAATTCTCTCTCTACCACTTGTTCAAACGGAGTATTCAAACCCAAGCGTCCCCTATAATTGGTTTTTATCTGAGATGGGGGGGTGTTTCTATTTACCAAAATATCCAACTCTTCATGCCCCATCCTAGCCCAATTTAGCCCTTGAGGAAGATCTATAATGTTCGGGGCAAACCTGTGTCCACCCAAGTGACTGGCCTGCCAAATTCTAAGGCTGTTATTTTTACCAGATGCATATTCATTCCTCAGAACTTCAAATGCAGAATATCCAAATTTGCCGCAACACCTATCATACTTGGCATGTGTACAAACAAGTATTTCCCTCACGCCAGAGGTATCTTGTATAAAGTTTGCGAACTTGGATAGTTTTTCGCGACTAGACAGCAATGCATTTACTAATTCCTCTACCATTTCTGTAGGAAGCAAGTAATCTTCTTTAAGGAATTCAGAAAATTTATGCGATGGAAACTCAGGACGAGAAAATAACATTACACGAGACTTGCCTTGTATCGAATATTCAGTGTCTGGCGCTACACAATGCAACTTAACTGAATTTCCATTACTTTCCTCTTCATTCAATGTCTTTAGCACTAAATCAGGAAAATGATTGGTTTCCCTGATTTCACTTGCCCAAGGTCTAGGGAGTTCCAATATAAGACATCTACTCCAACTAGGCGCAGTACCACCAGGGTCTTCACCGTTATTTTGAGAAAAAACAGAGCAAAGGCTCTGACTGACTTCGGAACGCTCATCTCCTATCATTTGGCATCTCCTTGCTAGTATTTTCCCGCTATTAGCACTGCATTAACAATAATTAGTGAACAATTTACCCCAGAATAATTGTACTCACAACGCTATCTTCTTTCCAATATATCCCGATACAACATATAATATTTCCATGAACTTGATCTACTAATATTTATGAAAATCCTGCTTACATCCGCAAAATCAGACACAATACATAGAATATCTACTGGTTTGACAAAATCACATACCGTGACTCTGTCCGACAGAAATCACGTCTCTACAGACTTGCAATTTATACAATCCAGTCTTAACCACGATGCCGGAACAAATGCTTTAGTTCGAAACCAGGAAGTTGTTATTCACTCACTTGATAATGATAGTAAAGCGAGTGATTCTGACATTTTGGATGCAGCAATGCGTTGCACTTACAATCTCCTATTCGCCAGTGTTGAAGAAAAGGTTCCTAAATTCATATACATAAGCTCACTCACACTCATGGATGCATACAATGAGAAATACATCGTTAGTGAATCATGGGAACCTATGCCACAAACCAATCCTAGTATATTGAGATACCACTTGGCTGAATTAGTTTGCAGAGAATTCTCACTTGAAGGAAATATCGATGTAATTGTCTTAAGGTTTGGGGAAATAGTCGACCAAGATCACATGTTGACACAAACAAAATCTGCGCTCTACGTAGAGGATGCGATCAATGCCATAAATATGGCAATTAAAACCAGCAGAAATGAACTCAACAATAAACGGCTATTCCATATACAATCGAAAATACCCAATGGTCAATACCCAACGTTATCCGCAGAAAATACCCTTGGATACAATCCAGTAAAACATATTTGACGAATCCGAACTAATTGAATGGAGTCGGTAATTGGGTAAAGAAATATTTTACGAATCTCATTTATCTAGCAATGTCATGATTCCTATGAGGGACGGCACTAGATTAGCCACAGACATCTATCGTCCCGCAAAAGATGGCAATACTATACAGGGATATTTACCTACTATACTTGGACGAACCTCTTACGATAAAACATGGGCTGAACTATGGGTAGAACCAGTGGCCAATTTTTTCACGCCCAGAGGGTATGTTGTTGCAATTCAAGATCTTCGTGGCAGATATAATTCCGAAGGAACTGGCCAATACTATCATTCGGCTAACCCAAAAGAAGGAACTGACGGTTTCGACACAATAGAATGGATTGCTTCCCAATCTTGGTCAAATGGGAAGGTTGGAATGGTAGGTAGTTCACATAGTGGAATTGTTCAAACAATTGCATCGCTATACCGGCCTCCGCACCTGAGTGCATTGTGGGTAGATGTCGCACCAACTAATATTTTCATGCACGAAGCCCGAGAAGGTGGCGCCATGGGTCTAGACATGCTATATGCATTATTCCTCCACTCTTATGATAGCCAAGAAGTCAGGAACGACCCAGACGCAAGAAGGCAGATATTAGAAGGATGGGAAAATATTGAACACTACCTAAATAATATGCCTTTCGAGCCAGGCAAAACACCTATAAAACATGTCCCAAACCTAGAAAAGATCCTGTTCCACTACTATAGAGATGGGGAATACAACGATTTTTGGGCACAAGATGCATGTAATCAAGAAAGGTTTTTTTATAAATCTGCAGACATTCCCGCTGTATTCTCTAGTGGCTGGTACGACGCATTTTCAATAGCCGCATCAAATCAATATGCCTCAATGTCGATGAAAAACAACTCACCTCAACGTCTCCTTATTGGACCATGGAACCATGGAGGGCTGCGTGGAGGACAATCCTACACTGGAGACGTGGACTTTGGCTCAAGCGCTTCTTACGGCAACGAGAAATACAATCAACTACGTTTAAGTTGGTTTGACCACTGGCTACGAGGTATTTCTAACGGTATAGAGAATTGCCCACCAGTGAGAATTTTCGTGATGGGAGGTGGAACCGGTCTTCCGAATCATGAAGGCAGACTTGACCATGGAGGCAAATGGAGAAATGAGAATGAATGGCCGTTAGCTAGAACAAACTACAGGCGAATGTACTTAAACAAAGACGGCTTCCTTAACTGGTCGATTCCAAATGACATTAAAGCTTCTAAAAGTTTCAAGTACGACCCTGAAAACCCTGTACCTACTATATCTTCAAATGCTCTTGGCATGTTTAAGTTGGCAAAAGGGTCGAAGGATGATAATGAAAAAAAAGAAAGAATATTTCACAGGTTAAACACTTTGTTTATAGCTGGAGCTTCACACCAGAAGGAAGAACCAAGACATTTTGGTTCAAAGCCACCATACCCTCTAATAGAAAATAGGTCCGATGTGCTTACATTCCGGTCGAGGCCCCTTGAATCCAACACAGAAATAACGGGAGAAATTGAAGTAGTATTATGGATCTCTTCTACGTCAAGTGATACCGATTTCACTGCGAAATTAATTGACCTTTACCCACCTAGTGAATCATACATTAATGGATATGCAATGAACCTAACTGATTCAATAATACGTACTCGTTTCCGAAACGGATTCAGTAAAAGTGAAATGATGACCACTGGAGGCGTGTATGAAGTACATATAAAATTACCTCCTACCAGCAATGTATTTAGGAAAGGGAACTGTATTCGGCTAGATATTTCCAGTAGTAGCTTCCCTAAATACGATGTCAATCCAAACACCGGGGAACCACTAGGACTCCACACACAAACTGTTATGGCAGAAAATACAATTCACTTGAACCAAACATACCACTCATTCATAAGTCTACCCATAATACCAAATCAAAAATAGCTATCGTGGAAAGCGGTAAATCAATACCTATTACTTACTTTTATCGTACTGGGTACCCGCCGCTTTGACAGCACGCTTACGGAGTGCCATAAGATCGTGTCTCTTTTCAGCAGACCAAGCCTGAGATTTTTGAAGCCCTACCAGGGACCCCTGGAACCGCGGCATTACATACCGAGCAATCAATTCATAACTATGAAGAACTGCCTCCCGTCCAGCAAATTCTGTCGAATGAATCAGGAGTCCTCCAAAACCTCCCGTCCGTTGATCAAGGCGTTCAATCGCTGCAATTAAATCGTCAGGGGTACCTATACACCATGTACCTTCTTCCGTTAGCGCATCAATTATTTTGTCAGCAGGCCCGTTGTATGCTACATCGAACCCCATAGTATTTTCAAAATAGTCTCTCTGATAACGAGCCGCTCCTGCACGAGCCTGCTCAATAGCCTCCTCCCGAGTATCTGCTAGGTGTACTAGCATAACTAGCCTCCACTCATCCCTGCTAACTTCCTTGCCATAGTTAGATGCGGTCTCTTCTGCAATACCCCAATATTCTTTAAGGCTTTGAGTATAACTATCTTCGCTCGGGATACTAAGTGAAAGCACAGAAGCCCCATGTTTACCTGCAAGTCTCATACCAGAAGGAGACTGGGCAGCAGCCACTGCTATAGGGAAATGAGGTTGCGTATAGGGACGTAATTGTAACAAAGCCTCTCGGAGAGTAAACCAATCAGACTGATGAGTTACAGGATCAGTTTCCGTTAATAACCTGATTATAACTCCAAGCGATTCATCCATACGATCTCTTTGATCAGCAGGATCTATCCCCAACATATATGCATCGGTCCCAAGTGCCCCTGGTCCAACACCCATCATCACCCTGCCACGTGTCATATGATCCAACTGAACCATTCTATCTGCAACCATCATTGGGTGGTGGTAAGGTAAACTAATCACCCCTGTTCCTAATCTTAAGTGTTTAGTCCTTTCAGCAGCCGATGCGATAAATAGCTCTGGAGAAGCTATAGTTTCCCAACCAGCACTATGATGTTCTCCTATCCAAGCTTCGTCAAACCCGAGGTAATCCAGCCACTGCAGTAGTTCAAGGTCCCTTTCCAAACCAAGAGTGGGGTTTTCTCCTAACTGGTGGAATGGGCCCAAAAAAATACCGAATTTCATGCGTGATGGAAGTGTCATGTACTCACCTCAAATCATTTAATAAGCAACATCTAATACTGCTAAATAATTTTACCATCGCCGCTAAAAACGAAACAAAATGTGATAACGGAAAAATACTAGACTATAGTCGAATCAATCAACACTTAATCATTTCTTTTACGAAATCCACTACGTCATCTCTGTGAACAAGTTTTGATTCAGAAGTCCCTCGACTCATAACTTCGACAGCGCATTGTTTTAGATTACGTAAACTAACTACCAATCTGACTGGCAAACCTATCAAATCAGCGTCATTGAACTTCACTCCTGCTGATTCCTCTCTGTCATCAAACAATACTTCTACCCCTTCTTCTTTAAGTTCAGAATATAATAACTCTGCCTCAGAGGAAATCTCCTCTTTTTCAATGTTAAGAGCTGACAACCAGACTGAATATGGAGCAATTGCATCACTCATTATCATTCCTTTATCATCATTTTTTTGCTCTATTGAAGCCGCTAACAACCGTCCTACCCCTATACCATATGACCCCATAATTATTGGGTGTTGCTGATCTCGTTCATCCAAAAACATGGCCCCTAAAGAGGCACTGTACTTTGTGCCAAGCTTAAACACGTGACCCAGTTCTATCCCGCGCTGAGTGTATAGTTTTGATTCACATACAGAACAACTGTAACCATCTTTAGCCAAACTTATATCAGTTATTACTTCTGCACTGAAATCCCTATCATAATTGGAATTTAAAACATGGTAATCCTCTCTATTAGCACCTGCTACCAAATTTATGCTGGATTCAACCGAATCATCAGCTATTATTCTCAAATCATCTTGGCCTATCGGAGAAGCAAATCCTGGCAGCAAACCTGCATTCCTAACTTCAGAAGATTCAGCTAACCTAATGTCCGACGCATTAACAGCATTTTTCAACTTCACTTCATTAATATCCAAATCTCCACGTATCACTGCTACTGCCAGCTCACCATCTACCATGTAAAACACTGACTTTAAAGTTTGTTGAATTTCGATGCCTGCATAATTAGCTAACTGATTTATTGTTTTAATGTTGGGAGTATGAATCTCCTTTAATGGCTTTTGTGAACCATTAGTCAATTCAGATTTGAGAAAAATCGCCTTCTCAGCATTAGCAGCATATCCACAATCAGAACATATCAAAACGGTATCTTCTCCTGAATCGGCAAGCGCAATAAATTCATGTGAACCACCACCACCCATAGCACCACTGTCAGCCTCCACCATTATTACTTCTAATCCACAACGAGAATAAATTCGTTCATAAGCAGCTATTACAGAACGATAGGTGTCTTCTAATCCACTCTCATCTACATCAAAACTATAAGCATCCTTCATATCAAATTCACGGACACGAATTAGTCCACCCCTTGGTCTCGGCTCATCACGAAATTTAGTCTGGATTTGATAGAGCACCTTAGGTAAATCTTTGTAACTGCTCACATTAGCCTTAACAATGTTGGTTAGCACCTCCTCATGAGTAGGTGCTATAACTAACGGACGCCCACGACGATCCTCAAGAGTCAACAAGTCATTACCAAATACTTCGGTGCGACCTGATTCATCATACAATTCCCTAGGCTGCAGCGCAGACAACCTAAGTTCCTGAGCTCCTATCCTATCCATCTCCTCGCGGATTATGTTCTCGATCTTTCGCAACGACCTCCACGCCAATGGCAAATAGCTATATATCCCTGACGATACCTGAGAAATGAATCCCGCCTTTACCATTAGCTTGTGACTAACAAACTCCGCCTCTGACGGATCATCACGCAAAGTTTTACCAAATAACCTAGATACCCTCATCTGCTAATATATACTCCCTCAAGACAAATATAACCTGATTTAATCAATCAACGGTTGCTAAATCGACTTCTACTTTGCCTACTTCCTCCATAAGTGCTGTTAACATTTCGGCCTCAGGTACTATCCTAGTCTTCTTACCTTTGCGAAATATAATCGCTCTCCCGGCACCAGCAGCTATCCCAACATCTGCATCTTTAGCCTCACCAGGACCGTTAACTTCGCATCCCATAACAGCAACTTTCACCGATGTCTTAGTTTGTTTTAACAAATCATCAACCGAATTCGCTAATTTAACCACATCAACATCTGCACGTCCGCAACTAGGACATGCTACAAGTACAGCACCCTCTTTCCTTAATTCCAAAGATTTGAGTATCTCTAATCCAGTGTAAACTTCCTCACGTGGGTCGTCACTCAAGGAAACCCTAATCGTATCCCCAATCCCGTCATACAAAAGCGTGCCTAAACCTATAGCGCTACGAATACTACCTGATTTTGCAGTACCTGCCTCAGTAATCCCAAGATGAAACGGATATGGCACTAGCATCGACATCTTTCTATATGCTTCAACCGTAGTATCTACATCAAATGCCTTTAAAGATATTTTGATTAAATCAAATCCCAAATCCTCAAGAATACTAATTTCCCACAAACCAGTGGCTACCATATGATCTACAACGGAATAATCATCTGGCCCAGCCTCACCAGCTTTAGGCAATTCATTTACTCCGTCAGAGTGACGAGAAAATCCTCCCTTTCTTCCGATAGCACCAACCGGAGGCAAGCTACCAAAATTTACTCCGATACGAATAGGCACACCCCGGACTTTAGCTTCCTTAACCACAGCCTCTACCTTACTTCTATCGCGAATATTACCTGGGTTTAGACGCAGGCAATCCACACCCGAATTCAAAGCTTCCAATGCAAGTTGGTAATGAAAATGTATATCTGCCACAATAGGTATGGAAACACGTTCCTTAATATTAGCCAAAGCTTTTGCGGCTTCCATATCGGGCACCGCACACCGAGCAATTTCACAACCAGCATCTTGCATTAACTGAATTTGAGACACAGTGGCGTCAACATTTCTGGTATCAGTTTTAGTCATTGACTGTACACTGATCCTAGAATTTCCCCCCACCGCCACATCACCAACATTAATTTGTTTAGTAACTCGTCTTTTTCGCAAAATCATTCTCCCAATCCATGTCCTTGATAACTATCTTAGAAATAATTTTTCTCCTTCCAAAACCTGTTGTATTTCAAAGAAACTGACGAACACTATAAGTCCAACCACAGCAATGAATCCTACAAGATGAACCATCCCCTCCATTTTTGGTGAAACGCGTTTCCCACCCCGGACCATCTCTAGAATAACAAATACTAGCCGTCCTCCATCCAATGGTGGTAAAGGCAAAATATTAACTATTGCCAAACTAATGCTCAAGAAGGCGGTGAATTGAAAAACCCACGATAAACCAAGTTTATTAACCCCTTCACCCGCTACTTGAGCTATGCCAACGGGGCCAAGAATCCCTGGATTTGTTCCAGTTTCTACTCCCTGTCGCAACGAAGTGAAGGTAATAACAAGTACATTCCAAATGGTATTTACTGAATTTGGCAATGCACTCCATATAGGATCACTAGTAGTTGCAAACTTCATGTTAGTCATCCCTATCATGACACCAATTGCACCTTGAGTCATGGTGTCTCCCAAATTTAAACTGGAGTTATACGTTCTTGCTTCATATAAATCCACTTCTTTGCTGGGATCTGTAACCACTTCCACTACTAGTAATTTAGGAGGACTCACGCGCGGTACCAGATGGACAGTCTCAAAAGTCATTAAGTCAGGAGTCAATGACAAGCCAGAAACTGTATCGGAGCGCATTATCCCTATTTCTATCGAATTTCCACTTTCAATTGAAACTGATTCAACTAAATCAGTCGTTGTATTCAAAGGATTGCCATTCACGCTTAGAATTGTGTCTCCCGACCTTAAACCTGCCGCTTTTGCCGGAGAATTTGGAGCCACACCTGTCACCACAACATCTCCGCCTATTAAAGTTTCGTGCGGCAACATTAGTACTATAGTAAAAATGATAACAGGAAGAATTAGGTTCATTATCGATCCAGCCATCAAAACAACCGCACGTTTTAGCGCTGATTGCCGTGCAAAGCTTCTTGGGTCAGAAGGGTCTTCTTCACCCAGCATACGCACAAAACCGCCAAGAGGAATCCAGTTAAGAGAATATATTGTACCTTTGAACTTGACACCAAAAACGCGAGGAGGAAATCCGAAACCAAACTCCTCTACCTTAATTCCAAACCATTTAGCTGAAGCAAAATGACCTAGTTCGTGTATAAATACAAGAGCTCCTAGTACTGGAACTATAATTAGCCAAGATGGCAGACCGAACACAATTACACCTCTGCCAAAGACTTTACTTGATTTTTTGCCCAATTAGATGCAGATAAAATATCTTCTATATCAGGATCTAGAACGGGATCATGCGATTTCAACGCTTCGTCTATAATTGAATATATTTCATCAAACCTAATTCGTCTCGATAGAAACAACTCAACTGCCATCTCATCTGCACCAGAAAGAGCAGCTGGCCATGTTCCACCTAGCTTTGCGATTTTTAGAGCCAAATCAAAACATGGGTATAAATCCTGATTTAACTCCTCAAATGACAAACACCCTGTCCCAACAGGATCAAAGCGATCTAAGGAATTATTGGCAATCCTGTCAGGGTAGAGAAGCGAATATTGTATCGGCGCCCGCATATCTGGTGGTCCAATTTGCGCTTTAACTGACCCATCTACAAACTCTACCATTGAATGAATCATACTTTGAGGGTGGATAACTACTTCAATATTTTCCCAAGGGACACCGAATAACCAGTGTGCTTCAATAACCTCAAAGGCTTTATTCATCAAAGTTGCCGAATCTATTGTAATTTTGGGTCCCATATTCCAAGTCGGATGCTTAAGAGCCTCCTCAGGCGTAACATCAGACAAATCACTTTTCTTGTAGTTCCTAAAAGCTCCACCAGATGCTGTAATAATAAGCTTAGATACCTTTTTATCCTCTCCTCTCATACACTGCCAAATGGCATTTGGTTCACTATCTACAGGCAAAATCTCTCCATCTGAGGTTTTAAGTAGTTCTGAAACGAGTTGACCTCCAATAACAATACTTTCTTTGTTAGCTAAAGCGACATTCTTACCTGACTGAATTGCTAAAATGGTTGAACGTAATCCAACATCACCCACTACAGCAGAGACAACCATATCAACATCAGGGTGGGAGACCATTTCATCCATGCTACATGGAATAGAACTGGACGACAATTTGGAACCATCATAATTTGGTAGTGATTCACAATGGAAAATCTTTGGCCTAAACTCTATGATTTGTTCCTTTAAAAGCCCAACGCTACGTTTGGCAGCTAACCCAACAACCTTCAACCTGTCGTGGAATTCACGAACAACACTTAGAGTTTGAACACCAACAGACCCTGTCGACCCTAATATCGCCAGTCCTCTCATTGAATAGTCCATATTACGAAATAATACACCAGCGCCAAATTGAAGACAACGGAATCCAGCCTGTCTAATACCCCACCGTGACCAGGCATCAGTACCCCAGAGTCTTTGAATCCGGCAACTCTTTTTAGTTTTGATTCAGCCAAGTCTCCCAACTGTCCTACGATACCAATTAGAAATCCTAATCCAAGGGCCAAATACAAGGAGTCTATTAGATCCAAAAATATCACTAACATCGGCGTTAAAACAATCGATAATATAAATCCCGCAACAGCACCTTCCCAAGTCTTCGAAGGACTAATCGAAGGAACCATCAGATTTTTACCAAATTTTTTTCCCGCGTAAAGGGCGCCCGTGTCCACAGCGAATGTGACAGTTAAAGTAACTAACACCCATAAAGTACCTTGATCTATACCACGTAAAATTGGGGCATAAAACATCAGACATCCTACGTAACATGGACACGCTATTGTTACTCCTATATTACTTATCCATGATACCGGATTATTACTGGCAATAACCCATGTGAGGTAAACTAGCGAGGCTGTAGCTAAAATAACTGGCACAGGAAAAATATAGAGAGGATCCTGAGACAAAAAATAACCAATGCAAACAATTAAAACAACGCTAAACACTGATACTATAGAAAGTGGATAGAATCCCCCGCTTCTAGCCATATTGCAGATCTCAATTACAGCTACAGCTGCAACTACAGCTATCCCAAGAGAAAATAACCAACCTCCCCAAAATACCAAAATTGCTAATATTGGAAGAGCAACAGACGCAGTAATTAATCTTAATCGCACCTGCAACACCAACCCAACTGCAAACGCTCCTCAAAACATGATCGCAAGTACTCAAATTTGACTGTGTCTAAGGAATGAATCTGCATTGGAATTAACTGATGGGTACCCTACCATATCGACGAATACGGCTACTATAAGCACCCATAGCTTCTCTTACCGCATTTTCATCAAAATTTGGCCACAGTACTGGTGAAGAATAGTACTCTGAATATGCAGATTGCCAAATAAGAAAATTACTTATCCTCATTTCTCCAGCAGTTCGAATGACTAAATCAGGGTCAGGGATATCACCACTATATAAATATTTTCGAACAACGTCTTCTGTGACGCTTGAAGATTCTACACCGGAATCAATAATTGCTTTAATCATATCTACTATTTCTGCTCTGCCTCCATAGTTATAAGCTATGTTCAAAGTCACAACCTGATTATCTTTAGTGAGGTCTACACTTCGAGAAATAGCATCTTGTAACTCACGTGACAGGCCTTCTGTTCTTCCAAAATGACAAATCTTAACACCGTTCTCATGCAATCTTTGAGTTTCACTAATGATTGACTCCTGAAGCAACTTCATTAAGAAATCCACCTCAGCATCAGGACGTTCCCAATTTTCAGTGGAAAATGCAAAAAGAGTAAGGTACTTAACACCATATTTGACAAATTCTTCTAGAATGCGTCGTATATTTTCAGTACCTGCCCGATGACCTTCGTGTCTCGGAAGTCCACGGTCCACAGCCCATCTCCCATTTCCGTCCATTATTATAGCTACATGCATTGGAGATGGTTCGACATCATACTTATTATTTTCATCGTGTGAATTAAATACTATCGCAGATATGTGAGGATATTCTACCTCACACCTCCATTATTTCAGCTTCTTTCCTACTAGCAATATCGTCCATATTACCGATGTGCTGGTCAGTCAATTTCTGGAGTTGGGCCTGAAATTGCCTGCTATCATCTGCGGATAAACGTTTATCCTTTTCCATGCCTCTAATCTGTTCAAGCGTATATCTACGAATATTTCTAACAGAGACTTTTGCTTCCTCAGATTTTTGACGAACAACCTTGGCCAAATCTTTCCTTCGTTCCTCGGTAAGCTCAGGTATATTTATCCTTATATTCGTCCCATCGTTATTAGGGACTAAACCTATATCAGATTTCAGAATACTTTTCTCAACTTCAACAACCGCTTGCTTATCCCATGGCTGCACCATAAGCACTCTAGGCTCTGGAACCGAAATTGAACCTAGCTGTATAAGTGGAGTCGGAGTACCGTAGTAATCTACTAGTATGCCTTCCACCAATGCCGGATTAGCACGGCCTGTACGAACGGTATCGAGATTCCGTGACAAAGCCTCAACAGACTTTGACATTTTAGTATCCGTCTGTGAAATCAAATCCTGAGGCATTACCATTCTATATTCACCTTAAAGTACTAGCTTAAACAACTATTCAGACCATTTGTCTGCGACCAAAGACCCAAGCTTCTCTCCTTGCACCAACCGCTGAATACTCCCAGGGGAAAAAATATCAAAAACTATTATCGGAATACGGTTTTCCATACACAACGAGAGTGCCGTAGTATCCATTACTCCCAACCTACGCTCGATAGCATCGGAGTAGGATAGGAAATCAAACCTTTTAGCACTGGGGTCAATATTAGGATCACTTGCATAAACACCATCTACAGCATGTTTAGCCATTAATAGCACCGTGGCATCTATTTCTGTAGCGCGCAGTGCCGCGGCTGTATCTGTAGTCATAAATGGATTTCCTATTCCAGCAGCGAATATTACTACCCTACTCTTCTCAAGGTGCCTTATCGCCCTTCTTCGTATATACGGCTCAGCAACTTGCTGAATATTAATTGCACTTTGAGTACGTGTAGGAACAGACTGGAATCTCTCTAAAGCATCTTGCAAGGCAAGGGCATTAATAACGGTGGCAAGCATTCCTGAATGATCGGCAAGAGTCCTATCCATACCTTCATTCTCAGCCTCTGCCCCGCGCCAGATATTACCACCTCCAACTACCACTCCGACCTGCACCCCTAAATCACAAATAGATCTGATTTCCGCAGACATGTACTCGACAGCATCAGGATCTATACCCCAACCTCTATTCCCCTTAAACGATTCCCCACTCAATTTCAGCAGAACCCTCGAAAATTTGGCGTCTTCCTCTTTATCCAAATCTACTCCCCTAGAGAAAACCTCACAAATCGCCTTATTCGTAAATTTTCACCAAGCTTGCCTACGGCTTCATTAACTACATCCGTGACGGTCTTAGAATCATCTTTAATAAATTTTTGTTCCATAAGACACACGGCTTCAGGATCAGAATCATCTGACTCAGGAACATCTTCTCTAGAAATATACTTGGGAGACAAAGCTACAACCTGCATAGCTATATCATGAGTCAATTCCTTAAAATCGGGTGTATTTGCGACGAAATCAGTTTCACAATTGACTTCAACCATTGCACCCATTCTTCCACCGCTATGGATATACGTATCTACAATACCCTCATTAGTTTCCCGCGAGGCCTTTTTAGCCGCAGCCGCTATACCTCTCTTCACGAGTATCTCTTGAGCTTTATCCTGGTCACCAGATACTTCTTCAAGAGCACGCTTGCAGTCCATAATGCCTGCACCAGTCATTTCCCTCAAGGCCTTAATTTCTCCAGTTGTAACTCCCAACTTACCTCCTGCTACCCTTTATCCTTCTTTTTGTTCAGACTCTTCTTGATCATCCTGAGTTGTACCTGAACCTTCAGGTATTTCTGATGTTACAGAAGACTTAATATCCTCAGCATCTTCATTATGGAGAGCAACTCCTGTTAGTTCCTGGTCACCTGAATCAGTTGAAGCATCTCCATGTTCTGGGCCTGTATCATCAATTTCAGAACTCACTGATAAGCGTCTGTTTGAACCCTGTATAATTGCGTCAGCTATTCTCTTTGTAACAAGCCTTATAGATCTGATCGCATCATCATTCCCAGGAATTGGTACGTCGACCAACTCTGGATTCCCATCAGTATCTATGAGTGCAATTACTGGAACACCCAACCTCCGAGCCTCTGCTACTGCAATCGATTCTTTACTCACGTCCACAACAAACAGTGCACCTGGCATTTCAGTCATTTCTTTGATCCCGCCTAAATACCGGCTCAGCCGAGCAATTTTAACTTCTAGTTTAAGTGCCTCCTTTTTAGGTAACACCTCAAATTCACCCTTTTCTCTACGCATTTCTAGATTGACCATATGGTCAATACGTGTTTGAATCGTCTTGAAATTCGTTAGAGTGCCGCCTAGCCAACGTGTACCCACATAGAAAGCCCCACATCTAACAGCCTCAGACACAATCGTGTCGTTAGCTTGTTTCTTAGTACCAACAAAGATGATCTTCTTCCCACTAGCACTTACACTCTCTGCAAATTCTGCAGCACGTTCCAAATATTCTAGTGTTTGCTGTAGATCAATAATGTGGATTCCATTACGATGAGCAAATATATACTGGCGCATCTTTGGATTCCACCTGCGCCTCTGATGCCCAAAGTGCACCCCCGCTTCCAACAATGATTTCATGGAAACTGGAGCTTCTTCTTCAGATCGTTGTTTTTCTATCTGTTCAGTTTCTTGCACCATTCGGAGTGTATTCCACCTCCTAAATTGAATCTTTATCGTCTTTCAAGCAAGCCTGAATTATACCACAGGGCCATTTATACGGTAAACATTGAATTGCCGATCTTCCAATAGCTGTGATACACTTTGTAACACTATCGAAGGTCGAAAATAATGAGAAACTGTGGATAACCACAGAATTGGTTGAGGGAATGGGACTGGACAAAGAAACCAAAGAGTCGGTCATTGCAGAGTATCAATTAAAAGAGGGCGATACAGGTTCCACAGAGGTACAGGTCGCACTTCTTACTTCCCGCATACAAAGACTCACCGAGCATCTACAATCCCACAGGCACGACGAATCTACTCGACGTGGCTTGCTCACCTTAGTGGGTAAGCGCCGGAAGCTGCTTTCCTACCTAAACGCACAGGACGTATCACGCTACCGGTCGCTGATATCCCGTGCAGGGCTGAGAAGGTAACCTCATCCGTAGCAAATCTGTAACAAGCCGCTCAATAATCCGCTTTTTCTCGCATTAGATCCAAGCCATAGAAGAGGTTATTATACAAATGACAACTAATTTTCAACGTAACGTGGGCTCCAGCCAAATAGTAATAGAAACCGGGAAGCTAGCCCAACAAGCAAATGGTACAGTGCTAATTAGGAACGGCGATTCAGTCGTACTAGTTACTGCAACTATGAACAACCCTAGGGAAGGAATTGATTTTTTCCCACTTACAATAGATTTTGAAGAAAGACATTATGCTCAAGGCAAGATACCAGCCAGCTTCTTCCGTAGAGAGGGGCGTCCTAGCACAGAAGGTGTCTTAACTTGCCGTCTCACGGACAGACCTCTTAGACCTCTTTTCCCAAAAGATTTTCGTAACGAAGTTCAAATTATAGGGACCACACTATCTACAGACCAAGAAACTCCTCTTGATATACTGACTATCATAGGTGCATCTGCAGCCTTGTCTATTTCAGATATCCCCTTTGGTGGACCAATAGGTGCCACGAGGATCGGCTATATCAACGGAGACTTTGTCATAAATCCGTCTTACGAGCAAATTCAAGAAAGTGATATGGATCTTGTTGTAGCAGGAACCCGAGACGGCGTGCTGATGATGGAAGCCGGAGGCTCGCAACTATCGGAAGAAACTGTTCTTGAAGGTATAAAACTCGCTCAAGATACGAACCTGGAAGTTATATCACTTCAAGATGAGATGGTTAACAAGATAGGGAAACCAAAAGTCGGATTCGAAAGCACACAAAGTCCAGAAGGTATAGATGCAGAAATCTCTGGTGCCATCGGAACTGAATTAGATGACTTACTTGGATCTACTGTTGGAAAATCAGACCAGTCAGAAAAGCTCGAATCCCTTAAAGAAGAAATTCTAACTAAATTCGCAGATAAATGGGAACACTCTGACATATCTAACTCATTTGAATCTATCCTAGAGAAAACTTTTAGGAAACGTATTTTGGAGAAGGAAGAACGTCCAGATGGAAGAAACCTGAAAGAGATAAGACCACTGGACTCCGAAGTAAGTCTACTTCCAAGAACACATGGAAGCAGTCTATTCAGCAGAGGCGAAACACAAATACTGGGGACAGCTACCCTAGGATCATTAAGTGATGCCCAAAGACTAGATACTCTATCACCAATTGATAAAAAGCGGTTTATGCTCCATTATAATTTTCCTCCATACAGTACTGGAGAAACTCGTTTTATTGGATCTCCCAAGAGGAGAGATATCGGCCATGGGGCACTGGCTGAACGAGCCTTAGAATCAGTTTTGCCTAGTGAGGAAGATTTCCCCTACGCAATCAGAATAGTAGCTGAGGCACTCAGTTCAAATGGAAGCACGTCTATGGGAAGTGTTTGTGCTGGTTCACTGGCACTAATGGACGCGGGCGTACCCATCAAAAGTCCTGTAGCTGGGATCTCTGTAGGATTAATTACAAGCGAAGACGGATCCTTTTCAACTCTCACAGACATTCAAGGCATGGAAGATCATTTTGGTGATATGGATTTCAAAGTGGCTGGAACTGCTGACGGAATCAACGCAATCCAACTTGATATAAAAATCCCTAACATTAGCTTTGAAATTATTGAAGCCGCACTGTCACAGGCCAAAGAAGGAAGACTAGTGGTACTAGACAAAATGGCACAAGCAATTTCGTCTCCAAGAACCCAGGTAAGTCCATACGCGCCTAGAATAACTCGTATATCTATTCCTGTCGACAAGATAGGAGCGGTAATAGGACCAGGGGGCAAAATGATACGCAGTATCATAGAAGAAACCGGAGCTACCGTAGATGTGGAGGACGACGGAACAGTGCTGATAGGATCAACGGATGAATCTGCAGCAAACCAAGCGGTTGAAATTATTGAAGGACTTACCAAGGAAGCTAAAGTAGGAGATATTTATACTGGCAAAGTGGTAAGAATCCTTGATTTCGGTGCATTTATTGAAATATTACCAGGGAAAGATGGAATGGTTCATATAAGTGAACTTGCCAACTATCGAGTACCTCGAGTTGAAGATGTATTGCAACTTGGTGAAGAGGTAACCGTTATCGTCAAAGACATCGATCAGTCAGGGCGAATAGCCCTATCGAGGAAAGCTTTGCTTAAAGAAGATGACTCTAACCATGAGGATAATCAATCAAATCAGGACGGGGAAAGCGGTAGACACGGTCCACGATCCAACCGACCATCCAGTGGGTATAGACGCCGTGACAGACGATAGCTAATCTACTACATATCCATACACTAACTTCCTATTTGTGTATGGATATGTAATCAGCTAATTACTCAGTTCTAATAGGCCTTACTATATTAACTTCCTCTACATTTGAACCTTTCTCTATTAAAATGTTTGAAACGATATAAATACGGAGCCAAGCAATGACATCAATTAATGTTGTAGTACATGGAGTCCTAGGGAAGATGGGACAAGAAGTACTAAATGCAGTGACACTAGAAAAAGGATTAATCCCTGTAGGAGCTGCGGATGAGTTAGCGTCAGCAACCTCTATTCGTCTACCTAATAGTAAAAACTCTATTCCATTGTCTAAAAAACTTTCCGATGTTATTGAACACTCCAACGTCATAATCGATTTCAGTAGATCTGACGGTGCGATGTCAGTCCTTAGAACGGCTGCACCCGCAAAAGTTAACGTAGTGATAGGCACTACCGGTCTATCTGAGGATGATTTTCAGGAAGCAAAAAAGTTGGCCGACACCTACGAAATCGGTGTTGTCATAGCCCCTAACTTCGCCGTTGGGGCTGTTTTAATGATGCACCTAGCTAACATTTCTGCGAAATATTTCGACTACGCAGACTTAACAGAGATGCATAGTGAAGGGAAGTTAGATTCACCGTCTGGAACCGCCATTTCAATCGCAAAAGCTGCCGCACTTGGGAGAGGCAAACCGTTCATTTCCCCTTCTAGTAATAAAGAGCTAATATCAGGTACAAGAGGTGGAGAGCAAGACGGAATTTCAATACACAGCACTAGAATGCAGGGACGAGTTGCACACCATAACTTAATTTTTGGCGGACTTGGACAAACACTAACCATCCAACATGACTCAATTAGTAGAGAGAGCTTCATGCCAGGAGTAATTCTAGCAGTGAAAGAAGTTGTTAAGACTCCAGGTCTAATAGTAGGTTTAGAAAAAATATTGGGGCTATAAATCCTATCTTGACATTCTTTGAATCTAAATTTATGCCAAACTATTGAATGTGTATGAACTATTTTTATCTTCAGTATCAGTTAGTTTGGGTATCCAATATTTAATAAGAAGTCCAAACACCATATATGTCTACGCTTGTTCTAAATTCGTTATGATGTAATTGATATACTCTCAACATTTTTCAACTAGATTTATTTTTCCATGGGGTTTATGATTTCGTCATAAATAAAGATCGTTTCGGAGAACGAATTGCTTATTCCAAAAGTAGCCATAGTAGGACCTTCAGGTGCTGTTGGCAAAACATTAGTCCAGCTTCTGTATGAAAGGTCATTCCCTTTTTCTGAAATTAGATTATGTGGGTCAGAAAGATCCATAGGGGGGGAAATATCTGTAGGTGACAAATCCATAAAAGTAGAAAAAGCGACCCCAGAACTATTTAAACAAGTTGACATTGTTTTCATAGCCGCTGGTAGCGAAGTCAGCCGTAGTCTGACTCCAATTGCGGTAAATTCAGGAGCAATAGTAATCGATAAAAGCTCAGAATTCCGTATGAATAAAGACGTCCCACTAGTGATCCCAGAAGTTAATGGTATTGATCTAAATTGCCATAAAGGCATAATATCTAGCCCAAATTGTTCAACCACACCTCTAGCAATGACCCTTAAAGCTCTTAGCTGCATATCACCCATAACAAGAGTAGTGGTTGACACATATCAATCTGTGTCAGGATCTGGATTGCCAGCAATGGAAGAACTTAGAACTCAAACTAATGATGTTCTATCCAACGGCAATGTGACACCGAAAGTATACCCCCACCAAATAGCATTTAACGCCTTACCTCACATAGATGATTTCCATGAAAGCGGGTATACTACCGAGGAATTAAAAATGGTCTATGAAACTAGGAAGATTCTTCATCAACCGGAATTATCTATTTCAGCTACTTGTGTCAGAATACCTGTAATGGTAGGTCATAGTGAAGCTGTACATATCGAATTCAAACGCTCAGTTGAAGTAGAACACGTGAGAGCAGTTCTGTCTAAATCCCCAGGAATAAGCGTAGTAGATGACCCAAAAACAAGATCCTATCCCCTACCGATACAAGTTGAAGGTAAGGACGATATCTACGTAGGTAGAATTCGTAGAGATAAATCTAATGCAAGAGGACTAGCTATGTGGCTAGTTTCAGACAACCTACGTAAAGGCGCTTCTTTAAATGCTTTACAGATAGCGGAGGAATTACTTAAGAAGGGAATGATACTTAACAAGAAAGGAGAAAATAATTATGCCTGATATTGGGAGACTCCTAACAGCTATGGTAACACCATTTGACAATAATGGTGATATTGATTACACACAAGCAAGAGCCCTCGCTAATGCACTAATTCAATCCGGGAGTGACGGCCTTGTGATTGGTGGTACGACTGGTGAATCCCCATCTATGTCAGATGACGAAAAAATACGTTTATTTGCAGAAATAAAAGAAGAAGTATCAGAAAAAGCAGTAGTAATCGCCGGTACAACTGATAATAATCACCGCAAATCTATCGAGTTATCTAAAGAAGCTGAAAAAGTTGGAGTTGATGGGTTGCTGCTAACTGTACCTGCATACAACAAACCGCAACAAGAAGGATTGTATCAACACTTTAAATCTATTGCCGAGTCCACAAACCTGCCAGGAATACTATATAACGTCCCCAGCAGAACTTCGTTAAACATGACGTCTGAAACCACCTTGAGGTTATCTAGTGTAGATAACATAGTTGGAATTAAAGAAGCATCGAGTAACCTCGTACAAATCACACAAATCATTGACGCTGCCCCACCAAATTTCAAGGTGTGGTCTGGTAATGATGACGAAACTTTTTCGATTATGTGTACGGGAGGGTACGGTATCGTAAGTGTGGCTTCTAATATAGTAGGAAATCAAATCAAAGTAATGATGGACATGGTTCTCGAAGGCAATGTCGAAAATGCAGCGAAAGAACATCGGAGAATGCTTCCACTATTTAACGCTCTTTTCTGGATAACAAACCCTGTCCCAGTAAAATATGCAGTCAACCGTTCAGGATTTAACGCAGGATTCACAAGGCTACCAATGTGGGAACCGGACGCGAACTTCCGTAGTAGATTCGACGAAGTGCTAAACCTTTATGAAATGGATATCGGAGCACTTGATTAAGATCATACCAATCCAATATCAATCCTAGATTACTGGACGCACAACAATAGTTTCCTCACGATGGGGACCTGTTGATATTATGTCAATTTTCAAGTCGACCAGTTCTTCTATCCGATTTACGTAATTTCTTGCTTCAATCGGTAATTCATCCAAGCTCGTTGCACCTTGGGTTGAACCATCCCATCCCGGCAAATCTTCGTACACAGGCTGACATTTATCTAATAAAGTTGCGTTTCCTGGAAAATCCCAAACCACTTCTCCATCCAATTCATAATGATTACAAATCTTGATCACGTCAAAACTGTCTAATACATCTAGTTTGTTCATTATTAGAGAAGTATAACCGTTGACTCTAGCGCTATACCTAGCAGCTACACAGTCAAACCACCCGATACGACGTGGCCTACCTGTAGTAGTGCCAAATTCGTGCGCTCTTTTTCGCATTTCATCTGCAAATTGACCACCTATCTCAGTAACAAAAGGTCCACTGCCAACCCTCGTACTATACGCTTTCATTACTCCAACTATTTTGTCAATATGCCGAGGAAGTAAACCAAGCCCTGTCTGCGCACCTCCTATAGTAGGGTGTGAAGAAGTGACATACGGATATGTCCCGTGATCCAAATCTAAAAGCGCACCTTGAGCACCTTCTAGCAAAACGGTTTTCCCGGATTCTATGGAATCATAAACAATGTGCTCGACAGGACCTATAAACGGAGATATTTCATCAGCCCACCTCTTGCAATCGTCAAATACATCCTGTAGTGAAATCGGTTCCCCACCATAAACTTTAGTAATCACAGCATTTGCATGACTTAAAACAGCATCCAATCTGGGTAAAAGAGAGTCTAAATCAGCCAAATCAGCGGCCCTTACACCAACACGAGATGCCTTATCTGTATAAGCAGGACCGATACCTCTCCCCGTGGTACCTAAAGCCTGACTGCCCTTGGAAATTTCAGACAATTCGTCCAACAAGATGTGGTATGGCATAACCAAGTGAGCCCTCTCACTCACCACCAACCTATTGTCCAAACCGATCCCCCTACTTCGGAGGCCTTCTATCTCTTGTAAAAATGAATTTGGATCAACTACTACCCCATTCCCAACTACACATATAGCCTGGCTCCGAAATATCCCGGCCGGTATTAGATGTAGCTTAAATTCACCATCGTCATTAATAACAGTATGCCCGGCATTATTACCACCAGAGAATCGTGCTACGATATCTACATCCTTGGCAAGAAAATCGACAATTTTACCTTTGCCTTCATCTCCCCACTGTGCTCCCAAAACCGCAGTAACTGCCATACCTTCAACTCCCAATGTTCATTGAAATTTATCTTATGCCGAGTATAGCAGAGCCTACACCATAGAATCCAGAAGCAGTTGTGGTAAGATGTTCCCCGATTCATATGAGGGGAAAATCATGCACCACGATATAAAACTTGAACGCCTGTCATACAGTGAAGTTGAGGGGGTCAAAGAACTTTTTACTAGTTCGTTTTGTGAATATTTGATAGACCTACATGACAAGTTCGACAAAACTGTTGCCGAAATACGTTCTAATCGGGCCAAAGTACTAGACAAAGCACTGCGTCGAATAGAAATGCCATCATATTTACCAGTATCCGAAATTAACACCAGTGACTGGAAAGTACCACCGTTACCGGAAGACTTAAAAAAACCTGGGATTGAAATTAGTGGACCTGCTTGTGTCACAGGCATGTTTATAAACGCTCTGAATCCCGGTCCAAACGGTCATAGGGCAGAAGGATACCTAGATGATGATGAAGATTCAGCCGGACACAGATTTATAGATACTGTAACAGCCGCTATAAATAGATTATCAGCCGTTAGAGGATCACTAGAGTACTATGACAAAGCACGCAATAAACAGTACAAACTTCAAAACGGCCCAATACCATTTTTCATGCACAGAGAAAGAGGATTACACCTAGATGAACCTGAAGTGAGAATAGATGGTTCACCGGTATCTGCTGCCCTATTAGGAACAGGACTAACAATGTTTCACGCCGGTAGGGAACAGATTAATAATAACCAAGGGATTTATTTCTATTTACCCAAACTTGAATCTGCTGATGAAGCTGGCTTCTGGCGTAATTTTTTCGACTTTAGTAAAACCTATCTGAATTTTCCTTCTAATGCAATTATTAGAGCTATACCACTGGTCGAGTCACTACCTATAACATATCAAATGGAAGAGGCTCTATATGCGTTAGGACCCTACGCTGCTGGACTAAATGCAGCCAGATGGGATTTGAAAGCAAGCATATTTGAATTTGTTTTAACGGATCCAAATTCAGTTTGGCCCGACCGATTTGATGTAGACGTAAAAACTACAGACTTCATAGCTGATATATTTAGACGATTAATTGCGATATGTGTTAAGAGAGGTGCAGTACCAATAGGAGGCATGGCAACTGCTTTGCCTAGCAAAGACCCGGAAGTAAATAAAGCTGCCTCTGAATCAATACGAGCTGACAAAAAATGGGAAGCAGAGCAGGGATTTATACGAGCTTGGGTTGCTCACATCTTCCACATGGATGCTGCCGCAGCTCCTTTCAAAGAGATTCACAAATCCCAAACTTCACAACCCGCAAAAAAATTTGACACAAACAAGTACCCAATAAAAATTTCGGTACCAAATGGTTCTATTACAGTAGATGGTACTAGACGAAATGCCAGAATGCTCATCGAATATATTGAAGGTTGGATAGAAGGTAGAGGAGCTAAAGGAATAGATAGTCTGGAAGGCCGTCCTGGCATTCATCCAGCGCTGATGGAAGACTTGGCCACTGGACGCATGTCCACAGCTCAAATCGCTCAGAGAATTTTACACAAATCTAAGGATGACAATACTGGAGAAGTCCACAATTTCGGATTAGTAAAAAAAATATTGATTCAAGAAAAGGCTGACATATTAAACCGCATCAGAACGTCGTCTGAGCAAAATGAAATAGAATTTACTAATACCGAAGCCAGGTATGGTAAGGCTACTAAAATAGCGATGCACTGGATAAAAAATTACTGTGAATTGAACTTTAGAAGCCTTGGATCATACACTAGGGATGAGCTTGAATCGATAGCTAATGGAAATGACCCATTTTAGAAAGCATATATAGCAATAATGATTCAAGTAGAAGGTAGCATTGAGATAGGTGCACGTCGACAAGAAGTTTGGGGATTTATTAACGACCCTAAAAGATTCCCTGAATGGGTTGACTCAATCATAGAAATGGTTGATATACCTAAAGGAGGGCTCGCTAACGGTAACTTGTTTCAAGAATATGGCAATCCAGGTCCGTTTAAAGGCTACACTTTGTGGAGAGTAGTAGAATCAAAGTCTCCATCTGTACAAATTCATAAAGGAGTACAAGGTGTAATGCTCTTTATTGTAGAACGCCATCTGAAACAAAAACCTCATTCAACCCTATTAAATCAAACGATAAGGATGAAATTCCATACTGTTATGAAACCAATAGAGTGGATTTTAGCAAGTAAAATGCGAACTAACTCTCAGCAACAACTTGACCAAACGTTAATTAACGCTAAAACTATTATCGAAGCAGAGTCAATTCCACCAAGATAAAATGATCCTACACTCGATAAATCAACACCTAAATTGGTTAAATTTCTATCACAAGTGAGATACAGTTCCAGATACATAGTACGAGGTAATAGTATGTATCCCACCCTGAAGCCAGGACAGCAACTTCTCGTAGTACGTGATACTACATTCACCTCAGCTTATCGCAGGAGTGAAATACTAGTCATACTAGATCCTAATCATCCGAATAACGCATTTATTAAGAGAGTAGTTGGTCTACCCGGTGATAACTTAATTATGCAAGATGGCTCACTTTACCTAGATGGCAGGCACGTGATAGAACCTTATCTAAATGGGACTCCATCTGCACCTGAATCCATTTACTATGAATGGACATTGAAAACAAATGAATACGTGGTTCTAGGTGATAATAGATCTCACAGCACTGACAGCAGACAATATGGACCGATACATTTGAAAAGCATCGTTGGCAAAGTCTGGCTCAGATATTGGCCTCCGCATCAATTGGGACAGGTAAATTCAAAGAATCAACAATTGATCGAAAGTGATCTAGCAACATCTTTAGAATGATAGCTGATGATTATATCTGCGCCAGCGCGTTTAATAGCAGTTATTATCTCCAATACTACGCGAGTATAATCTATCCAACCATTTCCTTCTGCAGCCTTGACCATAGAATATTCTCCACTAACATTGTATGCAGCTACAGGAACGTTAGAAGACTGTCTTATCCTTACAATCATATCCAAATAAGGTAAAGCTGGTTTAACCATCACTATATCTGCGCTTTCCTTTATGTCAAAAACAACCTCTTGCAACGCCTGTCGGACATTTGATGGATCGATTTGATATCCGAACCTATCACCAAACTTTGGCGCAGAATCTGCCGCGTCCCGAAATGGACCGTAGAAGGCAGATGAATACTTGGCAGAATACGACATTATAGCCACACCTGAAAAATCATAAGTGTCTAAAGCAGATCGTATCGCAAATACCTGACCATCCATCATAGCTGACGGAGCAACAATATCAGCACCTGCCTCAGCGTGAGAAACTGCAATCGTCTGCAACACTTCTAAAGTAGAGTCGTTATGAACTTTATCATCCCTTAGAAGACCACAATGCCCATGATCGGTGTATCCACACAAACACACGTCAGTTATAACTAATAGTTCGGGAGATATATCCTTGATATGCCGTATAGCTTCCTGGACAATCCCTTGTTTCTTATAAGATGCCGAACCTACTGTATCCTTACTCTCAGGCAATCCGAATAATAAAACCGCACCAATACCCAATTCTTTAATTTCAGCAATCTCTACTTCTAGATTATCTAAAGAAAATTGAAGTACTCCTGGCATAGAATTAATTTCTATACGTTTTTTTCGTCCATGTGTAACAAACAGGGGATAAACAAGATCACTTGCGGATAAACGTGTCTCTTGAAGTATATTACGTAAGGCAGGAAATTCTCTAAGCCTACGCAATCTGGCCTCTGGAAACTTGGTCAAGTGAGTACCCTCTGTCCTTCTAAATATAATTTGATTGAATCTACCAATCCAACCACTGTGTGCTCAGTCGCCTGAATATCTACCCTAATACCATATTCTATAGCCGTAGAAGATGTTACTGGACCTATAGTAGCTACTGTCAATCCAGAGAAGAGACTGACATCACCATCTAAGATTTCAATCAAATTTTTAATGGTGGATCCACTGGTAAAAGTAATAATATCTAAACCTGTTTTAAGTACCTCATGAATTTTTTCGGCTGCATCATCTGGAACAGAATTAATATAAATCGGCACTTCAGTTACAGAAGCACCCAATTTCTCTAATCCTTTAAATATTGTATCTCTTCTAACAAGTGCCCCAGGTATGAGCACATTCGCTCCTTTTACACCAACCTCACTGAGCCCTAATATTACAGACTCAGAAACGAATCCTTCTGGAATAAAATCTGGTTTGATTCCCTTATCTAGAATATCCGATGCTGTAGCTGAACCAATTGCTGCTATTTTCACGGTATATAAGGTGCGGCTATCCATACCTAATTCGTTAAGTCTTGAAAAAAATATTTCTACAGCATTGCTGCTAGTGAATATAATCCAGTCGAATGAATTCAATAATTTTATGCAATTATCAAGACTGGATTTGTCTTCTATCGGTTCGACTCGTATGGTGGGAATTTCATGCACGTGGGCACCTTCTTGATATAGAAGTTTCGCTAAAGAGCCGGCCTGAGACTCAGAACGCGTTACCAGCACCCTTTTCCCAAACAAAGATCCTTTATCAAACCACCTAAGCTTATCTCTAAATTTGACAACATCTCCAATCACTATAACCACGGGTGCGCCTATACCAGATACCCCCACAATTTTCTTAATGTTACCTAGTGTGCCAACTAAAGTACGTTGATACGGTTCCGAACCCCACTGTATCAGAGCAATTGGCGTAGATTTATCCTTTCCGGCATCCAGTAGACAACTTACGATTTCATCAAAGTTATCCAATCCCATCAGTATTACCAAAGTAGTATCAAGAGTAGCCAAACTATCCCAATCTATCGATGTAGATTTGGAGGATTTAGAACCAGTTACAATTGTTACTGATGAGGAAATATTCCGATAGGTAAGAGGAATACCGGCATAAGCGGGGGCCGCCACAACTGAACTCACACCAGGAACTACTTCAAAAGGCACTTCAGCTTCATATAAAATTTGTGCTTCCTCCCCTCCACGTCCAAAGATAAATGGATCACCACCTTTAAGTCGAACAACTTTCATCCCAGATCTAGCCTTGGCAATCAGAATTTTATTTATGTCTTGCTGTGCATTTAACTGTTCACCAACTGTTTTACCCACATCAATTATTTCCGCATCTGGCCTAGACCTAGCAATCAACTTTCGGTCTATTAATCTATCATGTACCACTACATCAGCTGACTCCAAAAGTCGCATCCCTGCTACTGTAATTAATTCAGGGGCTCCTGGCCCAGCACCGATTAAATAGACTTTGCCATCATTTTTCAATTACGATATACCTCTGTAAAAGTAATCAAAATAGAAATTCGTTACAGAACGAACTCAATTATCATAAATAATCTTGTCTGCACCTGAATGCAGTAATTTAGAAGCTACCACTCTACCAGCATCTACAAAATTGTTCTCGTTCAACCGAAGCGATATTCTAGATATACATGTTCCATCAGGAGTAGCCGCCATAGCAGATACTCCTACTCCATCACTGTCAATCTTGGCATATGCAGACACTGGCACATTACACCCACTACCAAACTGTGATAAAAAGGATCTTTCAAGACCTACCTCAAAACTTGTTGCAGAATCATTCACTGCTTCAAGCATTTTGAGTATCTGAACTTCATCACTTCTTGTTTGGACAGCCAAGGCGCCTTGACCGACATCCGGAGTAAAAATATCAATGGGTAAAAATTCTGATACCTCTTTCTGTCTACCGATACGCAACAAACCAGCTGCGGCCAGAACAACACCATCATATGTACCTACCTTGACTTTATCCAACCGAGTACCAACATTGCCACGTATAGGAACAACATTTATGTCAGGCCTAATTGCTTTAATCTGAGCCACACGCCTTGGGCTACTTGTACCAAGGGTAGCATCTTTTGGTAATTCCTCTAAACATACTCCCCAACGATTTACTAATACATCCCTAGGATCAGATCTAGTTGGCATTGCTCCAACTACTAATCCCTCTGGTAATTCTGATGTCAAATCCTTAGCACTATGTACGGCAATGTCTATTATGCCATCTAGTAAAGCAATTTCAATTTCTTTAGCAAAGATACCCCTTTCAAGACTGTCAAGCGGCGTATCCTTTTTACGATCACCCATAGTCGTCATATATACGGTCCTGAATTCTGTTTTGGGGCATGATTTTTGAAGAACAGAGACCACCTCCCCAGTCTGTGCTATTGAAAGTGGACTCGATCGACTACCTACTATAACTAAATCTCTATTAGTCATAAAGAAATCCAATTGTACTTAAACTATATGCCATACTTAAAAACTACTCACATCATTAGAAGCAGACGACATTTCCATCCACTTCCGACATTCACCTGAATCACATCCGCACCTTGTTACATCTAAAAGAGAGTCCAATAAGAATTTTTTGGCCTGATTAATCTTATCTTCCATAACTAGATCGATTAATTCATCCGTGATACAAACTTGCCAATGATCTGCAGGAACTCTAACACTCTTGACGCGCAATTCATTTCTCACATCAGCTAAAACAGGAGCTAAATCAGCAAGAGCGAGAACATTGTGTCGTGATTTAACTGGACTCATATCAGAAATCTGCTCCCGTATCCTACGTGCAAGAGCTGGACTCGTACCACCGGTAGATATAGCTATTGATACTTCCCCTTTTTTAATAACTGCTGGAGCTATCCAAGTACATAAATCTGTAACATCAACAACATTCAATGGCACGTTTCTTTCCATTGCCTCATCAGAAATCTTAGCAATGAGTTCAGTGTCTCTTGTATCTGTTACTATAGCTATGAAAGCTCCTTTTAAATCACCGTATTCATAATCTCGACAAACCCAAGTCATCTCTTTGGACACAGACAATTTTTTAACAGCTTCAGAAACATCCTTAGCAATAACCACCAATTTAGCTCCACAATTTATTAAAGCTAACGACTTAGATTCCCCTAATTCGCCACCACC
Source organism: uncultured Chloroflexota bacterium (assembly GCA_913051545.1). Lineage (GTDB taxonomy): Bacteria > Chloroflexota > Dehalococcoidia > Lucifugimonadales > CAJXCD01 > CAJXCD01. The sequence continues at coordinate 76,568 of CAJXCD010000003.1, forward strand.
TATTACCACAACTCGTCGGTCATCTAGATTAAGATATACTGGAAAATATTTAGACATATGTTCCTCCAACTAATTCTTCTTAGCTCACCATAAAGTATACCAAGCGTCCTACATAATACCTCCTGTCCGGTGATTTACAGATATACTTCAGGACTATCTGGAACTATTAAAAGAGACGTTACCTATCCGAAAAAAAAGTGCTAGCATATTTAAATCTTAGATTCTGTAACCCAAAATACATGAAAATCCCCCTACGATCCAGTAACACACAAATACATCATCACGGAAATGAATACACGTAAAAATCAATTAATAAAGCATTTGGAGAAAATAGTCACTGACGATAGAGTTATCAATGCAATAGAAATCACTGCCAGGGAGGACTTCGTTCCTGACAAATACAGGGATGATTCTTACTTAGATAAACCACTTCGTATAGGGTATGGACAAACTATATCTCAACCATCCATCGTAGCTATAATGTTACAGGAACTAGAGACTAGGAAAACAGATACCGTACTCGAACTTGGCACAGGAAGCGGGTATCAAACAGCACTACTCTCTAACTTGGTCAGTAAGGTAGTAAGTGTCGAGCGTATACCAGAGCTCGCAAACTCAGCTAAGTCTAGACTCGATATTAAAGGCTATAACAACATAGAAATTGTTCTGTCTGAAGATAAAATAGGCTGGGGTAAAATTGCCCCATATGATGGAATTATTGTTAGTGCTAGTGTTCCTAAAATCCCTCAGGATCTCGTCAACCAATTAGCAAGTACGGGCAGAATGATCATCCCTGTAGGAAGTATGGAAGGCCAAGAACTTGTAAAAGTATCCTCAAATTGTGGGTTATATTCATTCAGCACAATCTGCAATTGTCGCTTTGTTCCATTAATTGGAGAAGGTGGTTGGTAATAAACTATCATACATAGTCTACTAACAATAGTTGAATTAACCAATCATCTAAATTTGATGAGTATATAGTCTACTATTTTAAACAATGAACGAACTTGTAATCTATACGAACTCAGGCCTATACTCAAATATAATCTAATTCAGGAAATCTAAATGGTGTACGAAGTAGTAATCGGCCTAGAAGTACATAGTCAGCTGCTAACAAAAAGCAAGATGTTTTGCTCTTGTAAATCAGACTACCAGCACGCTTCTCCGAATACTGTTACATGCGAAATTTGTATGGGAATGCCAGGTGCTCTGCCAGTTGTGAATCGAAGTGCCTTGGATATAGCAATCTCTACAGGATTAGCACTTGAATGCGATATTCTAAAAGTTACGAAGTTCGATCGGAAAAATTATCCGTATCCTGACCTAATGAAAGGATACCAAATATCCCAATACGATCACCCGGTAGCTGTAAACGGAAATCTTGTCATAAATACTGATAACGGGGATAAGAAAATAGGAATTACCAGAGTTCACCTAGAAGAAGATGTTGCTCGATTACTTCACCGAACTGATGATAAGGGACATTCATACAGTTTGGTTGATATTAACCGTGCAGGAGTACCTCTTATGGAGATAGTGAGTGAACCAGATATTAGTACACCAAACGAAGCCCGTACATACCTTAGAATGCTCCGCTCTATACTACGGTACATAAATGCAAGTGCAGCTAACATGGAAGAAGGTAGCTTCAGATGTGATGCAAACATTAGTATTCGACCAAGAGGAACTAGAGAACTAGGGACAAAAGTTGAAATAAAAAACATGAATAGTCTGAGATCCGTCTACAACGCATTGGAGTACGAGACCAAAAGACAAATTGAATCATCCAATAACGGGAATGAAATAATTCAAGAAACGCGGGGATGGGTTGAAGAAAAAGGTATCACAGTATCGCAGCGTGCTAAAGAAGGCGCCTCAGATTACAGGTATTTCCCTGAACCGGACATACCACCATTATCCATAGATCCTATGTGGGTAAAATCGATACGAGAATCTCTGCCTGAACTACCAAAAACCAAGATATCTAAATATATGAAAATATACCAACTACCTAAACAAGATGCGGAATTATTGACCTCATCAAAAGCAACTGCAGATTTCTTCGAATCAGTTTTGGATACGTATCACAAAGATGATAAAAAACTACCAGACAAAGCTAAATCTGTGTCAAACTGGATCTTAGGAGAGTTGACTAGGCTTATAAATACTGCTGAAAGTAATATGTTAGATATGAAGATAACCCCAAGATATTTTTCTGAACTTCTGAATATGGTAGATTCAGGGGCACTGAATAGTTCCATGGCAAAAACTGTATTTGAAGAAATGTTTTTTACGGGTAACTCTCCACTCAGTATAGCTGAGAAAAATAATTTGTCCCAAATTAGTGATTCAAACGCAATTGATATAGCTGTGGAACAGGCTATCACAGAAAACCCTGACCCCGTCTCTGATTACCTAGGTGGCAAAGAGAACGCTATAAGGTTCTTAGTTGGTCAAGTAATGAAAATTTCTAAAGGGAAAATAAACCCTCAAATCGCTACAACAAAAATGAAAACAAAATTAGATGGAATGAAGTAGCGTCATGAATGAAAAAAAATCTGATAACACTGAAAAGAAATTGTCTGGATTAGAGGTTATGAGAAAACTTTTTTATTTCGGCCTAGGTGTAAAAAGATGGATTCTAACCGGAGTAATTGGAATCTCAATTTCATCCATCGGCTTTGCATTTGTTATAAAAAATATATTCACTCTAGGCCTACCTGATGTGATCCCCTGGCATCTTGAAGGTGTACTCTTAGGCATTGCAGGATTGGGAATAATACTGATCTCGTTATATAAACTTTATCAATCAACAGCGCCTCTGCTTCTATCATCATCAAGACTTGATGTCCTTACTGAAACAATTTACAAAAGGCGCTCGTTGAGTCGTGGCCCAAAAATCGTAGCCATAGGAGGTGGTACCGGACTATCAACTCTATTAAGTGGCATGAAATCATACTCCGACAATCTTACAGCCATGATCACTGTGGCTGACGATGGGGGTAGTTCTGGACGGCTAAGACGTGAACTTGGTATTTTGCCACCCGGAGATTTCAGGAATTGCCTAGTGGCTATGTCAGACTCTGAATCCTTGCTCAGAGACCTATTTCAGTATAGGTTCGCTCAAGGAAATGGATTAGAAGGTCATAATTTCGGAAATTTATTCATCGCAGCAATGGCTGAAGTTACCGGAAGTTTTGAAAAAGCCCTTTTAGAATCTAGCCAAGTACTGGCTGTTCACGGTCGAACACTACCAGTTACGCTGTCTCAAATAAGCCTTTCTGCTCAACTGCTTGATGGAACAGTAATTGATGGAGAAACAACAATAACGGAACGAGGTGGATCAATCGATCGAATACTTATCTCACCCCAAGATGCTACGGCATACCCCGTGGCCTTGGAATCGATAAGTAATGCCGACATATTAGTCATAGGACCTGGAAGCCTGTACACAAGCATCATTCCTAATCTTCTAGTCAACGGTGTTTCCAAAACAATCCGAGAATCTAAGGCTACTAAGATCTATGTGTGCAATGTAGCCACTCAAATGGGCGAAACTGATGGATATTCAGCCTCAGATCATCTAAAAGCACTGCAAAAGCACACTTTTAAATCTATTGTGGAATACGCTATAGTAAGTGAGGATTCAAATAATTTGGAATACCATCTACAAACTAATCAGGTGAAATCAGACTCTGAAGATATAGTAAACGTTAAAGTAATTAAGGAAGATTTAATCGATACCAAATTACCAGCAAGACATAATGCTTTAAAACTAGCCCGGGTTATAATGGATGTGTACGATGGGAAATACTTATCTAACAAACCAATAAGATAGTATACGTAACATTAGTAAGCTTAGGAGATAAATGGGAAGCACAATAAACATAATACAAATCGCTCTGTCACTAGTGCTAGTTCTAGTTATTCTGTTACAAGTCAAAGGGCAAGGATCTGGGTTATTCGGAGCGGCTGATTCTTCGTATAGAACACGACGAGGACTAGAGAAAACTCTCTTTCAATTAACAGTTGTACTTGTAGTAGTATTCATAGCAGTATCAATAATTAGCGCACGGGCATGAAGAAGAATGGTTTATAAAATCAACTACGCTTCCACTTAGTTCCAGTGGAACTGTCTTCAAGAATAAATCCTAAATCTCCGAAACGTTCCCTGATACTATCTGATAACTCGTACAGCCCCTCTGACCTAATTATATCCCTCAACTCAACAAGAATAGTGATTATTTTGTCTGCATCACTCGAAGAAAAACCATCAAGAGACTTCGGGGCTTGACCTCCCACTCCTAAAATTTCTTCAATACTAATGCCACTGACACGCAATTGCTCATACATATTTCCGGATAGATCTTCCCGTCCTCGGCTACGCAGCTCAGCATTGGTATCGACCAACAAATTGATTAATGGGAAAAACTCTGGTTCACGATTAAAAATTGGTTCTGCAAGAGTCAGTCCCAACACGTTACACAGTCCTTGAAGGGTATCCTGAATCTGAACTACATTATATCCATTCTCAATACCTTTATTAATATGTCTTGATAACTCAAACAAAACTGCTAGAGCTCTAGGAGTATTTAAATCATCATCCATAGCAGAAATAAATCGTTTTTTGAAGTCGCCAATTTGAACCGTATAAGAAGACCCACCGGGAGATGTTGATCTCACTGCGTTCCTAAGTCTTTCAACCGCGCGAGTCTGCGTGCTTACACCTTCCTCGGTGTAACTTAATGGACTACGATAATGAGCGCTCAAGAAAAAAAGCCTCAATTCATCGGCACTATGATTTTGCAAAGCATCTTTGACTGTGACAAGATTTCCATCTGATTTACTCATCTTCCCGCTACCAAGACGAACAAGTCCATTATGAAGCCAATAACGTGACATAGGCTCACTACCCACATATGATTCGGATTGGGCTATCTCATTCTCATGATGTGGGAAAACCAGATCTTGGCCTCCTCCATGTATGTCTATCGGAAATCCCAAGTGGCTAAGCGCCATCGCACTACACTCAATGTGCCATCCAGGTCTACCATAACCCCATGGACTATCCCAACTAGGCTCTCCAGGCTTCTCACATTTCCAAAGTGCAAAGTCCATGACATCTTCTTTGTTTTCGTCAATCTCAACTCTAGAACCGGCAATCATAGTATCCAAACTTCGCCTTCCTAATTTCCCATAATCTTCATCCTTTCTGACTCGGAAATAAACATTGCCTTCTATACAATAAGCAAACCCTTTCCCTATCAATCCTTCTATCATTTCGATTATTTTGGGAATCTCTTGAGTCGCTCTAGGATAAACGTGGGCAGGCAAAATGTTCATTTCCTTGATCTCGCTCAAGTAAATATTGATGTTGTCATCAGCAAGTTTATTGGTCGAAACCCCCGTGGATTCTGCCCTCTGAATCATTTTGTCGTCTATATCAGTAAAGTTTTCTACGTGCTTAACTAGAAAACCTTTGAATTCTAGATAACGACGTAACACATCAAAAACAACTGCACGAAGGACATGTCCAACATGTGACTGGGAATAAGGTGTGACTCCGCAGACGTACATCTTAACTACGTCATTTGAACTGTGAAATGTCTCTAATTTACCGGAGAGTGTATTGTATAGTTTCATCAAATTGACATGAGTGTTGCAATTGCAATTGCACCAATCCCTTCTCCTCGACCAAAAATTCCGAGTCCGTCTGTAGCTTTAGATTTAATATTTATATCATCTTGGTCGATCCCAAGAATAGTAGCTAGATTTGCTTCGATACTATCTACAAAAGGTTTCATATGGGGTTTTTCTGCTATTATGGTTGCATCTACAAAAGCGACGCGCCATCTAGTCTTCTCTATAATAGTAATAGTCTTCCGAACTAATATCGTACTATCTACTCCTTCCAATTTTCGGTCGCTCGATGGAAAATAAGTACCAATATCCCCTAACCCAGCACCTCCAATGATAGCGTCTATCACAGCGTGGCAAAGAACGTCTCCATCACTGTGCCCAACAAGACCACGGTCAAAAGGGACACATATGCCTCCCAGAACGAGAGGCCTTCCTTCTATCAATGGATGTACATCAATCCCTATACCTGATCGGGTCGTAATATTAAACCCTCCAATTTTTCTGAATCTATCTCAAGAAAAGCCCTAGCGACAGTAAGATCAGTTGGGGTTGTAACTTTTATGTTACTGTATGAACCATCAAATATTTTAACTTCTCCACCTATAATCTCAACCATAGATGCATCATCTGAAACATCTTCCGATACCTTACTATGAGCATCCATTAGCAAATCTGTTCGAAAAACCTGAGGAGTCTGTACTGACCATATATTATCCCTATCAAAGGTGCGTATCACTTTCATATTTTTATCAGCAAGTTTGATAGTGTCTGTAACTGGAACTGCGGCGGCGGCGGATCCTGTTTCTTGAGCAACATCTATCGCTGTTTCAAAAATTTTAGGTCCCACACATGGCCTCGCTCCATCGTGCACTATAACCCAAGTTGCCTTACCTGCAGAAGACAGTCCTTTTCGGACTGAGTCCTGTCTCCTCGTTCCTCCTTCGATAACTTGGACCACTTTACTCCATCCAATCTCCTTTATTAGACATCGAACATCATCCTTTATTCTGCGTGACACAACTACTGTTATTGTATCCACTCTATGGCATTCATTCAAAGCCTGAATGCTATAAAACAGTAATGGCCTCCCAAGTACTGATGCTAGCATTTTGTCGACGCCAGACATTCTGCTACTTGATCCACCAGCAACAATTACGGCATGAACAGATACGGTATTTTCATTTTGTGCCTGTTTAACATTCATATTTAAATAACTCCAATGAAAGTCAAGTATAGTATATGTTTCCTATGCCTTGTGTGTCGTGTCATAGTTTGAATAAGTTGATTATACTAGTAAAAATTCTATAATACGTATCCTCTCAAATGTTAAAATAGTTCAAAGCACGAATAACACCTATTGGAGAAACCATTGGCCAATAACTACTGGATGGTAGTTCAATCATTAGAAAATTTTGAAGTGAGTAAAACTCTAGGCTTTACTCTCCACGGTTTAACATCTCGACAACGCCGTAGAGCACAGCGCATGGAACTAAATGATCGTGTTCTGTTTTATGTAAGCGACCTCAAAAAATGGACAGTTACTACATCTTTGACTTCCAAATTTTTCGAGGATCGTGAACCAATCTGGAAAACACATGATCCACTAGAAGAATTTCCATACAGAGTTAAAATGTCACCATCCATAATACTCAATGAATCTGATTACATTGATGCACTTATATTAGCTCCAACTCTGGAATATGTTAAGAAATGGCCCCCTGATAAATGGCCTCTCGCTTTTCATGACACATTGCATCTGCTACCTCAAAAAGACTTCCGACTCATAGAAAATGAGATGAAGCGTATTGCCTCTTAAGAAGATAAATGATGAATTTCAAAACTATAATCAACCTAATACCTGAGATGACCTATTATGAATAACATGTTTAGAATAGCAATAAGGTCAGCAAGGTTAGACAAAACCGTTTTTCAGGAAATAAGCGAAAACCCCACTTCAGTATTATACGGATTAGGGATAGTCATATTGGTCGGTATAGCTCTTAGCTTCACTCTGACAGGTGGGCCTATCACAAATTTAGATAGTCCTCCAAAATTTGAAGAACTTGGTAGCAGACTACTATCCATGTGGTTAACAATAATGACTCTTCTAGTAGGATGGATGTTGTGGTCGAGTATAGCGTACATGCTTGCTGGAAAATTCTTACAGGGCGACGGTGGATTCCGTAGCACCGTAAGATCGCTTGGTATCTGCTATAGTCCAGGTTTCTTGTTGATGTTAACACCTATACCAGCAATAGGTGATCCTATTTCTATAATAGCCCTGCTATGGATACTAATCGCCTCAGTCGTTGCAATCCATGAAGCTCATAACCTAGACTGGTTAGGATCTATAATGTCTACTGTAACTGGATGGATCATAGCTCTAATTCTTTTACCAACAGTAGTAATTGGAGCTCAACCAATGTGAGCTCAAGTAATCTAGTCACTAAATACATCTAAGATATTTTTCCAGAAGACATTTTTTATAGCCAATCACTTTAAAAAAATTTCGCGTAGTGATATCAGCCACTTCTTCGAATGGAACACTCTTTATCTTCGAAATAAGTTCCGCAATTTCCCTAGTATGCCTCGGTTCAGTCCAATTTTGCCTCTTAGATTTAAATGGCTGCGGAGCAGAATCAGTCTCTATTACTAATTTTTCTAATGGAAGCTCCGACACAACGACTTGAAGTTCTGGTAACCTAAATAAAGGTCTAGCCAAAGAGATTGAAAATCCTAAATCTATAGCCCTGAATGCCATTCGAAGATCAGCCTGAAAATAATGCATTATTCCTCCTACATCATAAGCCATCTCTTCTTTTAGTATCCTCAGAGTCTCATCATGAGCTTCCCGACTATGGAATACTATTGGGAGATGTAAGTCTCTGGCTAATCTAATCTGTTCCCGAAATGCCTGATATTGAATCGCCCTATCCGGCATACCTTCCTTAAAATCAAGGCCAATCTCACTGACTACAAGAACCTTCTCATTAAATCTTGCTAATCCATCAAGTTCTTTATACTCAGTTTCACCTACAGGACCTTCAAGGTCCATAGGATGAATTCCGACCCCCGCAAAAATTTGAGGAAATTCTTCGGATAATTTTACGGCTCTCTGTGAGGATTGAATTGTAGTACCAGCAATAACAATTGCTCCAACATCTGCTAACTTAGCCCTATCCAAAACCTGACAAATTTCCTCATCTGTAAATTGATCTATATGCGTGTGGCAATCAACTAACATCACTACCTCTATTAAATTACAGCCATCGAAAAATCTTATAGCTTATTCTATACTTTACAACTTAATTGAAGGCAATAAATATGAGAAAGATATTAATCCTGGCTGCAAAGGTAACCCTCGGCATACTGGTCAGCTTGATTCTAGGTTGGCTAGCTATACGTGGATTAGACTGGACCGATGTCTCAAAAAGTATATTATCCACTTCCCCAACACTTCTTCTCGTAGGTGTAGGGGTTTTCATAGCTGCTTCTTATATTAGGGCAATTCGGTGGTATATCCTTCTCACGACAAAGAGTGTATCAATAAATAGACTCTTCTTAATACAAAATGCCGGAATCGGCATCAACAACATATTTCCTATACGCATTGCCAGTGAAATAGCACAAATTGCACTATTAACTGTTAGGGGTAACGTATCTAAATCAACTGCCGTTACAAGCATAGGAATGGAGCGACTCATAGATCTTATGTCAAGTACATTCCTATTAGCTCTGGGGCTTTCCTATGTAAGTGAAACTAGAGCATTTGCAAAATATGGGTGGGCTTCATTTGGTGCAACAGTTACTATTATTCTGATTTTATTCATGGTTTCTATGCATAGTAATAAAATCAACTTCACAGGCAAATTATCTTTTCTGTCATCGCTAACAAAATCAATGAGTGTCCTGATACAAAATAAACTTGTACTGCTAAAATCACTAACACTGAGTATAATCTACTGGATCATGGTTGGAATAACGGCATGGATAGTCGCCCAGTCAGTCGATATATCTATATCTCCACTGTCTTCCACGCTAGTAATTATGACCACTATTTTTTTTGCTACCTTGATCCCGGCAGCTCCCAGTGCAATAGGCTCTTTCGAATGGGCCATGGTCTATATACTAGGATTTCTAGGGGTAGAAAAAGACGTCGGTTTCAGCTATGCAGTTGTCACACACACGGTTTTCTTCCTTCCGCCAATTATAATTGCAATGATATTTTTGCCACGAGAGGGTATGTTTTCCATAAGTAAAGCTAAATTCTTGATGAAGAATGGTTTAATAAAAAAAAGTGAGATCTCAAATACTTAACTAACCAGTGAATTTGGAATCCTTTCTCACATAGAAATAATCCCCAACAGTTTTCGAACTAGTGCGCGCATAGTATGTGCTTGATAGAAGAGCCTGTAATAGATAATGATTTAGTAGGAATCAGGCTTAGCAAGTTCGACGAATACTTTTAGAAACATCCGTAGAAGTAGCATCTGGATAAGGTACAGACCCCTGATCAAAAACTAAAACCTTATGACCTCGAGTGGAAAGCTCAATCGCAGATACTAGTCCAAATATTCCTGCATCGATGACTCCAATTCTCATGACTTTATCGCAGACTCCTCCATCGACTGGTTGAGTTAAACGTTATAAAGTTTCTTCCAGAGCTGAAAAAGGAAGTAAAGCACATTTGATACGAACTGGAGATTTCCTGACACCTACCAAGGCAACTAAATTACCTAAATCTCCCAATTTATCTTTCGAAACGTCGGAGGACATTATGTCCCTGAATCTATTTGATGCCGACATCATTTCTGTAATAGACATACCCACCATAAACTCAGACAAAATTGATGCTGTTGCCTGATTAATTAAACATCCTTCTGCCTGTATTCCTACTGCACTAACTCTACTATCTTTAAACAATATTTGTATGTCAACCTGATCTCCACAGAAAGGATTTATGGCCCTTCCTGTAACATCAGGATTTGAAAGTTTTTCTCGATTTCGTGGATTACGTCTGTGTTCGAGAATTTGGTTTCCGTATATATCATCAAGATCAGCGAGATCCGTCATTAAAATATCCCAATGCTTCGGTCAAACCATCAATCAGCACATCCACCTCACTCTTAGTATTGTACAGGTAAAAACTAGCTCTAGTGGTAGCAGGAACTCCAAGCATACGCATAAGAGGCATAGTGCAGTGATGCCCAGTCCTAACTGCTATCCCTAGTCTATCCAAAAAAGTACCCAAATCATGCGGGTGTACCCCAGGAGAATTAAATGATATGACACCCCCTCTTTGAGACATATCATCAGGACCATAGTGATCCAACCCATTTATTGCCTTTATTGCATCTAGAGCGTATGAGGTTATATCCACTTCATGCTGCCTTATAGACTTCATCCCTATAGCACTTAAATAATCGACCGCAGCACCCATACCAACCGCATCAGCTATGTTTGGAGTACCCGCTTCAAATCGCATGGGTAGAGAATTCCAAGATGCATCTTCATAGGTAACCTCAAGAACCATTTCACCACCTCTCAAGAATGGTTCCATACTTTCTAAAATATCCTCCTTAGCATATAAAGCACCGATACCTGTAGGGCCTAACATCTTATGCCCAGATATTGTCAAGAAATCTGGGTCTATCTGCTGAACATCTACTGGCATGTGAGGAACGCTCTGTGCCGCATCCACCAATACAGAAGCTCCAACCTTGCGGGCTTTAGCAGTCAATTCTTCAACCGGATTAATGGTACCCAATGAATTTGAAACATGAACGATAGAAACTAATTTTGTTCTACTACAAATTATGTCGTCTATATTAGTCAAATCCAGTCTACCATCAGCAGTTAACGGAATGTACTTAAGTAAGGCCTGTTTATCTTTAGCTACCTTCTGCCACGGAACTAAATTGCTATGATGTTCCATTGCAGTTAATACAATCTCGTCTCCACTCTTTACATGTTCTTGGGCCCAGGTATTCGCAACTAAATTTATAGCCTCAGTAGCGTTTCTTGTCCAAATTATCGAATTTGATGACTTGGAATTGATAAAACAAGCTACTTTCTCACGAGCTTCTTCAAATCTTTCCGTGGACTCCATACTAAGTTTGTGAACCCCGCGATGTACATTAGAATTATAGTTCTCATAATAGTCCACCAACGAACGAATAACCGTGTCGGGTTTTTGTGTAGTAGCAGCATTATCTAAATAAATAAGAGGCTTCCCATACACCTCACGTCCCAATACAGGGAAATCTTTTCTAATCTTTTGAATATCTAACATAGATTCTTCCCATTAATAAGCAGAGATGTGAAATATGTCCCATGAACTAAATTCATACATTTATTTCTATATCATCTCCCACTAGCCTAACATCAAACACATCAACTGATACAACAGCTGGAGGAGCCGTTACTTCTCCTGTCTTGATATTGAACCTAGCCCCGTGGAAAGGGCATTCTATCTCATATCCTTCCAAATATCCTTCCGAAAGCGGTCCATCCGCATGAGAACAAATCTCATCTATAGCATATATATCACCGTCAATATTGAACAAAGATATCTCACGGTTATTAACTTCTACCAGCAAAACACCTCCAGACTCAACATCCAATTTATTAGCAACTTTCTTGAAGACCATAAAATACCTTCCGTTTAATGTAGTGTCCTTAATCCTACTATCTGGTACGCTTTATGAGATCGGCTATAGTAGTGCCGTCAAGCACTTTTTGAACAGCCTTATCAACCTCTCTCCAAACACTTCGCTGGCCACAAGACGTAGACTGGTCACACACATTCAAATTGTCTAGACACCCTATGACAGGTTGATTACCACCTAGATTTTTCATCACAGCACCAATCGTTATATCCGATGGAGAAAGAGCTAAAGCATGACCTCCTGATGGGCCCCGTCTACTCTCAGTAAGCCCACCTTTTTGAAGCATATACATCACGCGCTCCAAGTATGGTCCTGGAATTCCTTGACGCTTAGCTATTTCGTTAGCCCTTACACTGCCATCTCTACCATGAATGGACAAATCTACTAAAGCTCTAACACCGTAGTCAACTTGTATCGGTATATGCATTTTGGCAAATTCCTACTCAGTAGATATTCTTTCCTCGCCACGAATAGCTCCCCTAAGAGTATGCCAAGATAGTGTGGCACATTTCACTCTTGTAGGAAATTCTGACACACCGGCGAGGACCTCTAGATCCCCAAGACTCGAAGTATCTATTGTTTCCTCTTCTGCACTTGTCAGTAGCCCTTGAAATAGATCAAATAAATGTTCAGTCTCTTCCACTGTCTTGCCTTTTATAACATCAGTCATCATAGACACTGAAGCTCTAGAAATTGCGCAACCTGAACCCTGAAAAGACACATCTTTTACTGTTTCATTTTCAATGATTAGAAATAATTTAACTTCATCCCCACAAAATGGATTAAAACCGTCTGCCATATGATTCGCCCCATCCAGCCTGCGAAAATTCCTGGGCTTCCGATTATGATCCATAACAATTTCTTGATATAGCTCGTCGAGTTCACTCATATTTGCCTTCCTGAGTTAATTTATTGAAAATCAGAACCGTCCAATAACAAACATTCGATACGGTCACGAATTGGTGCAAGATTAAATTTATCTATAATTTCACTAGCAAACCCATAAACAATTAATGATCTAGCTGTCTTTTCGTCTATACCACGACTCATCATATAAAACATCAATTCATCAGCCAGAGCTCCAGCTGTCGCACCATGCGAACATACGACATCATCAGCAAAAATCTCCAAACTGGGTTTCGTATTAATACGGGCACCTTCTGATAGGAGCAAATTCTTATCAGCCTGCCTAGCTATCGTTTTTTGTGCTTCGGGCCTTACCAATACCTTACCGCTAAAAACACCACGAGAATTTCCGTCTAGAATACCTTTAAAATACTGGTCGCTGGAGCAATTAGGGCTAGCATGATCTATATCAATGCTACTGTCCACATGTTCACTATCCGACGCCTGATATAACCCACTTAATGAACATGAGCTGCCAGGCGAATTAAATGTAACCCCAAGATCGTTACGTGCTATAGAAGACCCCTGCGAAAAAGAACTCGAGCTAAATGTACTATCCCTTCCCAGTTGTACACGACTAGTACCGACATGAAAGGCGTCTTGGCTCTCCTTCATATATCTATAATGTTCTACCTTGGATCCGTCCTCTACGAGAACTTCCGTTACAGCATTCGTAAAATAAGAATTGTTTAACAATCCCACGTAACTTTCAACCAGTGTCATATCGCTTCCCGATCCAGCCAACACCAGAGTCCTCGGATAGGACACCATCGGATCTTCATCCCCAGTAGACACAAAAATTAGATGAATAACTTTCCTAGGCGACACTCCATTTGATACATGTACAAAAGCACCATCACTCAAAAAGGCCATATTTGCAGCCAGAAAACCATCTTTGCTATAAGAAACTAGACTGCCCAAACTATTTTCAATAACATCACTGCGATCAACCATGGCCTCACGTAATTGACCTACATAAACATCACTAGAATTATTATCAGGATTAGACAACAAATCTGAATACATTCCATCCACAAAAACTAGCCGGGTCCAATCTTCGTGCCATGGCAACAATTCACGTATGGATCGAATTGTCACAACATCTTCATTAGGCTCAAAGCGGTACCTAAATCCAGTTCTAGCTAAAGGGGCTATATTAGTGTATTTCCATCGCTCATTAGCACGTTTGGTTGTTCGGAAACCGAGATTTTCAAATTCTGAAAACGCAATCTGACGATTTTCAGACAACCAAGACGGACTGTCTGGTACCAGTCGACCATCCAACTCTTTGAAATCTAACCTATACTGGTCATGTGCCACTGAATTTCCACTCATGTTCAAACCCCGTAAGTTAACCACCATCGCAACCGGTAATTCGAATAGTTATTCGTATTTTAGTCCTAGTAATTGTTACAAAACTCAGATTTTGAGAGATTTAGACAAACACTCTATTCTTGAATGTCCTTGTCCTTGAAAGACTTGTACCCACTTGCTTCAAGTTCAGAAGCTAATTCACGACCTCCAGATTCTACAATAATCCCGTCTACTAAAACGTGTACGCAATCAGGCTGTACATAATTCAAAATCCGTTGATAGTGTGTCACCAACAGAGTTGACCTATCCGAACTAACTCTACGATTGATACTTTCAGAAATACTCTTCAGAGCATCTATATCAAGGCCTGAATCAGTCTCATCCAACAAAGCAAGCTTTGGGTCAAGCATTGAAAGCTGTAATATCTCGCTTCTTTTCTTCTCCCCACCCGAAAACCCCTCATTAACAGAACGTTTCATTAGTTCTGCATCCATTCCAATTTCTTTAACTTTTGTCTTAAATAACTTATCAAACTCCCTAGCAGACAACTCCTCTTGCCCTCTGTGCAGTCTTACTGCATCTAATGCTGACTTTAAAAGTTGACGATTACGGACACCTGGCAACTCAACTGGATACTGGAAAGCTAAGAAAATACCTTCTCTTGCACGCTGATCCGGTGATAATTCCAATAAATCTATACCCTCGAAAACAACCTCCCCTTGAACCACATCATATCCCGGCTTACCTGCTATAACGTGTGTAAGGGTACTCTTACCGCTCCCATTCGGTCCCATCACAGCATGTATCTCACCAGCGTTGACGGTTAAATTTACCCCCTTCAGGATACGTTCACCAGATACTTCAACTTGCAAATCTCTTATATCTAGCATATTGCCTTTCCTAGGTTGAAACGAGTTGCACTCTTCAGGTAAAAAGGTTCACTGAATAGCAATTTTCCTACAGTGAATCCCCTATCCTACAGCGCCCTCCAGATTAACACGCAGTAGTTGCTGAGCCTCCATGGCAAACTCAAATGGCAGCTCCTGAAATATACCTCGGCAGAACCCATTAACGATCATGTAATGAGACTCCTCTTCAGAAATACCTCGTTGCATGCTATAAAAAAGCTGATCGTCACTCACTTTCGAAGTAGAAGCTTCATGCTCCATACGCGCCGTCTGATTACGAACATCAATATATGGAACTGTATGTGCCCCACATTTATCACCAATCAATAAAGAATCACACTGCGTAAAATTCGTTGCATTTTGAGCCGATGGCATTATTTGCACTAAGCCCCTGTAAGTATTACTGCCTTTACCAGCTGATATGCCTTTAGCAACAATCGTACTTTTAGTATTCCTACCGATGTGTATCATTTTTGTACCTGTGTCTGCTTGCTGATGATTGTTCACCAACGCAACCGAGTAGAATTCCCCAACTGAATTATCTCCCTGGAGAATCACACTGGGATACTTCCAGGTTATAGCAGATCCGGTTTCCACCTGAGTCCAAGAAATTTTTGAATTGTTTCCAAGGGCTTTTCCCCTCTTAGTAACAAAATTGTAAACTCCACCTTCACCATTTTTGTCCCCAGGATACCAATTTTGCAAAGTGGAATATTTGATTTCAGCGTCATCCAAAGCCACAAGTTCAACCACAGCTGCATGAAGCTGATGCGACTTCCTCATCGGAGCAGTACATCCCTCTAAATAACTTACGGAAGAACCTTTGTCTGCAATTATCAACGTACGTTCAAATTGACCTGACTCTTCAGCATTTATACGAAAATAAGTCATCAACTCCATCGGGCATCGAACCCCCGGAGGCACGTATACGAAAGACCCATCACTGAACACAGCAGAATTTAAAGTGGCGTAATAATTGTCACTATACGGTACTACAGACCCTAAATATTTTCTCACAAGATCAGGGTATCTCTGTACTGCTTCGCTCATGGAACAAAAGATTACACCCGCTTTTTCAAGGCTCTCCTGATAAGTTGTAGCTACAGAACTTGAATCGAAGATAGCATCTACTGCTACCCCTGACATTTTTTTCTGTTCTTCAATAGGTATGCCTAATTTATTGAAAGCCTCTATAAGTTCGGGATCAACCTCATCTAAACTTTCTAGCTGAGGAGCCTGAACTGGTGAGGCATAGTAATGAATATCTTGATAATCAATCGCAGGGAATTTTATTTTAGCCCAATCAGGATCTTTACCTGCTTGTTTCAACCAATGACGGTACGCTTTAAGACGCCATTCAAGCAGGAATTCCGGCTCATTTTTCTTGGCAGATATCAAGCGAACTATGTCTTCATTGACACCCTTAGGAGCTAAATCCGTTTCAATATCTGTAACAAATCCATACTTATAATCTGAGTTTAGTTCCTTGTCAGACGAAGTTCTAGAAATAACTTTAGGATTCGTCAATAATCCCCCTTAAATCATTTGTTGATAAATTTAGTCAAGAACCATTGTATCTACCACAACTTACAGTGGTCAAGATTTTCAGGATTGATCATGGACTGGAGGGGAAATAAACTGCTCTAAACTTAGAGAATTATATTAATCTACTTTTTATTAACTCTTTGGCAGAAGGAACATTTACATCAATAGCAACGCTAACTGATCTGCCTTCATTTTTTTTAATCGTTCTTCCTCTTTCTGGCCCATCAAGTATAACGTCCAATTTGAACTCTTCAAATTGAAGCAGATCAGGCATAACAGTCGCCGCTATAACCAAAGGGTCATGTAAGTGGTATACACTTCTTAAACTGGGCATACTGAGCCCACTGCTGATTAAACATGTTGCAAGATTAGAAATTTTAGTACTTCCACCTGGCCACGGCATATCATCCTTTATCACGGAAATCTGATTTGTAACATCCAAACCTATCAATGTGATTGGGATACCAGAATCTATCACAACCTTGGCTGCATGGGGATCACTGTATATATTAAACTCAGCGAACTGAGTTACATTCCCTGATACATTCACTGCCCCACCCATAACTATAATTTCTTTGATATTTTCTGACTCTGAATTATGACTGCCGATTACCTTCGCAATATTAGTCAATGGTCCCAAAGCAACAATCGTTACAAATTGTGGATAATTTTTAGAAATATCTGCGATATATTCCTCGGCTGATTTTGTCTGCGCCACTGAAGTAGGCGATGGCAAACCTACATCCAGCCCATTTTTTCCATGAATATGGTAAGCATATTGGAAAGTTCCACTTAGAGGATTCGTTGCCCCCTTGTAGACTTCTACTCGACTGCCTATATAGTCCAGCATACTTAGTGTATTACGAGTTGTATCACATATATTAGCATTGCCACCAACAGTAGTAACCCCTAATATCTCTAGTTCATTAGAGTTTGAAGCAATTAGTAATGCTAGGGCATCGTCCGTACCAGGATCCGTGTCTATAATTATCTTCTTAGAACCCATCGCTTAAGTATGTACCTAATCTATATTACTTGCCAGTATCTTCTATGCGACTCCCGAATAAGACGACCGAATCCTGTATCGGGAAAGTGCCCAGCAGACACTAGTGTCCCTTCGTTTTCCAATCGGGCAAATATTTTTTTTCGTGTGTTATATGCTAGATTTGGGTCAACATCGAAAGTTGGATTCCAATGAGTATATTGAGCCTGCGCTGGACTATGCGCTACATCTCCTAAAATAAAACCTTTTTCGCCTGATGAGTATATAGAAATAGAAAAATGCCCAGGAGTGTGCCCAGGTGTTGAAACAGTGGTCAATTCATCCGTGATTATATATTCGTCTTCTATCAGATCTAATATACCCATGTCCTCAAGAGGTAATACCTGTTCTCTAACGTGAGGTTCAGTTCCCAAGTTTGTCCAATATTCCCAATCGACCTTAGAAATCAAATACTGCGCCTTTGAAAATGTAGCCCTGTTGTCTGTCAAATTCCATCCCACATGATCTCCATGGAGATGAGTGATAATCACTAGATCAATTTCTCCTGGGTTTATGCCTTTATCTGTCATGTCTCGGATCATGTTCCCATCAGGGGGGCCATCTCCGGTATCCACTAAGATGACTTTCCCCTCGGATCTTATAACACATGAACCGTATCTGGGGTGTATAAAGCCGTCTGGGTAAAGTAATTCCGAATATTCTTCTATCCAAATATCAAGACTGCTGTTCGGGAAGATACTGGTGGGTCGACCTTTACCAAAGCCGTCAGTTAAAGAAATCAACTCAACTTTACCAACTGTCCTATGGTAATTTTTCATTAGAACCTCCACATTAATCTAATCTAAAATACGAAAGTATTATTTGACGTAATACCTTGCTCATGATGGTATACAGGTGGAATTTTATTAACAAACCACTAGATAATATCCTAACTTGAATACACATGTACTAGAAATTTATGACTTAAGACAACTACTATTACTAATGAACACTTTCTAACTAAAACATCCAGGCGTCTAATACATACCTCTAAAATCAACTGCTCTATAATATAGATCTTAATCTTTGTAACGAAAGGAGGGGACACAAGTGACTGAGCCTATCAATCAAATAAATCTGACAGAACTAGCCAACTGTGCTGGTTGAGCCTCAAAATTTAGTCCAAAAGACTTGGCGCACGTGATGCGCCATATACCGAAATTCAGTGATCCGAATTTGCTCGTTGGGCCTTCGACTGAGGACGATGCAGCTGTCTATCAAATCTCTGACGATTTGGCGTTAATACAAACAGTTGATTTTTTCCCTCCAATTGTTGACGACCCATATGATTTTGGAGAAATCGCTGCGGCTAACGCCTTTAGCGACGTATATGCTATGGGTGGAAATCCCATACTGGCTCTAAATATTCTGGGATTTCCAGCTAAACTTTCGAAAGAAGACGTACTCGGTAAAATTATTCAGGGAGGAGTCGCCAAGGCTACCGAAGCTGGAGTATTAATTGTTGGAGGACACACTGTAGATGACAATGAGCCTAAATATGGAATGTCTGTTACAGGGATAATAAAGCCCGGTTTTGAAATAACCAATTCTGGAGCCCAGCCAGGAGATGTTCTGGTCCTCACTAAACCTATTGGAACTGGTATCCTCACGACAGCCTCAAAATTTAAAAAGGTCAACAAAAAATTTCTTGATCAAGCAGTGGTGACCATGAAACAGTTAAATGATTCTGCTTCAAAAGCTATGTCAAAAGTAGGCGTGAATGCTTGCGTAGATGTGACAGGATTCGGCCTATTAGGGCATTTATTTAAAATGCTTAGCGCAAGTGAAGTGGATGCTATAGTGGAATTCGACAAAATCCCAATTTTGGAAGGAGTAGTTGAAATCGCTGACAGAAACATTCTTCCTGGTGGAACCAAACGCAATTTTGAATCAATCCAACCGTATGTTAAATGGGATACAACTTTAACTAATGCCAAGAAATTTATTATGTGCGATGCACAAACTTCAGGTGGTCTACTCATATCTGTTCCGAAGGACAAATTAGATGAGATATTAATTGAGTTGAAAGAGCTAGGAGTTGAGACTAAGGCAATAGTTGGGGAAATAGCAGTCAGGAAATCGCCAGAACATCCTGAAATACAAATTATAAAATCGGCATCAAATTAAATGACTATACAAGAAACTATACGTGGCATAGTCGAAAATGCTGTATCTAAAGCACAGACACTAAATGAGTTACCCGATATTCCACTTGAAGAGATAACTATTGATCGTCCGCAGAATCCCGAACACGGCGATTTTGCTAGCAGTTTGCCATTGAAATTAACGAAAGTTATGAAGGTTCCGCCAATGATAATCGCGGACAAAGTAACCTCTCATATAGAAATCAAAGGTCCCATCTCAAAAGCAGCTGTAACAAATCCTGGATTCATCAATCTCTTTGTTGATTCTGATTGGCTTGCATCTCAAGTAGAATTAATAATTAAATCAGGAGACAAATATGGAAACTCTGCCCGTGGAAGCAATACTCACATACAAATAGAATTCGTGAGCGTTAATCCCACTGGGCCCCTCCATGTCGGTCACGCGAGAGGGGCAGTTTTTGGGAGTGCACTTGCTGAAATCCTGATGGCATCTGGATACAAAGTTCACAGAGAATACTATTTCAACGATGCTGGATCCCAAATACAAAAATTTTATAGCAGTTTATACGCAAGATATATGCAACTGTTCGGTAGGGAAGAACTAGTGCCAGAAGACGGTTATCAAGGCCAGTATATGGTTGAACTGGCAAAAGATATCAAAAGAGATTTGGGAGCAAAATACCATGCTATGACTAGAGAAGACGCCGTCTCAGAACTAGGTAGAGAAGGCATAAACAGAATGGTAGAAACAGCAAAATCAGATATGCAAATCCTAAACGTTAGTTATGACACATGGTTCGAAGAAAAAAGCTTGTTCAGTGAAGGACAGTATGACCGAACCATGAAATTACTTTCTGAGTCAGGATATTTGACTGAAAAAGATGAAGCCACATGGTTAAAATCTACATCCCTAGGTGACGACGAAGATAAAGTGATGGTGAGAAGAAACGGCATTCCAACATATTTTGCCACTGATGTCGCTTATCATTACAATAAATTCCTAGAACGACGATTTGACCGCGTGATTAATGTCTTGGGTGCAGACCATCAGGGTCATGCTAGATTTATGAAAGCTGTACCTCTTGCAATTGGTATAAACCCCGATCGACTTAACCTGATAATCTATCAATTAGTCACTTTGAAACGGGGTCAGGATTCAGTCAGAGCCTCGAAGCGCTCTGGGCAAATGGAAACGCTAAAAGATTTAGTTGATGACGTTGGACCTGATGCGTGTAGATTCTTTTTCCTGTCACGATCTCCAAGAAGCCAAATGGAATTCGATTTAGATCTGGCAAAAAAACAATCTTCAGAAAATCCAGTTTTCTACATCCAATATGCTCATGCAAGGATTTGCAGTATTCTGAAATTAGCTGAGAAAAATAGCATCGACTATTCAAATGGAAATGTTGCGCTACTGCAACATAAAGGGGAAACTAGCCTAATCAAAAAAATGCTGGAATTCCCTGAAATAATTCAGTCTGTATCTGAAACATTAGAGCCTCATCACCTTCCTCACTATTCGGTAGAATTGTCTACGATGTTCCATTGGTTCTACGAAAGCTGTAGAGTAGTTTCGGACAAACCACAAGATGTTGAGATCACAAAGGCAAGGCTTAAACTAGTAGAGGCTTCAAGAATAGTATTGAACCGTTGCCTAAAACTTATGCTGATGAGCGCCCCAACTGAAATGTAGCTCCCTAAAATGACTAGTGTCCAGCTGATATGCCACTTTCCAGGTCTCCTTGCCCCTTATATCTCTGAGCTTTCTCTACATAGGCATCACAAGTTGCACTAATCACCTCTTCGTGACGTTCTTGAACATTCCCCCTGATACGTCCCGGAATACCTACTACCATTGACTCTGGTGGTACCACCATACCTTCAACTAGCATAGCTCCAGCAGCTATTAAACTTCCTTCACCAATTTGTACACCATCGTTAACTGTAGACCCACTTCCTATAAGTACCCTATCTCCAACAATACGAGCATGACATAGCACTTTGTGGCCTACTACTACACGATTACCAATCACAACATCAGCGTCACCATGAACAACTGAGTTATCCTGTATATTAGTATACTTACCTATGGTAATCTTTCCTGCATCTGCTCTTACCACAGCTCCTGGCCAGATACTAGACCCTTCACCTATCTCTACATCTCCTATTACATAAGCAGCTTCGCTAACAAATGCAGTCGGATGAATATCAGGCGATTTTCCATCTAACGCTCTTATCACTAAATTTCTCCCGTGACTATATCAACTGTTTCCACACGTGCCGGGACAGTCAACTACAGCACTATGCCGCTAAGACCTTATAACAAAACATGTTATCACTGTTGTAAATTTCAGGATAACCCAATTCCTTTGTGCTATCCTATATGTAAACCGTACATATACAATAATCATACCCATTCAAAATTGGTCAATTCAACACACAAAATCGCGATCGGTACACTCATTACAGCTTTACTGATAACCACATCATGTGTGTCTCAAAATAATATTATAAACGAATCACCCACACCGTCTGTTAATAAAACCGATGTCGTTATTGAAACTCAAACTGCCACTCCCACTTCAGAACCATCTCCCACGCCAACAGCAAAACCTCCTGACGTATTGTTCAAATATTCATCAGGGATACAAATGCTTGAAGCAGGGCAGTATAAGGAAGCCATTCCTCAATTTGATATGGTTATCCGAGTTCTACCTAAATTTGCCCAGGCATATAACGGAAGAGGTTTAGCACATTTCTATAATGACGAAATTGATCTAGCTCTTGAGGACTTCAATACAGCCATTGAACTGAAGCCGGACATGGCAGATGCGTACATGAACAGGGTGGCCATATCTCTAATGAAAGAGCAAATACCTGAAGCGGTAAAGGATATGGAAAAAGCCTTAACTATATACGAAAGAGAAGGTAACATAGATAAAGAAGAAGAAGTAAGGAAAATGCTAAGCATTTCGGAAAAAAATATCAATAATTGAAATCAGCATAATCTATTTTAATTGCTCCCTAATACGCTTCCTGGAAATGAGCCATTTTCTCTTTTGTATACGCCGTGTTTCTTCATCAGGCGGAATGAAACGGGAATGGAATTTTGCCCGGTATTGCTCGAATGTACCAGAGAGAACTGATTCGCGTATGTCTTTCATCAGCCTAAGTACGTATGAAAGATTATGAATTGTAGCAAGCCTATAAGCCAGCAATTCCTTAGTCCGAAACAGATGATGTAAATAAGCTACCGAGTGATTAGTACAAGTGTAACAGTTGCAATCTGTCTCAATTGGTCCTTCAAAATTACTGTATTTTGATTTATCAACATTCATCCTGCCAGAATTTACTAATAACGATCCATTCCTGGCAATTCGAGTCGGTAACACACAATCAAACATATCTATACCTAACGCCACTGATTCAACCAAATCTTCTGGAGATCCTACACCCATCAAATACCTGGGGGACCCTTCTGGCAACATAGGAACAGTGAATTCTACGACGTCATAAGTGTTTGATTTCGACTCACCTACACTAACACCCCCAATAGCGTAGCCAGGGAAACCCAGGGAAGTAATAAAATCGGCAGATTTTTCTCGATGTGCTTTTGAAAGACCGCCTTGCACAATACCAAAAAGCTCCTGACCAGAACGTGAATGTGCATTAAGAGATCTAACTGCCCACTTACTAGTTAATTCAACTGCCTTATCTAACTGAATGTCTGCACTACCCGCAGGAGGACATATATCCAGCACCATAATTATGTCGGCACCCAAGCGTTCCTGATGATCAATCACGTTTTCTGGACTAAAATCGTGTAGAGTTCCATCGAAATGTGATTTGAAAATTAAACCATCATCTGTAACATCTCTGAGGTGCTCCAAGCTGAAACCTTGGAATCCACCACTGTCAGTTAATATCGGAGCATCCCATCCCATAAAACCATGCAATCCCCCAAATTTCTCGACTATTTCGACTCCGGGCCGTAAATACATATGGTAGGTATTTGACAGTACTATGGATGCACCTAAATCGGAAACATCTGTAGAGTCCAACGTCTTCACTGAACCCTGTGTAGCAACAGGCATAAAAGCTGGAGTAGGCACATCACCATGTTCTGTATGGAGAATGCCTGCCCTTGCAAGACCATCTGTACACTTTAACGTAAACATTAACTAAGTGAATTTCGACTCAAGTTCCAGTCATCATAGCTCTAATGCAGTTTATAAATACTACTTTCTAAGCGCATTTAGAGAATCTAGAACGATCTCTTCGGGAATATCTTTGCGTGTAACTGCATGTCCTATACCATCTAATAAAACCCATCGTATAACACCACCTGTCGTCTTTTTATCATTAACCATCGCATTAACGACGTCTTCCGAAGGTAATTCCGGCCAGGAAACAGGTAGACCATAGACAGATAGTGCTGATCTCTGTCTATCTACTTCATCCCCCGTCATCATCCCTAGTCTTCTGGCAATCTCTGCCGCACCCATCATCCCTATACTCACAGCCTCACCGTGAAGGAATTCTTGATATTTAGTAATTGCCTCTATAGCATGTCCTATAGTATGGCCATAATTCAATAACACTCTAACTCCAATAGATTCCCTTTCATCTTTAGACACCACCCCCGCCTTCACCATGATACTTCTCTTAATCACATCTGTACTAGCGGCACGATCAAGTTCACTGATATACTCCCATTTATCCTCGAAGGTTTGAAGCAACGGCTCATCTAAAATCAAACCGTGCTTGATAGCCTCAGCCCATCCTGCACTCATTTCCCTGCGATCCATGGTTTGAAGAGTCTGTACATCTGCCAATACAAATTTGGGCTGGTGGAATGCACCAACTAAATTCTTGCCATGGCTTAAATCAACACCGGTCTTACCTCCTACAGATGAATCCATCATTGCTAGAATTGTTGTAGGGACTTGAACAAATTGTATTCCTCTCAAAAAAGTAGCTGCCACGAAGCCCGCTAGATCACCTACAACTCCTCCTCCAACAGCTATTATCATATGCCCCCGCTCTGCCCGAGCATCTGCTAGCCACTCATAGATGCGACGTGCCATATCAAGACTCTTACTATTTTCTCCAGGGGGAATTAGGAAAAGGTGAGATGGAACCCCAACACGCTCTATAGACGACTGTACAAGCCTTGCATGTTTGTAAACGTTTTCATCAGAAATTACATAAGCCGCACCCGGAAGCCCTATATCAGATATTCTCTGCCCTATATCCTCGATCTCACCCCATCCAACCCAAACCGGGTAGGTCCCCGAAGAGGTAAAAACAATAGAGGACAAACTATTATCCTCACCAATATCTCTACTCTTAAAAGACTGGTTCAAAATCCCCAAAGCTCTTATCACTTCAGTGGCAACTTCTGAAGATGACAAATAGTCAGTGTGAACAGTCCAATCCGACATAGAATAATGAACTTGCCTCTCCGCTTTGAGACAAGCAATACGCTCAATAACATTTGGGCCGATTAACATGGGTCTTTCAACGCTACTAGATTTCTGCTCTCTTTGTTGTTTCCTCAAACGAGATTCAATTACATCAACTGCGGCCTCAAAGCACACTACTACACCAAACGACGCCATAAGACGGCGATTTTCATCCCCAGACACTATACCTCCACCGGTAGCAATAACTTGTGATTCTGAATTACAAACTGACTTGAGTACATCATTTTCTAGTTCCCTAAATTTCTTCTCTCCGTAGCGTGAAAAAATCTCGGGGACAGAGCATCCAAATGATCTAGATATTTCATAATCTAAATCAACGAAATTCCACTCTAACCGTGACGCGACTTCGCGACCTACCGTAGTCTTTCCAGTGCCAGAAAAACCGGTTAGGAAAATATTAGTTTTGAAACTACTTTCCATTATTTCACTATCCCAATTTCTTACTTCTTACAAAAAACATGCGTGTACAGACACAGATGCTGCAGAGTATTAAAGCACATCATTTGCGGCATCAAACATGATATTTATTGGTGCATCTACACCTGTCCACATACTAAAAGATTTTGAGCCTTGATATATCAGCATGGGCAATCCACCTAATGTATCGGCACCTGCCTCTTTTGCCAATACAAGAAATGGAGTGTCGCGAGGAGTATAAACCATGTCGTATACCAGAGACGAGGGGGAAATAGATCCTGTTTCAAATGGAACATCATTTTCAGAAGCACTATTGCGCATACCAACAGAAGTGGCATTTACTACCAGATCCGCATTTTTAACTACCCTGTCCAATTCATATCTATCGGACCTAACTACTTCCATTTCTACTTCCTCATCCACAAATTGCTCCACTATCTGAAGTGCTCGTTCTTTAGTGCGATTCGCAATACTTATCATTGAAACACCTGATTGTATTAATCCAAAAATTCCTGCCCGGGCAGCACCCCCAGCTCCAACTACAAGAACCCGCTTACCCATAGGAGAAAACTTTGCAGTCTCTGTTAATCCTTGCATAAAACCATATACATCCGTATTGTGTCCTATCAATCTACCTCCATTATTTACAATTGTATTAACTGCACCCACCCTGGAAGCAAACGGATCGACAACATCCAAGAAAGGCATAACCTTCTCCTTGTAAGGAATAGTAATGCCTGCACCGAGGTAATCCATGGATCTTAGTTTATCCACTTCCGTTTGAAGATTTGCTGGTTCTACCGGCCACACTTTATAAATTACATCCAAGGAACAGTAATCCAATGCTGCCTGTTGAAACACAGGGGATATAGAATGTGAAAGTGGGTATCCAAACAAACCAATCTTTTTGGTCACCTAAAATACCTCCATTATCGACGGAATTGTAGCCGCTAAAGAGAGATACAGTTTGCCTTGACTGTAAACACTATATATCACTATACTACCGCACGCTATAAACTTAATCTCTATCACTATCACTCCGCACATGGCATTAAGGAAGAAGTATGTCTCCCAACGCTATCGAGATCAACGCGCTCTCAAAAAATTATGGTGACACTAATGCCATCTCTAACATTACCCTGAACGTAAATGAGGGAGAGGTCTTTGGATACCTTGGACCAAATGGCGCTGGTAAAACAACCACTATAAGAATCCTGGTTGACCTAATAAGGGCTACCTCAGGTCGTGCGTCAATTTTTGGATTAGATACTCGTGACGGTATCGAAGAAGTTCGATCCAAGATAGGCTATCTACCTAGCGATATCGCATTATACGAAAATTTGACTGGCATGGAACTACTCAAATACCTTTCAAATCTGCGTAAAATAGTGGAGTGGGATTACGTATCAAACCTTGCAGACAGACTAGAGTGTGATCTTTCTCTACGTATCTCTACACTTTCTAGAGGTAACAAACAAAAAATCGGACTCATTCAATCGTTAATGCACCATCCTGAATTAGTGATAATGGATGAACCATCTAGCGGATTGGATCCGCTAATGCAACAGGAATTCTATCGGCTGGTAGAAGAAATCAAATCAGAAGGGCGTACTATTCTTATATCGTCCCATATCATACCTGAAATTGAACGGCTCTGTGACCGAGTTGGTATCATTCGGGACGGAATTCTCTTAACAGTAGAAGAAATTGACTCTCTCAAACAAAAATCTGTGCACCAGATTGAATTTCATTTTACTCAACCTGCAACGGAAGATGCGTTAAATAAAATACCCGGAATCAGCGAAGTAACAGTGGATGGGAATTCTGTGAAATGTACCATTATAGGAAGTCCTGACAAACTAATTAAGGCTGCCGCAAAATTTGAAATAACTAAATTGATTAGCCACGAACCTAATCTGGAAGAAGTTTTCTTATCGTATTACGGAAAGGTTAATCCTGATGCTCAATAATGTTTTCCTCAAAACCTTTAGAGATAATCGTAAATCATTCTTATTTTGGGCCATAGGAACAAGTGCATTAATCATATTGACTGTCCTTTTTTTTCCCCAAGTAAGTGACATACCGGAACTAAGTGAAATATTCGATAAAGAATCTGCAATAGCCAGTGTTTTTATGGGCGGATTCACAGACATGACTTCTCCTGAGGGCTATCTCAACAGCCAGTTATTTGCAATGGCGATACCTCTGATTCTAATTATATTCTCGATAAATCGCTGTAGTGGCACTATAGCAACAGAGGAAGATCGTGGGACTTTGGATGTTTTACTGTCCCATCCAATAAGCCGCCTACGGGTAATTTCGGAGAAATTAATTGCGATACTACTGGAGTCAGTTTTTCTATCTGTAGTGATATTCGTATCTGTAATTATAGGAGCCAGCATGGTAAAAATGGATCTGAGTATCACTGGTCCATTATCAGTAACCATTAGCACACTACTTCTTTCCACTTTATTTGGTGCACTAGCACTAACTGTCACTGCAGTGAATGGCAAGAGAGGAATAGCTATAGGCATATCAGGAGGCATAGGAGTTCTTACATATTTCATCTACGCGCTAACGCCGCTAACTGAAACATTAAAACACGGCTCTAAGATATCGCCCTGGCACTACTACATCACTGCTGACCCATTATCGAATGGTCTAAACCTAGTACACGCAGGAACTTTAATTTCTATAACGATTTTATTCTCTACAATAGCCTTGTTTATGTTTAATAAACGGGACATATCTGTTTGATTTACTACTCAATCTTTTTTGAATCCAAGTAAGCTTGAAGAATTATAGCAGCCGCCACAGAATCGGTTCTGGCACGATTCCTAGAAGGCTTAGCTCCGATTAGCTTAAGTATTCTCTCAGCATCCTTTGTGGTGTACCGCTCATCAAAAGTCTTTATTGGTATAGTGATTTGATCACGAAGTATGGAAAGGATCCCATCCACCTTTTTTGCCTGCTTCCCTCTATCACCTGATAAGGAAATAGGCATTCCAACAACTATCTCACTTGCTCCAGTCTCATTCACTAAATTAATAATTGACTGTAGCATATCCGTAGATCCATCACTAACCAAAACCGGAAGAGACGACGCTAATAGACCAGTTTCGTCACTAAGTGCTACTCCTGTTCTACGATCCCCTATATCTAAACCAAGTACTCTCAAATTATGATGGCCTTCGATTTAACACATCTGTCAAGACATACCTAGCACATCTCTAATTATTTCAGGAACCGTTCCTAAAGCATCATCGAGTTTTTCTGGATTCTTCCCACCTGCCTGTGCTACATCCGGACGTCCTCCCCCTCCTCCTCCAACGACATTCGCTACCTTTCGAACAATCGCCGAAGCATCTACCCCCTTATCTACTATATCCTGAGTAACCATCGCAGTCAGAACGGGTCTATTATCTATTACAGACCCTAAAACAAGCACTCCACTCTGCATCTTATCGCGCAACCAATCTCCAACTTCCCGCATAGACTCTACACTCGAAACTGTGATTTTAACCGCTAAGACCTTGGTCCCACATACATCCTGTGTGTGTTTAAGTAAATCACCAGCGGACGTCAGAGACAACCTTCGATCCAAATCTTGATTTTTTTGCCTAAGTTCGTCTAGTTCTTCCAATAGATCGCTAACCTTCTCTTCCATCTCCATGACATTAGTCTGGAGCAAAGATGCGACTGCTGTGCCAGAATTTAACCTATCCCTCAAAATCCTTTCTGCCCCTCGACCACTTACAGCTTCTATTCGACGTATACCAGCACCGATACTAGACTCTCCTAATATGTAAACGGTCCCCAGCTCCCCTGTATTATCTACATGTGTACCACCGCATACTTCGAAACTGAAAGTGGCACCATTTGATATTTCTACCAACCTTACATTCTCGTCATATTTATCTCCAAAAAAGGCTAGAGCTCCACGGTTTATTGCAGATGAATAACTATCCTCACTTCTGTGAACAGTAGCATTCTGCCTAATTTTTTCGTTTACAAGCCACTGAACCTTCTCTATATCATCAGATGTCATCGGCTCTACATGACTAAAATCGAACCGTAGCCTTTCAGGTGCAACAAGGGATCCAGCTTGCCTAACATGCGGTCCTAATGTTTGACGTAATGCTGCATGAAGTAAGTGAGTTGCAGTATGATTCCTAGCAGTATCCTGTCTTGTAACAACGTCAACGTGACTATCAACTTTATCACCTAGAGACATAATCCCTTTGGTAACTATCCCAAAATGTACTATCAACCCATCCATGACCATTTGTGTATCATGCAAATCAACCCTGCAGCTCTCACCAACTATTTGACCCGTGTCACCTACTTGTCCACCCCCTTCAGGATAGAACGGCGTATCTTGAAGAACCACTTCAACTTTAGACCCCTCTTGCACTTGATCCGCAACGACACCATCAACTATTAATCCAACTACGACGGAAGGAGCAAGAAGTTTGTCGTAACCTAAGAAAGAAGTGGAACTAATGCCCAAACTCTGGTACACACGGATCTTACTCATATCACCTCCGAATTTTGCGGAAGCACGTGCCCTATCCTTCTGAGCTTGCATTTCACGTTGAAATCCATCTACATCTACTGCAACATCACACTCTCCAGCAATTTCTTGAGTTATTTCTAAAGGAAAGCCGTATGTGTCCCACAGACGAAAAACTACTTCCCCAGATATCTTGTCAACGTCTTTCAATTCGTCCGTTAAAAGTGATAACCCCTTCTGAAACACTTGAAGGAAGCGCTCCTCCTCCAAACTTAAGACTGACATGACGAATTCACGGTGATTTAACAATTCAGGATACGTAGTGCCCATCTGATTCACGACAACATCTGCAAGCTCGCCCAAGAAAACGTCCTGTAGGCCTAAACGTCTTCCATGACGAATTGCTCTTCGAACTATCCTCCTGAGTACATAACCACGTCCTTCGTTGCCTGGCACTACTCCATCAGCGACCAAAAAAGATGCACTCCGAATATGTTCGACAACTACTCGAACAGAGTGGGATGTATCTGCATCACTCAGATAAGGTTTGCCACTTAATTCCTCCACTCTCCTGATAAGTGGAGTGAATAGGTCAGTCTCATATACATCCATGACATTTTGTTTAACCGTGGCAAGTCTTTCGAGACCCATCCCCGTGTCTATACCTTTGTTAGGCAAATCTTTGCGAGTACCATCTGAATCTTGGTAAAACTGCATGAAAACAAGGTTCCAAAGTTCCACGTACCTTTGACACACTTGGGAAGATTCCGGAATCGCATTAGTACAGTTAGGCCCACAATTATCCAATCCGCAATGTGGACGTTCATCGCGGTAGTCATAATGTAACTCTGCACAAGGGCCGGTCGGACCTTCATCTCCAGCCGGCCCCCACCAATTTTCTTTGTCACCAAAACGAAATATTCGATCATCTGAAATCCCTTGCTTCTGCCACAAAGAATATGCTTCATCATCTGTCTCATGTACAGTGACAGCAAAGCGATCTTTAGAAATACCCATCGCTTGTTCCAGACAGTCTATGGCCAATCTCATCGCATCATCCTTAAAATAGTCACCTATACTAAAATTACCCAACATCTCGAACAAGGTTAGGTGAGTACTGTCCCCTACTTCATCAATATCCACCGCACGGAAAGATTTTTGGGTTGAAGTTAGACGCCTATTGGGCGGGTCTGTATGGCCTGAAAAATATGGCTTAAACTGAACCATACCAGCTGTAGTTAATAGCAGTGTTGGATCTCCAACAGGAATAAGCGACGAACTCGGAATTCTGGAATGCCCTTCCGACTCGAAATAACTTAAAAAAGATTCTCTAATTTCATCACTAGTCATCTATCTAATGTCCTTATGCCCATAATTATGTCAAAGATATTCCTATATTGTATCGAATCAAATTCTTGAAAAATACAAATAAAAAAGCTTTGTTTCAAGCAACGTTGGTTAACATTAAGCTAATTGTGCATTCTTCCAGAATCCATAACCAAAGTTTGCCCCGTAACACTATCTGTCTTGCAAAAAGCAACAACTTGTTCAGCAATATCTCTTTTCGAAGCAGCTCGCTCTAAAAGAGCCCTGGATACAGCCGCTTTTCTATATGAACTTGCCAACCTTTCAGACATTTTAGTGCCTTCCATATAGCCAGGCGCTACACAATTCACAAGTACCTCCGGTGCCAAACCAACCGACATACACTTCGTGAGATGTACAAGTCCTGCTTTAGAAACTGCATATGCTATTGAACTTCCTGTAGGAATAATACCGGCTATAGAAGCCACATTAACAATTCGGCCTCTACCTTGTTGTCTCATTAGACCAGAGACAGCTTTGGTACAAAGCATAGGACCAGTCAAATTTATTCTTAAAATTTGCTCCCACAAATCATTCGTCATTGAGTCTAAATCATCGAATGGTACCCATTGATTGTACCCGGCATCATTAACCAAAATGTCAACCTGCCCAAAATGATCTAATACAGACGAGACCATCAAATCTACGGATACGGAGTCAGAAACGTCGCATTTAAAAATCTTGGAGTCTATACCCAACAGGCTTAGTCCTTCAACTACTTCCGTTGCCCGATCTTTTCCTTCGTTATAGAGTACCGCAACATTCGAACCAGCTTCCGCAAGAGATTGACATATCTGACCGCCCAAACCTCCACTTCCTCCAGTTACTATAGCTACACTACCTCTGAGATTCATAACAATACCCCTCAAATTAGATAATGAGGCGGATTGTATCACGATGAAGACCTGAACTGATTAGCACCAAGATGACCCATTCTCATATACTTAAGAATTGTCTCGATTCATACAGAAGAGTATCATGAGTGCTATAGCATTAATAATCAATATAGTGAAGGTAAAAAATATAGGAACTGGCAGAATGAGTGACGGAATCAGACTACTCCGTAGCCTTACGTCTAATAAGCTTTTAAGAAGGAGAGCTATGGGATGGGCCTTTTAAGAACGATCTCCATAATTCTGACTACTTTAAAGGATGCCATCCCACCTTACCGAAAAATTGAAGGTGTATTAGATGGTAAGGAATCGAGTAAAGACGACAACTATTTCCTACTTGTAGGGAATGAAATCATTCAAGTAGATGAATTGACTTTCAGTGAACTGATGGTAGGCGAGGCATTAAGAATCAGGTCCACTCGAAGCATGAAAGCCATTAGCATAGACCGACTAACTCCTTGATTCTGAATAGTCTCATAATGATTGGTTCTCAGGCATGAACACTTAGAAACGTCAGCTCTATAACTCAATCGATCACTTCAGCTAAAATTTCTGCCAGATGTTTAGCCTTTACGCCAGTGCCATCATAGATCTGCTGCCTACACGACACTCCCTCACTTACCACTTCAACAGGTTCCACTTGTGATCGAATACTTGGGAACAGTGCCAATTCCCCCATCTTCATAGATACATCATAGTGCTCTTTCTCAAAACCAAAAGAACCTGCCATGCCACAACAACCAGATTCTAATTCCTCTACAGCCAACTCAGGCACATATGACAAAACTTGCTTTGCTTTATCCATTCCCACCAATGCTTTTTGGTGGCAATGTCCCTGCATCAAAATTTTTCTACCTCCGCCATTCCATTTTGGCACTACCCCACTCTCATTAATAACATGTAGAACAAATTCTTCAATCAGCATAGAACTCTCTGACACTATCTGCACTTTTTCATGATCTTCCAAAAGGTCCAAATAATCGTCCTGAAATGATGATAAACAACTCGGCTCCAACCCAACCAGTTTTGCGCCTTTCTCAACATGCGTGGATATAATATCAACATTATATTTAGCATTGGAACGAGCTTTATCTATCATCCCAGAAGAAAGCATAGGCCTACCACAGCAACGAATGTTTGGAACAACAACCTTATACCCTAAATACTCCAAAATTTTCACCGCAGCAATTCCTATATCAGGATGGTTATAATTTGTGAACGTATCTACTAGAAGCACCACCTCGCCCACTATATCAATTGTGTGTCGTGATTCTCCTCTGGATTTGAACCACTGCATGAAAGTTTGATCTGCAAATCTGGGAAGTGTACGTCTTGAATCTATACCTCCTATCCTCTGTAAAATATTCTTTATAGATGAATCTTCCAACAACCAGTTTGATACTGGTGCGAAAAAGGATCCCATAGTACTCAATCGTGATATGTTCGCAAATATATAGTTCCGTAAAGAATAGCCATTTTTGCTATGATATCTATCCAAAAATTCATATTTAAGCTTAGCAACATCGACATTAGAGGGACACTCTGCCTTACAAGCCTTACACTCGACGCACAAATCCATCACTTCATACAAACGCTCACTCTCAAGGGACTCAGGAGGTAATATCCCTGATACTGCTGCATTTAGAGCATTTGCTCGTCCCCGTGTTGAATGTTCCTCATCCCTAGTAACCATGAAAGACGGACACATGGTGCCCGACGACACTTTACGACAAGCACCTTGCCCATTGCACATCTCTGTAGCTTCAGCAAAACTACCCTCATTTCGATACGAAAACCCAGTGATAAGGTTTCTAGTTTTATAAGATGGACTGAATTTCAGATTATCATTTATATTAGTCGAATTAACTATTTTACCTGGGTTCATTATGCCCTTCGGATCGAAAGCATCTTTGACTTTTGTAAAGGCATCATAAATCACAGGTCCGAACATCTTTTGATTCCATACACTTCGTACTAAACCATCACCATGCTCCCCACTCATGGCCCCACCAAACTCTAATACTAAATCTGATATTGCAGAGGAAATAGATAACATCCTATCGACTCCTCCATCCGACTTCAGATCAATCAATGGGCGTATATGAAGACACCCGACACTCGCATGACCATAATATCCCGCACTAGTCCCATGATCACTAACAATTGAACTAAAGCGTCTCACATATTCCGGGAGACGTGATGGAGGTACGGCAGTATCTTCAACGAACGGTAGTGGCTTAGCAGCTCCACGTACGTTCATCATCAGTCCTAATCCAGCTTTTCTCATAGCCCATGCTCTGTTCTGCTCCTCTGAATTTACCAAACGTGTCGCTGCATACCCAAGACCTGTTCGACTCATCGTTTGTTCTATCTTATCCAATTTAGATTTAATTTCTAACTCTGATTCACCAAAAACTTCTGCCAACAACAACGCTTGGGGATCCCCTTGAATAAAATCCATTATCCTAGAATACTGTAGATTCGTACGAGCCTGCCTGATTATTAAATTGTCGATCAATTCAACGGCAGCGAGGTCCAAATCCAGAATTTCTACCACAGCTTCCATAGACTTAAACATGTCGTCGAAGTGCAACACAGCAATAGCTTTGTGTTTCGGCTTGGGTACTATACGAAGCTTGGCCTCTGTTATAGTAGCAAGAGTACCTTCGGAGCCAACCACAAAACGCGCCATATTAAATTCTTTATCTACCACTAATTCATCTAGATTGTAGCCAGAAACTCTCCTCATTATCTTTGGGTAACGGTCTTCGATTTCTTCCCTAGTAGATTTGCCTACTAATTCCAGACTACGGTATATGCTCGCCTCTAAGGTATTACTGCAGATTTTTTCAGATATGGTATTCCTGCTAACACTCCCCCAGCTAGCAATGTCACCGTTAGATAACACAGCTCTCATTTCCAAAGTGTTATCTACTGTCTTACCCCACATAACAGAATGAGCGCCACAAGAATTGTTGCCAAGAGCACCGCCAACACTAGCCCTGTTACTAGTACTAGGATCAGGTGCAAAGTGGTAACCCGTAGAAGTTATCAGATTATTCAATTCATCAAGAACAATACCAGGCTGAACCCGAACCCAACCGTCCTCTACATTACATTCCAGCAAACTTCTCATATACTTTGAGAAGTCGACTACGATAGCATTGCCGACAGTCTGACCTGCCAAACTGGTCCCACCCCCTCGTGGCAATAAAGGAACTTGATGAGAATTTGCAAATTCTACTACCGCTATTACATCTTCTTCATTCCGAGGAATTACCACTCCTACAGGTTCTATACGATATATGCTAGCATCAGTACTATATAAAGACTGTGTCATCTTATCAAAACGCACTTCACCATCGACATTTTTGCGCAGATTTTCGACCAATTCAACGGTATCAGAAAATATAGACGTGTCTGCCATTATTTACCTTTTGAGAATTTAACTAACCCCGAAACATTATCTCTGAAAGATACAACCAATAACGGAGGAGCTATAGCAGTAGTTACAAGCGTCATAAGAATAACAACGCTATATGTATCCGACTCGATAATACCCGAGCTAATCCCCATACCGGCCATTATTAACGCAACTTCACCCCTAGGTAGCATACCTAAACCAATCCTCCAAGAACCACGTTTATTAAAACCAACTAGTAGAGATGGCAAACCACTACCTAATACCTTTCCAATTATTGCTACGATCGTGATTATTCCCCCGAGTAACAAAACTCCTCCGAGCTGAGTTACATCTACTAACATACCGGTCACTACAAAGAAAATCGGGACCAATGCATGATAGACAGACATCAGCGGCTCATGAATTCGTTTTGCTAATTCAGTCCCAGACAATGCTAGTCCGATGGAAAAAGCTCCAATTATCATTGCCAAACCAAAACTTTCCGCTAATCCGGCCGACCCAAATGCTAATGCCAAAGCCAACCCAAGTGCCGCACCACTTACTTTGAATTTATTTACTAAGAAAGAAGAAATATGGCGAGACAATAAAATCGCCACTAGCGTAAATGTCAACCAAAAACCGAGTGTTTTTGCAGTAACTACACCAATATCTTTAGCAACTAATCCTTCCGAACTTCCTAAGCTCAGTACGACCGTTAAAGCAAGTATCCCTAACACATCGTCAACAACTGCTGCACCCAGTATCGTCACACCTTCAGGAGTACCAAGTTTTCCAATATCTCCTAACACTCTAACTGAAATGCCTATAGATGTTGCTGTTAACACAGCTCCTACAAATAAAGCTTGTACATCCCCAGGGCCATCAGCAAATCCCAGAGTAATCATAGCAATAACTCCAAGAGCAAATGGAGCAACTACTCCGCCTATGGCAACAACTGTTGCTTGACGAGCATACTTTAAGAATAACTTTAAGTCTGTCTCTAACCCAGCCATAAAAAGGAGAATGATCGCCCCTATTTGAGCAATAGCCCACAATTCATCAGAAAGTGGTAAAGAAAATTGATCGGTTAAGTCAGATCCGTGGATAACATTCGAAAACATATGTCCAACAACCGGTAAATCAATCCCACCGAGTGCAAAGGGACCAATAACTATTCCAACAGCTACTTCTCCTAAAACTACTGGCAGCCTAAGGTAACGCTGAAAAATTTCTCCGCCAACCTTCGCCGCAAACAGTATTAACGCAAGCTGAAATACTAACCTGACTACTTCATGATCCATATTGATGTAACGCAAACCTCCCTTAACTTAATATTAATACTACTAATCCAACATAATGAGGAGAATCTACTTTGTACACAATATCATAAAGATATGACAATGAACGAAAAAAGAGCCTACTGCTAGAGAGGCTCCTTTGAAATATACACTACGTCGCTAATTTTACGATGTTACCCTAACAACCCGATATCTCAATTTACCCCGTGGGGTATCTACGTCAACTTCCTGGCCAGCTGATCGTTTAATTAAAGCCTTACCGACCGGTGAAACGTTAGAAATCCTGCCATCCAGTGGTTTGGCTTCGGTGGCACTAACTAAGGTATATACAGCTTCTTTTCCTGTACTGAGATCCTTAACTCGTACTTTAGAACCCAATGCAACCACTTTGCCACCCTTCTTAGAAGAGTCAACTATAACCGAATGTCGAAGCGTGTTTTCTATAACCCTAACACGAGACTCTACCAGTCCTAATTGTTCTCTAGCCGCCTCTAATGGAGCGTTTTCACGTACATCTTTGTCGGCCGCGGCTTTAGCTATAGCTGCAGCTATAGGTGCACGCTGATCTTTAAGAGACTGTAACTCTTCCGCAAGCTGAAGATGTCCATCACGGGTAAGTTCAGTTAGCCCTAAAGATCCTGCCACATCAGAGTTTTTCCGTCCTCTTGCCTTTTTTGCTCTGAGGTGTTGAGCCAAATTCTGTTGAGTAAAACCGTTCTTATGTAGATAAGCCAAGAATTTCCTGACATTCTGCAAATGAGATACCGTATTCTCTGCACTACCAGCACCCACTACGTGATCACCATAATCGCCTACATCTTGTGGGCCAAGAACAGAAACAAGACGATCGTTACCAAACCACCTAGCTAACCTAAATAACTGCTGCTGCTCTACGGTGGAGTCCTTCTTCTTGAGAGACGCAAGGTAATGCCCTACGCCCGCTATAACTGTGAGAGATTCGCTATTAGACAAACCCTATCCCCTAACACCACTTCTATAATCTTGTGACTCAATCTTAACTAACTAGTCTATGAAGTGTCAACGTCGTTAAAACCTAAACCACTGGCGTGATTTTCTGCTTTTAAAACACATTTCCGTAGAAGAAATGGGATCTGTCATTTCATCTCCCCCCACATATCCCCTACCTTGATTTCTACTTCCAGTGGAACCAATAGTTCGATTGCATTGGGCATAAGATCTGAAACCATAACCGTTACATCATGTAACTCTTCCCTCGGGACCTCAAAAATCAATTCATCGTGTACCTGTAAAATCATCATTGTGTTTAATTTAATTTCATCTATCCGACTCTGAAGACGCAGCATCGCTATCTTCAATATGTCAGCTGCAGTTCCCTGAATTGGCATATTTACTGCCATTCTTTCGCCTGATGAACGAATATTTCTATTACTAGACTGAGCTTCAAATATATAACGCCTCCTCCCCATTAAAGTTTCAACGTAGCCTCGTTGGAAAACCTGAGATTTTATCTTTTCAATATAGTCCTTTATCCCAGGGTATTTCCTAAAGTATTCTTCTATAAATCTCTTCCCTTCTTCCATAGTCAATCCAGTTTGCTTACTGATACCAAATGAACTTAATCCATACAAGACACCAAAATTCATTATTTTAGCCACTCGCCTCATATCTGAATTCACAACATCTGTAGGTACGTCATATACAGATGCGGCTGTAGCCGTATGTATATCTTGTCCATCTTTGAACGCTGCAATCAGACCAGAATCCTCAGATACATGCGCTAATACACGCAATTCTATTTGGGAGTAATCAGCCGCCAGTAATGTCCATTCTGGCCTCTTCTCAGCCACAAAAGCATTTCTCACATTTCTCCCTAATTCGGTACGCACTGGAATATTCTGCACATTAGGTTCGTTGCTTGAAATCCTCCCTGTAGTAGATCCTGTTTGATTGTAACGAGTGTGTATACGATTGGTCTTTTTATTTACCAGGTCAGGCAAAGAATCAACATACGTAGACTTTATCTTTGACATCTGCCTATATTCTGAAACTCCGTCAAGCAATGTTATCGATCGAGGATCCGGATCATTTACAACTCCTTTACTTATCATTTCCTTTATAGTATCCAGAGAGGACGCATCCGTGGAATAATTGCCTTTTTGAGTCCGCTTGGTGTGTGGGAGCTTAAGTTGAGTGAAAAGGACTTCAGAAAGTTCTTTCGATGAATTCAGGTTGAATTCATATCCTAATAAACTATGTAAATTATTCTCGATGTGAGAAATCTGGGCTCCCAAAGTTTTCGACATTTTGTTCAGAAGTTTAGAATCTACGTGGACACCATTTAATTGCATCCTTACAAGTACCTGAAATAAAGGCATCTCCAATTCCGTCATAACTTTCATCGATCCAGCCTTTTGCAACTCATCAATTAGTTTATCTCTCAGACGAAAAACCGCATTTGCTCTAGCACATGAATATTTTGCAACCACATTAATATCTAGATTTGATAAAAGCTTCCGATTCCTGCCAACTCCAGTAATTTCGCTAGAATCTTGTATTTCGATTCCTAAAGCTTTTAATGCCATACTATTTAGATCACTGGATACCCACCCGCAAAGATGCGCCGCTATACTGGTATCAAAAGTTAAGTTTCTAAATCTAACACCATATTTATATAGTCCCATGTATTGATAATTAGCGTTGTGAGTCACCTTAGGGATAATTGAACTTTCTAAAAGGGGCTTAATCTGACTTATAACTAAATCCGATTCTATTTGTGATCCTTCTTGATGCCCCACTGGGACATACCATGACTTGCCGGATCCTTTTGAGAAAGATATTCCTGCGAAGCTAGCTTCCATAGGATTTTCACTATCCGTGTCCAAAATAAATGAGAATCCGGAAGGTGAATGTAGCTCGGCAACAACTAAATCTAATTTATCGATCGTATCTACAACCTCGTAATTAATATCAACTGAAGGTAATTCCATCGCCATTTCAGCTTGAGTAAATAGCGAATCATGTGATTTGGGATGTGGAACTTTTTGAACAATACTAAAGAATTCCAATTCCCTTAACGACTCAATTACGTTAGTACGTTCGAAATTTCCAAATTTCATGTCATCAAAATTTACTTTGATCGGCACATCTCTAACAATAGTGGTTAGAAATTTACTTTGATTGGCTAGTGTTTGATTCTCACGTAGACTCTGCTGGATTCTAGGCGGGGTGACTTCACTCAAATTCTGGTAGATGCCTTCGATAGAACCATAATCATTCAAAAGTCTAATAGCGGTTTTTTTGCCAACACCAGGCACTCCAGGAATATTATCAGAAGGATCTCCTTGCAAAGCTTTTATATCAGCAATCGAATCAGGACCAAGACCTTCGTATCTATATCTGACTTCTTCTATTCCATAAATGTTCTTTTTATTTGAACCATGAGTCAACAAAACTCGTACAAGAGGCGATACTAACTGTAATTCATCAGTATCACCTGTCACCAAAATTGTTTCTACACCTTTCTCTTCAGCAACCCTACACAAGGTACCCAAAATATCATCTGCTTCATAACCCTCCTTTTCAAAGATTGGTACGCGGAAAGCTTCCATCATCTTGCGAACGTGAGGGAACTGAGCTCTCAATTCAGGTGGTGATGGAGTCCGCTGGGCTTTGTATTCGTCAAATACCTTATGCCTAAAGGTCGGTTTAGCCATATCAAAAGAAATCGCACAATGAGTAGGATCCCAATCGGACAGCGTACGTAAGAATGTGTTCAAAAAACCATAAACACCACGTACCTCTTCCCCCGTTGCAGTAACATTCATAGGTTGCTGGATACCATACCAAGACCTGTAAACCATGGCGTGGCCATCCATCAAAAGGAGTAGTGGTTTTCTTACTGCCATTCAAAACTCCTTCCTTCACCTTAAAACATATGCCACTGCCGCCAAATCAGAACATACACCAATAACAGTACTAAATATCCTACTAAATCAATAAACTCGGACATTTATTCCACCACATCAATCGAAGGTCACTATCCTATAACTCAATGAGTGTTGCTACGTCATCCAACAATTGCTTCGATGATTCTAATGAATCTGCTTCAGCATAGATTCTTAGTATAGGCTCTGTTCCAGAAAAGCGAACCATAGCCCAATATCCTTCTTGCAGTTCGTAACGTAATCCGTCTCTATTATCCACATGGCTCACAAGTTTCCCACCTAGGTGTGATGGACGTACTGTAGATAGCCTATCCTCTATAGCTGTACGCTTTACCGGATCAAATTTAATATCTGACCTGCAATAATAATGCGGGCCAATCTTCTGCCTTAAATCTAATAAAAGTTCTGAAATATTCTTACCTGTTCTAACCATCATATCTAGTAACATCAATCCGCTGAGAATACCATCTCTTTCTGGAATATTTCCTTGGAATGCATATCCGCCACTTTCTTCCCCTGCCAACAAAGCATCTTTCTCAACCATTACGGGACCTAAGTGTTTAAATCCAACTGGAGTATCAAAAACCGGTACATCATAAAGTTCACCCAACTTATCAACCATACTAGTCATGGTGATCGACCTGACTAACGGGCCACGTAAGCCTAGAACCTCAAGATGATGCAGGCATAGCAATGCAAACACATCAAGTGTGGTTACGAATTCACCATTTTCATCCACCACACCTAATCGATCAGCATCACCATCTGTCGCAAGGCCAACATCCGCATTTTGACTCTTTACGGTAAACTTAAGATTAGCTAGGTTATGGCCCAATGGTTCTGGTTGTAACATACCTGGAAACGCAGGGTTTATGTCACTGCGCATTTCAATAATCTCGGCTGTTAGCCCTGATAATAATTTATTCAAATAACCAGATCCTGCACCATGCATCGAATCAACGACTACCTTCAATCCAGACTTCCTTATCATCTCAATATCTATAATATTTTGTATGTGACTCATGTAAGCAATTTCAGGATTAAATTCCTCTAGCAATCCTTTTGATTTCGCTTCCTCTAAATCCATCCTGTTTACCTCACCAGTCATCTCAACTTCCCTTATATGAGATTCAAGTCGTGATACTACCTCTGGAGTCGCACTACCTCCATAATCAGGTTTGAATTTATACCCATTCCAATCAGCAGCATTATGACTAGCCGTGATAACCACGCCCCCTCCGGCATTTCTATTCACTATGTTGTAGCTTATGACGGGAGTAGGTACTACTCTATCTGACAACAAAATTTTTATGCCATTGCCAGACATTACTTCAGCAACAGAACGAGCAAATTTTTCAGAAGAAAAACGGGAGTCGTATCCAATCAAAAATTTCTTTTTGTCTAACCCTTGCTGCTTCAATAAAAGAGCGGTACCTTGTGAGCAAAAACGCACATTATCAAATGTGTATTGTTCACCAATTATTGCTCTCCAACCATCTGTTCCAAATTTTATTGCCATTGATATTCTCTATTTGATAAATCTGAAAATGTACTAGGGTTTTCGATTATTACGTATCTAAAAATTGTCGCCATAAAAATGATGTCTTCGGTAAACATATCACAACTCTTCGAATACAGAGCATCTTACCACGTGACTCCTACTTTTCATGGAAAATATCCCTAGAGGTTAATCACACTTAGCCATATTTAAATAACTAACATCCAGCAACGCAATTTTTCACCCGATAAATCTAGTACGTAAAAATATACGTTACTATGAGTTAAATTCATTATTTACAAGGCACAACTTAGAAATTAATTTCTAACAATATAAGTTTGTACTCCTATCATTTAGACATGTTTTACATTATCCTATCCGTAATTCCCAGTATACGAATCAATGTGAAAGTACGTTGTGTATTCGAATATCCCAATGTTAAAAGGTGCAAAGTATGACTGTAAACAATAAGAAAAATATTAAAAAGAAAAGCTTTGTAGTAACTGATGGTCCTGATAGGGCTCCTGCAAGAGCAATGCTAAGGGCTGTAGGATTAAACGATGAAGACATGGAAAAACCATTTGTAGCAATAGGTAATTTGGCTAGTGACGTTACTCCTTGTAACGTTCATTTAGACAGGATTGCAAAAAGAGTTAAAACTGGAGTCAGAGATTCTAACTCCGTACCGTTCCTATTCGGCACAATCACTATCAGCGACGGTATTTCGATGGGTACGGAAGGAATGAAAGCCTCACTTGTAAGTCGTGAAGTAATTGCAGACTCCATTGAAACTGTCACTTTTGGCGAAAGTATGGATGGACTAATAGTTGTGGCCGCATGCGACAAGAATATGCCAGGAGCTCTCATGGCAATGGCCAGGTTAAACGTACCATCTCTATTCGTATATGGCGGAGCAATCAAACCCGGAAATTTCAAAGGAGAAGACGTTAATATACAGGACGTGTTTGAAGCAGTAGGCTCTCACTCCCAAGGCAAAA
Organism: uncultured Chloroflexota bacterium; assembly: GCA_913051545.1. Lineage (GTDB taxonomy): Bacteria > Chloroflexota > Dehalococcoidia > Lucifugimonadales > CAJXCD01 > CAJXCD01. Next base: position 120,493 of record CAJXCD010000003.1, read on the forward strand.
TGTCCTTAGAAGATCTCTTAGGAATGGAGCGTGTTGCATGCCCTGGAGAAGGAGCATGTTCAGGTATGTTCACCGCTAACACAATGGCTTCTGCTATAGAAGCACTTGGAATGTCTGCCCCTGGGACAGCATCCATACCGGCGATAGACAAACGGCTAGAAGACCAAGCATATTTTGCAGGAACCATCTTATATAACCTTTTAGAAAAGGACATAAAACCACGAGACATAATGACACGTGAGGCATTTGAAAATGCAATGACCGTAGTGTTAGCAATGGGAGGATCTACTAACGCAGTATTGCACTTACTGGCTATAGCACATGAAGCAGAAGTAAAACTAACAATAGACGACTTTGACGCCATGAGCAGGAAAACCCCCTACATCACAGACCTTCGCCCAGGCGGCAAATATGTGATGTCTGACGTCGATAAGGCAGGGGGACTAAAGGTAGTAATGAAAGAACTTTTAAATGCCGGTCTTCTGCATGGAGACACATTGACTGTAACAGGAAAATCACTCGCTGAAAATTTAGCTGATTTCCAAATAGCACCTGATAACAAAGTTGTATATCCAGTTTCGTCACCTCGTAGCCCAACAGGAGGCCTCGTAATACTTAAAGGTAATCTGGCCCCTGAAGGCGCCGTAATGAAAGTTGCTAGTACAAAACATATGAAGCATGAAGGGCCAGCAAAAGTATTCAATGGAGAAAGAGCAACTTTTGAAGCAGTGACTAACGGTGAAGTCAAATCGGGAGACGTGGTAGTTATACGATACGAAGGTCCAAAAGGTGGTCCAGGCATGCAAGAAATGCTATCTGTAACAGGCGCTCTGTCTGGTAGAGGCCTTGGGGAATCAGTGCTGTTGATGACGGACGGTAGATTTTCTGGAGCAAGCCGCGGCGCATCGATAGGACACGTCGCTCCCGAAGCAGCGGTGGGAGGCCCTATAGCTCTAGTAGAAAATAACGATATTATTGTAATGGATGTGGAAAAAAGAGAATTGAGCGTGAAGCTGTCAGAAGAGGAATTTATAGATCGTCGCAAAAAATGGTCTCCACCAGACCCAACCTATGTATCTGGAGTTATGGCAAAGTATGCCAAACTTGTGTCGTCGGCTTCTAACGGAGCCGTAACTACGTGATTAATTAAAATTATAAGTTGATTATTGTCACCCGGTACCTACAACACACTCTGGTTTTCAGTTCCCAAGTGAACAGTTACATCCATTTCACTTAGGGACATCAATAGATATTATATCTAAACACACTTCTTATATACATAACCGTCATGGTATAGTCGACCTTTACAGTATATTCATATAGGAGCAACCGGTTGATTATAGGCGTGATAGGAGCAGGAGAACCCACTCCAGAAATTTACTCTCTTGCCGAAACTGTTGGAGAAGAACTAGGGAAGAGAGGCGTAACCCTAGTGTGTGGTGGACTCGGAGGAGTTATGGAAGCAGCCTGTAGGGGTGCAAAAAAAGCAGGTGGAACCACTATTGGAGTACTTCCCGGAAATGATAAATCATCGGCTAATCCGTGGGTAGATGTAACTATCCCTACCGGTATGGGACATAGTAGAAACGTTATCATAGTTAAGACAGCGGAAGTCATAATCGCTGTAGGAGGTGCTTACGGTACACTTTCTGAAATAGGCCATTCACTAGCTGAACAAGTTCCTGTAGTTGGTCTCAAGACCTGGGAAATTTTCAGAGAAGGACAGAAAGACAAATCCATAACTATAGCTGAATCTCCATCCGATGCTGTTGAAAAGGCTATGAATATGCTAAATGAAAGTAATATTGTTAAAAAATAATTTTGATCTACGCCTACAAATAATCTGATACGGAAAATAAATTGACTACTATACGCGACGTCAAGGCCAGAGAGATACTCGATTCGCGGGGCAACCCGACCCTCGAAGTAGACATTTTACTGGAAGATGGCATTCTGGGGCGTGCGTCAGTACCATCAGGAGCAAGTACTGGATCAAGGGAATCACTGGAGCTGCGAGATAATGATCCTGCAAGATATGGAGGAATGGGAGTTGAGAGATCCATCGATAACATTCTAAACAAAATAGCCCCCGCTATTAAAGGCCTGTGTGCAAATAACCAAAGTCACATTGATAATTTAATGATTCAGTTAGATGCAACTCATGATAGATCTAGACTAGGTGCAAATACAATTCTAGCAGTTTCACTAGCTACGGCACACGCATCAGCAAAAGCTCTAAACCTACCACTATTCAGATGTTTACATAGATCACCTTCTAATATCCTGCCTACACCCATGTTTAATGTATTAAATGGTGGCAAGCATGCAGTAAATTCAACGGATGTACAAGAATTTATGGTTGTTCCCGCAGGACTATCTTCATTCAGAGATGCTGTACGAGCCGGTTCAGAAATTTTTCATTCATTAAAGCGTTTAATGAGTGAAAAAGGACTGAGTACGACTGTAGGTGACGAAGGAGGTTTTGCCCTATCAAAGTCGTCCAATGAGCTCGCCATAGAATTAATTTTGCAATCGATTGAGAATGCAGGTTATTCACCGGGACAACAGTGCTATATAGCTATGGACATTGCGGCTAGTGAACTTACAGTAAACCATGGTAAGACATACAGAATTTCGAGCGAGCAAAAAGACATCACTTCTCATAGCATTATTGACATGTATAAATCTTGGGTATCAAACTATCCAATTATTAGCATTGAAGATGGACTGGATGAAGATGATTGGGAAGGATGGATGGAACTCACCTCGATACTAGGTGACAGGATTCAATTAATAGGTGATGACATATATGCTACAAGATTAGAACTTCTGAATAATGGGATACGAAAGAATGCCAGCAATGCTATTTTAGTCAAACCTAATCAAATAGGAACCATAACCGAAACCTTAGAAGTAATAGAAACTGCTACATCGGCAAAATGGGGAACGATCGTAAGTCATAGATCAGGAGAAACAGAAGACACGACTATAGCAGACATTGCTGTATCAACAGCTGCTAGACAGATAAAAGCAGGGGCACCTTCAAGAGGGGAAAGAACTGCAAAATATAATCGACTACTCAGAATCGAAGAATCTCTCGGTTCCGAAGCAATATTTGCAGGCAACACACCTTACGCACAATTCTTGGAAAAACAACATTATGACTAATTCTGATAGATATCTGCATAAAAAAATTAATTCCACCTCAGAAATAGTTTCAATAAATTATTCTTTGTACGGTATTCGCCTGTACACCACGATTGAATCTTGAAAACATATACACTTTTGGCAAGACATGTACTTTTAATCGGGAGATTTCATTTTGAAAATTGAAGATGTGACCATTCTGGGATCCGGTGCCGCTGGTAGCACCGCAGCACTTTACGCCGCACGTGCAAACTTGGATCCCTTAGTCATTGAAGGTTCCACACCTGGCGGACAACTCACTATCACGACCGATGTAGAAAATTATCCAGGGTTCGTGGATGGAGTCCAAGGACCTGATCTAATGATGATTTTCAAAGATCAGGCAATGAAATTTGGTGCCAGATATGAAATTGGACATGTAACATCCGTTGATCTAGACAACAGACCATTCAAAATTACCATCGATGAAGTGAATACTATACATACACAAACTATTATTATAGCTACCGGTGCTACAGCTAAATTGTTAGGGTTAGAATCCGAAAGCAGGCTAATGGGCAGGGGTGTTTCTGCTTGCGCTACATGTGACGGGTTTTTCTTTAAAGATAAGGAGGTTGTGGTGGTAGGAGGTGGTGATACAGCTGTGGAAGAATCATTATTCCTAACGAAGTATGCATCTAAGGTATTCTTAGTACATAGAAGGGACCAACTTAGAGCGTCTAATATTCTTCAGGACAGGGCTCAGTCTAACGATAAAATTCAATTTATATGGAATACAATAGTGAATGATATAAATGGAGTAGAAGGCAATGAAGTCACGGGGGTGACACTGCAGGATATATCAACCGGGGAAACGACCCATAAACCTATCGACGGAGTATTCATAGCAATAGGTCATACACCAAATAGCCAGCTCTTTCACGGAAAAATTGATACGGATGAAAACGGTTACATAAGAACCTTAAATGGTTCCGGAACCAATATAGAAGGTGTTTTTGCTTGTGGAGATGTCCAAGATCCGATATACCGTCAGGCGGTCACAGCAGCTGGAACAGGATGTATGGCTGCTATAGATGCCGAAAGATTTTTATCATCTAAAGAGTTTGAGTCCTTGAAAGAAACCTCCAATATATAGAATCTATAAGAGATAGCAGGACGTGACAGCAAAGCATCGTCTAGAAATAGAGTATTGCACACAGTGTCGGTGGATGATACGGGCGGCTTGGGTAGCCCAAGAATTATTGTCCACTTTCGAATCAGAGCTATTAGAAGTAGCTCTGATTCCGGGAAAATCAGGTATCTTCGAGGTGCGGATAGGCAATGATGTGATTTGGGCACTCAGTTCAGAATCTAGATTCCCGCAACCCAAAGAACTCAAGCAGAGAGTAAGAGACAAGGTTGACCCCGACAGAAAAATGGGACATACAGACAAGAGATAACTGATTTAACTCCAATATATATCATCCTTAAGTGGAGGTTATTGTACAATTCAGTGATCACAAGCATTGATGAAAAATACAAATCCGTTGGTGTTCTTAAGTAATCATGTCCATTTTAGGACTAGTTCGCCGTAGAATATTATCAGACTGGAAATTGTTATCTAGCATACTAGTGGGTATCCTTATTGCCACATCCTTAGCTTCTGGCACACCGATTTACCTCTCTGCTCTAGAACAACAAGGTTTCATCACGTCAATAAACGAAGTCTCATCACCCGTCCTAACTATAAACATGTCTGCTCCAAATATCCTTGTGTCAGAAGATTCTATTTTGGATACAGAAAACATGGTATCAAATGCTATAGATAACTATCTGAAAGAAATACACCTTTCTACCGAGACATACATCAAAACTGATTCTTGGCTTGTTGGCTTCCCTTCAAGGCCTTTGCCCAAAGGTGGAGGAAAAGGAATCATTGCTTCAAGAGGGTACCTTCAATCACTAACAGACATCCAAGCCAATTCTACTTTTATAGATGGACGAATGGCCTTAAGCGACATATCATTCTCGGATTACGGACCAGTAATCGAAGCTGTGATATCAAAATATACTGCCATCACATTCGATGCACAAATAGGAGATGTTTTTACCCTAACCTCTTCTCTGGCTGATCCTATAGAATTATCCATATCGATAGTCGGAATTATTGAACCCAACGATTTTAACAGCGAATACTGGAAAGAAACGCGCGTATTATTAGATCCAGATCCTCTAACCAACGCTCCACCTCTAATGGTTCAAGTAGACCCTGATGAACCTCCATTAGCACTTTTTGTGACCGAAACTGTTATTGAACAGCTTTTAGGCAACTTTGTGTCCTCACTCATAATCGGAAATGAAATTTATCAAACCAGCAGCATCTTCCTTGCTGGAACACCAGAAATGCCTTTGCCTAAAGGCGGAGGGCAAGGTGTATTGAGTTCTGTCGGACACATGGTAAACATTTCAAATTTGGCCCAACACTCCAATTTCATTATTGGCAATATGTCTAAAGACACTGTTACTACTGGTCCTGCAGGTCCAATTGTCGAAGTTGTGGTATCGGGAAGGACCGAAACGTGGGTGCAAATTAATGTCGGAGATGTACTCACATTATCCCCTGCCTTCGGCTCAGATACTACAATCTCAGCCAAGGTAGTGGGAATCATTGAACCTGATAACGCTACAAACCCGTACTGGAGTGATGCCGGGATATTTATCCTGCCTAGTGGTGGTATGTCACAGGACGAATCATACGAACCCAACATAGGTGGTCTGACAAAAGAGCAGACCAATAGCGACCTTGGATTTGCATCAGATTCATCCACCAATAACCCATTTCTTGTTCAACGTGACGGAGGAGAACGACCAATATCTCTCCTAGTCACGCGCAAAGCAATGGCGAAAGCCGTTGCTTCTGCTTACCCCGGTACTATATCAAATATGTTCTGGAGCATTCAGTTAAATAAAGAGAAGCTTAAGAACTGGAGCGTTCAAGAGACAAGGGACAACTTAAGAGATTTCGAAGATCACATATTACAGTCAATACCTGGTTCATCTGTAAATAGCGGATTCGTGCACGGAGTAACTCGTCAGGGCCAATCAAAAAGTACAATCTCCAAGGTGCCCTTATTACTCATAATGACTGTGATGACCGCCACAGCAATTTATCTACTTATAATGATGATCGCATACCTAGCACAAAGCCGGGATAAAGACATCGCTAGATTGCTCACAAGAGGACTAAAAACATCACAATTTGCAAAGTTGTACACGTTAGAAGGTATAACCGTAACAATAGTGGGTGTTACACTCGCACCTCTAATTGCTATGAGTCTGGTATCACTGGCCGGGGTTTTACCATTCTTCTCAGAAATAACGTTAGGAAATCCTTTACCTGTCAGATTCGACATTCTCCCTTATATATTGTCTTTTTCAACAGGCTTGGCGTGCCTTATTATAATGGTAGCTCCTGCTATTATTTCAAAATACAGTTCTCAGTTTATCAATATACTCCCTTCTTCCCGACCACCTGCCATATCATGGCTACATAATAACAACTTGGATATTGGAGTACTTATATTAGGAGGGCTGGCATTCTGGGAATTTGAAAAACGAGGGAACATAGTTTCCGGAGGTCTATTTAAAGAAGCTAATGTAAATGAAATCCTACTACTAGCACCTGTGTTATTTCTTATAGCGATAGGTTTAATATTCATGAGACTCTTCCCAATAACTATGAAATTTATTGCCGGGGAATCCAGGTCGTTGGTTAATCTAATTTTCGTATTTTCAATATCAATGCTCATATTTGGGATTGCTATCTCAGTAATAAATGGGGAAAGTAGATCTGCATGGATCCTAGCCGAATTATTACTTATATCGTTGGCTATAACTTATTGGTTCACCGAAAAGGCCGAGAGTTCGATTTCACGTCTCGGAGGGATTATAGTACAAGCTACCTTAATAGGAATTTTTATTATATCTGATGGTATCAGCACATCAGAGCCATTTTTCATACCGAAAGCCGGATTGATATCAACTCTACCGGGACAAATTATATTTCCAATCACAAAAAAGATTATAAAATTGGTGCCTGCATGGTTATCTATAAGTCTATGGTACATGGCTAGAGTGCCTATGCAATACACTTGGATTATATTACTCCTTATATTAGTTACCGGAATGGGCATGCTATCTAATACAGTAGGATCAACCCTTAAAAGAAGTGAGATTGATCAAGCCCTCTACGAAATTCCGTCAGACATTGTCGTACGTGGATCAGGAACACTATCAAGAAATCAAGAGAAATTAAGAAGTGACTACGAATCAGTATCAGGAGTCAAATACGTATCACCTTCTATACGTCAAGCTGCCAGCATTAATACAGTCTCCACCGAAATATTGGGGGTAGAATCGGAGGAATTCTTTAATTTTGCCTGGTACAGACAGGATTTCTCATCTTCTGCAACTAGTGATCTCTTTACAAACCTAAAACTAGATAAGGTTATTGGAAAACTCGATATTCCTAATGATTCTGTGTCTATCGGATTATGGCTGAACCCTATAGAGACAAGTCCATTTGCAACCTTTTTTGTAGTGCTAGGATATGGGGATGGTTCACTTAATACTTTACCCCTGGTCGGTAATTTAGACAGACCAGGTTGGAATTTCGTGAAGGCGGATATCCCCCAAAACATCGATCCTCCCTTCCATATTGTGGCATTCCAAGTTTATGAACCAACGTTGGCTCAAGGTACTCCTGGTCAAATCCTTATAGATGGAATTCATGTCACTTCCCCTAGAGTTGCAGGTGGAATACTCTTGGAAGGATTTGAAAATGATCTGGCTTGGAACCCAATTGAAACTTTGGGGCAAGAGAGCCATAGCATACGTATAGTCAGCTCAGATTCATATGAAGGAGAGAATTCTGGTTTATTATCATTCGGGACCCAAACTGACAGAGGGCTACGTGGCATGTACTATAATCCATCAGGTCCGTTACCTGTAGTGTTTAGTTCCAGTCTAGCGTCGATGAGTAAAACCTCTGTAGGGGACAGAACGATTGCCAGAATCGCAAATAGGTGGATATTAGTGGAAATAGTCGGGATAGTGGACTATTTCCCAACGGTTAACCCAACTGGAGGAGGTTTCATCATAGCAGATATAAATGCCCTCCTGGCACACACAAACGTGTTATTGGAAAGCTATTCCTTAAAACCAAACACAGCATTCATAGAATCGAATGAATTATCACATATAGATACGGTAAAAGCTCTTAAAGAATTAGTTGGTAGAGACATTCAAGTCAGAGATCTAGAGAGTAAACTAAATTCGATTAGACTAGATCCATTTGTAAGTGCTGGGTGGAAACCAATGCAGATTATTGCACCTGTAATAGGCACATTAGCAGCCGCAGTAGGTTATGTAACCTACCTGCTTCTGTTCACTAAACGTCGTTGGGGTGAAATGGGGGCCTTACACGTCATAGGATTCTCCAAGCTTCAAATGAAGGCGCTTCTGTTTTTCGAGCATCTCGCTATAGGGGTGATCGGTATAGGAATAGGTACTTGGGCTGGATCATTCATGAGCAAATCATTAGTGTCTTCTCTGTCCGTAACCGAAAGAGGTCAGCCTATAATTCCACCTTTCATAATCACAATCGACTGGACAATCTTATCAATAAACTACATTGCTTTAGGGCTGGTATTCATGGCTTCACTGTATTTAGTTAACAGGCAAATGACTCAAATAAAACTTCACACCTTCCGGGAAATCCAAGATGAATAAAAATGTTCAGCAAGAACATCTGATAAAACTTGACTTAGATTTCGTAAATCACAATAGTTGTTGAGACTGTATACAAATCAGATGACAGTAATACCAAAACACTTCTTATTAACATGGCGACTTGTAATCAAGCAGGGCTTAGCTCATTGGAAACTAATGGGATCTACTATACTCGGCGTACTACTGTCATCAGTGTTGCTTTCTGGAAGCATCATCTATTTCGACTCACTAAAAGAACTTGCCATAAGAGACAATATAAACAATCGTACGAACACAGATTTAGATATTGTACTCCGAACTACTACATCACCTATAACCGTTAAAGAATACCAATCCGCATCTGACAAGGTAGAGCAAGAAGCAATAAGTCAAATCGGGTGGCTACATGGTCGTATACTAAAGGGCGGACGTTCTGAATCATTTTTCCTGTCTTATCCTGAAAACAAAGAAAATGCACGCAAAGGAAATTCCAGAACATATTTTAATTTCGTACCCAACTTAGAACAAAACATTACCCTAGTAGCAGGAGGATGGTCGCCTTCGAGCGTGCAATCATTTATACCTAAAGACACCATTGCAGTCGAGGCACTAGTGTCCCTAACAGCATCTCAACAATTTGGAGTAGAAGCAGGTGACCGGTTCACAGCAGTCCACCCTTCTGATAATACCAATCCATATGTTGAAATCATTGTCACAGGAGTATTTGAAGAATCATCCAAATATGACCCCGAATTTTGGCACCTAGACAGTGCAGTACTACAGCCACATCCTGAAAGCCCATTCAGGAATTTGCCATTTTACCTACCTGAAGAATCATTTTTTGAAATACTCGGCGCTTCGTATCCAAAAATGGAGTCCACTTACGCTTGGCTTATAGACGTTAGTGACGAAAAAATTAATGCCAGAAATTCCGAAGAAGCACTGTTAGCAATAAGGAATTTTAATTCGATATTAAATACTACTTTACCAAACTACCGCAGTGACACAGTCCTTTCCAACATTCTTAGTGAATATCAAACTCGAATATTTTTTAGTCAAATACCTATGTTCGTAGTTCTGACACTGATAGCGATAGTAATCCTTTATTACGTTATAACACTTTCAAGTATGGCAATAGAGAATCGTAGAGCAGAAATCGTGATGTTACGAAGTCGTGGAGCTGGTACAGATCAAATATTGAGTGTATTTGCAATAGAAGGAGCATCTATAGCTCTTATAGTCACGGCTATCGCTCCACTGGTTGCCGCAATCTCCATATCATTACTAGGAATTACTCCGGCATTTTCGAACCTAACCAATGGATCATTAACAAGTGTATCAATATCTATTAATTCTTATTATTTAAGCGGTTTAGGAGGTATTCTAAGCTTCATTGCATTAATAATACCTGCTTTTCATGCTTCAAAAACAGGAGTGAATGAGCAACGTTATCAAGCAGCAAGACCTTCCCGGATACTCATGTTTCAAAAATACTACCTCGACATACTACTTCTCTTGGCAGGTATGTTTTTATTCCAACAATTGAGCGAGCAGGGGTCTCTGATAGCAGACGATCTCCTTGGGGGACCGATTGCTAACAACATTCTTCTCTCAGTACCTGCAATCATACTTTTGGCAACAGGAATGATCTCCTTAAGACTTTTCCCTCTTTTAATGCAGATTATAAGCAAAGTACTTTCCCCAACTCTTCCTGCAGGCGTAGCACTTGGAATTTGGCAAGTAACAAGAGATCCAATACATTACTCAAGGCTATCTTTACTATTAATGTTAACCGCCGGGCTAGGCATATTTTCTTCAAATTTCGGGTCTACGCTTCAAAATAGTTTTAAAGAACGAGTTCTCTACTCGGTAGGCAGTGATATTAGGATTAGTAACTTGGAACTTCAAGGAAATTCATCTACCTATATACCCGAATCACTTTTATTAAAATCATTTGGTCAGATCGAGGGTGTAGACCAGTTAAGCAGAGTCTTGAGGGCACCAGCGCAGGCGTTGGGAACACAGTCAGCACCAAGTATTGTAATGCTGTCTGTAGATACTAATTCTTTTGGAGATGTCGGGTGGTTCAGGAAAGATTTTTCTGATACATCGATCACTCCCCTGCTAAAATCACTGGAAGTAAAAACACCTCCTACAGGACTTGACATACCGATTAATACAGTTGCCCTGGAAGTAAAGATTAGGTCAGATAGACTTCAACCTACAATTGAATTAAGTGCACGCATTAAAAATTCTTTGGAGGAATATATTGACTACCCACTAGGAAACTTGTCCTCTACAGGATGGTTAGATTTAAACACAAACCTGATTAATAAAGACCATGAGGAATTTTTATCTAACCCACCGTTATCTATAGTCTCCCTACAAATCCGAGAAACACTCACTGACAAACCACTAAGCTCTGGGTCATTAATAATAGACCATATTGCAACCATTAACTCCTCCGGCAATAGAACTATTCTCGAAGACTTTGACTCCATTTCTGGATGGCAAATCCTACGTGCTACTCGTTCAGCCTCGTCGGACAAACTGAATAAGTCTACAAGTGTGTCTAATTTAGAACCTGGATCCGCGATTTTTTCGTGGTCTCCAGGCGAACCTCTGACTCCTAGAGGTATCTTCCCCGGTCCAGCAATATCACCTCTTCCGGTACTCGCAAGCGTGGGATTTACGAATTCTACAAACTACATGAAAGATAACACTCTAGATGTGTCAATTTCTGGCATAAAAATTCCAGTTAGAATCATAGACGTTATTAAATTTTTCCCCACTATTAAGACACAAGATGATATATTTCTCGTATCGGACTTAAATTCACTCAAAAAGTATACTAATCTAGGCGGTTTCAGTAACACTCTACCTCCCATTGAACTTTGGATATCCACGACAGAGGAATCACCTGAAATAAATCTATCAAAACGGTTGTCGGAAGTGCCTAACTACCGTGCTACTGGGATAGTAGATAGAATGTCTATGATGGCAAAATCGAAAGTTGACCCTCTAGTAGAAGCTGGATGGGAAGCTCTTTTGTTCGTATCATTTTCTGCTGTATTAGTCTTAAGCTGCATTGGGTTCCTACTACACGCATATATGTCTTACAAATCACGTGAGATTCAATTCGCATTGGCTCGAACGATGGGTTTCTCCACCAAACAACTCAATGTCATGATTTGGGTAGAACATGGATTTATAATTATAATAGGTATGGCACTAGGAACGTGGATAGGTAGCAGGCTCAGTGCTACCGTTATGCCATTCTTAAGTCACGATGACCGTGGAAGTAGAGTGATACCTCCCTTTACAATGGAATATGACTGGATCACTTTACTCATAACTTATTCAATCATGTTATTAATTTTCACATTGACTTTGTTAAGTCTTGTTTCGATTATAAATAGAATTACAATTCAGAAGACCCTTCGATTAGGCGACCTTTAAGTAACGAACTAACCACAGGAGAAAGTATATATAAATGACCCTAGAAAGGGATACAAGGACCGGTCTTCATCTTCCCCAGAAAGTAAACAATAAAGAAGTTAAAGATGTGGAGCGCTGGCAATGTCGAAGAGGGCATGTGCTTAGTGCTCCAGAACCGTATAGAGTCGAAATGTTAGTCGATGGAGAAATAGTACATCAAACCAGACCGTTATGCCCAAGATGCTTTGGAGATTGGCTGGAAAAACAATTTCGGACTGACAAAGTAGCCACTTTACCTCAGGATACCATGTCAAAACAACGCCACCGTAAGCAAAAGTAACCCACTCGTATTGAGAATAAACTACATTCGATTTCCAATAGTTTAACTATAAAATATTGATACTAGAAAGACTGAAGCATATCATTGAAGCTAATCATTTGGGCAGATAGAATTTCCTAAATCATTATTGGCTTTTTTAGCTGTCTTTTGAATTTCATAAAGTTTATTAAGTGCATCTAAAGGTGTGATGGAGGAGATATCCAAATCTAAGATATCCTCGAATACTTCTGCTATAGAATCTATTAACGGCAATTGTCTAGGAATATTACTATCCAGTTCTGAGTTAGTATGACGTTCCATCCTCGTACCACCTTCTAGTTCATCCAATAATTCCCATGCACGTTTAATAACTGCAGCTGGCAAACCAGCTAAACGTGCCACATGCACTCCGTAACTCCTGTCTGAACCGCCAGGAAGTATTCGATGCAAGAATATTACGTCTCCATGCTGCTCTGACACTAAAACATTATAATTCTGGGCTCTGGAAAGTGTATCCGGCAAATCCGTCAATTCGTGATAATGCGTAGCAAAAAGTGTCTTGCAACCTAACTTAGGATGATTGTGAATATACTCTGCCACTGCTCTAGCTATAGCTAATCCGTCATAGGTACTGGTTCCTCTACCAATTTCATCCAGTATTACCAAAGATCTGTTTGTGGCATGATTTAAAATTGACGCAGTCTCTAACATTTCAACCATAAAAGTAGACTGCCCAACTGAAAGATCATCTTGAAGACCTACCCTAGTAAATATTCGATCGACAACGCCAACAATCGCTGAATCGGCAGGAACATAGCTACCTATTTGCGCCATCAATGTAATGAGCCCCACTTGACGCAAAAAAGTGGATTTACCTGACATGTTTGGCCCTGTTAAAACTACCATAGATGCTTCTTGGACTGACATTATTGTGTCATTTGGGACAAAAGATCCAGATTCTGCGAAATGTTCTACAACAGGGTGCCTTCCATTACGAATGTCTAATATGCCATCTTCCCTCATATCAGGCCTTACATACCCATTATTGCTAGCCACTTCACCTAATGAGCAAAATACGTCCACATTAGCTATAAATTTGGCTGTGTTTAATATCAAAACAGCTGACTCACATATCTGGCGACAAATCCTACCAAATAACTCGGATTCCATCGATACGATACGTTCTTGCGCACTTAAAACCTGTGACTCATACTCTTTCATTTCTGGAGTAATATATCGTTCGCCACCAACCAGAGTTTGACGCCTTATATATTCTTCGGGGACACGGTCTATATTGGACTTACTAACCTCTATGTAATACCCAAACACCTTGTTGTAACCTATTTTAAGTGATTTAATCCCTGTCCTATCACGTTCATGATTCTCCAATCCCGCAATGTAATCTCTCGCCCCTTGAGTCGAGAGCTTGATTTCATCCAACTCGGTCGAGAATCCCGATCTTATTACTCCTCCATCAGAAAAGTTTGGAGGAGAATCATCTTCTATAGCATTGTCAATAAGGTCTACAACTTCTCTGATGTCCTCAATTTCTTTAGCGATCCACTCAACCCTATAATTGATTTCCTCCTCTAGTAGCAGATTTCTAATCTTCGGAGCCAGTTTCAAACTCCGCCCAAGCGCCAACAAATCACGAGGGCTAGCTGTATTACTACGTATCTTATTTACAAGTCTTTCAAGGTCAGAAATCGAAGCGAGTATCCCTTGCATTCGATCCCTGCGAAGCGAACTATCGTGAAACCAACTGACGGCATCTTGACGAAGCTTCACACTGGTTAAATCTATTAAGGGCGCACCAATCCACTGCTTAATAAGGCGCCCTCCCATCGATGTTTTAGTATGATCCAAAACAGAAATAAGCGACGTGCCAGCATCCCCTACTCTTCCACCTTCGAACAACTCCAAATTCTTCCTTGTCTGCTGATCTAATGCCATATGTCCAGAAGTTGAATATGTATACATAGATGTCAAATTAGCAAGAGAAGATTTTTGATTGACGTACAAATACTCCAATATTGCCCCGGATGCTCGTATGGCCATAAACTTATTGTGACAACCGTAAGCCTCTAACGATGAGACTGAAAAATGAGACAAAAGCAATTCTTTGGAATTCTCCAACTTAAAGGATTTAGCATCAACTTCAGTGACAGGCATGTCTAGGAGATCTAAGGAGGTTACTTGGCCCTCAGGGATCAACAGCTCTGAAGGGTTCAGCCTAGCCAACTCGGCAGCAATATCAACTGTCAATAATTCCGTGGTTGAAAATTCACTCGTCGTTATATCAACGTAAGCCAAACCTGCTATATCTTCATTTAGAATTACTGACGCTAAATAATTATTAGATTTACCATCCAAAATTGATTCTTCAATAACTGTTCCAGGTGTCACTACTCTGACTACTTCTCTTTGAACCAAACCTTTGGATGTAGCTGGATCACTTGTCTGCTCACAAATTGCCACCTTATATCCCTTCCTAATCAGCTTCGACAAGTACGAATTGAGAGCATGATATGGGATTCCAGCCAGCGGTACACGATGACCTTTGCCCATCTCTCTAGACGTAAGGGCTATTTCAAGTTCTCTAGCTAAGGTATGTGCATCTGAATCGAATGTTTCATAAAAATCACCCATGCGAAATAGAAGAATTTCATCCTTATGTTCTTCCTTAATTCTTAAGTATTGGCTTCTAGCAGGGGTTGTCATCTAGCACGCTACCCATAAATTTAACCTGTATTCACCGTATTAAATGTTTTAGTTTTTATTCTGTAAAACCCTACTTATAGTCTTATGGTAATTCCATACGTATATAGTTGACACGCCTGTTAGGTTGAACTGTTGCACCTATCTGTCCACCCTGATGTCCATCGAGTTCAAATGTATCGAAAGTTCCTAGTTTTCTATATCCTATTTCTTCGAAAAGGCTCATCTTTTCCTCGTCTTCTATTGATACCTTCGCATAACATCGTCCACTGCGATGTGATTCCCCCCAATCGAATGCTTTTTGTATTAAATCTGACCAAACATATCGATGAGATTCATGAGTGAATCCATCCACGCTATACCCTCCCTCTTTATCCAAACATACTGAGGAAAGTCCTACTACACACCCACTATTTGCAATTGCCCCAAACCACGCACCTCGATTCCCTGCTGAAAGAGACCTATACCTCGGATATAAACTCATGCACGAATTTTGCACCTTATATCTAGTAGAAAATATACCCAAATTTGCATCTAGAACTTGCCAATTATTCGGACTAAGTATTAGCGGTATCATCTGAAGATGGAAATCAGGATTACCAACTCTGACTACTGGTTTTATATCACTACTAAAGTGATTAATCAAAAATTCTTCAGGTGAACCATTAGTCATATTGACCATCACATTTGCTCCTGCCAGTTTCATCCATCCCAAGCGTCGGTACATTCGTGCAGCTTCTGGATTTCCGGTGCCTAGAAATAATGCCTCTCCACCATGAATACGAAATTCTTCAATTGCTTCCGAACATAGTTGAGTTGCTATCCCTGAACGCCGAAACTGAGAATTTGTAGCTACTTGCCCCAAACCACCAATTGATGGATTATTTGACGAAACTGTAACTGTACAGGTACCAGCAATATTGTCGTAATAGCGTTTAATATATATGTAAATAGAGTTGTGCTCGTGTTCACTTCCCAAAAGTTCTTCTTTAGAAAGGTCAAAATCACCGAAAATATCTGCCCAAAAAACCATGAGTTCGTCTGCAAGCATCTCCGGTATCGGCACCTTCATATCTGATTAGCCACCTCCTCAGTGATCTTGCAATCATATATGTGAAATAGTCTTAAATACCCTCTAATTGCATCTACTATTCCTTGGGTAAATAACAGACGTGAGTGTAGCAGTAGCTTATCAATATGGTCAATCCAATTTATATATGAAGAAGTTCAATCCTGATTCCTTCAAAACATAGATTTGCGTATGTAAAGATTCATGAAAACACACATGATTATCTGAATCTGCAAAATTCTCTAAGGTACAATACAGTCAAAGGATAATATTATTCAATATTCCATATATCCTGATACCCCCTTGATATTGTTCTGCGAACGGAGGCTACAATGTCTGAAAATAACCCAAAAAACGTGTTAGTGACAGGAGCATCCAGTGGTATAGGGAAAGCTTGCGCTATATATCTGGCCAAGAAAGGATACTCCGTTATCGCTACTAGTAGATCACTCCCAAAACTATCATCAGTGGAGAAAGTAGTTCAAGACCATGGACTAGATATAAAAACTGCGGAACTTGATATAAATTCAGAAAATTCAATAGAAGACACAATTCCTTATTTGGTATCAGAACATGGTGTAATCGACGTACTAATAAATAATGCTGGATACGGTTTATGGGGACCTGCAGATTCAATCTCTATCGCAGAGATGGAATCTCAGATGAAGACTAATTTTTTCGCTCCTTTTAGGCTAATGAAAGCTGTTTTGCCAGATATGCTTAATAATCATAGCGGTACAATCATCAACATTAGTTCAATTCTAGGTAGGATTGGAACTCCATTCAACGGAGCGTATGTAGCTAGCAAATTTGCGATGGAAGGCCTGAGTGAATCGATGCGCATTGAATTGTGGCCATTAGGTATAAGAGTGGTACTTTTAGAGCCTGGATATATAAAAACAGACTTCCACAAGAATCAGGTTACCGCATCAAAAGCATATTCAACCAACTTACGTTACGGTAAAATCCAATACAATGGGGAAACTCAAAACCGAGCCTATTTTATGTTAAGCCAAAATCCGATAAAAGTAGCTAAGAAAGTCCATTCTATAGTACGCAGCAATAATCCAAAATTTCGCTACACTATCAATAAAGAAGCAATGATCGGGGCGCTATGTGCCAGATTTATTCCCGAACGCATATTCCAGTCAATCCTTAGTCGTACCACAATGTAACATCGTTGATCTACACTTACATTCGATTGTTACATAGTCACTAGGTAGTCTAATTACGAGGATATTAACCCTATGAATTCTTTACTCTTTATCTTTTTATCTAATACGTAGCGTATATAAGAACCAAGTAATTTTTCTACATCTACCAAAAGAACTTCAGGAATGTTGAGTCCCATAACACGATCATATGACTCGTTTTGCAAATACCTTAATAATTTTATGGCACCAACCGATATAGCTGCCGATGGCTCAGAAGACTTACTTCGACATTCAGACCCCAAAATCCCTCCCTTTAAATTGCTAAATCCGTGACTATCAACTTCAAGTTCAGTATGACACTCGACACATTGATATATTTCTGGACCGAACCCTGTAATTTTCAACATTTGCATCTCAAAATACCGCAAAGCTAAATCCGTTGTATAAGAAGCTTTCAATCTACCTAATCCATCAAACAATAACTTGAACTCAGCTGATCCTGGAGATCTGTCTACTGTAAATTTATCTACTATTTCTGCAAAATATAGTCCCTTGGAGACTAATAATAAATCTTCTCTTATTTCTCGAAAGCTCTGAATGATTTCCACCTCTGTAATTGTGTCAATATTCCTTCCTTCTGCAACCGATATTGATACATACGTTAGAGGTTCTAGGTAGCCAGACATCCTACTCCTAGAACGCCTAACTCCTTTCGCCACTAACCTCAACTTACCTGACCCAAGGGTGTATATAGTGACTATCCTGTCTGCTTCACCGAGCGGAATACCTTTTAATATGATTCCCTCAGATTTGTATGTGCGCGGTCTAGCCATTGGGATATAACCTATAACTATATGTGATCTTCCACCGATTTATATAATTACCAATTCACGAATTATAATAAGATCTTAATTGGCTTCAACTCAGTTGATAAGTATCTGACGACTTAGATCATTAAAACTGCTGAAGGAAATTACCTGGTTAGAATTCCTGACGACCCTCGATAGCACGGCTAAGTGTAACTTCATCAGCATATTCCAAATCACCTCCAACAGGTAGACCCCTAGCAGGACGAGTTACTAAGATGCCAAGCGGAGAAATTAGACGCTGAAGGTACATTGAAGTAGCCTCTCCTTCCAAGTTAGGATTAGTAGCTAATATAACTTCCGTTACCGTACCATTCTTAATTCTATCTAATAAAGATTTGATTTTAAGATTTTCTGGACCGATACCATTCATAGGATCTATAACACCGTGTAACACATGATACAAACCTCTATATGCACCAGTACGTTCAAGGGAAACTACATCCAATGCTTCTTCTACTACGCAAATCCTAGCACTATCCCTAGTCGAATCCGAACAAACATTACAAGGATCACTTTCAGTAATATTGTGACACACTGAACAGAGTACAATCCGGTCCTTTACTCCAACAATAGCTTCTGCTAGAGACGCTGCTTCTGAATTAGGCATACGTATAATGTGATAGCTCAAACGTTGCGCCATTTTGGGACCAATACCGGGAAGTTTGTGAAACTCTTCCACCAACTTGGCCACAGGGCCAACATCTTGATGCCGTCGAATCATGATTTAGCTTTCATATACAATCGTAAATTGTTTTAAATCACCCTAATCCAGGGATTTTTAACCCCCCTGTCAATGAATTCATCTTATTTGCTGCAACTTCTTGAGCTTTATCTAAACCCTCATTGACTGCAGCACGAACCAAGTCTTCTAACATTTCTACGTCATCAGCAGATACGACATCGGGATCTATTGTTAATGACTCCAGTCGAAGTTTACCACTTACTGTAACCTTAACAACTCCTCCACCGGTTGTGGCATCGACTGTCGAGTTCTCAAGCTCCTCCTGCATCTTTGCCATATTTTTTTGAAGTTCTTGAGCTTGCCTTAACATCTTTTTATTCATCATGGACTACATCCTCCTTCTCACTAATCACACTTGCTCCTAAGTTCTGAGCCACTTTAACTAAATGACTACGTTGTGCGACATTTCCTATAGATTCATTACCCACAGCATCAATCAATTCTGCCCTAACATCAATGGAAGCATTCATGTTTTTTTGAAAAACTTCTTTTATTAAATCTCTAGATCTGGAGTCACGAAGCTCTTCTTGCATACGTTCGAGATGTGAAACATGTGAATACTTCAACACAATAGTATCACCATCGATAACTTTCTCCGTACTAGATCTCAGCAACGCACCCAAATTGAATCTCCTGCCCTTTACAGTTTTTAGTTCCTTCAAAACTGATCCCCATTGAGTTACAAGTTTATCAGGCGGTTCTGAGGACTTTACGGTCAACTCATCGGGTACATGAATAGACTCAATCACCTCTTTATGACCATTGAAAACTCCTTCAGAATCTGCCGACTTAACACTATCTTTTGTGTCAACCTCCCTGACCTGGTCACTTAATCCAGAAAAAGTCTTTGTGTCTGATTCAATTCCATCAGCGAAAAGAAAACTACATTCCACCAGAGTTAATTCCAAGCGGAGAGAGGACGTAGAGTCAATTCCCAAATCTGTTTGCACAAACTTGTCTAAAACTTGTACAACTTGCTCAATAGAAACATCTTTCAATATATTTTCAAGCCTAGATTGAGACTCCAGCGTATGAACCGATGTATCCTTCACGCCAGATTTAATTAATAGTGCAGATCTGAGACATTCAACTAATACTCTGTGAAACTGAGTAACATCCGCGCCGTCAGTAAACACCTGATGGACTAAATTTAACCCTTCCTTAAGAGAACCAGAGAAAATATGACCCACTAGATTCAAAGCCTGTTCATCATTATTCAACCCAAGAAGTTCTCTTATATGATCATCTAGCAGAGGGGATCCATATGATACTAGTGCTTGCTCAAGAAGATTTTCAGCATCTCTAAGGCTGCCTGACGATGATCTAGCTATAACATTTAGGACCTTCTCATCAACATTAACCCCTTCGTCTTTGCAAAGTCTCATCAATCTACTAGTCATATCTGATAAAGCAATACGCCTGAAATCAAAACGCTGACATCTTGAGATCACTGTTGGCGGCACTTTGTGAATATCAGTAGTGGCTAATATGAAAACTGCATGAAGTGGGGGTTCTTCCAAAGTTTTTAACAAAGCATTAAATGCTGGCTCTGTTAACATGTGCACTTCGTCAATAATATAAACTTTTTTCCTTGATTCATTTGGTGCGAAATGCACCTTTTCCCTAAGACTTCGCATATCATCTATGCCACGATTACTAGCAGCGTCAATCTCTATTAAATCTAGTGCACGAGACTGTCTAATAGAGACGCAAGAGTTACAAGAATCATCTGGTTCTCCACCAACTGTTGACTCACAATTCAAAGCCTTCGCCAATACCCTAGCGGTACTAGTCTTACCAGTGCCCCTAGGACCACAAAAAAGGTAAGCATGAGCCGTGTTGCCACTTTCCACTGCATTGCGAAGGGTCCGTGCCACTACTTCCTGCCCAACCACCTCATCAAGTCGTCTAGGACGCCATTTCCGATAAAAAACTTCTTTCATACAGTTAAACTCATTACTGGTGAAGATTCATAGCCATTATTCGATTCTGAGCATCTGTCATTTTTGCCGCTTCTTCAATCTTTTCGTGATCGTGCCCTAAGAGGTGCAACACGCCATGAGTGAGAAGAAGCTCCAACTCCTTTAGTATTGAGTGTCCAGAATTTTGAGCCTGATGTAATGCCATTGGATAAGAAATTACGACTTCGCCTATGGGTTCAAAAATTCCTGGAGGTAAAACAAACTCACAGGAAATATTATCGATTTTGTTAGAAAAATCTTCACCGTAGTACGCTCCCCTATATAAAGAAGAGAAAGAAAGAACATCCGTATTTTCATCCAAACCACGGTATTTTTTATTCAACTGCCTGATGGTTTCATCATCCGATACAATAACGTTTAGAACACCGCCATCTTGATTAAATTCACATGATAATGCCCTCTCAACAACTTTGGTCAACCAAATGGTGGATACAAGTGGTTCAAATTCTGGAAGAATATCAATATTCACTTCAAACATATTCAATCAGACTTGCCTCTTAGAAATGCAACTTACTACGTGAGAATCTAATTATATTATCTCAGATTACCCTATCAGCTATAACGCTTTGGTTCAATCTTCAACACCCATCATTCCTACTAAATCTTCTAGAGATATCTCTGACAAAGCATCTAACTTAAAGTCAGCTCTGTCGAATATCATATCTTTGGTCATTGGGTTGGTAACAACTATACAATACATCCCCGCATTCTTCGCGGAAGTCAACCCATTATATGAATCCTCTATAGCTACAGCTCTTTCAGGGGATGATCCTAACAAGCTTATAGCCTTAAGGTACAATTCAGGATTCGGTTTTACATTTTCAACATGGTCTCTGCAAACAACACAATCAAAATAGCGAAGTAAACCACGCGATTCCAAAAGACCCTCAACCCACTCCTTTGACGAGCTAGATGCTACGCCAATCTTGAAACCTAATTTACGCGCATCTTCGATATATCGTTCTACACCAGGGAGAGTAGGACTCTCCCTTATTCGTTTAGCGTACCGCTCACTTTTAGATTCAAATACTATGTCTCTGTTTAAATCTCTACCTGCCAAATTTTGCAGGTGTTCGAAAGCATCGAACCGTACAGTCCCGCCACCTATAATTTTTTGCCATAATCTACGGTCTAACTTAACTCCATGTTCGTGGAAAACTTCAGACCACGTCTTGAATTGCGGAGTTTCCGTATCAATAATTACTCCATCAAAGTCGAACACAACTGAATCTATCATATAATTACTCCAGAATCAGTACGACGTGAGATTCGATAACTGAGATTACATGCACAAGTTCAGGTTTTATAGTGGCAAATTTTGACGAATACTGTGCCTAAATCACCTAAAATAGGCAAAATACTCACTAGGGATCCTATTTGCAGAGAAAAGCTAATCTGCCTAAAACTGGCTTTAATACGCACGTTTCAACTAGAAAGCACAGAGTTCTAAGCCTTATACACTCCATCCAGGAAACTATACAAAGCATCAGTCGCAGTCTCTACTGCTACAACTACCTCTTCCGATGCTTTTTCGGTTTTTACTAATGACTCCACCATTTCACGTTCAGCCTCAGAGTGTACCTCATCAAGAGTCTTGTGAACTGAGAAAAATGATACCGCTTCCTCGTTGTCAATACCATAATTATCACGGAGTCCTTCTATTTTTGCAGAAGCTACAGCCGGTATCTGAGATTCAAAAGCATATAGCGATGCTGCGCCAGAAGCTACTGAACCTGTGGATGTCAGCTCTTTGTATGTAGATACTAATTTTTCAGTGGCCTCATCCTGGTTACCTTCCTCTACATCAACTCTATCTAGACCTAACGAATCACAAAATTTTAGCCACAACTCCACATGATTCTCATCACCGTGCTCCTCATCCCATAAGTTTTCAAGAAGCAACTGGCGAACAGAAGCATTATCACACCGGTGATGTAATCCACTGATAAAAGTAGGATATGAACGCTCAAAATGGTAATACTGAGTCGCATATTCTTTTAGAGACTCTACTGGTAGCTCTCCCTTATTCCACGCCTCATAAAAAGGATGCTTAAGGAGACTCTTTTCAGCTATTATTTCGTCGATACGTTCCATTAATTGATTCGTCACGTTGCAACCTCCATGATGATATAAATATGACGCAAACAACCACCCAAACCTAGAGGCACCAATTATACGGCATCTTATCCCTCATCGCTACGTCCATATATTAATTAGACTGGTTTAAGGCACCGCACGACCCGCCAAAACACCCGTGCAATGTTCATTATCTACTGCCAGTTGACCATTAACAATCACGTACGGTATTCCAATCGGAAATTGGCACGGATCGTCGTATGTAGCAGTATCAATTACCCTGTCCGAATCAAAAATAACTAAGTCAGCATACCAGCCTTTCTCAATCCTTCCTCTTTTAGTTATTCCAAACCTTCTAGCTGGTCTGTCAGTCATCCGATGAATTGTTTGTTCCAAAGACAAACCACCAAATTTTCGCCTCAACCTACCCAAAAATCTAGGGAATGCCCCATAAGACCTAGGATGAGGAAAAGTCCCGGCTGGAGTAATATCACTACACACCATGTAATCGGAACGTGAAAGTAACTCCATCGCATCACTACTAATCGCGTCCCAAATCGCCAGGCTATCTGGCGGACTACCCAAATATCCTACCTTCAAATCATTCTCAGAAAGTACTGTACAGAGCGCTTCAGCACGAGATTCTCCCCTACCTCTGGCCACGTCGTTTAGAGACAGTCCCTCCATATCTCGCCTAACTGCCAGATAGGTAAAAACAATCTCATCTAAATCGATTTCAGATTCAAAATGAGAAACAATCTTCTTTCGTTCTACAGGATCCGTAAGTTTAATCTTTATAGAATCAGGACCTCCGTCCTGAACATCACTTGGGATATAGCTAACAGGAATACTGCTACCAACAGGATATGGGTATATGTCGAGAGTACAGTCCACACCCTCTGACTTTGCAATATCGACTAAGGCTGTCCTATCCTCAGGGCGTCCAGCTGTGGTAATTTCTGTACGAAAGTGGGAGATATGTAATTTAACTCCTGATACACGAGCTATCTCGAGTGCCTCCGCTACTCCATCCGATTTATAAGCTCGATCCAAATTGGCTTTTCGTGGTTCAGACATATATATTCCACCAAATTCATTCACGGTTCCACATAATTCAATCAATTCATCTGTGGTAGCCCAAGGCCCAGGGTAATAACTTGAACCTGTCGAAAACCCAACAGCTCCTTGTTCTATACCTTCGATTACAAGACTTTTTGCCTTGTTCATGTCAGCGCCGCGCAAAGGGATATCCCTAAACCCCAATACTTCAAGCCTGACAGCACCGTGAGGAACGAGATAAGCTGTGTTAACAGACACTTTGCGGTCGTAATGTGACCTAAAGGACTCAACGGAACTCATATCTAAATCTAAAGGAGGATTACCCAATAAACCCCCTAGCCAATGTCTATAAACTCTATAGTTGTCTTTTGATAAGGGTGCATACGACATACCATCTATTCCTAAGAATTCAGTCGTAATACCCTGTCTAATTCCATTGGCGTGCTGAGGATTAACCAGTAAATCCCCTTCCGAATGTGTGTGCGTGTCTATGAAGCCAGGGGACACTATCAAACCGGTCGCGTCTATATTGAGCCGTGACTCTTGCCCGTCCAAATCTCCTATGTCACAAATCTTGTCATCAACCAATCCGACGTCGGCTGTAAAGCTTTGGGTCTCTGTTCCATCAACAACTAATCCACCAGATATAATTACGTCGAACACTAGATAACTCCATATAAATTATAGATTTAACCACTGACTTAAAATCAATTATAATACTATACGTGCCAAGGTCTCAAAGGGTGTGATTTACATGGGAAATAAATCTCTGCAATTATCAGCCATTAGTGTACTGAAACAACTTCACATGAATGGAGTTACTCACATCGTCTCCCTACCAGATACAGAAAGTAATTTTTTGCACACTCGTATTGATTCCGATCCTGATTTCAGCCTAATTAGTGTAGCTCGCGAGGGTGAGTGTGTCCCCATAGCAACAGGCTTGTGGATTGGAGGTCAAAAGCCAATCGTGATGATACAAAATACTGGGTTACTGGAATCAGGAGATTCTGTGAGAGGATTGGCACTAGACGTCAACTTCCCATTGGTTATATTTGTTGGATATAGGGGATGGACTAGGAACGGCAAAATCAAAGACTCAGCAGCTATATTAACAGAACCTACGCTCAATGCCTGGGGGCTACAATACTACCTAGTAGAATCAGATTTGGATATATCAAAAATAACCGAGGCATTTAAACAAGCATATATGAAAAATCAACCAATTGTATTACTGATTGGAGCTGAATACACTTCGTGAATACAATTAAGTAGCGTAAGATTCCATATGAGTTACGCCTTATTTTCAATATCTATGACTTTCCCGAGACGGCGCTTATGCCTCTCAACACCACTGAATTTTGCCGATAGAAACACCCTGATTAGTTCCTTGGCAAGCTCATTTTCGATTATCCTAGCCCCTAAACATATAATGTTCATATCATCGTGCTCAACACCTTGACGTGCAGAATATTCATCGTGACAAACACTCGCACGGACTCCTGGCACTTTGTTAGCGGCAATACTGGCACCCACCCCACTACCACATAACAACACTCCTTTACTGGCTAATCCTTCTGAAACCGATCCTGCCACTGCTTCAGCAAAATCAGGGTAATCGTCATCTGGTTGATACTTAAATGCTCCATGGTCCAAAACCTCATGGCCTAAGGACTCGATCTCCTGTACCAGAGTATCCTTCAAATCAAAACCGCCGTGATCTGTACCAAATGCTACCTGCAAATATCAACTCCCAAAATAATATTATTGGGACACAGCTTATCACAACCTAACAGTGCAGTGGCCAAGAAACCAAGAATGGAATAAATCACTGAGATATGTGCAAAATGATTGAAAGTCAGGTATTTACAACAAGAAAAATATTGGTATCCTACTGAGCTGTGTACCCTCCATCGACCACTAGAGGCGCACCGGTTACAAATGTTGATTCATCTGATGCCAAATATAACGCCGCGTAAGCTATCTCTTCCGGTTTGCCTAACCGACCAATAGGATGTCTAGATACTAGCTCCCTCATCACATCTTTGTCGCTCATCATACCTTCAATTAAACTCGTTTCCACATACCCTGGGCACAAACAATTTACCCGAATTTTTTCCTTAGCAGCTTCGATAGCTAAATTTCTCGTAAATTGCAGCACTCCTCCTTTCGACGGGGGATATGGACCTAATCCAGAACCAGCTGCTCCCTGATAACCGACTAAAGACATTATAGAAGCGAGATTAATGATCGATCCGCCACCACCTGCACTCATGTATGGCAAAGCGTACTTTGAAACTTGATAGGTCCCCTTAAGATTAACCTCCATTACCCTATCCCATATGTCCTCTTCTATAGCTTCATTGCCTAAAGCATTCCTTGCACTAACACCAGCGCTATTTACTAGTATATCTAGTCGTCCAAATCTTTCGACTGTAACTTCAACCATCCTTTTAGCGTCATCACTTATAGAGACATCTCCGGTCAATGCCAAAGATTCTCCTCCACATTCGATAATTTCATTTGAGATTTCGAATACAGCATCACACTGGAAGTCTGAAATGGAAACTTGAGCACCATGATAGGCAAATAGAGAGGCGCAAGCACGCCCTATACCAGAACCGCCTCCAGTTACCAAAGCTACCTTGCCTGACAGTCGCATTACATGTTCAACCCAAACCTAATAAAATAAGTATTGGTGATTAAACTAGTCACTTATCTGCACTATGGCTTCAATTTCAACTGGAATATCAAAAGGCAAACCGCTCATACCCACAGCAGACCTAGCATGTTTGCCCTTATCTCCAAATACTTCAACCAATAGGTCTGAACAACCATTTATAACTGCCGGGTGATCCGTAAATTGGAGACCTGAGTTAACCATACCGAGTAGCTTAATTACTCGCTCGACTCGGTCAAGATCACCCAATTCTTGTTTAAGTCTACCGATTAAACTTAAACCAGTTAAACGAGCTGCTTCGTACCCTTCCTCAACTGTAAGATCATCACCAACTTTACCAACCAAAGAAGTCCCATCTGATCTTTGAGCTGGACCCAATCCGGAAAGGTAAAGCAGATTCCCGGTTTGAACCGCTGGAACGTAATTAGCTACTGGGTCAGGAGCCACTGGCAAATCTATGCCCATTTGCGCCAATTTGTTTTCGATTGATCCCAATTTACTACCTCCACATTGCCAAGATTTCTACTTATTCTAGTGTATATATCTTCTTTTTGTATACCACGTAATCAGAACCTCATACAATCGTGAGAATGTTAGCCGGATTTCCTACAAGCATTTTATTCAGGTCTTTATTCGATATTCCAGACTCATTCATTCTCGGCACAATATTGTTGAGGATATGTGCATATCCATAACCACCATATCTAGACAGAAAATGTTTTCCCCAAATATCTTGAGCCAAAACTACCTGTCCAGAATACCCCATATTTACCAAATTTTTCACCCAATTTATACGCTGGCCATCATTTGGCATGTCAAGATCTGAAAATGGGTAAAACGAGGTCTCCCAACCAAACAGATCATATTCCAAGTAACAACCACTCTCCGCTAACTCCACAACTTTCTTCAAGTCATGAATAGTTCGGTCCAAATGACCCATTACAACGCGGTTCAAATCTCCTCCCGATCCTGATATCAAATCCAAAATCTCAAAAGGAGCAGACTCATTACGTCCTGGGTGTATCAATATAGATGCTCCTGTTTCCTTCTGAGCCATTGACGATGCAATTAACACTTTTTTCTCATTTGCAGTCAACGGCCACGTACAACCTATTTCACCAATTATGCCCGCCTTAATACCTGTATCCTCAACACCAAATGTCAATTCTTCAATAATCTGATCAGCCAACATATCTACTGATTTCTCATCCATTGTGTCTGGATGCACTGCATCAACATAGTATCCTGCCCCCATAACCACATTAACACTAGTAGCTCTGGAAATTCTGGCTAACCCTAATGGATCCCTCCCAATACCTATGGTGGTAGCATCAATTATTGTGCCTCCACCAGCGCGTTTAAACAACCCTACTTCATTAATGATAGTCTGTTCATCAACTAATCGGAGATTATCTAGGTTCCTGAAAGGATCATAACGAACCCAGCCTAGATTGGTTAAATCCACTGGCTCGTAAGCCAATTTAATCTCACTGGCAACCTTCGGTTCTCTAAACATGCAAACAAAATCAATTAATAAATGCTCGTGGGTACTAGTTTTACCTAAAGACTGTGGTGAAACTGGACCTAAAACAGTTTGAGCCATGCCAACAGATTTACTTTTTGGCACCGAAACCTCCTAAATTTCCTCTATGCAAGTCTTATTTCAGCTGTGCTATTCTACAATAGTTTAGACAGCTATCAATATACTGAACAAAGATAGTCTAATTGGAACATTACAAAATATGTACAAGATTTCTCTTATAGGCTTTGAAATCTGCACGTTGCATAATATCCAGCTCATACAAATAGCTGTGGTATTAACTTTAGCTTTTGGCTTTACAAGTGTAAGCTGCTATAAAGACGAAGCCCAAACTGAACTCTCTACTGATGTCAAACATAGAGGAGCCAGTTTACCATCCGGAGGAACATTCATAGATGTAACCCATAAAGCAGGCATCAAATTTATACACAGTGAATATCCAGATGAGTTTTTGGCTGTGGGGGCAGGCGTAGTAATCTTTGATTTTAATGGGGATAGACTAAACGACATATTCCTGCCGAATTCTGATGGACCCAACTTTCTTTACAAAAATAATGGCGACTCAACATTTATAGAAGTGGCTAAACAATCCCAACTCGATGATCCACTAGGACGTGGCAATGGAGGCTGCGTAGCTGACTACGACAATGATGGTGACCAAGATATGTATGCCACGAATTATGGGGGTAGCAAACTTTACAATAATAGTGGAGATGGTACATTTCATGATGTCACCGAACGGGCGGGACTGTTGCCAAATCGTGAAGATCTTAGAGACACAGGTTGCTCTTGGGGTGATTATAACCTCGATGGCAACATTGACCTGGTTGTAACCAGACACATTCCCGACCCGGATGTTGAACTACTTTTCCAACGCGTACAAGTTACTGCTGTAGGGGGAGTTTCACTGTTCAGTAACCTCGGAAACGGCACGTTCATCGATGCAACACCCCTATTAGGAAACAGCATCACACCAAGAACCGGAATGTACGACATTAATCGAGGAAATGTGTGGGGTGCAGGATTTCAACCAGGATGGATAGACTTAGACAATGATCACGATCCAGACCTGTATGTTGTAAACGATATGGGTGACAGGGTCCAACCTAACGTCCTCTGGCGAAATGATGGACTGGGTGAAAATGACATCTGGCAATTTTCTGACATATCAGAAATTTCAGGGGCTGGAACTCGAATTGATGGCATGGCTCTTGCTGTAGGCGACTATAATCTCGATGGCAATTTAGACTTATTCATGACTGATATTGGTACAAATGTACTCTTAGAAAATAGCGGTGACGGGTTAACTTTTACAGACAAAACAGAAGAAGCTGAAGTAGGGGTAGGCAACATTGGTATCAGAGATAGAGTGACGTGGGGCGCAATGTTTTTCGACTATGATAACGACGGACTAGAAGATTTATACGTAGTCAGCGGGCATCTTAGAATTCGTGGATTTACTGACAACTCTAACTATGAATTTGAACAACCAAACGTCTTACTTAAGAACACTGGCAACTCTAAGTTTAAGAATGTCTCCTTGGAAAGCGGGGCTGATGATGCGGGCGTGGGTAGAGGTGGGGCTTTCTTTGATTACAACAATGACGGCTGCCTAGATATTTTCGTTGTCAATTATGGACAACAAGCAAAATTATTTCAAAACCAGTGCATATACAATAATAATTGGATAATGCTTCACTTAGAAGGAACTCTGAGCAACAAAAACGGGATTGGAGCGAGGGTAGAAGTAACTACAGGCGAAGTAACTCAGATAAGAGAGATCTCAGGAGGGTCTAGCCATATGGGCCAAAATATGCCCGAAGCTCATTTCGGCATAGGCAACCACAAAATCATCGACTCCATAAAGGTTATGTGGCCTAGCGGGCATACTCAACTTATTTCTTTATCAAGTGTTAACAAAAAAATATTAGTAAAAGAAGCAGAATAAAACAGGATCGTACTTAATTTCCGATAAACGTACAATGCGTCCTAAGCTAGCGACTCTCAAGTTCATCTCTAGTCAATAGCAAGTTATTTATGTCTCTATCCAAGA
Source organism: uncultured Chloroflexota bacterium (assembly GCA_913051545.1). Lineage (GTDB taxonomy): Bacteria > Chloroflexota > Dehalococcoidia > Lucifugimonadales > CAJXCD01 > CAJXCD01. The sequence continues at coordinate 151,087 of CAJXCD010000003.1, forward strand.
AATAGTATATGTATGGACTATCAGAGGTTTTGCCCCAATAACCACCATCACTATCCTCAATAACAAGCAGAAGTGATGATGAATACTGTGAATCAGGCTTGGTCACGATCGTAACAGTTATATCTGGTTTAGAAAAATCTAGTCCGTCTATCTGCTCCTCAGTAGGGAAATCTCGGGCAACTAACATCTCGATGTTTTTTAACATGTCCTGCACCAGCGCTATATTAGCACGCACCCTGTCATCCCCACTGCCTACCATCCACACTGAATCCATAACCTGAACATCGAATTGACCTCCGGGATCAGCAAAGGACACTGCAGCTACGTCCTCCCTTGGAATCTGTATGACAATTGGGTCCTTCCAATACCTAGAGCGGGCGTCAAATTGTTGCGGAAATTGACAGGCAACTCCATAAACTTCGTCCTGCTCTATCTTCCTTATAAAACATGTCCGCACGTAAACATCCCAGAGAAAGAAAGCTGTCTCAGCAGACTTTCCAACAAATTGTTTGTCACCCACCAAGAACTCTTCTTGCAATTCTCCGCTCTTCCAATATTGAACCAATGTGGCAAACTCTTGAGAAACACCCATTTCTTTGTGATTTTTAGGGTTTGTAGCAATTAGCTCTGAGCCTTCGATATCACCAGATACACCCCAAAAATCTGTAAGTTTTGTCTGGACAACAGGATAGTTATCACTCCACCATGTCCCATCTTCTCGCTTTATCAGGGTAACCTCATTTTCCCAATCACGCATCACTACCATATCAATGTTCTCAGGTGTTAGGGTACGGAGTCCAGTTAAGACAGGAAGTTCTGAATCTGTAACTGTAGCAGCCACGCGACTACCTAAACCCACAATGCCAATAATTATTACTGCTATAAGGACGTATCCTAACTGTTTACCTTTCACGTGGATAAACCTTCCTCATAACATTACGGCGCAACAGAAATCGTGTGAGTCCAAATAGTATAAGCAAAACTGGAATCCCTACGGTATTACCATACTGCGCAATCTGAGTATGTATCTTAGAAGAAAATTCGAGGGGACGTATGGATGTACCCTTGGAACGTATCGAGGCCAAATAATCCTCCTGAGTTAACCAATCTATCCAATTGACACCGAGTTTCAGGTGGTCTGGGTACTGTGAAACGTACGCTTCACTAATCCAATCTGAATCTGTAGCAACAATCAACCTAAAAATGTTCTCAGGGTTCTTTTCACACCTAGGCTGAAGGGGAGGACATCTTACCCCCGTGACGGCCACCGCCAATACTCGTTCTCTCATTAAAGATTCATCTGTTTCTGAAAATATCTCTGACTGAGGTGAAATGTCTGAAAAATCACTGTCTAGAGCGGCTGAAGCACTGGTAACTAATAGAGGCGTGACTTGCGCATCGACCGCTTCGGATGTATACCCTAACAGTTCTATAGGACTAGCCCATGGCATCACTGCATATCTCACCCCACCAGAAATCTGTTTCTCTGTAGTTTGAGACCTAACCCAGTAAGGATACGGAAGACTTACTCTCCCAAATCTGCCAGAGAAAAGAAGAGTCTCATTAGCTTGAACATCATAGACTAATTCATTCCCTATCCCAATACCATACTGGCTCAAATAATCTGCAAGAGTAGACTCGTTATTCTCTGCTGACAGACTGGAATTATCTACAATAACTGGATCGACCATTATAAGAGCCTTGCCTCCAATGGCTAAGAATTCATCAATCTGTTCTAAAACTGGAGTTTCTATAAATTCAGTTGGGCCAGCAACAACCAAAGTGTCGATCTGCTCCACATTAAATCCACCTGGGGCCAAATTAAAATCTAATCCATCATTGGTTATCTCTGCAACTCGATGATGCCTCTCAAGCTGATTCCTAAATGACTGCAACATCTCATCACGTCTTTTTTCTCCATGTCCGAAAAGTATGGCAAGCTTCTTTGGTTTCTTTTGAAGCATGCGGAATATATTCGCACCTACTCGATACTCAAGACCATCCGTAGATTCAACAAACTGTATGGATTCCATGTGGCTGGTATAGGCCATACCTATACCCAAGTAACCTAATTTAATCCTCAGCTCTCCATCACTCTCTACATTAAATTCAACAGGTGGAATATTATAACGCTTCGCTTCCTCAGCCATTTCATCACTTTCATCTGCGTAACGTTTAACTACCCTAACTTTACCATTTGACGCCGCAGCCAAATCTTCGAGAAAATGCTCCACCTCCCTAGTGGTTAGTGCGACCTGCACAGGAGGGTCTTTCGACGCAAACAGTTTAATAGTCACCACGTCATCTAAACTAGACAACAATTCCTCCGTAGCAGGAGTCAATGTATACAGATTGTTTTCAGTAAGATCCAGCCTACCCTCAATTGAACGTCCAAACCAACCAACCGCGATGCTTAATATTACTAATCCAGACACGCCTAGCTGTAAATTACGGTACAAAGGAGAGCGGCGACTCACACTCTTACCCCTAACTATCAGGTAAGTCGCACTAATGAATGTAGAAACTAATGCTGCAAAATAAAGCACATCCCTTAGATCCAACACCCCTCTCGAAATAGCTCCAAAGTGTGTTAATGGACTCAAATCCTGAACTAGAACTGCTAAACCTGATGGTAATACCAAAGTTATAAGAGGCATTCCGCAAATCATTAGTAACACTATTATGGACAAAGCCAGTATGAAAGACACAATTTGATTACGGGTCAGGCTAGAAGTAAAAAGCCCTATTGAAACAAACGATGCAGTAATAAAAAGGGTTCCTAGATACTGAGCAACAATAGCCCCTTCGTCTAGATCGCCTGCTGTCATGAGAGCTATAGGAATAAATACTGTTAATCCTATACCAGTCAGTACAAATATCAATCCAGAAATAAATTTAGAACCTATGACTGCCCAAATTTTAAGTGGCTGGGTCATCAACAATTCTAGAGTGCCGTCTCGCTGCTCTTCTGATATCAAACGCATAGTTGCAGCTGGCACAAAAATTGCCAATAACCAAGGCAAAGTGTCGAGTAATGGCCTTAGAGAAGCCTCCTGTGTAGTGTTAATCGTCCTAAAAAACAGGAAGGAAACTATAGCCGTAAATATCACGAGAAGTATGTAACCAGTCGGCTGGTCAAAATAACTCTTAAGATCTTTTCTGACAAGTGTTAAAAAAGATGACATGTGATTCTTATGCTTCCTCTAAGCTAGAATCTGCTGTCAGATCATGGAACATGTCTTGCAACCTAGCTCCTTCCTGATGAAGTTCCCATAACACCCACTTCTTTTTCTTGGCTAAATGGAATATATCAGGTCTAATATCGCTATCGCTATTGCTGGAAACCCTGAATTTTTTTCTCTTGTCGTAAGATGTCTGCCTCTCTATTACGTCAACTTGAGACAAACTTTTTAGATCCTTTTCTACATTGTCACCCTCAACCTCTACAACTACACTGCGATGACTCTCTGCCTGAGACTCAAGTTCCTCCACTGTCCCTTGAGCTACTATACGACCACGAGCTATTATCAAAAGTCTGTCACAGGTTTGCTCAACCTCGCTCAATACATGCGTACTCAGCAGGACAGTTCGCTGCTCACCCATCCTTCGTATCAATTCTCGAATTGGCACACGTTGGTTGGGATCTAGTCCCTCAGTTGGCTCATCCATAATCAAAATATCTGGTCGGTGTAAAATCGCTCCAGCTAAACCGACCCTTTGACGATACCCTTTTGAACAATGACCAACCGGCTGATAATACACTTGTTCAATCCCAGTCTCATAAACTGCTTGAGCTATATTCTCGCGCCCCTCTGCTCCTGACTGACCCCTCAGGTCTGCAACGAAAGACAGATACTCTCTGACAAGCATATCTGTATAGATTGGATTGTTTTCCGGTAGGTATCCGATGAGGTTTCGAGTCGCCAAATCATCTTGTTGGTTATCAATCCCTTCAATTAAGACACTTCCAGAATCAGGCGTGTAGTAGGATGTTAGAAGTCGCATACTGGTTGTCTTACCTGATCCATTCGGCCCCAAAAATCCAACCACTTCCCCTCTTCGAACATCAAACGATACGTTATTCACAGCGATGTTAGACCCGAACTGCTTGGTCACACCATTGACTTGAATAGTCAAATCATCAGGTGCTGATTGTCCACTATCCTCAGATAAATGTTCTTTTACCAATATGAACCGTGCTCCCTGCTATTATTTAATTACAGATGACACCCAACTTATGTATCTACTTACCCGACTCATTAAGTAAGTCACATTCTAAATTAATATTAGCAACCGATTCCAGAATCGAATTTTCTAGCAATAAAAAACAGCCTCACTTACTAGGGAAGGCTGCTGAATAAGATTCTATGGAATATAACTACTATATGTCAATAAGAAATAGGTTCGATCGTTTAATATTTTAATATTTCGCAATGATGCGAAAATCTATCTTAAACAACGAAATGTGTGAATATACAATAGGTCAGATACAATGAATTGTAGGCCACATAAGTCTTCAAGCTACACTAAATGAGAGGTAGGCCACATACGAAATCACTGCAACTATCACAATCCACAAAATCATACGAGGAGATAATTTCATACATTACATTTTATCACTTGGCACGGTAGGCGCGGTAATAGAACGATGGCATACAAACTATTAGCCCTTGATATTGACGGAACGATCAAATCACACTCAGAATCAATATCTGACCACACACTATCAATGATATCTAAGGTCCAGAAAGCAGGGGTAAAGGTTACGCTTGCAACCGGCAGAATGTCAGGTTCGGCATTAGCAATTGCCAAAGAACTAGATATCAATAGTCCAATAGTGTCATCTCAGGGAGCTATTATTGTCAGTCCCTCCAACGGGAAATGTATATGGCACAAACCTCTTACTCCCCAAATGGCACTAGGAGCACTAGAAGCACTGTCCAATTCACAAATAGAGATACTACTTTACTTGAAGGATGATGTTTATACCACAAAGGATACCCCCTGGGTACGATCCTATGGGAAGCGCAATTTAGGAAAATTATATTTTGTAGATGATCTACGTAATTTAGCGAATAAGTCCCCAACGCGAATAGTGGCATTTGGAGATGAAAATGAGATAGCGAAAATAAGTCGCTGCCTAAACAAATTTTTCAAAAATCACTTGCATGTTACGAGATCCCTACCGCATTTCTATGAAATCCTAAACCCACATGCAGGTAAGAAAAATGCTTTGGAATGGTTATGCAACATATCACAAATCAGACAAGATGAAACGGTGGCATTTGGCAACGGTTATAACGATATAGAAATGGTGTCCTGGGCTGGAATGGGTGTAGCAATCACTGGATCACCTCCCGAACTCTTAGAAGTCGCTGACGTCGTCGCTCCCCCGGTGGATAAAAATGGTCTCGCCGTGATTCTGAGTAGGCTGCTAGACCAAAACGCATTCCATTAATGCTAATTTAAGTCAGCGTGAATAAAAATGTTGGCTGATTACATTTAGCAATATCTGTGATATAAATCAGTCCCAGTCACCAAGGTGTTGGTTATTGCAATTTTACATGGAGGAATAGCCCTAGGGATGTGAGTAATGATTAGCTTGAAGAATACCCCGTCACTTGTAGTACATGGCGGCATTAACATGGACGTTATAGGCATTACACAAACCATTCCTGAATCAGGTCAAACTGTAGTTGGACAGGAATCTTTCTTTTCAGCCGGAGGCAAAGGTGCGAATCAATCTGTAGCTATTGCACGACTGGGTGCTAAAGTCAGTTTGATCGGTGTTGTAGGTAAAGATTATTTTGGCCCCATACTTTTGGAAGGGCTCCAAAAAGAGGGTGTAGATATTAGTGCCATCAGTACAGATCAAAATATAAACTCAGGATTGGCAATAATTCTTTTGGACAGCGAAAGGGAAAATCGCATATTAGTTATACCAGGGGCTAACCTAAATCAGTCTAATCTTGAATTTGGCTCAATTGAATCAAAAATTAGCAAATCTAGCTACGTGCTACTACAAGGAGAAATTGACCAAAATGCCTCAATAAAAACTGCAGAAACTGCCAGAAAGCATGCAGTGAAGGTGGTTTTGGATCCCGCTCCTGCTGAAAACATTTCTAAAGAATTGCTTAACTCAAGCGACATTATCACCCCAAATCAAGCAGAAGCATCATCAATTACGGGCATAGGTGTTATAGATGTACAATCAGCCAAGGAAGCCTGTGAAGCATTACTTGGTTTTGGACCCAGCGTTGCGATTACAACAATTGGGGATATGGGAGCATATTACATATCATCTAGCGGGGAACAAGGTCATATAAATGCATTCAAAACTGACGTTGTTGATTCTGTAGCAGCCGGAGACGCTTTCAATGGCAGTCTAACTGTATCCCTAGCTAATGGAACTACTTTACAGCAAGCTGTCCATAACGCTGTTGCAGCTGGATCGCTTGCAACTACCGTGAAAGGTGCTCAGCGATCTATGCCAACTGCAGATCAAGTTAAAAATCTAATTGCAAAAGGGAAGCACTCTTAAATAATACAGGAGAATTAAAATGATAAATTTGAGCAAATACCGAATAATAGATCTCTCTCATGAATTATTTCCTAGTGAGCAAAAAGTTGACGGGCATCAACGTCATGGGAAACCATTTTATGGGGAAAGAGCCATTGATCTACAAGAGTTCTTTCACTCAGAAGACGACTCCAGAATGCATTTCATTCAGAGCCAAACACATAATGGCACTCACGTGGAAGCCCCATACAAATACTCTGAAGATGGCAAAGATATTGCCTCAATCCCTCTTGAAACTTACTTAGGGGAAGCAGCGGCATGTGATTTCACAGAAAAAGCTGGCCAGCCTATCACACCTAAGGATTTTGAACTAGCAGGCGTGAAAACTGGAGATATAGTCCTAGCGTGGGGACCACCTAAATTTGATAAAGCTGGCAGGTGGGATGTATCTAGCTCTCCTTACTTACTTGACGAAACTATAGACTGGCTTATTGAATTGCGTATTAAAGCCTTGGGGACTGAAAACCTTACGCTATCTCCTCCTGATAAAAAATCGGATGAAAAGCCAACATCTGACGCAAAATTACTTCTTGGTGGCATAGGCTTGATTGATGCTCCAACAGGACTCCATCAAATCAGCAAATCTCGTGTTTTCTTCATAGGATTACCGGTCAGAATGCATAGGCTAACCGCATCCTGGACACGGGCAATCGTACTGGAAGACATCTAGCCAAAATTAATATTGACAAACGTCACTTTGTCTATCCGGGACAAAAATCACCTGGTGCAGAACAACCGAAATATACTCTTTACGTTCATTTACCACTGGTCTCGTGTTCTATACCTTTGATACGATCCTCTACTTGAATAAGTTTACTATACTCTTCTTGAACTAAATGATAGCAACGCTGTAAATATAAATCCGCTAACTCTTCAGATCTTCCGTCCTTTGATTTTACAGTTTGAACCAACCTAGGTATATTTAGTGAATCCGGAAGATACCCAGATAATAATTTAATCTCCTCCTCGGCATCATTGATTAGAGAATCATCAGATCCATCAACTGAAAATCTTAATCTGCCAGTAAGCCTAGTTAACTCTCCTAACTTATCACTATCACTCATAAGACCATATAAAACTTCACTGACTCCAATCCCCTCTTCCGGCAATTGTTCACTCTGATGATCAACAATGCTATCCGATTCAGCATAAGCACTAGCGTATCTCTCAACAACTTGATTAACTAAGGACATGGAAGATGATACGTCAGCTGGGGCTAGAGTACCTCCAAACAAAATGTCATCATCCCTCATCATGGCCAGATCCTCAATCTCTTTATAATTACCCATCTGCTCAGGGGCTGGTGGAAAAGCAAAAGATGACAATTGCTCACCTGCAAATTCTCCTCCGACTTGATTCATTAAGAATGGGGGTACGTATTTTGAAACATCTACTTTAATGGGCAGAATTACGATGTAAGTAACCCACACTGAGCTAGAATTACCTGAATCTTTGAAATAAACCAAAGCATGCCCTTTGGGCTTAGTAATATCACCCCTATCAAATACTACTTCCATTTCATCACACCGTTATGCCTGAACATTTTCAGCAGTATGATTATACGACAAACCTCATAAAGATACTAAAACTTATTTGTACGCCCTCAATAATTGAAAAATTGTAATTAGCTAAGCCATCTCTAACAGCTACGAGTAATAGTATCTAATCAAAATAAACACTGATACTGGTATAATCAGTATCACTTTGAATTAAGTACCTACTGCAACATTCAAATTGGAGTCCAATATGGTACTCATCTCGGCCTTTTACAAACTATTTTTGCGACCATTCTTATTCCTTTTACCAACCGAATCTGCACACAAAATTACAAATCTTGTGCTACGAAGACATTCGTTACGGAATATCATCAGTAAACCGTTATCTTTTACTGATGACAGACTTCATGTCGACTGGTGTGGGTTTTCCATTCAAAATCCAGTTGGTCTAGCAGCTGGATTCGACAAAGATTGCGAAATGATACCATCTCTTGCATCCATCGGATTTGGTTATATAACAGGAGGAACGGTAACGGCTGATGCAAGATGCGGTAATCCTAAGCCTCGCATCGTGAGAGACAAATCTGAACAATCTTTAATAAACGCTATGGGTTTCCCAAATAAGGGAGTCGATGCTGCAACCATATCATTATCAAAAATTAAGGGAAAATTGATCAAAACACCAATAGTTGTAAGTATATCCGGAACTGAAATTATTGACATATTGGAGTGCCGAAAACTACTGGAACCTCTATCAGATGTAATCGAGATTAATATCAGTTCACCCAACACGGCAGGCTTAAAGATCTTCCAAGAGCCTACTTCACTAGATGAACTTATCGGAAAAATCAATGATGTGAGACATAAACCTCTTATGATCAAATTACCACCTTATTCATCTGGATGTATCGAGAAAGCTAGAGAAAATATACTCAGACTCGCAAGAATATGTACTTTGAAAGGTGTAGATGGTTTAACGATCGCAAATAGTAAACCTGTAATTGACGCCCGTCTGGCAACCGGAAGAGGAGGTCTAAGTGGCAAACCCATTTTAGAAGACACAATACAAATGGTTAAAGACATCCGCTCAGAGGTAGGAAGCAAAACAATCATTAATGCATGTGGAGGTGTTTTTACAGGGGAGGATGCCTGGAGAGCCCTACAGGCTGGAGCAAACACCATCCAGTTATACACTGGATTAATTTATAATGGACCTGGGGTTGTGAAGGAAATTAACAAAGAAATACTAAAATCAATAGGTAAATAAAATTCTACCTTCATTGTTATGTAAAACAAGTTGTTAATGGTCCATCAAAATGCCCTTTAGCTGGCTAACAGTTATATTCCCCCCACTCATAACAAGAACTACTTTTTTGCCACGGATCCTATCTTTAATCTTAATCGCAGCAGCAAGAGAGGCCGCACCGGCATGTTCGGCCAAATTACGGGTATGGTCCAGCATCGTAGTTACTGCCTTTCTCATCTCGTCTTCGTCAACCAAAATAAAATCCGACAAATGATCTCTCAAAATTTTTTGAGGGGCATCATATCCGATTCGAGTTGCTAACCCTTCCGCGGCAGTATCCATATTCGCTTCAATTAGTTTCCCTTCCTTCCAAGACAGGTATGCCGCCGGCGCGCTAGATGCTTGAACTCCAATGACTCGGGCACCTGAACGCATTTCATCTGAAATTACGCATGCGCCACAAGCACCGCTACCACCTCCCACTGGCACTATAATTAAATCTACATCTGAAAGATCTTCAAATATCTCAAGCGAATATGTAGCTACTCCAGCCACAAGACCATTTTCATTAGCTGAATGAATATATCTGAAACCTTCTCTCTGAGACAACGTCTCCGCATATTCCCTTGAGTCATCGAAAGCTTCCCCGTGAAATATAACATTGGCTCCTAAGCGTCGAATCGAGTCTACCTTGCTTGGATTAGCACCAACAGGAACAACTATGTTGGCAACCGTATCAAATACTGAAGCTGCATATGCAACACCTTGACCGAAATTACCCGATGTGGCAGCTACTACACCCCGACCCTTGTCCTCTAATGAAAGTCTCGATAAAACATTTAGTGCACCACGAACTTTGAATGAACCAGTTTTTTGATGATTTTCATGCTTAACGTATATCTCCGCTCCAATTAATTCGTCCAAAGATTGATAGTGATGCAATGGAGTCCGTGTGTAATATTTCTCAGTTCTATTCCTAGCCTCCAAGACATCACTGAGAACGATATTTTTGTACATATAGTATCCTCCTGAGCAAGAGGTTATCAGCATACCAGAAATTACCAATGTTAGGGATTGCCATAATACCTAGTCGTAAACTGGATCTTACTGATATAACATGTTGTTGATAATCTTAAGGTATTCGATGCCAACCTAATGTCAATAAAAATTTTACACCCAAAAGTGTCTTCTCAAATAGCTGCCGGAGAGGTAGTAGAAAGACCGTCATCTGTCGTAAAAGAGCTCGTTGAAAATGCCATAGATGCAGGAGCTTCTAATATTACTGTAGAAGCAGATGCTGGTGGCATCGACCGAATAAGGGTAATCGACAATGGGTCTGGAATTCTAAAAAATGAAATTCTATTGGCATTTGAGCGGTTTGCCACAAGTAAAATTTCTATGGCCGAAGAACTAGAAACTATATCCACTCTAGGATTTCGTGGAGAGGCCCTACCAAGTATTGCAGCAGTATCAAAAACATCTCTAGTTACTCGCACTGAGAGTGATAATGGAGGAACATTTGTAGAATTTAAAGGCGGAACACATATTGAAACTCGGGATGTACCTGCTCCTTCAGGAACTATAGTAACTGTCGAAAATCTATTCCATAATCTACCTGCACGACGAAAATTCCTTGGAAGCACGTCAACTGAGTCCCATCAAATTCAATCAATAGTATCTCGATATGCGTTAGCAAAACCTGAAATTAAAATTAATATGTCCATTAATGGCAAACTCATGATTTCAAGTTCGGGATCTGGAAGTTTGCAAGAAGCTATATCAGAAATTTATGGATCTGAAACTGCTGTGCAAATGCTTACCATCCCACCTAACTCATCTGAAATATCAATATCAGGGATGATCGGTCCTGGATCCCTAAATAGATCCAACAGAAATAGAATAAATCTTTTTATAAATGGGAGGTGGGTATCAGATAGAAAACTCAATTATTCCATCGAAAGTGCCTATCATGGCTTCCTGAAAGAACGGCGATTCCCAGTAGCAGTGATTAATTTGCAAGTACCCTATGAGGATGTCGACGTGAATGCACATCCCTCTAAAACTGAAGTACGCTTGAAACACGAGGGACAAATTTTTGGTGCTCTACAAAAAGCTGTAAGAGAAACATTAATATCAGATTCCCCTATACCCCATTTCGGAAGTGACTCCATTTATAATGTCCAGCCCCATTTTCAAATTGAATATACGAAGAAACATCCGATTAACGAGACACAAGAATCACAGATTTCGAATCAGGAATTCACCAAGAATACAAATACTAACCGTATACAAACCTTAATGCCTTCAAAGGCACTTCCTGCACTACGAATACTAGGACAGGTTCATTCAACATATATTGTCTCAGAGGGACCTGACGGAATATATCTTGTGGATCAACATGCGGCACATGAGAGAATCCTATTCGAAGATATCATGACTAAATCAATTACCGACTTAATTAATAGCCAAAGTCTTCTAGAGCCTATAACTATCAATTTAGATTACCGACAGGCAGAGATAGCTCAATTACATCAAGAACTTATCAGGAATTTAGGGTTTGATTACCAGGATTTTGGTGACAACACCTACATATTGAGAGCTGTGCCATCTGCATTGCATAAAGACGATCCAGATAAAATGTTTACAGATTTTATAGACTTGATGGCAGAAGGTGGAGGATTCAAAACCTGGAGGGAAAAAGCAGCATATTCGATGGCCTGCCATGGAGCAATCCGTGCCGGCAAGATAATGACCCAAAGAGAAATGACTGAGTTGATACAGTTACTCGAATCGTGTAAGCAACCGCATACTTGCCCTCACGGACGACCTACAATTGTGCAAATTACCAGATCCTTACTTGAGAAAGAATTTGGAAGAACATAACCACTAATAAACCTCAAAAATATTGCAAACTTGTTCTATTTCCTCTTTCTTTCGAAAATGCTAAATTCATATAATTCGCAGTTATAGTCTAATTATCCTGCTTTACACATATAAGTAGCTGTAGATATAATCTCTTATAAGACTATATGAATTTAGCATTTCTACAAATTTTTTGTTTGTAATGTCTATGAAGTAAACCAATGAGACCAAGGATACTTGTAAACCCTACCAATCATTGAAAGTGTCTGACACTGATGTTTAGGCAATACCACAACACTAATTACAATACTGTAAGGTAAAAGAGACCGTTTATGAGTCCTATAACCGTGTCCAAAGAGACACCAATAATATCCCCGTCAGATGTCCCGGAAATTGTATTCTTTCTTGTAAGCATCTTCGAATCTCTAGGGGTTACTGCCTATTTAGTAGGTGGAACAATCAGGGACATAATTGCCCGTAAAAAAATATCTGATATCGATATTATTGTGTCAGAATCAGCTCAAGAAGTTGCTTGTGATATCTCGTCTAAGCTTAATGGCAAAATGGTAATTCTGAACAAAGACAAAGACATTGCCAGAGTCATAATTAACCGCAAAGGATTAGAAACTAACCTAGACATAAGTTCGTGTAAGGGTTCCATACACAGTGATCTCGGAGAACGTGACTTCACAATTGATGCCATGTGCATACCCCTGTTGCCCTCCCTGTCATCAATTGATTCAATTACCGTAATTGACCCTAGCACAGGTGTACATGACCTAAATCGGAGAATCATTCGTCAAGTTAGTAATAAGTCTTTCGTAAAAGATCCTGCTCGATTGATGAGAGCACCAAGACTTGCGTCACAATTAGGATTCGATATTGATCGTGAAACTGCTAGTACTATTCAGAGAGAATCACATATGATCCATCTGGTTCCTGCAGAAAGAGTTCGAGACGAATTACTAAAAATAGTCGAGCGCCCCAAAATAACTAACTCAATTCGAAATCTGGATAATTTGGATCTCCTCACTAAAATAATTCCCGAGTTTGAAAACACAAAAGGAATCACTCAACCATCCGAACATCACTACTGGGATGTATTTAACCACTCCCTAGAAACTGCAGGTAACATAGAACGCGTGGTTGTGAAATCACAAAGTAGACCTGACTTCGTTTCAGATGCAATAGCCAAATTACCCAGTGTTGACAAACACTTTTCTGAGATAGTTTGTGATGGGCACACCCGACTTACTATGCTAAAAATAGCAGGACTGCTACACGATATTGCCAAACCTGAAACAAAAAGATCTGATAGTAACGGGAAAGTTAGATTCATAGGTCACGACATACATGGAGCAGAAAAAACCAGTAATATTCTGGAAAGACTTCGCTTAGGTAATAGGGGTATACAAATGGCAAGTAGAATAGTACGCCATCACCTACGTCCTACGCAGATGTCATCCGGGACTGAACTCCCATCTCCTCGTGCTGTATACCGATACTATCGTGACTTAAAAGACGTTAGTCTAGATACCCTTTTCCTGAACATGGCAGACTATCTCGCGGCGAAGGGTCCAAATGTAACACTGAATGGATGGAATGATCACTTCAAAATTATAAACCACATACTACAAGATGACCCAGTTTCCCCAAAACAGCCAAAACAAATACTTCCATTACTCGACGGACACACTATAATGGATAAGTTCGCCCTAGAGCCCGGACCTAAGATAGGAACACTTCTTGAACTTGTCAGGGAATCTAGAGCAAGCGGTGAAATTGGAACTAGGGAAGAAGCTTTAGAATTTCTCGAAACTACTTTGACATCGGGAGGGCCCCGTGCGTAGATACCTTAGATCTGTAGTGTTTATATTATTTCTGGTCACAGTCTCATCTCTAGCACTTGGATTCCAAACGATCAATGTGGGTAACCTAGAAAGAGGTGGTGACACCATTTTAGGTCTAAAGCTGGGATTAGATCTTCAGGGAGGAAGCGACTTAAGGTATCAAGCGGCATTAAAGGATCCTGAAACTGGAGATCCAATTACACCAACACCCGACCAGATGGAATCTCTCAGATCGACTATTGAGAGGAGAGTCAATGCTTCCGGTCTAGGTAAACCTATCATTCAAGTACTCGGTTCTAACAGATTACTTATACAACTTCCAGGCGTACGTGACATAACCAGAGCCAAAGCACTGATTGGAGAAACGGCTCGCTTAGAATGGCGCCATAGAACATTTGATGTAGACAGGCCACTACCAGGAGTAACTCAAAACGAGGTACTAGATGTAAGTGTAATAGATTTGGTAGAGTTCCATGATCAATCATCACCTTCAGAATCTGCTACCACCACAGATTCATCTGTGATAGAGAACACTATCTCTACAAGTACTGTTGAAACAACATCAGTTCCTGAATCACCAAAACCAGGTTTACTTATTAATTTCACTCCAGCAGGAGCAAAATCATTCGGACAAGCGATAGATCGTCTCGAAAAAAGCATACAGCCAGATCCCGGATTCTATCCAAATTTGATACGAATATCCACAAACGGTACTACAACTACAAACCTACTATTTTCCCATGTACCGATTCTAGAAGTCAGTGGTCAAAGATTCCCTGTAAGTAGCGAATCTATAGTTAAAAGAATAGAGAATAGCGATAGTTATCTGATTGACTTGACCTCTGTGCTTTCTGGAGGTGCCGGCACCATGGAAGAAGCTCAAGAACAATTTTCAGAAACAGATGAACTGGATTTTTCTGAGATTTTTGGCAAGGTAGACGAAGATATCGGTTTAACAGGCGAGGATTTAGCTAGAGCATATCCCGGACAACACCAAGGAACCGGGCTACCAATAATCAATGTGGAATTCAACACTGAAGGAACCGAAAAATTTGCTGAAGTAACTACTCGTATAGCAGGAACATCAGACGTATTGGCTATTTTACTAGACGATGAAGAATTGATTGCGCCAGGAGTACCAGAGCCCATCACAGGAGGTGCATCGTACATACAAGGCCAAACACTGACACTCGAGCGAGTTCGCGATATCTCACTCCTGCTAGAATCGGGTAGACTACCCGTCCCTATAGAACTCATCAAGGAACGTGACGTTGACGCTATATTGGGTGCAGATTCTCTGGCAAAAAGTGTTGTAGCAGGAGCAGTTGGACTCCTATTAGTTCTTGTATTTATGATTGTTTATTACAGGATGGCTGGAATAGTAGCAGCATTAGCACTGGGGGTATATGCAACACTAGTATTGGCAATATTCAAAATTGCCCCCGTTACGTTGGAACTTTCAGGAATAGCCGCTACAATTCTATCGATAGGTATGGCTGTTGATGCAAACATTCTTATTTTTGAAAGGATGAAGGAGGAGATCCGGTCAGGTAGGACTTTACTCTCTGCGATCAATATTGGCTTTAACAGAGCATGGTCTGCTATAAGAGACAGCAACGTATCAACTTTGATTACGTGTGCGATTCTGTTCTGGTTTGCAGACACCTTAGGTGCAACAATAGTGCAGAGTTTTGCTGTAACTCTTGCTATCGGAGTCGGAGTGAGCATGTTCTCGGCAATTACTGTTAGTAGAACTTTACTGCGCCTAGTAGCAACTACACCTCTTAACAGACATCTTCAATTATTTGTTCCATCCGGTAAATCTGATCTACAAAAGCCTACAGAAACAGAATAGTCAAAGCAGGAGATCTGAAATTGGATTTCGTTAATAAAAGAATATGGTTCTTCCTAACTTCGGTACTGATAATTACACCAGGAATAATTTTCCTGATAATAGGTCAGGGGCTACGCCCCGGTATAGACTTTACCGGAGGCTCCAGCATGAATATTGGTTTTTCTCAAGAAGTTGATCCAAATGAGATAAGAGCAAAACTTTCTGAGCTAGGATATGTTGATGCTATAGTTCAAAAACTTGGTGATGACACTTTTTTCCTCCGTACAGTACAGCTAGATGAATCAGACAAAAACAATTTAGTCCAAGAAATGGAAAACTCACTATCACCTGAAGGATTACAATTACTTTCATTCGATTTGGTTTCTCCAATGGTAGCTAAAGAAACATTAGTAGCAGCTTTCTGGGCTGTTATTGCAGCCGCCGTAGGAATATTCTTTTATCTCTGGTGGGCATTCCGCAGCGTACCTAAGCCATTCAGGTATGGGGCGGCAGCAATTATAGCTTTGATTCACGACACAGTTATTGTAATAGGTATTTTCGCAATACTTGGTGTTCTTTTCGAAATTGAAGTTAATACAATGTTCCTTAGTGCCCTACTGACAGTTATAGGATATAGTGTAAATGACACGATTGTTATCTTCGATCGTCTAAGAGAAAACATTTTACTCTATCCGAACAGATCCTTAGAATCAATTGCTAACCTAAGCATATCTGAAAGTCTCGGCAGGTCGCTCAACACTAGCCTAACCATCCTTTTCACGATACTCGCATTAATGCTACTTGGTGGGCCCACTATAAGGGTATTCCTGTGGGTACTTCTAGCTGGAGTTGTTGTAGGTACTTACAGCTCGATAGGAATTGCAACACAAACACTAATAATCTGGGAAAAAGGAGATATAGGACGCTTATTTAGACGAATCAGGCCTGCATCTGAAAGTAACTAACAACAATATAAAAAATCAACAAGCCTGCCCTAGTAAATCGCTTTCTCTTGACACACCAGCCCGATAAGGCACTTCAAATCCAAGCCTCAGTAAAGTTTGTTCTAAGGCTTCTAAAAACAATATGACTGATTCTGATTTTCTTGAGTAACACACTACATGGAATATCTACTTAAAACGACTAAAATATCCTATCTGACCATCTGCCTGTTGATGATTCTCGCATGCTCCAGCAATTCTTCTGTCGACCACAACGTTATGAAAGGCCAAAATCCTATAGACGGGGATAGTAAGAAGCCATCAGACGTTGGTTGGCTTCTAGTAGAAACCACTACTATAAAAAATCCAGGTGAAAACTCAGTAGAATCCTCAAATCTACAAAAATTATTTGACACAATCCTTACCGATATAAGTACTGGGGATTCTTTTCGCCTAAGCGATAACCTAGGTAAAGTACAGGTGATTGAAACTATGGCCGTGTGGTGTACACGCTGCTACAGACAACAAAAGGAAATGGCTATAGCACTCCAAGAGTTGGGTAGCGACATATTGTTCGTATCGGTTGACGTTGACCCTAACGAAAACGAAGAAATACTCAAACGTTACGTTGAAAACAACGGGTTTAATTGGCCATTCGTAGCACCTGGCTCAGAATTTTCTCAAAATCTTAGTCTTTTGACTTCAAAAATGGTTTTAGATCCAACTGCTACACCTGTAATAATAGTAGACCCAAATGGTAAGTTGCATATGTTGGCAGGAGAGATAAAATCCTCTTCTTTCCTATTAACAGAAATAAATAAGCACAGTAACTGAAAAACACATATAAACCTCAACATCATTGACTCCCCAATAAATTATGTCATTTCTAGCTGAGATATCGATAGCATTCACTGCTGGCATAATAGCCGCTGGTTCTCCATGCGTGCTGCCTCTATACCCAGGCTACCTAGCATATCTAGTTAGCATGACACAAAAGCAGGAAAATCACGCTCTAAGGTACACCTTAGGTTTATCTGTTTTGGCTGGTATCCTTACAACTCTTCTTGTAATTGGAGCGATACTAGCATTGCTGCAGCTTGCCATCAGTGACGCAATGAGTATTGCGATACCCTTTGCATACGCAACAATAATCGCTGTTGGAATATTAATAATTGCGGACATTAATCCCTTCATGACGCTATCAAGTGTAAATATCCCATGGTTTAATAATTCAAATTTAAACGCTTACCTTTACGGAATGCTTTATGCTCCTATAGCTTTCCCTTGTAGCGGCCCTCTTCTAGTCAGTCTGTTTGCACTATCATTTACAGTAACTGATATAGCGGAACTGACAGTATTATTTTTTCTGTTCGGTATGGGTATGGGAACTCCGTTAATTCTGATGAGTCTGGTTACAGACAAATATCAATTATACATAGTAAGAATGGTCACGAGACATTTCAGAGTAACAGAAATAACCTCTGGGGTTATTCTCATATTAATAGGTGTCTATGGATTTTGGACTAATTGGCAATTTCTGAGTCTATATTTGCGGTAGAATGCGAACTTATACATCCATTAAGAATCGTAAATTTAACATATCTAGCATCAATCAGTCGGGATGTGTTAATAACAAAGCTCGACCTATAGTCAAGTAAATCTATTGAATTTCTCCGGGGATAATTTGTTTACTTACCCAAATTATCTATACAAACTTTGGTCTATATACACATCCGTGAAGGTAATGTGCAACCAACTCTTACACAGGCTCTATTTCAAAAACCAGAGGAACCCAATCTTGAAAACCATCAAGAAAACGAATGAGCCCAGAAGAAGTGCAATAACCAGAGGACCCATCAGTATGTATAGTAACCAGCAAAATCCTACACCGATCAGAATAGCAGCAAGATACGCACTTTTCTCAACCGCTTCAGCAAAAGATCTGACGGTTACCATCTCGATTAAATTTTTCACAAATTTCGAACTTGTCATAGCTCAAACACACCCCCAATTTGACAGACAGACTAATACCAGATTTCGTTATTTTATAAGAACTTATAGAATTAGTATTTCCAGATTTGAAATCATACAACTTTTTATTTAACCCACCAATGGTTATATTGTCAACTAGTTATAGTTACAAATGCAACTCAAATAAGCAACAACCTTGATAGTAAAAATGTATAGATATCTCTATCCTTACACTACTAACCCGACAAACTACATAGTAACGCCACTGCTCCTACAACACCAGAAAGGAACAAAACCCCACCTATTTTACGCCATTTGGTCCTAGTGAGACCGCCCCTTCGAATGTACACTAGCATGGAAAAAAGTACGACTAACACCAATGCAGCCCAGGCCCACTCTATAAACGAATTGTCAGAGTTTCTGGACAAGATTTGAATCAACAAAATAGTGACTACCAGAGCCAATATAGTTGAACGCAAATCATACATTTCGTAACTCCAAATCGTTCGTGATATATATTCCTGAGATTATATTAGCGTGCATATAACTATTTGGAAAGTGTCGTACGTAACATGAAACCACAGAATTAGTGTGGATAATATATCCGTGTGTATATTAAAATGCACCCAATAACATGTTCCAGCTAATGAACATTATTAATCCGCGATGCGATTTGCAATACCAATATTTTGAATGGTTAGCAGGAGGATAAATTGAAACAAAAACCGCTAGGTAAAACTGGACGGGAAATAAGTCCAATAGGTCTGGGATGTGTCACCTTCGGCAGAGAGATAAATGAAGAATCATCGCGCCGAATTATGGACTACGCAGTGGAAAATGGCATTACTTTTTTTGACACAGCTGAAGCTTATGGTGGAGGACAATCCAAAATTGGCAGAAAAAGTCTAACAGGTGTGGATGACATCCGTGAACAGACTTTAGACATGAGTTCGTCAGAATTGATTGTCGGGCGATGGATGAAAGACAGATCAATGCGAAATGAAATAACTCTATGTACCAAAGTAAGTACAGGGGCTAGTGCAGACAATATCAATAAAGCGCTCTCAGCCAGTTTAGAAAGGCTAGGAACGGACTCTGTAGATGTTTACAAAATACATTCTCCGGATCCATCAACCGATATAGAAGAAACAATGGCTGCGCTCGACCAAGAAGTAAGAAATGGCAGAATAGCTGCGGCAGGAGGGTCTAACTATTCAGCAGAGCAATTACAAGAATCATTAGATGTCTCAAAGAGTCGTGACTACGCGAGATTTGAAGTAATACAGCCACCATATAACCTTACTCAAAGAGAGGTGGAATTAGACTTATTCCCTCTCTGCAAAAGAGAACAAATTGCTATAACCAGTTATAGCCCACTTGGTGCCGGCTTCCTAGCAGGAAAATACAACTCCGATCGATCTAACGTCCCTACAACAACACGATTTGGTATCGCTCCGGGACACATCAATTTGTACTTTTCTGATAAAAATTTTAATACTGTAGAAATGTTGCGTAAAAAATCAGAGGAAATAGGTATCCCAATGGTCCAATTAGCAATGGCTTGGGTTATGACTAATCATGATGTTACAACAGTGCTAATTGGAGCCAGAACAACTGCACACATAGACAATGCACTCAAAGCCTACTGTGTCGGATTAAACTCTGAACTGCGATCAGAAATGTCCAATTGGGACAATGAATGACTTACACGTATGGATTGTGAATGAGAATTCAGTCAAGACACTGACTGTTTGGAGGTAAGAGTGCTTGAGTACATTGTTCTAGGCGCTATCCAAGGCATCACGGAATGGTTACCTGTGAGCTCCGAGGGAATCATTACCGTAGCCTACTCAGAACTATTAGCTGCGCCTGTATCAGATGCAATACCCTACGCCCTATGGCTCCATGCCGGCACAGCTATGTCTGCAATTGTGTCATTCAAATCCCAAATCGTTAAGTTGATGAGAGAGGTGGTATCCATACCAAAAAAACCATCTAATATTTTAGTTTTTTTACTGATTTCAACGGTGATAAGTGGACTAGTAGGTTTACCGTTATTCATTATGATTGACAAATTATCCGAATCGGTGGGTTTATCAGCAATGGTTCTAGTGGGCATATTGATGATAGCAACAGGAGCTATACAGTTTGTAAAACCAACTCTCCCAAAACAAACATCAGATCAAACACCTGTGCTAGACGCATTACTAGCCGGATTCGCTCAAGGACTCTCCGTACTACCCGGATTAAGCAGGTCTGGATTAACAATATCTGTACTTGTCCTGAGGAAAGTCGACAAACAGTCAGCGATAACTCTGAGCTTTATAATGAGCATTCCCGCCAGCTTAGCGGCATCAACGTACATAATACTTAGTGACAAGGTAGATGTAAGCACTGAACACATTGTGGCAGGATTAGTCGCGTTCATATTCGGTTTAATTACAATTCAAGGCCTAGTAAAAATAGCATCTCGAATAAATTTCGGAATGTTCGTTATACCTATAGGAATTCTGATGCTAGCCGGAGCTGCATGGGAATGGATAGGGACATAAAACACGGGATCTTAAGGAAAAAAATCAACTTCGCTTTTGACATGAAAGATTTGTTAATGAATAGCGATTTTGCATTTTCTAAGTCAGTTACAATTCTCACCTATTACAACTGACTTTCAAGCCTTAATCATATTATTAAACAATTCTTGCCCGGCCTTATGTAAATCTGAAACTTCCCTACGCTGATGATCCGTGTAAAATTTACCTCTCGACATGACCCACTCAAGATTTCTTTCGATGGTCTCGCTAAAACCCCTTGCTGCAATGCTCATCTCCGGACTATCTAATCCAGTGTTTATATATACAGGGCTTGTATGAGCAAATACTGGATGATGGTAACTATCTCGGACATCGGTTGAAATCCTAGCTGCTATCCATCCGTCAGATGATGCTGGAACATCTACTTCAATCTGCCCATTCTTCAATCCGTCTGGAAAAAACTCAGTAGCAACAGACTTACCATTGAACAGAATCTCGACATGCGAAACAGGGTAATGAGACTCCCAAGTAGCCATAGCTGATACCTTATCACCCACCTGCGCCTCTATCTCAGCACCCGGTATATTACCTTGCACATTTAGTTCCAATACTGGACCGTTACTAATGAATGTGCGTCCTTTCTTTAGTGCGTCTAGCCAAGATTCATATTCAAACGCCTTGCCAGTGTATGCATACACCCTATTACCATTACAAACATACCAATCAGACCCAGTGGATACGGGCATTCGAATGCCCGTATTAAGCATTTGGTAATACACATCGTATTCAGGATCCATCCAGTAGTCGTCGAACAAATTGAATGCATCTAATTTCCCAAGCACCCCGGCCACCGGCGCCTCTATTCCCAACCCATTGTGACACCAAATTACAATACCACCCTGACGACGTGTATCGTCACATACATAACTCAATGGCGGGTAGTCAGGATCGAATGCATCAACCATTCTTCCGCGAGTTACTGGCTCCACAATATTCTTAATGTTCAAAAGCATTACATGTCCGTAACCGTATGGACCAGGAGCTCGAAAATTGTGTCTGCTTTCCTCTCCACACTGAACATAATGATGGGCAGACGAAAAGTCCGTTAACATACCAGGTGAATATTTGTTACTAGCATACGGCATATCACCTTGCTTAAGAATACTTATCGCTGTCATCCTAAGATCCTCGACCCTAGGATCTAAACGAAGTCTTTCATCCGGACGAGTTTCGCGATCATCATAGTGAATATGCGTATTACCGGGATGCCAACCTCTGTCACCTAAATCTGTCCACCTCTCCAAAACTATATCGGCAACCACTGTTCCATAAGCTGGTGCATACAAATCTACCTTGGCCGGAGTGTATTCAGTGCCTCTCTCAACAATAACTCTAGTGTTACCCCTCGACACATCTACCTCAAATGTACCTTCTGAATAAAAGAAAGGATCTCCACTTCCCTCCTTAAGTAATGATCCGGCAGGGTGAACGAATCTACCTTTCGATGTAAGAACTTGGACCCTAGCCGGAATAAGTTGACCAGTGGCACCATCAACAATTGTCCCTTTCAAATTGGCTTCAATACGATTATTGATTCTGAAATCATGATCTTGCATTATCTCTCCTAACTGCCGCACGTAGAGTTTTTTGAATCTGTCAAAGTAACCCTAGTAGTACAACTACCAATAATTTCAATCTAAACCATCTCTAAATGACACCAAGTTTGAAATATTAACCTTTATCTCTTCCGAAGGAAAATTTCTTGAACAACGAAGGAACACTCTGATGCATAATTGTGTACACCACAGGAATTACTAACAAGGTCAAGAAAGTAGAACTCATAAGACCACCTATGACTACGGTGGCCAGTTCTGCACCTAAAATACCACCAGCAGTTGACGACAATACAGCTAAAGGCAAGAGAGCAAAACTAGTCGTAAAAGCCGTCATCATTATGGGCCGTAATCGGACTCTACCACCCATTACTAAAGCGTCATATATTCCTACACCACGCTCCCTGAGCTGCTCCACAAAAGCTATTAATACTATAGCATTTGTAACTACTATTCCCACTAGGAGCAGTATACCCATCATCGCAGGCAACCCAAGCGTCCTGCCAGTAATAGCTAACGCCACTAATGCACCAATCATAGCCAAAGGCAAACTCA
>CAJXCD010000004.1 GCA_913051545.1 uncultured Chloroflexota bacterium
CATCTAATATCAGAGATCTACCAAAATAGGCTCCGTGAATTATTGTGGCACGTTGGAATGAAGTTGTTTGATCGAATAGTACTTGAATGACCCTTTCGGATTGCATCAAGTCAGGTGAGATCATCTCTTTGTGCCAGTCGGACATATTTTGTTTCTCGTTCTTGTATCTAATTTTTTAAAACGCTGTATCTATTCCTCTTTCGACAATTTTCTGTCTGGGTATAGAACTGGAAAGTCCCTCTATCAGTATTCGGGCAGACTTTTCCAAATCAAAATTTTCTCCACACGAAAAAATGTCCACAGATGCATACAGGTGCTCTGGCCATGTGTGGATGAAAATATGGGATTCTGCTATTGAAATGACGCCAGTTACTCCAACAGGAGAAAACTTATGAAATGTTTCGCCAATTATAGTTGCTCCAGCTGATTCTGCTGCTGATAGCATTAATGCTTTTATTGCCGTCAAGTCGTCTAATATATTAGGGTCACATTCTTGTAGGTCTAGTAAAATCTGAGTTCCAAGTGATTTCAAATCGATTTCCTCAAAACTAAAGCTGGTATCAAAGTTGGAGACAGAATTATATATTAGAAGAGGCTTTAGTATTAGGTTTGTGTACTTACAGTAAAGAGTGTATTTTGATCTTGATTAGGGATAATTTTTCGGAGGATTGTATGAGTGATGAGATAAATCTAAGAATTCTTCTGGCCAATAGGCCTTCTGGATTCCCTAAAGAAAGTGACTTTATTATTGAAGAGTCATCTATTCCTATCCCCGAAGAGGGGGAAATTTTGATTCAAACTGAGTGGTTGTCTTTAGACCCATACATGAGAGGTCGTATGAACGACCAGAAATCATATGCAGATCCTGTCGCGATAGGAGAAGTGATGGTCGGTGGTGCTGTGGGTCGGGTTGTAAGATCCCGTAGCCCTATATATGAAATTGGGGATGTTGTTGAAGGACGTTTAGGATGGCAGGCGTATGCTATTTCTAATGGTTCAGACATACGAAAAGTAAATCTTGACCTTGGTCCAATTCAGACAAGTATAGGAATTCTAGGTATGCCAGGCTTGACAGCCTATTTCGGTTTTCTAGACGTGTGTGAGCCCATTCCTGGTGATACCGTCGTAGTGTCAGCAGCTTCGGGTGCAGTAGGGCAGGTCGTCGGACAGATTGCAAAAATTATGGGTTGCAGGGTTATTGGAACTGTAGGCTCTGACTCCAAGTTGTCTTTTGTAGTGGACGAACTTGGGTTTGACGCCGCTATAAATTATAAAAAGCAAGATGTGGGAAATGCTCTAGACGTAACTTGCCCCAACGGGATTGATATTTATTTTGATAATGTTGGTGGATTTGTGACTGATGCAGTTATGGACAGAATCAATACAGGAGCTAGAATTTCTGTGTGTGGTCAAATTTCACAATATAATCTTCCGGAACCAGAATTTGCACCTAGGAATATGAGTATTTTGACCCGAAAACAATCAAAAATGGAAGGATTTCTTGTCACTAAGTACCAAAGTCTTTTCGATGACGGAAGGATACGCATGGCTGGCTGGATTAAGAGTGGAGAATTGAAATATCGCGAATATGTGGTGGAAGGTCTAGAGAATGCACCTAGGACATTCATTGGGATGTTAAATGGGGAGAATTTTGGAAAAACTTTAGTCAAATTAGTCTGAGATGATTCGATTACGAGCTAAATATGCCTGAAAATATTTCTAATCATTTAAAACAATTTAGGTCCGACATGGAGAAATTCTTGTCCGAACTCGGTGATTTGAATTCTACTCAAATAAGAGAAAGATCATTAGATAGAGGATACTATCGACTAGCCCAGCCTGAAAAATATGGGGGATTGAATGCGTCTCATCTACAACTTGCGATTGCAAGGGAGGCGGTGGCATCAGCGGGGATAGAAAAAACCAATGATGTTATAGGACCAGACCCCGGGATGTTGGCTGAGACTACTAAACATATTGAGAGTAATTATTTATTTCCTATGCTTTCCGGTGCAAAAACAGGAAGTTTTGCATTTACTGAATCAGATCCCTCAACTCCCACGGTCGCTCAACTAATGGGCGATTATTTAGTACTTAATGGGAGAAAATCATATGTTTCGGGGGCTACTGAAGCTGATTTTATCTCCGTGGTGCTGAATGTTGTAAGTGATTCTGTGGGACCATCGGGACCTGCTGTAGTAATTGTCGATACTGATTATGAAGGGGTTTATATAAATGAACCTTTCTATAGCACAGACGGAAGTTCTCACTCAGAGGTCTCGTTCGACAGTGTGAAAGTAGGTTCATCTAATATCATCGGTGAGATAGGAAAAGGGATGCCTAGAGCGATGGGCAACATAATACGTGAACGAATAGAGCAAGCTGCTACAGCAACTGGAATGGCGATTTGTGCAGTAACCCTTGTGTCGGAACATTTGAGGATGCCTCATCGATCTGGCGGAACACTTGGAGATATGGAAGGCGTCAGATTGAGGTATGCAGATATGAGGATCCAAACTTTCGCTTGTAGATCAACTTTGTATAGAGCAGCGAGGTTGATGGAAACAGGTGAACAATCCATAAATGAAGCTTCAAGCGCAAAGCTGTTTTGTACTGAGTCCGCTTCCTCCGTTATTGATACAGCTATTCAGTTGGTTGGAGGTAGGGCACTCATAGTTGGACACCCATTAGAATCTCTTTATCGACGTATACGTTCTATGAGATTGGCGGGAGGAGCCTCTGACATACTCCGACTTGGTATAAGTAGAGGAGATTTGGAATTCAATTCTGGGATTTTGTAATCAATACATAGAGGTTGCAGGTAATTACGAATTATTTTTCTCGGATTTTAAAACTTGTTTGAATTGTTCGTATGACTTGATCTTTGTTAATGATTTAACGAATTCGCCTGTTGTATCAAACAAACTGCGATATTCTTTCAACTCGGCTCCTATTTTGCTTGTAGATGCGGGGCTGTCTGCATAATTTCCTCTAAATGCAAAATAAGCTTGGTTTATTTTTCTAATGGAGTACCCTCCTAATTTAAGAGTCCACTGGCTTTCACGCATTAACTTTTCTGCCTCTTCTATTTCACCTTGTAGTAACAAAGACTCCACTGTTTGACGAGTATCTCTCAGTATTCTAGTGAGATGTGGATGTGAGACTTCTACACTGCCGTATTTGGAGGAATTGTTTTGGATAGTACCTCCAAGGCGGATAAAGGCTAGATCACCCAATTCATTACCAGCGATGTCAGCGGCAGTTTCGTTCAATGTATACATTTCAGGAGAATCCCACATGTTTCTGCCGAAACTGTGAAAGATCCAATAATTGTGCAACCATTCATGGGCGGCAGTTCTGACTATTTGTCTCAGGTCATATTTGTCAGAAACAAAAGCTGGATAGGTTCCTAATCCCGCCAAATTATCTACTAACGCAGAGGTAATGTTGTCTTCTTCAACGCTTCTTTCTATTTGCTCTTTTATATTGGGTTTAATCCCATTTTTTACTAACTTACTATCTTTTAGGGTAATTTTGTTTCTAGGGGAAGTGACCAAGATTAGTGGAGGAGTTTCAAGCCTAAAGTCCGTGGGAGGGAATAAAATATTTGCCCTGAATCCTAATCCTTGCTTTCTTAAAACGTCACTCATTACGGCTTCTATGGCCTCTTCGGCTCTTGCTTGAAGAACATTTTTCGTGTTCTCTAGCTTTTGGATTTCGTATTCCCGTTGTGATGTATATTTTGACTTTCCCCCATAATTAATCGACTGAGAATCATTTTCTAGTAGGTCTTTTTCCTTGAATAACATTCTCGTAACTTCTAAATACTCGTTAACTATTTCTATCCTCTCTTCGTCAGTTGGTTTATTACCCGGAAATAATTCCCAAGCCAAATGGAGCCACTTTTTGGATATGTTGGTAATTTCCCAATATGTGATGGAAAAAGAATGTTTCCCCACAGCTAAATCAATATTTGATTGACGTGCGTTATCCGAGGAGGACATTACGATCAGAATCAATAGTGGTATAACCAGTAGGCGAATCTTTGTTGATCTCAAATCATCATCTTTTAGGAACTAGGTGTTGGTTTTCCCAATAATTGCAAACTGGCTTAGTTGTGTGGGGGCATTGTTTTTGGAGCGGGAGACCGGATTCGAACCGGCGACAGCCTGCTTGGAAGGCAGGAACTCTACCGCTGAGTTACTCCCGCTCGCATTCTAATTATCCATTAATTTTGAGTCTAAATCTAGAGTTTGAGAAACAATATTATGGAAATAAAAAATTGTATACAAAAAATCATTCTGATTATAGTTTTCCAAATTCCTCCCTTAGAATGCTGTACCACACCATTCCTGTGCGAACATTGTGGATTACATGATCACTACGAGAGATTCCCTCACGAGTCATACCCACTTTATCCATCACTTTCCAAGATCTTTCATTTCTAATATCAGCTTGAGCTGAAACCTTTGCCAAACCTAAATCCCTTAATGCCCAACTAAGTACAGCTTTTAGAGCCTCCGGAATTATGCCATTACCCCAATGTTCCCGTTGTAGCGTGTAACCGATTTCGGCAGTTTCATATGATTGATTAACAGTCATTCCTATCGAGCCTACAACTACGCCATCTAGTACGATAACGAAAGAAGGGTTAGTCTCCCAGGAATCAAGAATTTTCTGAGCTATCAACTTTTCTGCATGGCGCTTCATATATGGACTAGGGGGACCGCTTCCGTCCCAAGTTGGGAAACCACCCATCGACACAATATCTTCTACATCCCTAAATTCAAATGGCCTTAATTCTAGCCTGCTCGTACTAAGTGCAACTCCATCAGGAATTATTACCGCCATTGATGCTTGATCCTTTCGTGTATCCAACTATCTTGTGAATATTATTCTTCAAATACCTTCTGGAAACGGCATTATCAATTACTAGACCTCTTTAATTCTGCGCTCAATAATTGATTTAATTTATCTGAATGATTCCTGACAATTTTCGTAGCTTTAAGTATTCTGGTTCGGATTGAACACTCCTCCAATAGACCTTGTTTATCTACTGAATCCACCCGTAGAATATCCCCAATGTAATATGACAAACTCACCGGATCCTTCGGAATATCATTATCACTAGTCCATCCGCCAATCAAGCGTTGAAGGATCTGAATATAATTAGACAAAGCTTCTCTTGCCTCCATAATGTCATCTTGATCAAATTCAGAGTGAGTATCATCATATTTTCCCACGAATGCTTCTAGATATGGCATCGAATGTAAAAGTGATGTGATTTGAAATCTTTTTTCACCAACTACAGTCAGCGACATTCGACCCTCATCTAACTTCTTCAAAGACACTATGCGAGCGACTGTGCCAACACTAAATGGTTCTGCATCTCCTGCAACCTCTCGACCAGATTTAATAAGAACTACACCAAACTTCGAATCATCTTCTAGACAATGCTTAATCATGATTTTGTAACGTTCTTCAAAAATATGTAGTGATAGTTTTGTATATGGAAACAAAACAACATTAAGTGGGAAAAGTCGCAATTTATATGACATAAGACTTACTCTATCTATATATATTGTTTCGCCAGACAACCATGTACAAATTCCATTGACCTAAAGTAAGACATTTCCCTTGACAATACAACTTTGAGATTGCTACCATTCAATTACTTGATGCAATATATATTTATCCCCTTCTTGTACTTCGGAGGATCCCCACATTGTCACACGTCAAGGGACTGATCTGTCGCGGCTGTTCTAAAGAATATCCCGTTGAACCTATCAATGTTTGCGAATTTTGCTTTGGGCCTCTTGAAGTTAGTTACGACTATGCATCAATTGCTAAATCTACGTCCCGCTCAAGTATCCAGGATGGCCCTCTGTCAATGTGGAGATACCACGACTTTCTGCCCGTTGACTTGGAGGAAGCTATCGACATTGGTACAGGATTCACACCACTCGTCAAGGCAAATAATTTAGGCCGAGTTCTAGGACTAGACCACCTATATATAAAAAATGACGCTGTCAACCCAACTTATTCATTTAAAGATAGGCCTGTTTCAGTTACCGCCTCTAAAGCTCTTGAATTTGAATTCGAAGTCCTAGCTTGTGTATCCACGGGGAATTTAATGGGATCAGTCGCGGCGCATGGAGCGCGAGCTGGTATGAAAACAGTCATATTTTACCCATCAAATTTAGAGCAAGGAAAGATTGTAGGAGCTGCTATATACGGTCCAAAAATGGTTGCAGTTAATGGTACTTATGATCAAGTTAACCGATTAGGAAGTGAAATAGCTGACAACAACAGATGGGCATTCGTCAACATTAACCTTCGTCCTTTTTATGCCGAAGGCAGTAAAACACTGGGATACGAAGTAGCAGAACAACTGGGTTGGAAAGCACCAACCCATTGTGTAGTACCAGGTGCTTCGGGAGAATTACATACAAAAATCTGGAAAGGATTAGAAGAAATGGCGGAGGTAGGGCTGATTGATAATCCTAAAACCAAGGTGCACCTTGCACAGGCTGAAGGGTGCTCTCCCATCGTTCAAGCGTTCGAGTCTGCATCCAGAGAAGTCCGACCGGTTAAACCCAACACAATTGCGAAGTCACTAGCTATAGGGAATCCTGCAGCTGGACCATTCTCATTAGAAGTACTCCAGCAAACAAATGGGACCGCAACCGCCGCTGAAGAAGACTCTATTGTTGATGGAATTAAACTACTGGCTGAAACTGAAGGTATATTCACGGAAACAGCTGGTGGTGTAGTTATATCTGGTCTAAAAAATTTGTGTGATAAGGGTGTCATAAAAAGTGACGAAGTTACAGTCGCCTATATAACTGGGAATGGTCTCAAGACACAAGAAGCCATCGCACACGTTCCTGACCAACTGTCTACTGAACCCGACTACGAATCTTGCAAGATAGTGCTTGAAAACACATTTTAATTAGTTAATTCAAAATATACTAACTTACGGAGGATCCATTTCGATGAGCATAACAGTGAGAATTCCTACACCTCTAAGAAAATTAACGAACGGTCAGGACAAAGTATCAGTAGATGGAGATACACTTAGGTCCATAGTAGAAGAACTGGAAAATGAATTCCCCGGTATAAAAGATCGTATTTGTGATGAAAATGGTGAAATAAGAAACTTTGTGAACCTATACGTTAACGGTGAAGATGTTCGCTTCGAAGCAGGCTTAGATACCCCAACGTCATCTGGATCTGAAGTTAGCATAGTACCAGCAGTAGCGGGAGGGAACTAGTCAAAGTACCTTAATCTAAATAGGACCCAAAAGTGTAAGCAAAAACTTCGAATTCTGATGAGTTAGAACTTATCTTAAGTTCATGCCCTTCGAACTCAGGCAAGTTTATTAACCTATACATATCCGCGCTGCTAACTGTCACAAAACTGTTGCCGTCCTCATCGTGCCATACATCTTCACCAGAATGAGATTTACTAACTGGGGAACCATTCATAGTAACTTTAACGTCGTAAGGTTTATTTTCAAAACCCATAACAACATTAACTGTCCTGGCAAAAAAGTTTATAGCCAAATAGTCCTCGTAATTTTCAGTATATCTAGCATGCTTTAAACTCTCTGAAGTGTTTCTCCACAATCCTTGAACATATATGTGGTGATTTAAATATTCCCTTGGAGATTGGTAATCTATATCAATATTGGGTTCACTATAATATTCAACGTGCATGACATAAGGTGCCCCACCTTGCTGTAAAGTAACATAATTTCGGTCAAAGCCAGCATATAATTCCCTTGTCTGACGCTTCATAATATCATTAGACATCCGGGCCAAAGGGTCAATAGTCCTTTCAGACTCTAAATTAGGCTCTATAGACGAAACAGACACACCGATTTCCTCCAACAATGCTCTGATTTGTAATTCAGTCTCTAGATAATCTCCTTCACCAAAGTGAGTGTATCTTATGTATCCATCACCGTCTATGAGGTACTTAGCAGGCCAAAATTGGTTGTTTAGCGCACGCCACGTATCCATATCATTATCAAGAAGAATTGGATATTTAAGATCGTAATTCAAAGTAGCAGAAATAACATTGCTTTCATGTTTTTCGAATTCGAATTCAGGGGAATGCAAACCGATAACTACCAATCCACTTTCAGCATATTTACTGTGCCAATCTCGAAGGTATGGAAGTGTGCGTATACAATTGACACAGGTATAAGTCCAAACATCTATAAGAACAACCTTACCGCGAAGATTTTCCAAGGTAAATGGATCCGAATTGATCCAACCCGCTATACCAGTGAGTTCTGGGGCCATAATTTCATTCCCAGTTCTAGCATCCTCAGAATTGTTTCTTAATTCGACATCTGAATTAAGGTTATCTGCGAACGAGTCGGATTGGCTTCCTGTATCAGAATTAATACTAGTACAAGAAATTACCAACAACAAAACTAGGGCAGAAAGTGACAATAGAGTATGATCTCTCGAAGCCAAGGCATATCCTTTTACCACCAACTAAATCACCATCTCATATACCAACACAATATGATTTAATTCTTAAAAAATGGAATTTTTTGTAACGTATCTATAACTCCGAAAAAAACATATCTGGACTATATAAATCATGGTTAAAAAATCAGCGACGCCCTAACTTGTCTAAAAGTACCCAAGCTCCAGGAAGAATTAAAGCCGCTGCCATTAATTTTACTGCGTCTCCTCCTATGAATGGATACAACCCCCCCCTAAGTGCCATGTCAACAACGTTGGTGCCACCTTGAGACTCAAAAAAACTGTACAACCCATCATTAGTAGCGATTTTCAAAGCCAGCCATGGTAAACCAAAAACATATATGACTATATTGCCTGCCAACATTGCTAATGGGAATGTCGACTTTCTATCCCAACCTTTTTCCGCAAGTAATCCAACAACATAAGAAGCCACAACGAAGCCAACTATGTATCCACCGGAGGTCAAATCCCAAACCATACCTTCAGTCCCGGACCAAGGCAAAATAAAATGTAAGACCTGACTGTCAGCAACAATGCTAGAGCTAGGTGCAAACACTGGCAATATCATACTCCCAATAAGTAAATACAACAGCATGCTCAAACTTCCACGTTTACTTCCCAAAACTCCCCCAGTTAGTAAAACCCCGAAAGTCTGACCTGTTATTGGTACAGTAGTAGTTGGAATCTTGATAATAATTTGTGCACACAGTGCCACAAGCAGTGCAAAAGAAACAATCAGGGCAGCATCAACCGCCAACCTACTTGTAAAAGAATTCGCTCTTAAATCAGGTAGTATCGCATCCACAAGCACTCTTGGATTAGCTGTAGCTTGCATCCAACTTACCTCCAATTACATATAATTGACCAATTAGACAGAACCGATCAGGTTTCCTTTTGACATATTAAAATGAGTGAAAGATGTAAATTAAAGTTCAGAGTGTTTGTCAGCAGGGGTATATATTGACCCCTCTGGAAACTTGGGAGCACCGCGTAATCTAGTGAATTTAGACAAGAAAGGCTTGGCAACAAGAGCTGTAAATGCTACACCAGCCAAAATGGCTATAGGTGTAATTTTAAGTAAATCTCTACGGCTTATATCTTTGCTGGTAAAAGACGATTTGAAATGCAACGCAATTTTCTCCTAAACCACGAGCTGTAGGCACCTTTAATGAAAAGATCCATTCCACACACCAGACATTATACTTTAGCACGATTACAGGCGCAATTTAGTAACAAATTTAACTGTATCACCACTGGAATGCTATAATCATTCCCTGCACAAAATAGCATTTGCATATGTTTGCATAAAGATGAATAAAAGGAGAAGAAATGCTACTGCCCACTACGGTTATAGGAAGCCATGCAACACCCAGTTGGCTGTGGACTGCGATAGATGAAATAGATAAGGGTAATTACGGAGAAACGGATATAAATGAGACGTTTGACGATGCTGTAAATGCAGCGATCTTAGACCAGGAAAGAGCTGGTATAGATATAATAAGTGATGGAGAGATGAGACGTTGGTATTTTGTCCAAAGTTTTTACCGGCGAATGTCAGGGCTAACTGAGAGAGAGCCCACTCGCAAAATAGGTCTATACGGCTATGACAGTCCTCCACGATACATTGCTTCCGAAAAAGTCACAGTACCAGATGGGCTAGGTATATTGAATGAATTCGAATACGCTAAAGAACAAACAAAATTACCAATTAAAGTCACGTCACCAGGACCATTAACCCTCACGATACACATAAGGCCGGATCAAGCATACAAAAATAGACTAGACTTAGCTTGGGAATTTGCAGGTGTAATCAACTCAGAATTGAAATCTCTGGTTAAGGCTGGTGCGAACTACATCCAAATTGACGAGCCGTCATTTGCCATCGTTCCCGGGGAACTCGATGACTGGATCAGTCTTTACAATGCTACCGTGGAAGGAGTAGATGCCAAATTAGCTCTACACGTATGCTTCGGCAACCTTAGTAGCCGTGCACGAGGTAAACGAACTTACAAATGGATGTTTCCCAAACTACTTGAAGCTAGAGTCGATGAGTTTGTATTGGAATATGCGAATCGTGAAATGAGCGAAAAAGACCTATGGTCGGAGTTTGACATAAAACAAAATCTTGGTGCCGGAGTAGTTGATGTCAAATCTTTCTACCAAGAAACACCCGAAGATATTGCTGAAAGAATCAGATCACTGTTAGAACATGTGCCAGCAGAAAAACTTAAAATAAATCCTGATTGCGGCTTCTTTCAACTACCAAGATGGATTACCTACCTCAAGCTTAAAAATATGGTAGAAGGCACCAAAATTGTGCGACGCGAACTCGGAGGATAATTATCGTTAGCTACCTACCAATCTTTTTAGCTAACGAACCTCCTTTTTCATTACAAAAGTTGTATATAGTTGAGATGTCAAACCCCATGCAAAAGTGCTTAACACCGAGACGTATGTATCTGTCTGCTTCTCTCCAGTCCTTTATCACTACTCGAGGAGCTACACCTAACCTTATGGCAGTTTCTATCATATAATCCTCTGCCTCAACAACTTCTGGGTCTGAATTCTGACCCGATTTACCAATAGTTATAGAATAATCCGAGGAACCAAACTGGACCATGTCCACACCTTGAACTGAAAGGATTTTTTCCAAGTTATCAACAGCTTCTTTTTTCTCAATCATTAGAACAACGACCCCATCCACCGTGTTCTTTATGTGATAACTAGTCTCGCTATAAATGCCACCTAATCCTTGAGGAACGTATCCGACGTCTCTCCCTCCACCTAAACCGACTCTACCTTCAAAATCTGGTGTGGCAGGGCTCATTGATATCACAGCATCAGTGGCGTCTTTAACATTCCTGATATCTGAGAAAAGGACATTTTGTATGCCCGAAATCACAGATCTGCTAGCGAGATAAGCCCGAGGTTCTTGGTCAATTTTAATCATTGACGTCATATGGTCAAACGTATCTACTGTTCTAGCAAAATCTTCTAAAGTGTGTAGATTGTACGGAGCATATTGTCCAGAAAATTCAATGTAATCAAACGAGCCACTGTGCCCTATAACTTCTACCATACCTGGCCACATTACAAACGACATGGTGCCTATGGTGGGCTTATCTCCCTTTAAACGCTCTCTTAAAACATTCTTCGTTTTCAATTAGCCTAAGCCTCAACCACTAGAATATACAAGATTATAACTTTAAAAAGACATTCTACATCAACAATATCGAATTCGTGACTTGACAAGTCATCGCTACGATAATAGTTTGATTCATAGTAAGGCATAACACAGTTATTAAACAGTTTGCGGTTCGGAGATTGTAATGACCCCAGACTCTGAAATGATTATACCCAGAGACGTCAGAATGCGTGCTCGTAGCGGACATCATACTACTATAACAGCTGGCCTAGTCCCTGGATACGTACAAACAAATCTAGCTATACTCCCAAGAGAATTAGCCTTCGACTTCTTGCTGTTCTGCCAGCGAAATCCCAAACCGTGTCCATTAATTGAAGTTGTAGAATCGGGTTTATCAGAGCCAATAGTAACAGCACCTGGATCTGACATACGTACTGATGCACCTAAATACAGAGTGTTCCGTGACGGTGAAATAGAATCTGAAGTCCAAGACATACTGTCCATATGGAACGACAAAATGGTTTCTTTCTTATTAGGCTGCAGTTTTACTTTTGAAGCAGCACTTATAGACGCTGGGATACCTATTAGACATATAGATACCGAAACCAACGTTCCTATGTTTATAACAAATATAGAAACCAATCCTGCAGGACCATTTTCAGGCCCCATGGTAGTAACAATGAGACCTATACAGCAAGATAAAGTGGTAAGAGCAATCCAGGTGTCATCCAGATTTCCTGGAGTGCACGGAGCACCCATCCACTTTGGTAATCCAGCAATTATAGGTATAAATGATCTCGATAAACCAGATATGGGTGATCCAGTTGAAATAAAGGATGGAGAAATACCAGTGTTCTGGGCATGCGGCGTCACGCCGCAAGCCGTAGCTATTCGTTCTAAACCATCTATTATGATTACTCATTCGCCGGGCCACATGTTCATTACCGACCTAAAGGATGAAGACCTTGCCGTCATATGAATCGTACGCCTACGAGATTTTTGTGTATCAGAAGGTGAAATATTGCCTGTTCAAAACCAACCTATTGAAGAAATAATCCTATCCAATGACCGTCGGGGAATATCTTTACTCAAGAATTTCCTCAAGAGTAGATATTGTGAACGAGCTGCTCTTCGAGTGTTGAATAGCCCAGGTAGAGTGATAATAACTACAGGCTTTTTCATTCTGTCAGCGAAAGCCCCTGAAACTGATGGTCCCCCAGGTGCAGTCGTAATAGGTAAAGCCATGGAATCTATTGGATTCAAGGTAACATATGTAACTGACCAATATTGTTCAAATATATTAAAGTCACTTGCGGGATCAGAAGCAGAAGTAATAAATTTTCCAATTGAAAATCATGATTCGAGCAGAAAGCGTGCTGAAGATCTCATTAACCGTATAAAACCCACTATTACGGTCTCCGTGGAAAGATGCGGTTTTGACAAAAATGGTCGATATCTAAATATGCATAACAAAGACATCTCCGACTACACTGCAAAATTAGATTACCTGTTCATAGGGCAGGAAAACACCGTTGGGATAGGTGACGGAGGAAACGAAATTGGCATGGGAAATTTAGAATCTCATCTACTAAACTACCCTTCATTAATTAAATCCCCTTCTACCACCACAACTACAGAGTTAATTATTAGTAGCGTGTCCAATTGGGGAGCCTACGGATTAGTTGCTGCAATGTCTCAAATAATTAACAAAA
The DNA here is from genome assembly GCA_913051545.1 of uncultured Chloroflexota bacterium. Lineage (GTDB taxonomy): Bacteria > Chloroflexota > Dehalococcoidia > Lucifugimonadales > CAJXCD01 > CAJXCD01. Next base: position 13,360 of record CAJXCD010000004.1, read on the forward strand.
ATCTACTCTTACCAGCCGAAGGCGAGCAGGCTTTAGTCAGAATGGCTTGTGAAATGGGAGCTGTAGATTCCATGAGCCTAAAACCTGAACCAAAAGTAGATGGATTCAACGCTGAAGATAGTGCATCGATTCTTGAATCACTCCACGAATTACTAAATATTAGCTAATCTATTCCATACGAGTGAATTAATCTAATCTGCCTTGATAGTTCACTCGTACAGTAATTCTCTCTGAAAATACACATAAAAAGCTTTGCGTTACTTGGCCTTTAGAGACTAACGTTCCCAAAAGCCTCAACTTACTATCTCATGCTATTATTGCTCCACGACACACAGATTGGAGAATCAATCCCATGGCTAAATTGACTGGTTCAATCGTTGACAGGACTACCGGTAACCTTATCGAATCTCGAGTCCAAGTACTTCAATCAGATGGATTATTTGCATACCCCAAAGACGCACTCCAAAAAATAGGACCCGGGTTACCCTTCTTTTATTCTAACGGAAAATTCGAAATAGACGTGCAAAGAGGCCCAGCAAAAATACTGGTTGAGCGAGGCACCGAATATACTCCTGCAGAACTAGTGTTAGAAATTCCATCAACTGGAATAACGTCTGTTGACATAGAGATGGATCGTTGGTCGAAGCTTGGAGATGAAGGATGGCATCCTGGAAACACTCACATTCACTACCAGGTAGAGGAAACGAGACCAGATGAACGCCTCCAATTGGACCCTAGGGTAGAGGATTTACGTATGACCGCAATCAGTATCCTAAAAAGATGGGATCTTGAATATGCCTCTAATAAATATCCTCCCGGGATGCTAACTGAATTTTCCTCCACAAACCACTATGTCCAATGCGGAGAAGAAAACCGACATAACATCGGTGGTAGTCACGACACTGGATATGGACACATCATGTTGCTGAATATCAGAAACATAGTAGAGCCGGTTAGCAGAGGGTTGCTAGTAGACAAATTTGACCCAGACTACCCCCCTCTAAGCTATGCTTGTGACGACACACACCGTCAAGGAGGAATTGTGATCTGGTGTCATAATGGCTCCGGTCTGGAAGCACCTGTTGCGGCTGCCCTAGGGAAACTCGACGCCTTCAACTTATTTGATCCCCACTGGATGGATCCTGAATACGATATATACTACCTAATGCTTAATGCTGGAATAAAACTACCGGCATCCACAGGTTCAGATTGGTACATAAGTAGCGCCAATAGAGTGTATGCTAACACAGGGGAAACCTTTGAATATGATAGCTGGCTACAAGCTCTTGTGTCTGGCAAAACATTTATAACTAACGGCCCTTCACTCACCTTGTCAGTAGATGGTCAATCCCTTGGATCTCAAGTGGAAATTTCACCGGGGAAATCTGTGAATATTTCATCTTCCTGGGAATCTCACTACCCAATATCAAAAGTGGAAATCTTGTATAACGGCCGTGTTGTCTCAGCTAAACATTTTAGCAGTGGATCAAAAAAAGGAAGTATAGAAACAGGTCTTGAAACTCCTGCAAACGGTTGGATAGCTGCTCGATTATCAAGCAACGTACGGGATAGTTTTTTCCAACCAATTTTTGCACACACTAGCCCCATTTATATCTATACTGGAACAGATAGTATAGAAAAAAAAGAAGCAGCCAGATGGTTCGACGCATCAATTGAATCTTCTCTAGAATGGGTAGGGACCAAAGGCAAATTTTATTCTGACAGGCAACGCAAGGAGGTCAAAGACCTTTTTCGTGAAGGTCAAAAAGTATACCAATCCATGCTATAACCCTCTCAACTAACAATAGGCCAGAGGTGTTATTAACATGAGAAAATCAACTCTGTATGATGTTAGAACTGTAGAATTTCCACATATTGGGATGCAAATCCCGAATGTGCGACTCTTACCAGTAAAGTCTTGAATCATAGAATCAGATAGTTAATTTCCAACTTTCATTAAAGGATACCAGGCTATTGATTGAACGCAACCTGATATACGCACCAAACAAGCAACTGCTACTAAATCCTAATAACATCGGTCTAGATTTCGAAGATGTCAGGATAAATACTTCTGACGGATTGTCGCTTCATGGTTGGTACATACCAGGTCCAAATAAATTAACATTAGTATGGTTCCACGGGAATTCCGGGAATATCTCAACTAGATTGGATTTGATAGGCGATGTACGAAAGAATCTTGGTTACAATATATTCATATTTGACTACCGAGGCTACGGTCTAAGCAGTGGAGATACCTCAGAAGAAGGAACATATTCAGACAGTGATGCTGTGATGTCGTATCTACTATCGAGTAAGGATTTGGACCCCTCACAGACGGTCCTTTGGGGACATTCTCTTGGATGTGCAATAGCTACTAAAGTAGCAACAAAATACCCGATACGGACCTTAATCTTACAGTCAGGATTCACTTCCATACCTGCAATGTCATCCCACAAATATCCCTTCCTCCCAGGAATAGGACTACTCACAAGAATATTGTTTAAAACCAAGTATGACATATTGTCAGAGTTAGGTAGTGTACAGGTACCGATACTCGTAATACATGGGGACCAAGATTCCGTAGTACCACATTTTATGGGTGAAACAATATTTAGTCATGCGAGATCTCCAAAGAGGTTCTACTCCGTCAAAGGAGCAGGACATAACGACATACACGTTACTGGAGGATCGGATTATTACAAAGTTTTATATGATTTTATAGAAAATCCCCGAAAAACATAACAATAATAATATATTGATACTATTCACCGGAGGAAAAGTTCATGAGCTTCAGCTTACTTATACTTACTGAAGGAATCAGTGATTTGGGATATGAGTCTCTAATAGATGAGTGGCCATCAAAACTAAAGTCTCTTATACCTGGTATAGAAGTGCATCTTATTGACAACGTTAAGGACGCAGAACCAATCATAGAACACGTAGATGCAGCCTTCGGTTATATAGGTCCCAATTTATTTGGGAAAGCTACTAATTTGAAGTGGATACAAGGCCCACAAGCCGGACCCAAAGCTGGTTTCTATCACAAACCCATGATGGACAGTCAAGTTGTAGTAACGAACGTAAGAGGTATATTTAACGATCATATAAGTACCCACATCATGTCCTACGTTTTGGCTTTCTCAAGGAGCCTAAATATCTACATATCTGGACAACCCAATAAGGAGTGGAAATCTGCTCAACCAACAAGACACCTTCCAGAATGTACAGCCCTAATTGTCGGCGTTGGAGGGATCGGTAGTGAAACAGCTAAACGGTGTACCTCTTTCGGCATGACTGTATTGGGTATAGATGCGCGCATGAAAACGCCCCCGGCTGGAGTCAAAGAACTACATCGCCCCGAATCGCTCAACAACCTATTACCTCAAGCTGACTTCGTAATCGTAACAGTACCTGAAACGCCAAGTACTCAAGGGTTATTCACAAAAAAAGAGTTCCAGTTAATGAAATCTAGTTCATATTTCATAAACATAGGACGTGGTGCAACCGTATCACTGGATCACCTCACGGATGCACTTAATCATGGAGAGATATCAGGGGCAGCCTTAGATGTATTTGAAATTGAACCGCTACCAAATAATCACCCCCTGTGGTCCATGCCTAACGTCATTATCACCCCCCATATTGCGGGATCAGGACCGTATCTAGATCAGAGACGAGAAGAATTATTCTTGGATAACTGCTTACGCTTCAGCCAAGGAAAAATGTTGAGAAACATAGTGGATAAAAAAAACTGGTTCTGAGAACAACTCTCACTCAACTTTTTACTACGGTTCAATGACCGTAATGTACTGATTAACACCAACATCAGAAAGCATTTGGATTTCGCCGCTAGGCCACCTAATAGAAACCGACTCTATGCTATCAGAATTGCTGAGTCCAAAATGTGCAGACTTCATGTTTTGGCCCATCTGACTAGACCCGCCCGATATTTCTCTAAAAAGAGTTCTCCCTTCGGAAACTACCGTTACTCTGGCTCCTATTCCATCCCTGTTGCTAACCACACCTATCAATTCGACGACCAACCAATTGTTACCCAAATCACAAACATTTCTAAGCAATCTGGCAGACTGTCCGTAATTAGATACAAATATATCTAGACACCCATCTTTATCATAATCTAAATAAACTCCACCACGGCCCAATCCCGAATCATCAGCCCCACTTCCAGCAGACACATCAAAAAATTGTCCTCCCCCGTCATTTGAAAGTAATAGGTTACGCTGAACAGAATAGCCACTTACAACGTATAAATCTTCATCACCATCATTGTCATGATCAAAAAACATTGCCCCCCAAGTGACCCTGCTTTGAGGACCATCCTTACCCATTCCAACACCTACCTCAATTGCCTTATCAACAAACGAGTAACCATCACCATTGTTACTTAGCAAAACGCCATCACCTATGTTGGTTACGTAGATATCCAAATACCCATCCAAATTGTAATCTCCCACAGCCAACCCCATCCCATCTATTGCGACATCTGCACCAGAACCTACTGAAATGTCGGAAAATTGCCAATAACGACCCACACCAACCCCATCGTTGCGCCAAAGTACATTCGGTTGCAATATTTCACCCATGTCATTAACCACATATAAATCTAGATCACCGTCGTTGTCAAAATCGATCCATGCAGGCTGAAATCCCGCCCCCCAAATATTTCCTACGCCTCCTTCATCTGTACGAGCTACAGGACCAGAAATATCACCCAACAAACCACTAACATCTTCGAATTTGCCTTCCCCTATGTTCCTAAACAGCCCTAACCGTCCAGCTGCCAAATCAATAGCGAGCTCTTCTGAAAGACGAGGAATCTCATTATTTTCCTTCAAATCGATATCACCCGAAGATAATTGGGTAATATTTGTAGGGTCTAATCCTGTCTTACTTCCTTGCTCCACAAGGTTGTACTCTTGATCACCATCAAACATATCAGTAGCTATACCAAGATCGTAAACATAACGGGCAATCACCAAATCTAGAAAACCATCACCATCAAAATCTCCCCAAGCACAACCAGTTGACCTGGGACTAGATGTGGAATGGGGGAATCCAGCAACTATAGAAACATCCTTGAATGTACCATCTCCTAAATTATTAAATAGATGACTAGGTCCATAATTTGTGACATATAGATCCTGATCGCCATCATTATCGTAATCAGCAGCACATCCTCCATTCCCTATTCCTTCAGGGTCATCTATGCCAGCAAGTCTCGCCAAATCAGTGAAAGTACCGTCGCCATTGTTACGATACATAGCGTTAGGTCCTTCTGAATTAGTCATGTAAATATCTTCATATCCATCATCGTCAAAATCTAAAACTACAACTCCTGCTCCAATTTTATCTCGACGTGATGTATTTATTCGGTGTACAAAATCGATTCCGGCATCCTCAGACACATTGGAAAACATGGTCCTAGCAGTCGACACCTGTGCATAATTTTGGCCTCCTCCGATGCCCGATCCTTCTCTCAGACCTGTTCCAACATCCCATATTAAATTCCCGATTGCCAATACACCCAAACCACCTATTACACCCAGAGCCCATGTGGAAGTTATAAATGTTGCCAACCCCACCTTAGGCATAATTTTTGACAGCCCCCAAAATGTCACTGGGCCTCCTGCTGCTGCTGTGAAAAGAAGAGCTGCTGCGGGCGCCGTACCCATTCCCAGCAATAGAAGCAGTGCTACCAAAGGTATCTCAAATAAAAGAGGAACATTAATCAGTACCCCAAACGTTGCCGCTATAGCAATACCAAACAAATCATTTCCTAAATATTCAGATATGGTTGATGGACTAATCCATTGCATGGCCAAACCACTAGCGAAACCAGCTGCTATCATGATTGGGCCCATTCTAATCAGATAACCAATCGTTACTTTCCCCCACTCGCGAAAGGCTTCAGAAATAACAGGTAGCCAAGGAGATTTATCATTTACGAAATATGTAGGTTCGTCATAGTCAGGTTCAGAGACCCCTCCTGAACCGGCTCGAACAGCTAAAACCACCAACGGGCCTATCAACAACGCACCAACAACAGCCAAAACTAAACGGCTGACACCTAGGACAGGAGTAAACACGAAAAAAACCATTGCAAGTGCAGGAATATTCATCGTTGCAGAACCTTGAACCATAGCTATAGCACCCTCTATTCCGACCCCTTTTTTCTGAAATGCGGTTGAAATTGGAACAATACATGCCGAACATAAATTCATAATCGGACCCACAGCTAAACCTTTTACTGTCCGTTTGAATACACCTCCTGAACTAAAGCCTCTGCCTGAAGACTTAGGCACAATAAAAGCCTCCGTTAAGCCAGCCACGAGAAAAGCAAACGTCATACCAACGGTAACCAATCTAAGATATGTAATCGAAAAAACCCACCAACTTGTCAGAAAAGATTGACCCGAATCACGCTCTATACAAAATCCCTGGAAACACTGGACTTCAGGAGAAGACACAGCATCAAGATCAGTACCAACTGCATCGAGTTTAGGAAACCTGTTAAATGAGAAAAAGAGGGCGATAGCTAATACAATAATTATTAAACCAACCAATCTCTTTTTGGCAATAGAAGATTCAAACATCAGAAAATAACCCCCTCAATACACGGAGGATTTCTTAGAATGCGACTCACTAGTCGATCATTCAGTATTTTAATCACTGTTCTGTTTAATACAAATGGTCGATACATCCAAAATCCTACAACATGAAATGCCCCCGGCGGGAATCGAACCCGCGCACCTGGCTCCGGAGGCCAGTGCTCTATCCGCTGAGCTACAGGGGCGTGCATTCGAAATATATCAGGTGGTTACAGTTAAGAACAAGGCATAAAAATATTTTGAACAGTGGTTAAAATGATGCCCAATTCAGTTATACTCCCTGGGTAGATCAACAGTGCTCCTACAAATTTTTGCATATAATTTTGTATATATTTAACATTAAGGACTTGACAATGTATTAAGTCGTTAATATTATTAGGCGGCCTATATGAGGAGGAGCCGTTGGCAGTTTGTATCTAGCCAACTTGGATTAGTTCTGCCCAGGCATCGTCTGGGGGTTCCTGATATCGTAATTTAGAGAGGGGTAATGATGACAAAGCACTTTACGTCAAGTGGCAGGATCATAGCACTGTTGTTCTCTGTGTTCCTGATAGCTGCATTGGTAGCATGCCAAGGACCTCCTGGAGCGCCTGGACTACCTGGTCTCCCTGGTGAACCTGGTAACCCTGGTAACCCTGGTCCCCGTGGACCGCAGGGAGTGAAGGGTGACCCTGGCGATCCTGGACTACCCGGGAACCCTGGAGCACCTGGAAACCCCGGTAAGCCTGGTCTTCCTGGTAACCGAGGTCCTCAAGGTCAGCCAGGTGAAGCAATATCACCTGAAGCTTCACTTATGACCAGTAGCCCAATAGCATATCTTGACCAAGAAGGTTTCGAGATATGGGGCTCAGGTTTCAATCCATACGAGCCTGTAATGCTACAGGTTGTGTTGAGCACAGGAATCGGTGGCGAAACAGCGACCCTAAAGGTCGTAGACGCTAACGCTGGTGGAGCATTCCGATACGTGATCAAAGACGCGCTGAGCACCACCGCTCTAGGCGGCAAAGCAGATTCTGCTATAGCAGCCGGCGTAGTTAGTCTCAAGGGTATAGGCGCCGATGGAAGTATCGGCAGCACACCGATAGTCGTAATTGCTGAGACTCCTGCTGTAGAAGCTGCCCCAGAGCCTCCATCAGTAGCTGCAAGCATGATGGCAGGTGGGCTTTCCGCGGACGGCGCATTCACCGCAGGTGTGGTGCACACAGGAGGAGAACTACTGGTAATAATCGGTGGTTTGCATCCAAATGAGCACGCACAGGTTTCCTACGTGAAAGCACTAGCTGCTTCTACGTCAGGTGAAGGAGCCGTAGCAGCTGGAGCGACATTGGTTCGCTTAGGTAACGCTATAACAGATGCGACAGGTGCATCCTCGATGGGTGTGGCTGAATTAACTCTTGATCCAGGCTATTACACCATCAAAGCAGTAGGTATAATGGGAACGGAAGCTACCTCTGCCCTTTGGGTTGGTGCAGCCAAATAGGTAGTTGCTGAGAGATTACCGTAGATAACGCAACCCCCCTGCTACTTCTTTAGCAGGGGGGTTGTTATTGTTTAAAATAGATTCAATTCAATTGAATAGCAAACTATCTATTCGCATACTAAAGATAATCCGTGGAATTACTAATATCTATTACTATATCCAATAAACACAAACAAATTACCGACTATTTTTTTTTGTAACCTGCAACTTTTTTAACCTTCGACCAGATGCAGACATAACTTCAATACTTAACGAGTCCTGAACTACCGAATCACCTACCTTTGGAATTTTGCCGAGCCTTTCATACAAAAATCCACCTACAGTATCATATCCATCACCTTCTAAATTTATGCCCGTTAAATCAAAAAGTTGGTCGATACTTACCCCTGCATCCATCAATAATTCACCAGTATCTAAACTGATTACCTCAGGGTCTTCAACATCAAATTCATCGTGGATTTCACCCACAATCTCTTCAAGAAGATCCTCAATCGTAACAAGGCCCGAAACGCCACCATATTCATCCACAACTATAGCCATATGAACTCTACTTCTCTGGAATTCCGATAGCAATTCCTCTAAATTCTTGGTTTCAGGTATAAACAAGGCTGGCCTTATAACGTTCGTAGTAATTCCTATATCGACTAGCCCATCATTACTCAAATAAGCCAAAATATCCCTGGAGTAAGCTATACCACGAATCTGATCAAGGCTTCCTTCATACACCGGTATCCTGCTATGGCCTCGACTTACCATCTCTTCTGCAATGACTTCAATATTGGTACCTACTTCAGTAGCTACCATATCAACCCTAGGTACCATTATCTCGCGTGCTGTCGTTTTGTCTAATCTTACGACCCCCCTAATCATCCTTACTTCATGTTCATCAAGCGGCTCACCATCAGAATCTAGAGACATTGGCAAATCTGATGAATCTTTCCCATCAGTCCGAATAGATTCTTCAATTCCGAATCCTCTGTTACGAGCGAAGGAAAACCAGCGCCTCAATGGAAAAGACGCCAAAAAGACAGATGGCCCAATAGTCAAAGCAATCAATTCGCCGTATTTGGAAACGAGAATGGAAGCTACGATATGTATCAATACTAACAAACCCAACACTACAATTAAGGCAACCAAAGCCTCAGTTACATCATTGTCAAATATGTACATTGAAAATATAGATCCACTTATGGCACTACATACCAGAAATAAGAACTTCATCGGATACAAAATGCCTGTTGACCCTATTAAAGATGAATGTAAGCGGACAAGAGATTCCGAACCTTTCCTACCTTCCGCACTAAGTGACATTGCACGTTCTGTTCGTACAGAGCTCAAGCTTCTCTCAGCTAAATATATTATGAAAAGCAGAAGTGAAGAAGCAAGGAACAGAAATCCAAACAGAGTACTAGGACTATCCATCAGAATCATCCTGAATAATATTGAGTTCCGCTAATTTTCGTTTGTTTTTTTTTGCAACGCGTGTAACTCGAGCAGGAATTCCTTTGACCAAAGCTTCAACTGGTACATCCCTCGTGACAACAGACCCGGCCCCTGTCTCGGCATTGGCACCCACCTTTACGGGAGCAACTAACATGGTGTCCGATCCTATCATTGCACCATCATCTATCTTGGTTACATTTTTTCGTAATCCATCATAGTTACACGTAACTGTACCTGCCCCTATGTTAACTTTTGATCCAATATCCGCGTCACCGATGTAACTAAAGTGCCCCACCTTCGTCCCAGAACCCAAGTTGCTATTTTTCACCTCCGCAGAAGTCCCGATGTGAACTCCGCGACCAAGATAACTACCAGACCTGACTGAACTGAACGACCCCACATGCACATCTCGCTCCAATTCCGACCCCGAAACAACCGACCCTGACACAATACAACTGTCACCTAATTTGGAGTCCTTCACAACACTATTAGGTCCTATTTCACAGTCACTACCGATAACAACATCCCCCATTATGTGGGAATTCGGCAACACAATGGTATCTATTCCGATCCTGACAGTAGTGTCTATGTAAACAGTAGATGGGTCTAGAATCGTTACTCCATCCGACATCCATTTAACACAAATCCTATTCCGTAACACTGACTCCACTTTCGCTAAGTCAACTCTACTGTTAACTCCAATTCCCTCTGCTGGGTCGTTCAAAGTTATAGAACGAACCATTTCAGCATCCTTACAAGCTGCTATTGATATTAAGTCAGTTAGATATATTTCCCCACTTTCTGAAGGTGAGATAGTGCCTATTGTATCCAATAACCAATTTACATTAAGACAGTAAACGCCAACGTTGACTTCACTTATGGCCCGTATTTTATTATTAGACTCTGAATCTTCCACTATACTCGACACTCTGCCTAGCTCATCTCTAACGATTCTTCCCATACTGCCTGGATCGTCATACCTAGATGTTGCTAAAGTCACCCATGCTCCACTTTCAATATGTACACTCATAACAGAGTCTAATGTTTCGTGAGATATAAGAGGAGCATCACCATTAACTACTAATACGTTTTCTATTTCGTCAATCAGGTGTCGAGTGATACTCAATGCATTACCCGTACCAGATGGTGTTGGTTGTACTACATAACGTACTGATTCGCCAATAATCTCTCTTATTTTATCGGACTCAGGAGGTACAACTACTATTATGTCATCGAACCCTGCCCTACTAACTGCATCAACCACAAAACTGATCATCTCTCGACCACATACTCTATGCAAGACTTTAGGGGTACTAGACTTCATCCTAGTACCCATACCCCCAGCTAACACTATCGCAGACTTATTAACCATACACCTTTGCTAAACAAACAACGCCCAGCACACCACATATATACGTTGTGAGCCAGGCGGATATATTAAGACTATAATGCCACTTGTACACGTACAAACATGCTAACCTCTAAAATCAATGAGTGTCAAGGTATTCAAAGGTTCATATCACAACACCGTTACATCATATCGATGCTACGAAAGAAATGATTGGTTAAGCTATAGACATTAGATGTAAGCTAATTTATCCTAGTTGCCACAATGCAGTTGCCCTAAAATTACCCCTATTTCGCATCAAAATAAAAGGAGCAATAAGTTTGGCAAAATTTAAAGTAGTGACTCTCCGTAGTAGTAATGATGTACAGTCAGGTAGCAAGCTAAATTACGACAGCGAGATGGAGGCTTTATCTCCAATAGGTGCAGAAATAATCGAAGGTACAATTGATTCAGAAGAGGGCTTTCTGAATCAAGCAAGAGATGCCGATGCAATTATCGCTACTTACGGTAAGATTACAAAATCCATGGTCAACGGTCTCAATAGTTGCAAGATAATCGCCTCAACTGGAGTCGGCACCGATGGAGTTGACGTCGAAGCTGCAACCATCAGGGGTATTCCTGTAACAAATGTGCCAGACACATTTATAGAAGAGGTCGCTGATCACTCCATGGCACTGATCTTATCTACCTTTAGGAAAATTACAACTCTAGATACAATGGTAAGAGACGGACGATGGAGCGAGGGTAGACCAATGCTGTACGAAATCCCTAGGCTTATGGGAATGACCCTCGGTTTAATTTCGTTCGGTCACGTCGCACGTGCAGTAGCCAAAAGGGCAGCTCCATTCGGAGTACGAATGATAGCTTACGACCCTTACGTTGAAGAGTTGGTATTTTCTCAAAATGGAGTTGAACCTGTAGGAATGAATGAACTGCTTCAACGATCAGACATTATATCCATGCATGCTCCAGGAACACCAGAAACTCATCACATGATGTCTGAGAAACAATTTAACATTGTCAAAAAGGGAGCTATATTTGTAAATAATGGACGAGGTGAAACAGTAGACGAAAAAGCCCTAATCAATTCACTTGTTGAAGGCAGGTTAGCATCAGCAGGCTTGGATGTTTTTGAACAAGAACCTCCAGATCGAAATAACCCCTTACTACAAATGGATAACGTGATTTTAACCCCGCATGCTGCTTCAGCCTCTGGACGATTTGAGAATAGACGAAGGTTGCGAGTCGGACAGGAAATAGCATTGGTACTTATGGGTAGATGGCCTAGAGCTTGTGTTAATCCTTCAGTATTAGAAAAGTCTAACCTTGCTAGATGGCAACCAATCTCTATGGAGAGAGGTCCAGCTCGCTAGTTTAGTAAGCATAAAAATCGATTGCCATGTAGTGAGCTTGTACAATAAAATGTGTGAGTCATGGGAATAGACCGTTCATTGAAAATTGCCCTAGTATCTGCTTTTGATTACGCTTCACTTGGTGGAGTTAACACCCACATAAGTAATTTGTCCGAACAGTTCAGGAAATCTGGACACCAAGTGTCGATTATAGCTCCCTGCTCTGATGACACCACCGTAGATGAGACTAACTTCATACCTATGGGTAAACCAGTACCAATCCCTAGTAGTGGATCGATAGCACGTATTTCACTATCAATATGGCTACGACCTAAAATTAAATCTCTCTTGTCTGAAGAATCATTCGATATAGTACATGTTCACAATCCATTCTCAGGTATGTTACCTATACACATGCTAGAATTTTCAAAATCGATTAATGTAGCGACATTCCACAATTATGGAACTCGTCTATACAAACTAGGTGGCAAACAGTTGGCTATGCCTTCTTTTCGCAAACTGGACGGTCTAATTGCAGTCTCAGAGCCCGCACGAGATTACGTTGCTCAACATTTCCCTGGCAAGTATGAAATTATTCCTAACGGCATTTCGGTGGAGGAATTTTCGGAACATGTTGAACCCATAGAAACCTTAAATGATGGAATGATAAACCTCCTTTTCCTAGGAAGACTTGAGAAGCGCAAAGGACTGAAATATCTCCTGACTGCTTATGCAAAACTCAAATGGGATTGGCCAAATCTCAGATTACTAATTGTTGGACCCGGTAAACCAGATGAGGAATCCTACCGAATAATTAGCGAGCATAATCTGAGAGATGTAATACTTGTTGGCCCTGTATCTGACAAAGAACGAGTTAGATACTACGCCAGCGCTGATATCTACTGTTCGCCCGCAATCGGGGGAGAAAGCTTTGGGATGGTGTTACTAGAAGCTATGGCCGCAACAAAACCCGTCGTCGCCACATCTATCCCAGGATTTTCAAGCGTGATGACTGATGGTATTCAGGGACTGCTTGTACCACCTAAGGATCCTGAATCCCTGGCTGCATCTATTTCAAAACTACTAAGCAACCCAAAACTTAGACACCAACTAGCCCATAACGGCCGTAAACACGTAGAATATTTCAGATGGAGTAATGTAGCAAACCGGATAATGGAAGTGTACACTTCTAAGATGGATAGTCACTTGCAAAATACTGCTACAAACAGATGAAAACATCTCAAAGTCACAATGTTTAATCAAATGGTAAAGGAATATAAATGAAGATAATCAGATACTTGGCACCTTTGAATGGACATCCTGAAGTGGGAATACTTGTTGGACAGTCAATATATGAAATTCCAGCAGTTTGTGGAAATCCTATACCATTATTGTTATTAGACTCTCAGGGGCTTGAAAAAATTTCCGAGCAAGCCATAACAAAACACGAGATATCTGACGTTAAGTTATTGTCCCCTGTGTCAAAACCAAGGAAAATATTTGCGCTAGCCGCTAATTACCATCCACATGACAAATGGCTAGATATTGACGTAGATGTAGAAACCCCAACCGTTTTTTCTAAACCAATAACGGCTATAATTGGCCCTGACGAAACTATACCCTGCCACGCAATAGCCACTAGAGTAGTAGAAGAAATAGAACTAGGGGTTGTGATAGGGAATCCAGGCAGAAATATCCCTGTCAGCAAAGCCTTCGAACATGTTTTTGGATACACAATAATGAACGACGTTTCTGCTAGGTCACTGGGGTTTTCTGAACTTCGCAAAGATACCCCATCAAAACATTGGTTTGACTGGCTAAATGGCAAGTGGCTAGACGGATACTGCCCTGTAGGTCCCTGGATAGTACACAAGAGTGAGATAGAAAACCCAAATGACCTAGAAATCACTACGAATGTGAACAATACAATTAAGGTACAAGGCACAACAAAACGAATGAAATTTGACATACAAAAACAGATAGCTTATTTGTCAAATATTTGTACCTTAGAGACGGGTGATTTAATTGCAACTGGCGTTGTTCCTTTACGTGAAGGTCAAGATGAAACAATGCTCAATCCTGGAGATCAAATAGAAGGTGCAATTGATGGTATAGGTATCCTAAAAAACACTTTTGGGTACCCAAGCTGAAAGGAATACTCCGATGAATCCTGCAGAAAATTCTACCAGAGTTACCGTGGAACACAAAGTGGCTGCGGCCTTAAAGAGTAATGGTGTCCCATACGTATTTGGAATGCCTGGAGGAGGTAGCTCCATCGATATGATAGAAGCATGTCGATCTGAAAACATACCCTTCGTGCTCCTCCAACATGAAACCTCAGCCGCATTGATGGCCGTCGTATGCGGAGAATTGACAAATACATGCGGTATCTCTCTCTCAATAATGGCCACTGGTGCAGCAAACCAAACAGGAGGTGCAGCATATGCCTACTTAGAGCGTCATCCTCTTATATGTATAACTGAATGCTATGGACCTGTTGAAATGCCGCTTATGTCTCTACAAAAAATTGACCACGCGCTCGCTTTTTCAGCATATTGTAAAGAATCCATAACATTGGGTGAGTCGGATGCAGACTTGTACGTCGATAAAGCTATCCAGATCGCCAAATCAGAGCGACCTGGACCTGTACACATTGACTTCCCTTTAAACGTAGGTCAATCCAGTAGTTCTTCGTTAAGTAAGTCACTTGATGAAAATAATCCACAAAATGTTTGCGGTGACCTAGATAAGGTGGTCGATTCGATAAATAGTTCACAAAAGCCATTAGTCATAGTTGGCCCAGTAGCATTAAGACAAGAAGCTGGAGATCAAATCCTGGATATTGTAGATAAATTGCAAGCTGCTGTAATGGTTACTTCTAAAGCACGCGGGATTATATCTGAGGATCATCCACTGTACGCAGGGATTATGTCAGGTGTATATACAAAAGGAACCCTAGAAGAGCGTATCGTATCCAAAAGTGATGCAGTAATAGCAATTGGACTTGATCGAATGGAACTTCTTAGCCCATGGAAGCACAAACAGCCAATTATAACCTTAGACGCCATTGAAATAGATGAAAACGAAACTGTAGGGCAACCAGTTGCTTCCGCATCTGGGTCACTCCCAAATTTGCTACGTTCTGTCTCAATTGGATTACAAAGTCGAAGTACCTGGAATCATGAAGAAGTGAGTATGTTTTGGAGTCAGGCAATGGGTGAATTGGGAGCACACCGTAATCATTTGAACGCTACTTCTGTATTATTACACGCTCGAAAAGCTGCTCCAAAGGACTCAATAGTTACTGCAGAAGCCGGGGTTTATGGTAGGGTAAGCCTATATGCTTGGAAGGTTTACGAACCTAAAACATATTTTGATTCAAGTGGAGCTAACACAATGGGATTCTCCATCCCAGCTGCACTAGGAGCAAGCCTAGTTAAACCACGACAAAAAACCATTAGCCTAGTAGGCGATTCTGGATTTCTTATGAGAGCTTCAGAACTCGAAACAGCCGCACGATTAAACCTAGCTCCTATAATTATAATTTTTGATGATGCCACACTGGGAATGATTCGTATCAAACAGCGCTCTAAAGGATACAAGAGAGATGGTGTAGACCTTGCACAAACAAATTTTGTAACACTAGCGGAAAGTTTTGGAGGACAAGGCTGGGAGGTACGTGATTTACACGAATTTGACTCTGCCTTCAAGATAGCATTAGATTCACATCGGATGAGCGTGATAGACGTCCGAGTAGATCCTGATGAATATGCCAGCCATATCAAACCCATAAGAGGCATTTAAAGTAGAATTATATAATTTGATGAACAGAGCAAGTTTCAGAAATGTAATCTCAGCATATTTCGAATCACCAGCGACAAGATTACTCACGTTTCTAAGAATCACCCCTAATGCCTTAACAGCTATAGGATTAATTACCGCTATTGGGAGCGGATATGTTATTAGTCAAGGATATCTAGCAATTGGTGGTGTCGGAATTGTTATAGCCGGAGCATTTGATATGTTAGACGGATCACTGGCACGATCCACAAACAAAACTACGCAGTTTGGCGCATTCTTAGACTCCACAGCAGATCGTTTTTCAGAAATAGTTATATTACTAGGAACCTTGATGTATTTCCAAAACAACTCTTATCCGACAGGAGTGATATTAGTATACCTAACCCTATCAAGCTCTATAATGGTCAGTTATGTCAGAGCGCGTGCTGAATCGATAGGAATACTTGAAAAAACTGGACTGATGACGCGACCAGAACGAGTGATTATACTAGCATTGGGATTGATATTATCTCATTGGTGGGAAAATGGTATATTGGTTGCATTAGTAACTATATTTGTACTAGGATCGTTTACTGTTATACAGAGAGTTCTAGTAGTTTGGAAGCACCTTTCAAAACAAAATTCTAGTAAATAACTATATCTTATCTATGAAACATAAAATGCTGCATATTAAACCCAATCTGGGATCCTGCATCTATAAAGTCTCAAAGTACAAAATTCCACTATTCATTGCAACCCTAGCTGCGATGTTTTTGACGAATGTTAACGCTGACACCATTGAAATCGATGACATACTAATCGAATCTAGTGTGGTAAGTGAATTCCCAGAAGGTATTCGTATTAAAGCAAAGGTGAGCGGAAAGAATGAGATAAGCTCCATAGCATTCCGTTTTACGGTTGGTCAGCGCCCTAGAGCTAGTTATACATATCTCTGTCCTGTAGAAAGCATAGGCGCCCAATCAGGGATAGATTGCGCCAATATAGAACCAGGATTTACAGTGGAAGGAGAATTGTTCTGGAGAACAGATATTGGGGGGAGGTACATACCACCCGGCACAATTATCACCTACACTTTCGAAATAACCGATTCGGAAGGAATTCGAGAAACCAAAAAGCAGGAATTCATCTACCATGACTCTCGATTCCAATGGGATGAAATAACTAAAGGTCCAATCACTATTGCATACCACGGCCCTGTGAAAACTCGAGCCGAACTGTTACTTAAAGCAATGCTAGATACCTTAAAAGTCATGGGGCCTCTTCTTGGAACTGGAACTGAGGCACCTATAAGAGCCACAATGTATAACAATACCAAGGAGATGCTAGGGGGATTACCACCAGGTAGTACAACGATAAGAAGGGAACTTATTACCGCAGGTCAGGCATTTTCAGACGCAGGTATAGTACTAACTCTAGGTAGCGGAAATGATGCTGAAGGGACAGCATCACATGAAGTTACACACATCCTAGTTCACCGAGCAGGACATAATCCAGTTAGGAATGTTCCTGTATGGCTTAACGAAGGGTTAGCAGAATACGGTAACATAAAACCGGGATTCTCATACGATATAGCGCTGGAATTCGCACTAGCAAATGACAGACTTTTGCCTGTAATGCGTCTTGGTTCTATGCCCGGCACCCCAGAAGATGCAATTATATTTTATGGTCAATCACGTAGCATAGTTAAGATGATGGTGAATGAACTAGGACGGGATAAGATGAAAGAACTAATGGCAGAACTAAAATCGGGTATAAACATGGAAGATGCCGCAGTAAATGTATACGGATTAACCCTAATTGAAATTGAGAATATGTGGAGAGATAGTGTAGGTGCCCCAGAATATGTGCCACCAGTAAAAGGGCGCGAAATACCTACAGCAGTTCCACTACCAAATGTACTCCTTTACAGCCTCACACCACAGCCAGAGACAGAAACAATAGGTGATAGTGGCGATAAATCAATTGAGATACTTACTGAAAATTCTACTGAACCTTCAACAGATACAAATAGTGAGTCACTATCAATAGAGTCTAAAAATGCATCGTCATCTATATTCAGTGGAATCTGCTCGAGTCCCGGTCCATCAGCTGACGCTTTCATGACCACTATGTTGATCGGACTCGGGTTAATGGCTTTACGCAAACGTATACGCAAATAAACCCCATGTCAGTTACAATCATAACTAAACATCTTGATAAATTAGAAGATGTTATATAGGGCAACACTAACGTGTACGAGGGTTAAATACGTCATTAAGTGCATCCCCTAATAAATTCCAGGATAATAATAATATCCAGGCTACAAAGCCAGGGGCAAATAACATCCACGGCTCATTTCTCAAAGTACCTATATTTCCTGCCTCTAAAAGCATTCTACCAAGGCTAGGTCTAGGGGGCTGAATCCCAAGTCCTATCCAACTGAGAAATATCTCTGTACCAATAAATACTCCCATACCCATTGTTACGCTAACTAAAATTGGACTCATTGCATTGGGAAGTAAGTGTAAGAACATTATTCTTTTAGTAGAAGCTCCTATTGCCCTGGCTGCTTCTATATGTTGCGATTCCCTAAGATACAGTATTTGACCTCGGAGTAATCGGGCTAATCCTATCCACCCGAAACTAACTAAGGCTAAAGATATTACTATATAATCTACGAATCCTGATGTTATCAATCCGTCAAAGAAGGTATTATCCTCGAGCCATATAACCCATTCCCTTATACGGGGACCCAGTGTTGATGCGATAATTATAACCATAAAAAATTCTGGGAAAACCGCGGCTATCTCACCCGTACGCATTATTAAAGAATCTATTTTTCCACCAAAATATCCTGCTAATAACCCAAGTGTAAGACCAATAGGCAAAGCTCCTGTTAACATTGCTACAACTGTAAGTAATACTGTGTTCTGTATTCCCCACAGTATTCTCGTAAAAATATCTCGACCAGCTCGATCTGTGCCTGCTATATGAGAATTATTCCAAAAATTACCAACGCCACCACTTATATCTACGGACGGAGATTCCCTAATGTGGCTGTAATCCTGCTCCTGATAGCCGTAAGGACTTATCCACGCAGCAAATATTCCTGCAAGGTATACAACCACCAACGTCACCATGCAGACAACTGCTAATTTTTTTCGAAGTAGCCTAGACCAGGCTCGAGCAAAATGCCCCCTGCTACGTTGTCTTTTTTCAGCTACCGATGCTAGTTCTCGAACTGCCATAATTCCATACAAATCCTGTATTTTCTAATTTAAATTGGATTCAGAGTCATATCTAATCCTCGGATCAATCATTGCATATGCTATATCCGCTAAAAGGGTACTTAAACCAAAGGCCGCTGCTCCTATCAATGTCACGGCCATTATCACAGGATAATCACGGTTAAATACAGACTCCACTACAAAGCGTCCTATGCCTGGAATCCCCATAATAGTCTCTGTAATAAACGAACCTCCTATCAGCCCAGCAAGTGAAAACGCCATCACAGTAACTACTGGGATAAGAGCGTTCCGTAAGACATGTATCCTATCGACTTGAAATATTGAAAGCCCCTTGGCTCGTGCGGTGCGTACAAAATCCTGTCCCATTACATCAAGTGTGCTGGCTCGCATAAGCCGCAATAACCCTGCTATTTGAAACACCCCCATTGAAATTACTGGGACGACTATCCTCAAGTCAAAGATGCCACCCCACCCAGAGCACGGTATCCATTTAACATACCTACAGAAAAACCACAACAGGGAAGGTACCGTAACCATTATAGGAATTGCTCCTAGGATTACAGCGATCGCAACTATAGTAGGATCATCCCAACGACCCTGACGGTGTGCTATGTAAAATCCCAACGGGAGCGCCAACACAACAACTATCGCAGTAGCTACAAGTGCGAGTTGAGCAGAAACCCACATTTTCGGAAGTATAATGTCTCTTACAGGCTGGCCTCTAAATCTGAGACTTTCACCAAAATCACCCCTCACAAAATTCCACATATACTCACTGTACTGTACATGGAAGGGTCGATCTAGGCCTAGTTCTTTACGCATCCTATCAGCAGTCTCAGGATTGTAACGGGCACCCATCATTACTATCACAGGATCCCCTGGGCCGTACGTTCCAAGAGTAAACACGAACAATGAAGCCACTGTCATTAAGACTGGGAGCCACAACAAACGCCGAATTGCATATTTAAACATCAGCGCAATACCATTTCCATATAAAGCCCGACTTGAAGCACAAAAACCAGAATGGCTTCAATAACATTATATCTTTAATAGCGATTCAGGCATCCCTATAATACCAATTACTCAATCCGTATCTGGCTAAGCTTTGGAACAATCATCGGAGTTAGCTTATAACCCTTCACATACGATTTCACAAGGGCATACCTATCACCAGTGAACCACAGTGGAACCCATGCTGCATCCTCAAGAATCATATTTTCAGCCACATGATACATCTGAACTCGAGCCACTGGATCCTGCTCGATACGAGCGGCTTCAAGTATAGAATCTACTTCTGGATTAGAGTACCCATTGTGGTTAATACTACTTTCGGAATGAAAAAGTATGTCCAGAAAGTCTTGCGGGTCAGGATAATCTGCTGACCAACCCAAACCAGCAAAAGCCTGGAACTTTTTCCTGTCAAGGTCCTCAAGATAAGTAGCCCATTCTGCCTGATCAATTTCTACAACTATTCCTAAAGTTTGTCGCCACATTTCAATTATCACATCAAGATCTAGACCTACAGTTCCACCAGTACCAGGTACGGTAATCACTATTCTCGGTGTGCCCGAACCAGTGTTTGGATTTGAAGCCAATAGTTCTTGTGCTAAATCATAGTATGTAGTCCCTGGCTGTATATCTTTCAAATAGTCAGGATAACCAGATTCACCTACTAGCTTAACAGCTAATTCTGGATCGAATCTCAATCCTGATACATCTGGGTTATATCCTGGGAATCTAGGTGGAAGAATCCCGTACGCCGGCTGAACTAAGTCTGATAACACTTCTTTCGCTATAAGCTCTTTGTCCACTGCATGATTTAATGCCTGACGAAATTTTCGATCACTTAACGGATTCTCTAAACCATTAATTTCTTTTTTTGTGTTAAATCCAATATATGAAACGGTGAATCCAGGAGGAGCGACTACTAACTCTTGATTAAGCGGTTCTTCGGGATCTAAAACACGCTCCAAATCAAAAAGACTCACTCCTGTTATATCTATTTCATCATTCTCATACATAGCCATAGCTTGACCACCAGCTAAATTCATGTCAATCCTGGCCACAGTGGGAGGCTCTCGATAATAATCATCGTTCCTCAACAAAATTATCCTCTCCCCTATACGATACTCATCAAGTTTGAATGGGCCGGTTCCTATCGGATCTCCTACCCACCAATTCCTGCCGCCTGCCTCTACAACATTACGATCTACAACGTATGCAGTCGGATAGGTCATCTTTGCTAAAAAATAGGCCTTTGGTGCATCCACTGTTATCTGCAAAGTGAGATCATCAATAACTTTTATCCCTGAAATACTATCTGCCTCACCCCTGATATATTCCATAGCTCCGACTATGTCATTTAGATATGTATCAGCCACAGGAGAAGCAGTCACTGGATCAGCTGCTCGTTCAATAGACCATTTAAAGTCCTCAGCCTTTACCTGACGTCCATTATGAAATTTGACGTTGTCTCTAAGATTAAAGGTATATGTATTACCATCAATACTCCAACCCTCTGCAATATCTGGCACTAGGTTCAAGTCCGTATCCAGAGCAACAAGTCCACTAAACACTTCAACGACTATCCCCGCTGATGTCGTATCAGATGTCAAATGTGGATCCAGCGTTGGTGGATCTGCCCATAATCTCCGAAATGCTCCTCCGGAAGGACTATCGACTAGAGATGCTATAGAAGCTTCACTACTTGAAACGATATCTCCTTTATCTTCATTAAGCATTACAGACCCAGAGGCAACTTCTCCAGATTGACTCGCATCATCTGATAAGACTACCTCAGAATCTTCCGTAACCTGACCACATGCAACAACCGCTAACAAAACATATACGATTAATATCCTACTTAATTTATGCATTTTCACCATCCTGATTCTAAAAAACTACCTCGTAAACTTACTACTAAGAATCTGACTTTTTCCCTACAGTAGTTGAAAGATATGCTTCGATAAAGCCATCCAAATCACCATCCAATACAGCTGAAGAATCCGAAGTCTCAAAATCTGTACGATGGTCCTTCACCATGTGATACGGATGGAGTACATAACTACGTATCTGATTTCCCCACTGTGGTGATACGTGGTCGCCTTTGATTTTTGCAGTCTCTTTAGATTTAGCTTTAGTCTCTAATTCAACAAGACGTGACATTAATATCTTAAGTGCTATTGTTTTGTTCTGGTACTGCGAACGCTCATTTTGGCAACTTACCTTTATCCCGGTTGGTATATGGGTTATGCGAACGGCCGTTGAATTTTTTTGCACACTCTGACCACCAGCTCCACCAGCTCGGAAAACTTCTATATTAAGATCCGATGGATCTATAGTAACATCAACTCCTTCCTCTACCTCAGGTAGAGCTTCCAACAATGCAAATGACGTATGACGGGCATGATCGCTATCAAATGGAGAAAGACGCACTAATCTGTGAACTCCTCGTTCTGCTTTCATATATCCATAGGCATAATCACCTGACACTTGAATAACGACACTTTTTATACCGGCCTCCTCCCCCGTTGAGACATCCAGTATTTCACCTTCAAACCCTCGTCTCTCTACCCATCTTAAATACATACGCATTAAAATCTGTGCCCAATCCTGAGATTCAACTCCACCAGCACCGGAATGAATCGCCACAATAGCATTCCTACGGTCATACTGCCCCGAAAGTACTAATTGAAACTCGAGGGAATCAACCTTTTTGCAAACTTCAGATATTTCTTCACTAACTGAATGCTGAATGGTGTCATCTTGTTCATCAATTGCCAGAGTAATCAACTCATCAATTGAAGTAACTTGATTTTCAAGACCTCGCCACTGATCGACCTTGGATTTTAAAGTCGCCAACGTTTTCATTTTTGCCTGTGCTGAACGTGTATCGTCCCAAAAGGAAGAACTATAAGTCTCCTTTTCTAATAACGTTATTTTACTTTCATCATTAACCATGTCAAAGACGCACCATGATTTCTGATATACGCTCTCTCAAATCTATCAGTGACCTCTTAAGCTCATTTAATGACATAACGCCCTCTGCAAATTTGGATTGTTAAGATATAAAACGAACTCCCTCAGTAACAGTTAGCTCGATGATATAAGCTACTCTAAGTATACATCTATTTGAAATTTGAAAAACCAAGAATGCCAAGACATACACCCTCGACTTTAAAAAAAAGAAATAGATATGCTCAGAGAGAAATAGTAAGACTCACTAATATACTAAGTAATTATCCTGATTGACTTGTTATTATAGCCGCAGCTATGCCAATTGAAATTATGACTGTAAGACCTATGAATACAATTAGAAACCACTTAATAAAAGGATCCACAATTATTACTCCTTGCATCGTTTTATTCCTAATGCGACGCAGAGTATAAATAGATCATTTACACTACGTCAAGCTGTAAACTTATCATAGTGTGATTATAAATCAATATTTGAATAAAAATAATGAATATATTTAGAATCCAAAATTCATACAAGAGACGTCTAATTCTGACAATGACTGGCGTCATGTTAGGCCTTTTTATGGCAGCATTAGACCAAACAATAGTATCCACCGCAATGCCACGCATAGTAGCTGAACTGGGGGGTATTGAACATTTTACCTGGGTCACAACCTCTTACCTGGTAGCATCAACAACCGCCGCGCCTATAGTTGGAGGGTTAACTGACATATATGGAAGGAAAAAATTCTATATCGTTGGCCTATCGACATTTCTATCAGGATCCATACTGGCAGGACAAAGTCAGACAATGGAACAACTAATAGTTATAAGAGCCTTACAAGGTGTAGGAGGTGGTGTACTGATGACACTCGCTTTCATAACTGTTGGAGATTTGTTCTCTGCATCTGAGAGGGGCAAATACCAAGGTATAGTTGCGAGCGTATTTGGCCTCTCCTCAGTAGTAGGCCCTACATTAGGAGGATTTATCACGGAAAACCTTTCCTGGCATTGGATATTTTACATAAACATTCCGTTGAGTATCCCAGTAATTATCATGCTAACCAAATATTTGCCTGATGTCGGAGTAAAAATTCATAATCCACAACTTGACTGGCTAGGAATCGTTACTCTAACACTTTCGGTAATATCACTAATGATAGCCATTTCTTGGGGCGGCTCATCACACGGATGGGGGTCCCCTTTAATAATGGGTATATTAGTTATATCAGTAATCATGGCAATAATATTTGTCTTGACTGAATTGAGAGTCAAAAACCCGATAATGCCAATGGAAATATACGGCAATAGTATAGTTAGCATTTCACTTATAGCTTCGTTTTTTATCGGATTCGGAATGTTTGGAGGGATAACCTTCTTACCACTATTCTTTCAAGGCGTACTTGGGGTATCCCCATCAGCTAGTGGGAGTTTTTTAACTCCAATGATGCTTAGTATGGTAATCGGTGCCGCTGTAGGTGGCCAATGCTTAAGTAGAATAGGGGGACATTATAGAATCCAAGGACTAATAGCAATCGGAATTATGACTACTGGAGTTTTCTTAGCATCTCGAATGACATCTGACACAAGTCAACATAACGTAATATTCAATATAATCGTGTTTGGTTTCGGTCTGGGCAACACTTTTCCTGTATTTACCATAGCGGTACAGAATGCGACTCCTCCGTCATTTTTGGGAGTGTCGACCTCATCAATTCAATTCTACCGATCTATCGGTGGCGCACTAGGACTAGCACTATTAGGTTCACACTTAGCTAACCGATTCCATTCAAAATTGGGTTCAGATTTGTCTACCAATTTGAGAAATAACGTAACCACCGAACAAATTAAAATACTTTCAAATAACACTGAGGCCATTATGAACCACGACCCCATCAGTTGGATAATAGGTAACCTTCAAATAAGTAGAGGGACAGCATCAGAAATTATTGCATCAATGAAAACTTCATTAGCGTCCGGAATCACTGATGTGTTTTTGATAATCACTTTCGTATGCATTGCTGCGTTCATTGTAACGATATTCCTGAAAGAAACTCAAACTAGTAAAATTCGTGTGTAAGGCCAGGTAGTCTTCAAGATTCCACCATCATTGAATTAGATTGCATTATGGTATCGTGAGTATCAACTTGCCAAAAAAACCTAAAGATTCCATAGCTTTGTGCGCTTCAGACGCTTGCTGTAAAGGAAAAGTCTGATCAACTACACCTCTCATGGTTCCTCTACTCACAAGCTCTACTATCTGACGTAACTCTTCCTGACGACCCATAAAAACTCCAAATACTGTCTGGTTTCGAATAAATAGCATTCCCATCTGAAGCTCAGCTGTATATCCAGACGTCACTCCACAAATACCGTATCTTCCACCCGGGGCGAGAGACGCTGATGCAGCAGGCCAGAAATCAGATCCAACATGATCCACAACCACATCCACACCACGACCATTCGTGAATTCCTTTACTCTACTTTTAATATCTTCTTTTGAATACACTATAACCCTATCTGCCCCTAATGCAGTTGCTTTATCAGCTTTGTCCTGAGAGCTAGTTGTAGCAATAACTGTAGAACCTATAACGTTCTTAGCAACCTGAATGGCTGCGGACCCTACCCCACTAGAAGCTGAAAGTACTAGAACAGTTTCCCACGGCTGCAAATTTGCCCTCCTGATAAGCATGTTCCAACTGGGCATAAAAACTGTTGGGAGTGCGGCAGCTTCCTCGTAGGAAAGCCCCTCAGGTAAAGAAACTGTGTTAACTGATGGCACACAAACATACTCTGCATAACCACCATTAACAGTACTTCCTAGCCCTATGGGACTCACACATAGTTCCTGGGCTCCTGAAATACAGTATCTACATTGCCCACATGTGATCCTTGGGTTTACGACAACTCTGTCACCTAGCTTTACGTGTTTAACCTCCGACCCAATTCCTACAACTTCACCAGCAACGTCTCCACCAAGTATGTGAGGGTTTGTTAGATCCATACGCATACCTCTAACGCCAGCTCGAGTAAACACATCCAGACGATTTATACCACAAGCCTTAACTCGGATTTTTACTTGCACAGGGCTTGGATTAGGTTCTGGCAAATCACCATATTCAAGTACGTCAACGCCACCGTGTTCCTTTATATAAACCGCCTTCATCAATTCTCCTGTTCTGTAAAATGTAAATTCATGTAAACTACTACATTATCTTATAAATCTTAGCCTATACCTACCTTCCTTAGATACTGCCTTGTACGTTTCGCTATTGGGAATGGGACGTCCAAATCTGGCCTATACATGTCATGTTCTACTGTCGCGTAGCCATCGAATCCTATCTCATGTAGAACTTTACCAAATCCAGTAAAATCCACGACTCCCAATTCAGGTTCACACATCACACCTAATTTGACGGCATCCATAAATGCCACGTCATCCTTGTTAACTCGATCCCTAATTTCAGAGTCTACGCTCTTAAGATGTAAATAGCCTATGCGTTCATGGTGCGCCTTCATAAATGCAACAGGATCACCAAAACGATAAGCATGATGTCCTGTATCAAGACAAAGTGTAACTAAACTAGGGTCCGTATCAGACAACAATGCTAGAATTTGTTCCTCATACTGAACATGAGTATCGGCACATGGATGAAATGCCAATTGCAGACCAAATTTACTTTTGACAAGATCACCTAATTTGTGTGAAGTATCAATCAGGATATTCCATTTATGTTTGTCTAAGACGGCCGGGGCCAGCTCTTTGCCAGTCTCATAGCGATAAAACCCATCCACAACAATAATGAACTTTGCCCCGAGTGAAGATAGTAATTCTCCTGTTCTCAAGGCTTCTTTTTCGATGTCAAACCAACTATCTTCATCTTCTAGGGGAGCCAATATCGCACCAGCACTAATACTTAAACCTCGTTGAGATAATTCACTCTTAACAATTGAATGATCTGTGGGAAGATATCCGTAAGGACCCAACTCTAACCATTGGTAACCCGCTTCTGCTATCTCATCGAGACAGCGACTCCAAGTTGTCTGATTTAATTCAGACGGGCCTGTGATACCCCAAGATTCAGGCGAATTACCTATTTCAATTCCCATATCTTATACTCCGTCTACTTATAATTTAAAGTTGAAACTATAATTTAGATTCAATATTACCCTAGCTGGTTGGTATCAATCCACCCTCCAAGCGGAAAACATTACTGCCGAAATCTATCCTCGTCATATAACATATACAACCTGTGTTTTACGCAATACATGTGTAAAATTTCTTCGAAACAAAAACGTCTCGTTAAATTATGTTGATTTAAAAAAACTACGCTTAAACGATGTACACTTGTTTCATACACCCACGGTATATTAACCTAACATAGAATTTACTGCCCGACTGCCTGTACAGTATTGTTGCAATATATTGAGAAACGGTTCTATCAATGTTTGACGTAATAGGTCTGGGGAATAGCTGTCTAGACATACTTGGTGTGGTCCCCTATATACCAGGCGTGGACGAAAAAATAGAAATGTCCAATACCTCCATGCAGGGTGGTGGAGAAGTTGGGACAGCTCTTGCAACCCTTGCAAAATTGGGTTCCTCTACTGCATTCGTAGGTAAAATTGGTGATGACCCAATTGGAACATTCATAAAGGAAGACTTTGTAAAATACGGAGTTGACATAAACAACCTAATTGTCGAATCAGGAGCCATATCACCCTCAAGTATCGTAATGGTAGAAAAATATTCCGGTCTCCGGACCATCATCGACTGTGGTAAATCTGTTACGAATCTCAAACCAGAAGAAATCCGATCTGGACTTATCGAAAAATCTAAGTATCTTCACTTAGACAGTTGGCATAGAGAAGCAGCATTAGAAGCTGCCACCAAGGCACGCAAGAAAGGAATTCCAGTTGTATTAGATGCAGATATCCCCGCATATGATGCTAGTATATCCCAATTAATCCAACTAACAGATATTTTAATTACTTCCCAATCTTTTGCTCAAATGTTTACGAAAACTGATGTAGTAAACATCTCTATAGACAAAATGATTAGCTTGGGACCATCAGTGGTTATGGTCACCCTTGGAAAGAATGGCGTGGTATGCGAAGGTGGAGGTGAAAGGTTTAAAACACCAGCATTTGAAATTGAAGTTGTAGACACAACTGGTGCGGGAGATGTTTTTCATGGCGCGTTCATACATGCAATGCTTCAAGATTGGTCACTTCAAAAAGCAGTCGAATTTGCTTCAGCTGTCTCCGCTATAAAATGTGGAATGATGGGTGGCAGGGATGGAATACCCACTTTCTTGGAAGCATTAGATTTTTTAACTCGGCACGATAGAAAATATTAGGAGGTAGAGAATCATGAGTCTTTCTATTGAGATCCTAATTGAAAACTGTATACGCGAATTACGCGATGGAACACTCACAGAAGGAAATCTACTGGAAGTTTTGACCAAATATAAGAATAAACTGTGCAGGCGACAGGATCTTCTGTACCTTCAATCCCAATCTACTTCAGTTATGTCTCCCGTACACGGTATGTCACTCGTCGAAAATGGGAAGGTGTATGATGGATCAGATAATTCGGAAGATTGGCCCTACAAAACAGTACTCGATGCAATTAATGAAGGATGGAGAATAATTAAATTTCCGGAAATGGCTCTGTTGATGGATCAAGATAGAACCTATGGACTTGGGCGCGAATTTATTCTCGAAAGGTGGTCTGAATAATGGCAAAAATAAATCATGAACGGCGTCCTAGACTAGAGGGTAAGGTAGCCATAGTTACTGGGGCAGGTTCAAGTGGACCGGGAGTTGGGACGGGAAAAGCGATATCAATCCAATTTGCTCGAGAGGGTTGTAAAGTACTCCTAGTAGACCATAACAAATCCGCTGCCGAGGAAACTTTATCTGCCATTAATTCAGAAGGAGGCGAGGCATCAGTATTTGAAACTGACGTGACTATATCAAACGACTGCCAAAATGCCGTGCTCGCAGCGTCTAATAGATACGGCAAACTAGACATCCTCGTAAATAACGTCGGAATATTAGGACCAGGAAACGTAGTAACCGTAGAGGAAGAAACCTACGATAAAGTTATGGATGTAAATCTAAAAGGTATGGTGTTGATGAGTAAATACAGCTTGCCCGTAATGGTTGAAGGAGGAGGGGGATCGATAATAAATATGTCTTCCTTCCTAGGATTACGTTCAGGTAGCGTGTTTGAAAGCATACCCTATTCTGTTTCAAAAGGTGGAGTAGTAGCATTAACAACCACTATGGCATCAGAACATGGGAGAGAAAATGTGAGAGTTAACGCTCTCGCTCCAGGATATCTATATACACCGATGGTATCAAGCCTTATGACTGAAGAACAGAGAAATCTTCGACGACTTGCTGCACCTATGGGAACTGAAGGGACTGCCTGGGATGTAGCCTGGGCTGCATTGTTCCTAGCAAGTGATGAAGCACGTTGGATTACAGGAGTGGTCTTACCAGTTGATGCCGGAATTCTAACAACAACACCTTTATCCATGCTACACCATCTGAAATAGACATCTCACTGACACCAATCACACCACCGGTTTTGTAATATGGTGTGATTGGGAGACTTTCTAGTGACCTTGCAGACGTCTAGAGTGAAATAAGTAGTGGTTTGCGTACCCTGCGTATGGACCAAAGTGACTTTGAGCCCAAGATCTTAGTTTAATAAGTGACATTTTCTTCTGTACACCATCCAAATACCATTCATGTAAGACCCTATTAATCCAAACATCTACCGGGAATGCATCATGTTTATCTAAAGAGAAAAGCATAACGCAATTAGCCACCTTATCTCCCACTCCGTCAAGAGATATCAGACAATCCAGAGATTCTTTATAGGACTCCTCCCTCAACGAAAAAAGGTCTATCTCACCGTCTGCTACAGCTCGGGCTGTCGCAGCTATAAAATCTGCTCTGTATCCTAAACCTAATTCTCTGAGATCCGATGATTCTGATTGCGACAATTGAACTGGAGTAGGAAATGTATTTCTATGGTAGTTATCTAATCGTATCGGGGTACCATAGGAATCGCATATTGACTCTACATTTCGGCTAATTCGTTTTATGTTTGATGCCGATGAACATATAAAGGAAATAAGACATTCCCATGGATCCTGACGTAACAATCTCATTCCTCTATACATCTCGATGGCTGACTCAATTCGTCTATCTATTGAAATAGATTCGTATACCGACTGTATATCCGTTGATAATCCAAGGTAATCAACTAATAATGAAATGAGTGTATCTTCATCATCAGGTGACGAAACAAACTCTATCCCTTGATTTACCTCTCGTATTTTAACGATATTTGAGAAAATCACTCCAAAAACCCACTCGCCTTGCTTCTCCCATCTGAAGGTTTGACCGCTGTTTAGCGTACTATGCAAATCAAAAGGTTGAGGTATTTGAATTATCATAAATCTTGTGATTAGTAGTATAGCCAGAAAATTAAAATATGAATTATGCCTGGTACCTATACTCTAAAGTTTAAATCATATGTGGTAAACAGTCCTGATAAGTTTACTATTTGAGCCACTCCTTAATTTGGTCTGACAGTTCATCCATTCCAATTTGCTGTAATGTAACGTCAGGGAGTGAATTCACAAATAATTTCCCGTATCTCCTAGAAATCATACGCTTATCTAAAACAACAACAACTCCTTTGTCTGTCTTTGTCCTAATCAGTCGTCCAAACCCTTGGCGTAATCTAAGGATTGCTTTCGGAATAGCGTAAGCATTGAATGAATCGTCATACAATTCTGATCTCGCTTCAAAAACAGGTTCGCTAGGAACATCAAAAGGTAAACGTGTCATCAGTAACACTTTTAGTGACTCACCAGCCAAATCTACACCCTCCCAAAAACTAGAAGTACCCAAAAGGACTGAACGAGGATTTTTCACAAAACGATCCAAGACTTGATAAGGAGTACCATCTAACCCTTGGGCAAACACTTCTATACCGTGGGATTGTAGCTCACTCCGGATTCCGACAGCGGTAGCTCGAAGGGATGAGTGCGAAGTGAAAAGAGCCATACTCCTACCGTCTGCCGCTATAGTCGAATCAACTATAGTTTGCTCTATAGCAGATTGGTATTCTTTCGAACTAGGCTCTGGTACATCAGTTGGAACACACATCAATGCTGAATTAGGATAGTCGAAAGGTGAGCCCAACAACAATTCTTTAGCATTAGAGAAACCTGTACGTTCGACAATATGATCAAAGCTGCCTTCTGTACTAAGAGTAGCACTTGTAAGAACGACCGTTTCCTTTTGCGAAAATAATCTTTTTTCCAATTCCGAACCTACATGTAGAGGCGCGGCACGAAGAATCAAATCATTAGATCTACGTGACCTAGTCGTCCAATACACTGTATCTTTCTCAGGATTAGGGATAAACTGCCTAAGACGATCCCTGATTTCATTGTTGGATTGTAAAAACGCTCCCGTTTCCGAAATGATACTTTCGTAGTCATGTATTCCAGCTTCATCTAACCCCTGCATTGAATTAAGAAAAGTTGAAACAAGAGATTGTAAATTATCAAGTAAAACGTCGACGTTTTCCCATTGAATTTCTAACTGCGACCAGTCCGGCTGACTGCGGGTAGAGATTGTTATTCGCTTTTCATTGAACCTAGCCCTGTCATCCTGATCACTAACTAGAGAATCTATTTGCGCAAACATTAAAGCGATGTTCTCACGCAATTGAGGTATAGCGTCATTAACTTGTTCGATTGCGTCCCCAATATCTTTACGCCGACTTTCTGCTATTTCTGGCCTCGATGTGGCTGATAAGGCCTTATTCATTAAACTCTGCTCACCAAGTATGGTTTGTAGATGTTCGTCTATCCCTCGCTGACCCAACTCAAAACCAAGAAGAGTTGTGGCCTGATCTTCTAAATGGTGAGCTTCATCAACTATCAGAATGTCATAATCTGGTAGAAGGGATCTTGAAGAACCTATATCTGACATCAGTAAAGCATGGTTCACTATAACCAGATGGGATGCTGATGCTTGATCCCTAGCTGCTCTAAGAAAACAAACGCCACTCACACCTATACACTCTTGTGCTCCTTGCGCAGACAACCTGTTCCAAGGCAAAGATGCATTTCTGGAACCCAAATTTAGCTGATTCCTATCTCCAGTCTCAGTAGATTGAAGCCAAACTAAAATCTTAGACAATATTCGCGCTTCGTCTTCTGATAGTCCTTCAGATGTACTCAGATTAAACCACCGTCTCAAGCATAAGTAATTATTCCTACCCTTGAGAACACAGTACTTAAGCTCATCCATGGAAATCACACCAGCAGAATCTAGTCCTTCTATCATTGCAGGAATATCTTTAGTAAGTAACTGCTCCTGCAGGTTAATTGTGTTTGTAGAAACCAATACACGTTTATTGTTCAACAAAGCGTACATGACTGCAGGTACCAGGTAAGCGAGCGATTTACCAACTCCTGTACCCGCTTCAACAATTAGTCTGCCTCCTCCATTAATAACTTCACAGACAGACCGCGCCATAGCAAATTGTTCTACTCTCTCCTCAAATCCTGGCATCGTTGTTGAAAGATGGCTACCCTTTGATAGTAACGCAACACATTGCTCAACATCTATATCCTTGGAATTACTATTCTGCTTTAACGAAGCCTGGTGCTGAAATCTACTACGTAAGTCACTTAAATCCATTCCAGCAACACCTGGGTCGGAATATCTTTTCTGTAAACCTGACGTAGGGTTATCTCTAAAAACCTGTAATTTTTGCAGTAGATATGACACGACCCAGTCTGATTTTGCTGCAAGCTTAGACATTTCATCCAAAACTGACGAATCAAGAGCTTCGGCTATATGAACAAGTCTATTGAATACTTCACTTGTCACAACTGCATCATCAACAGCACGGTGCGGCCTCGGGTGATTGATTCCCAAAGTAGATGCCAAACGAGAAAGTGAATATTCCTGTATTTCAGGTAGTAAAACATATGCTAAATCCCAAGTGTCACAAAGGGGATTAGATAGCTTAAGCCCTTTACTAGAAAGAAAACCAATATCAAAGGCAATATTATGTCCAACAATAGGTGCTTTGCCTATAAAAGAAATTAAACCGGGAGCTATTGAAGAAAATTGGACCGCATTGTCAACTTGATCCTGTGATATTCCAGTATAGCTACTAATGAAAGAACTAAGTTCACGGTTTGGGTTTACAAAAGACTGGAATGTTTCGATCGAATTATAGCCCTTGAATTTGACTGCCCCTATTTCAATTATCTCGTCTGAGTCTGCCGATAAACCGGTAGTTTCAAGGTCAAGAGACACCCAGACATCTTGTAGTGGATGAAGGTCATGCTGAAAAAGCATTAAAATTGAAACTCATTTTTACAAAATATAATTAATTGACTCAGCAAGCATACGTTCACATTCCTACCCATATATTCTTTCAGCCTACTATCGTTACCTGACAAATTAGTCACTAGCACACGTCTCGAATCTATTCTTTTTCACTTAGTATAATACTAGGTTTATTTAACACAAATGGTCAAACGCAACATCTATATCGACAACATCGGCAAGAGAAAACTGAAATCTGCCACAAATATTAATGCCAGAAGCATTAGTACTACTAACATTCTTTTAAGTAACAATATGATTGGGGCCACAACAGCTATACCAACGGCTATTACAATAATCCTATAAGCTATAATCGCGGCATCATTTGTAGACGATACAGACAGCATGTAAAGTAGGGAAAATAAGATACCCACAATAACCCACAATGGGTAAGAGATTAGGGTTGCCCCCACCATAATTACTGCAGGCCTACCCCTAAAGCCTAGACGTTCTAGTGATACAGCTTTGTCGGTATATAAGCGGAAAAGTATCACGGGTAAAATTACTCCACATATTGATGCCATAAGTAACCCGCTAAAAGTACCTGCGACAATGTAGCTCATAGTAATTCATGCTCCCCCGAAGAAGTCCAGATAGGCAGTAAAAAAACTTCCCAGTCTTCTTGATTACCTAAAAGCGACTTGAGCCTAACTCCTGCTTTTTCGGATGGTAAAGGTACAAAAAATGAAGGACCACTACCAGCCACATGAATCTCACTTAAGCCAAGCATGTAAAGTTTTTTACGATATTCCTGTAATTCGATGAAATTCGTAACTGCGACTTCATCGAAAACATTAAACATTAATTCCCCTGGCATATCACCACCGTTCCTGATTCTGGATTCCAGTTTACGTGTAATAAGACCTCCAGTGTAGCTGTCAGTAGAAAGTTTTGAATACATAGTTTTTGTCTTATCCGGAATCTTAATGTCGGGACAGCATAATAAAATCCACTTTGGTACAGCCGATGGCAATCGACGTATTACGTCCCCTATCCCACTTACCATTGCTGTACCTCCATGGAGGAAAAATGGCACATCTGAACCTAATTGAATAGCCAACGACGAAAGTTCATCAATTGTCATCCCTAAACACCATAATTCGTTGAGAGCTTTAAGAGTAGAAGCCGCATCACTTGAGCCCCCTCCCAATCCAGCACCAACTGGAACCCCCTTTTTCAAACGGATATCCGCACCCATACTGTACCCGGCTACCTGCCTCAACAGATGTGCAGCTTTGAAAACGATATTGCTATTGTTAGACAACCCTTTTATGTCACATGAGAAGGTTAGTAGATCGGAAGATTCAAACATGAGTACATCAAACAATCCTATCGTTTGGATGATTGAAGCAATTTCGTGATAACCATCTTCTCTCCTACGCAAAACTTCCAACGTTAGATTAATTTTAGCGGGAGCAGTTACTCTGAATACTGACACTTCCTACACCATTTCGTAAAAAATTTTATACATACGAGCCCATTCATCTAAAGTGAGAGTTTGGGCACGCCTAATCGGATCAATTTCAGATTTCACTAACCATTTATCCACAATGTCTGATTCTATATTTAAACCATTTTTTAGTGAGTTTCTCAATTGCTTTCTGGGCGCACTAAAACCAGCCTTTACAATACGAAAGAAATTCTCCTCCCTGTCAAAGTCAACTACCGGAGAATCAAATGGGTCTATCCTTACAATCGTGGACGTTACTTTAGGTTGTGGTCGAAAAGACCGTGGGGATACATGTGCAATAATTTTAGGACGACCGTACAGTTGAATGGCTACAGAAACTAACCCCATATCACCTGGCTGAGCTACCATCTGATGAGCAACTTCCCTTTGGACCATAATCACCATCATTGATGGCCTATGACTAGAACCTAGAAACCTGCGTATTATTGGCATTGCAGCATAATACGGTAAATTCGCAACCAGTTTATATGGTTTACTAGTATTGGTCAGTAAACTGAAATCAACTTCCCTAGCGTCCCCAGAGAATATTGTCACGTTAGTTTGACCAATAAAACGCTCATTCAAATCACGTACAAGATTTTGATCAATTTCAACAGCAATCAAACTACCTACTCTTTCGGCTATAGCATCAGTAAGATGCCCCCTGCCAGGACCAATTTCCACAACATGGTCTTTAAGATCTAGCTCCGATGCATTTAGTATACGTCTTATTATTCCTCGATCTGTAAGAAAATGCTGTCCCAGAGACTTCGTTGACAAGTTTCCCCCTCTTTGATTCATAAAGTAGACACCTATCCAGCTAAAGAAAGACGTCTACCAGATATCTTACAGTCACTTTTGATAACCCAATACCAAAGATATATTTAAATATATGAAGAACTATTCTCACAGGTAAAATTTAGATACTCTAACAAAAAGTAACTTAGAGAGGAAAAGCAGGCCGTGCACCTCTCTTCGATCTCACCTCAAAGGTATGAACCTAAAAGAAGCTCAAGTCAGGTTTACCTAAGTCACCCAGAAAACACTACTTACCGCTGCTTCCTTCCGGACCTGACGGGGTTTACAGGTTTCCGCCGCTCAGGACCCAACTCTCATCACTACCTCCAGGAACAGAGACCTTGAGGCTACGACCTCTAAGAGGAATTCAGCCTCGCTAGAGCGGATTGCGAGTTCAAGGCACCGCTATCTCCCCGCCTAGCACGACCCACCATCAGGGTACAACCGCAGAGAAGAGTGGTCAAGAAAAACTTTTAGGTCAACTCAATTCGGAAACAATAATTTAGCGCTTCACTTTAAGTACACTAAGAAATGCTTCTTGGGGAATTTCTACACGTCCCACACGCTTCATCCTCTTCTTACCTTCAGCCTGTCGTTCCAAAAGCTTACGTTTACGAGTTACGTCTCCTCCGTAACATTTAGCCAAGACATTCTTCCTCAAAGCCTTTACTGTCTCTCTTGCTTGTACCTTCCCACCTATCGATGCCTGAATCGGTACTTCGAACATCTGCCTGGGAATCAGATCCTTAAGCTTCGTTACTAAATCCTTACCCAGAGAATATGCTCCTGACCTATCAACTATTACAGAAAGAGCGTCAACTGGATTCCCCGCTACTAGAATATCCAAACGAACCAATTTCCCTGACCGATATCCTGATAATGAATAATCCATAGACGCGTACCCCTGCGTCCTAGATTTAAGTTGATCGTAAAAATCTATAAGCATCTCTGCAAGAGGCAAATTAAATTCCATCATAACTCTTGACTTAACATTGTAAGACCGACTTGGTTTATTAAAGTTGGTCGACTCGCTTGATGTCATGTTATCTTGCTGGATGTAATCCATTTTCTTGAATTCACCCCTGCGACTGGTTACAAGTTCCATCAAAGGTCCGATATAGTTATCGGGAGTAATTATAGAAAGATCTATCCACGGTTCAAGTACTTCTTCTATGTACTGTGTCTCTGGCATACCAGACGGATTATCCACTTCTAGAATCTCTTCATCCTTTGTAAGCACCTGGTATTTTACTCCCGGGGAGGTTGCCAAAAGGCTCAATTCATATTCACGTTCAAGTCTCTCCTGAACAACATCCATATGGAGTAGACCGAGAAATCCACAGCGAAATCCTGGGCCTAGCGCAACAGAACTCTCTGGCTGAAAACTGAGCGAGGAATCATTGAGGCTAAGTTTCTCAAGTGCATCTCGAAGATTTAAGTAATCACGACCATCTGTCGGATATAAACCCGCAAATACCATAGGCTTTAATGGCTCATATGGGGCTATCGGTACTGATGCCCCACCACTGGATGAAGTTATGGTGTCGCCTACGGGTACGTCCCCTACTACTTTTAGTCCCGTAGCCACGTACCCAACATCACCTGCCTCCAATTCGCCAATTTCTACAGGATCAGGCCTAAAGCATCCTATCTCTAAGATTTCACTCTCAACGGAATTAGACATAACGCGCAGTCTACTACCCCTGGATATAATTCCATCAAAAACCCTTATATAAGCAACTACCCCTTTGTAAGAATCGTATCGAGAATCAAATATAAGTGCCCTGAGGGAATTATTTCTCTGCCCAGTAGGAGGAGGAACACGATCAACTACAGCTTGCAACACATCCTTAACCCCGTCTCCATCCTTGGCCGAAGCAAAAATCATTTGGTCCAGGTTGAATCCAAAAGCCTGCATAACCTCTTGTGCAACTTTGTCAGGCTCTGCAGCATCTAAGTCAATCTTGTTAATTATTGGAATTATCTCTAAATCATGTTCTAGTGCTAGGTAAACATTAGCGAGCGTCTGA
This sequence comes from uncultured Chloroflexota bacterium, assembly GCA_913051545.1. Taxonomy (GTDB): domain Bacteria; phylum Chloroflexota; class Dehalococcoidia; order Lucifugimonadales; family CAJXCD01; genus CAJXCD01. The sequence continues at coordinate 51,315 of CAJXCD010000004.1, forward strand.
GCTTGAATCCCCTGCGTAGCGTCTATGACCAGTAAAGCACCCTCACACGCTGCGAGACTTCGGGATACCTCGTAAGAAAAATCAACATGACCTGGAGTATCTATTAAATTTAAACGGTAGTCTATACCATCATCAGCAACGTACTGGAGTCTTACAGCTTGGGCCTTTATTGTAATTCCACGTTCTCTTTCCAATTCCATACTGTCGAGAACCTGATCAACCATCTCTCTTGGATCAACTGACCCAGTGGCCTCTAAAAGCCTATCAGCCAACGTAGATTTACCGTGGTCTATGTGAGCGATAATACAAAAATTTCGGATTTGTTTCTGATTCACGTTTCGATGTTATCGCAACTACAATCCAACTGTAAATCTAGTCTGCATCCCTATTATGACCGAAAAACCCAAAATACTTTCACTGAATACGATCTGACAAATGCAATCCCAATCAATCACTATTACTATTAAATATGATATACACCTCGAAACCACAATTAGTGCGAATCGTAAACCTATGAGATACCAATTTCTTGCAAAGCCTCACCAAGCACCTCAAGCATATGATTAATTTCCTGAGGACTAACATATCCCATATGACCGATACGAAACATTTTCCCTGTCAGTTCACCGTAAGCACCAGCTAGAATAACATTACCCTTCGAACTAACTATCTTCCTAATATGATCAGCATCTATTCCTTCTGGTACTTTGACAGCCGTTACGGTATTAGAGGCAATTGATTCATCTGGAAATATTGAAAGACCGAGTGATTTAATCCCTTCCCTAGTCATTTGAGCTATTTCCACGTGCCTTTTATATACACTTCCTATTCCCTCAGCTAGTACTTTACTTAAGGAATAGTCAAGAGCAAAAATAGGGGATAGTGCCGGAGTCCACGGCGGCTGTCCCATTTCATAATATTTTTTGTACTGTGAAACGTCGAAATAAAATCTGGGCATTTTAGCCTCAGCATTTGCTGACCAAGCACGTTCACTAAAGCTAATAAAAGCAAGACCAGGAGGAAGCATCCATCCCTTCTGAGAAGCACTAACTACTACGTCACATCCCCATTCGTCAGTTCTAAGTGGTATTGAACAGACACTACTAATCCCATCTACCAGCAAAAGTTTGTCAAATTCACCTTTGACAACACTACATATAGCTTCAAGGTCATTAGTGACTCCCGTATTCGTTTCGTTATGCGTTACCAATACGGCTTTTGTCTCCGGGGCTTCCATCAACTGATTCCGAAGTCGGTCCAAATCTACAGCAGTTCCAGCAGGAAAATTCAACATAGTTACATTTGCACCAAATGTTTCAGCAATCTGGCCAAACCTATTACCAAACGATCCTATTGAGGCACACAACACCTGGTCACCCGGAGACAAAGTGTTTGTAACAGCTGCCTCCATAGCTCCTGTACCAGAAGATGTAAGGATGTACATATCCGATTCAGTTTCAAAAACCTGTTTCAAATTCGAAGTAACCCTATAGAGTATATCTTTGAAATCTGATCCTCTATGATTAATCATAGGTGATGACATTACATCCAAAATATCATCTGGAACCGGAATGGGCCCTGGAATTCTCAAGTTCAATTCAAATGCCTCCTAAATCAAAGTTTCTATATACTAAACTAGTTTAATCCTCTTAAATTTTCTCGTACCCCGCTGAATAACACTCCCATTCCTAAGACCTATTACCATCTGTTGCCCATCGTGGTCCGAATTGATCTTACGACCATCAATTGAAATACTACCTTGACCAAGCAGGCTGCGCGCCTCACGAATACTAGAAGCCAGTCCGATGTTATGCATTAAGTGAGTAATATCTACCGCTAAATCACCTATAAAAACATTAAATTTCTGGCTTTCAGAAACGTACACACCACTCTCTATTTTTAATCCGAAATCAAGAAATATTTGAGTGATCTGAAAATCACCAATTGTTTTGATTCGATCCTTTTCTATAGTAACCTCTTCGATTTCATTTGGAAGGTTACCTCTCTGGACAATATCTCTGAAATAACTCTCTGCATTTTGAGCTGACTCAAAATCATGGAACTGTGACACCAACGCATTCGCGAGTTTTTTCTTTAAATCCATAGGGTTAATAGTTCCTGAGTTAAGACACCCCTCAATCTCCTCAAGGTCAATATCCGAAATGTCGGTTAGATATTCAAAATACACACTTATCAAGGCATCAGGGATTGACATTGTCTTCCCATACATATCATTTGGAGAATCATCTAGTGATATGTAATTCCCGAGACTTTTGCTCATCTTACGAACACCATCAGTGCCAGGCAAAATTGGAACCATTACTAGTTGCTGTGAAATCTGTCCCATCATCCCTTGTAATTCCCGACCTACTAGGAGGTTGAATTTCTGATCGGTTCCTCCAAATTCCACATCCGACTTAACAGCCACTGAATCGTATGCCTGTAGAAGTGGATACAGTAATTCTGTAATAGCAATGGGTTGATTAGATTCAAACCTCTTAGAAAAATCGTCCCGGGCTAGAAACTGTGCGATTGTAAAACGACTGGTCAAATTAATAACTTCTGTCAAAGAGAAATTACCAAACCACTCACTCTGCATGCGCACTTCAGTCCTATCTTTATGTACAATTCTGAAAAATTGCTCCAAGTAGGTCTCAGCATTTCTATTAACTTGATCAGCCGTCAGTACGGGCCTCGTAACAGACTGACCGCTAGGGTCACCTATCTGAGCTGTCCAGTCTCCTACTATCACAACAACTTGATGTCCCATTTCTTGAAATTGCCGAAGCTTCCGAAGTCCTACTGCATGACCCATATGTAAATCAGGAGCACTTGGATCAAAACCCATCTTAAGACGTAGCGAACGTCCTGTATTTAGGAGTTTGATTAACTCTTCCTCTACTATAACCTCAGCTACAGAACGTTTCAGTAACTTTCGGTTTATATCTTCTTTCAAAACGAGTTATTCCATCCGATTTCTATACTAAATTTTGCTATCCCGGGTCCTGTGTTTAAGAATATATTTATCAAAATCACTCCCCCTTGCAAAGCACTTTTTTAACCTCTTGAACATCCCTACCTATCTGCTCCTGGAGCTCATGTATTGAATCATATTTCTTCTCTTCCCTAATACGCGACACGAACTCCAACTCCATTCCTTTGTCATATAAATCCTGATCAAAATCGAGTACGTGGGATTCTATCGCAATATCATTATCCCCAAACGTTGGCCTTACCCCTATACTAGTAGCTGACATATAACGCCTACCTTCAATCCACGCCCACGTAACATAAATTCCATTTTGAGGTACAACCATATCACTTTGGATGCTCAAGTTAGCAGTAGGAAATCCTAAATCAGATCCACGTCCATGCCCCTTTACTACAAATCCTTTTATAGTAAAATTTCTCCCAAGGGATTTATTCGCTTCATCTATTTTCCCAAATGCGAGATTGCGACGAATTTCTGTACTCCTTATAGCACCCCCCACACTATCTGAAACGGAATCAATTACCAGGACATTAAAACCAATATCAGATCCAATTTCAGACAATACACTTATATCACCTTCTCTATCACGACCCATGGCAAAATCATCGCCTACTACTAACAATGACATTTTTAAATACTTTTTTAATAAACCAGCGAATTCTGCTGCAGGCAAACGACTCAGATCAGCATCAAATCGTATCGGCGCTACAAAATCAACTCCGGTTTCATGAAGCATATTTATTCGATCATCTAGTGGAGTTAAATACTCAGTGTTAAATCCGGGTTTCAAAATAGATGCAGGGTGATTGGAAAAAGTCACAACTCCACTAGACAATCTGGAACGTCGTGCTTCTAAACACAAACGAGACATCAAATATTTGTGCCCAAGATGCATGCCATCAAACACACCGACAGCAACCGCAGATTCTCGGCTAGGGGTATGTGAAACCAGAAATCTATCTACACTCATCACTTATATACGATACAAAATATATGATTATTGAACTCATCCTATTACTATTTCCATCAAGTCTTCTTCTCCACACACGTAATAATTATTACACTAATGAGTGCTGGTATCAGCATCTCTTAGCTATCATAAAAGAACATGAACATTAACAATCATTATTGTCCCGTAGGCCGACAGCACCTTTCAAATAAACGTTATTTAAATCTTTCGCATCTTTGTCTGTATTAATTAGTAATAGTACCCTGATACATAATGCTACTTCATTTTGAACTTTAGCTTGCTGAACATCCATTAGTGCAACGTGTTCCCAACCTAAACTAACCCTTGCCACACTGGCCGGGTACATAGAATTCAGATCGTCAGTTGTGGAAAACAGTGCCGCAGCAATATCGTCTGCCATTATTGAGTTTCTACTTAGTATTTCATTAAGCAATACTGATGTGGCTTCAGATACATCTTCGACAGAGTTACTGTCAGATGTTGTTGCACCTCTTATACCACGCATTTTTGACATCTATATTGCCCCTCCAGGATTATGAACTAAAATGTCTGCAATTCACCATCATATTTTGATGTTCCAGTTATTCTAATAATACTAACATCACAGACTGACTGAAACATATCATCCCATCACTTAAATCTTGGCCTGTTGATCCAACTTAGACAGTATACCCCTAGCCACAGTCCGTTTCATCCTGAACAAAGACTGAATTCTTGATCTAGAGTTAAATAACTATTAATAAATATACCTACATACTTGACATGAAACCCAATTACACATACCATCGGCCAAGTTGTAAAAAACGGGCATCTTATAATATCAGCTTTGTAAGATGTCTCTCAATTCCATATCTGAGGAGGCACATCGTTAAATGGCCACGTTGCGTAAGAGCGATTTGACTGGAAGGGTAGCCACTAAACTCGACGGATCTAAAGCCCAAGGAGAAGCAGCGCTAAATGCTGTCCTGAACAGTATTCAAGAGGCTTTGGCTAACGGTGATCGAGTTGTTCTAACTGGTTTCGGATCTTTTTCAATCAGGAACGTAAAAGCCCGAAAGGTTAAGCCAATTAGGGGTAATCAAGCCGGGGGCCTGATTACCGTTCCAGCTCATAAGCGAGTCGGGTTCACCGCAGGTGCTGATCTAAACAAGACTGCTCAGAAATAAATTACTGTTCCCTTTAATATAATGACTAATTTGACTCAATACGGCTTATTATTTCCACGGAGTATTTTGATCAGATAACAAACGTTCTAGTGTCTTTGTAACCGCACTGCTGCCAGTCACATCTAGTTCTAATGCAGTCTGCCAAGATTATGGTGGGTACAACTACAGGTTTCGATCCCCTGACTATGCACACAATAGAAAAGAAAATTAAAGACTGCGGACTATCGTTTGGTTTCAATACAGTTGGTATAACCTCACCTGAACCCTTCTATAGAGATGAAAAAGCGACCATAGAGAGATTAGATCGCGGTCTTATGGATGGCCTACCCTGGTACACCAAGGATCGAGTTCGCAAAGCAAATCATCCTGAGGTTCTCTTACCAGATGCTAAATCTATAATTTCTGTAGCAGTCGGATATCTATCAACAGAGAATGACGAGATACAAGAATCGACCGTACCTAGAGGTAAAATTGCTCGATACGCACGAGGCTTAGACTACCACAACATCCTTAAACCGAAATTACGTAAATTTTCAGAACAAATACCTGTAATCGCAGGTAAACCTGTCAGGTGTCGCATTTTTGTAGACGATGGACCTATGAATGACCGAGCAGCCGCGGAAAGGGCCGGAGTTGGGTGGTTTGGCAAAAACACCAACATCATTACTCAATCACACGGTTCTTGGGTTTTACTAGGACAAATAATAACTGATTTAAGACTCAAACCAGACATACCACTTAAGAAAAACTGTGGATCCTGTGTTCAATGCATCATAGATTGCCCTACAAACGCTATAGTCGCACCCTACACAATAGATAATACAAAATGTATATCGTTTTATACCATAGAATTAAGAGGGGTAGTTCCTAGAGATATGAGGCATTTAATTGGCAACTGGGTTTTTGGGTGCGATATCTGCCAAGAAGTGTGCCCACCCAACATCAAAGCTTTAGCAGGATCCGAACCTGCCTTCGAACAACGTCAGGATCTGTCATCACCAGAACTTATACCCCTACTCTATATGAGTGAGGAATCGTTTAGAAATAGGTTCCGGAACAGTCCCATAAAACGAGCTAAGCTTATCGGACTGAAAAGAAACGTATGTATAGCTCTTGGAAACATAGGTAATCCAATCGCAGTACCTCCATTGATTACCATACTAAATTCGTCCGAACCTCTATTGAGACTCCATGCTGCATGGGCACTAGGTAAAATCGGGGGTGTAATAACACGAAAAGCACTACTATCTGCCCTAAGTACAGAACAGGATGATTCAGTATCAGAAGAGCTTCATCTTTCTCTCAAAGATATGTCAGAATGTTGATAGAATTACTATGACTACACAAAAGTATGATTTTCCTATAACAGAAACCGCAGAAATGATAAACTCAAATGGAGCATAGAGTCTCTGGGAGGAAAACTGAATGAAGGTATTAATGGCAGGACATGGTGGACCAATCAGGAAAGACGACGAGATTTTTATCGAACAATTAAGATCGCGTTTTCCTGATATCACTTTCGAGGCAGGCGGATCTAACGAAGAACAACTCACCCAAGTGGTTGATGCAGAAGTCTATCATGGATGGCCGCAAAGAGAAGTGTTCCTAGCAGCTAAAAACATGAAATGGTTACACGTTCCTGGAACCGGTATCGATGACGGAATATTTGGCACACCTGAATTATCTGACAGTGATATTATTGTTACTAATTGTAGAGGACCTCACGCTCCTCCTATGGCTGACCATGTCATGGGAATGATATTGACGATCGCACACAGGCTTAGAGAACAGTGGGAAGATCAACAAAACCATTATTGGGATACAAACAAATACAACAATCTCCTAGGATTAAATGGTAAAACTATTGGAATACTTGCCGCCGGTGATATAGGATCTCAAATCGCAAAAAGAGCCCATGGTTTCGGCATGAATGTTTATGCCGTGGACAAACATCCCGACGTTGTCAAAGAAAGGAATAATGGAAACATCCCTGAAGGGATAGATCATCTCTGGAATCTTAACAAATTAGATGAAATGTTAGAAATTTCTGATTGGTTTGTAATCGCGGCACCCTTAACTCCAGAAACACTTGGAATAATAGACAGTAGACGAATAGGACTTATGAAAAATGGTGCCTATTTCATTCTAATTTCAAGAGGTGGTATAGCCGATGAACAAGCCCTAATAGAGGCTCTTAAATCTGGAAAACTTGCAGGAGCTGCCATAGATTCTTTTGTGACTGAACCGCTCCCTACCACAAGTCCGTTCTGGGACATGGAAAATGTGATCGTGTCCCCGCATGCGTCCGCGCTAACGCCCGAAATGTGGGAGGGCCGCCGAAAAATATTTGAGGAAAATCTTCGAAGGTATTTGACAAATGAACCCTTCTTGTACGTCTGTGACAAAAAGGCAGGGTTTTAATATTAAGTTAATTATTTAAACCTATAATCCAAAATTTGTACTGGGGAAGTGTCGGAATTGGTAGACGAGCGTGGTTTAGGACCACGTGCCGCAAGGCGTGGGAGTTCGAGTCTCCCCTTCCCCACCATTTTCACTAAAAATATATACAAAATGTTGGGTGGTAAATGCGACAAAACAAACTAAGGAATGCACTTGACGACGACAAATTCACAATTGGAACTCATGCAATGACTACATCACCTGATGTAGTAGAAATAATTGGATTAACCGGACTAGTAGATTGTATTGAATTTGTAGCTGAATATGGTCCGTATTCTTTATCAGAGCTCGACCACTTCAGTCGCGCTTTGGAACTTCATGAAATGTCTGGAATGATTAAAGTTGACCGTGAGAACCGAGCATTTGTTGCTCAAAGAGCCATCGGTTCAGGCTTTCAAAGCATATTATTTTCTGATGTTCACGATGCGGCAGAAGTTGAAGAATGTATTGCGTCCGTACGAGCTGAATCACCACTAACTAAAGGATCCTTCGGTTCTGCCGACTGTCGGTTTGCCAAGTATGGAATGGAAAGTGGATCTTCAGAATACGTACAGTCATTGGAAGACTGTGTTATTGCATTAATGATAGAGAAAGATGAGGCAGTAAAAAAACTTAGACTCAATCCTGTCTGTGTCTGGAATAGACATGGTAGTTTTTGGAGGAAACGACTATGCGATGAGTGTAGAAAAGCCACGAGAGTTGAGTGATACAGAGATGTCTGAAATCGGAGACCATATATATGAAACAGCGTTAAATAAAGGGATCCAACCACGAGTAGAAACAGGCCTAGAACACGCAGAAAAATACCTTGAAATGGGAGTTAAACATTTCTCAATCGGAACAGATCTTTGGATGATCTATGAATGGTTACAGGATAGAGTTGGTAAGGTGCGGAATGTGATTGAGGGCGATAAACGCGGATAGGAATTTACCCAATCAACTGGCCTACGGACTTTGAAATTATGCAACTTAGTGTAAATACACTCTAAGAATCTGGTTTTATAAGAACCTGAACTTGAGTAGATGGATTAACTAAATCCTCAAATGCTCTCTGTATACCATCTAAAGGTATCACATCTGCATTAGAAACCATGTGGTCTATCTCTATTCTGCCATCATCTATTAATTTTAGTGCCATACCGTAGTCGGAGGGGCGAGCACCAAATGTAGTTTGCAATTTGACTTCCCGAGCCATCCAATTAGCAGGTAAAACGGGAGTTTCTTCCCAGGCCACACCGACGAGAACAACCTGACCAAACTGCCTGACCATATCCAATGATTGATCCAAGGTGCGCCCAATTCCAACGCATTCAAAGACTACGTGAGGTCCGAGTCCATCAGTAGCAGCTACAACTGATTCAATCATATCACTGGGATCATAAACCCCAGACGCACCAGCATTTAGTGCTGCTTCACGGCGGGCTGGCACTGGTTCAGAAACATATACGTCGGAGGCTCCAGCGGCTTTTGCAGCCTGAATGGTGAATAATCCAATAGGACCCGCTCCTATTACACCTACCGTATCTCCTAATCGTAATTCCGATTTACGTACTGCTCTGACAGCCACCCCAGACGGCTCAGCCAATGCAGCAGCTTCATCAGATACTCCATCAGGTATTTTAGTAGGCTCCCAATCTTCCATAACTAAATATTCAGCATAACCTCTATGTGAAATAGCATATCCTAATTCACGATAATTGAATCTGGGGTTAGATATATATCGAGCCTCTTTACCTTGCGGAGGGACACCACCAGCCACAACACGATCTCCGACAGACCATTTCGTTACCCCTTCACCAATTTCGACGATAACACCAGAATATTCATGCCCCATAACTGTACCTGGAGGGACAACATCGTATAGAAACCCATGTACATCAGTCCCGCATATAGCTGAATACTTCACCTTAACCAATAATTGACCTCTACTTGGGCTGGGCACTGGAACGTCTTCTATACTAAATTTTTGGTGACCTTGATAAACCGCTATTTTCAACTCAACCTCCCACTCCGCTATGACAGTAAAATTGGATGTTAGTAGCAGATCATAATCAAAATACTTATTTAACGCTAGCTGTATAGGTCAAATCAACCTTCCAAATACATTTTAAAAGCAAGCGACAAAAACGTATCCCAATACGGTGAGGGAAAACACTAACGTTATTCTGTTGCCGTAGAAGGCTTAGAAGTAGACTTAGGATTATTACGTGGAGTTGATTTTGGATTAGGCGACTTGGATTTAGTTCTATGCTTATCTGATGATGATTCTACAGAACTATTGACAAGCTCCACACCAGAATCTGCCTCGAAAAGAGAATTTAGGACATCCCCTTCAGCAGTTTCATTCTCTATCAGGTAATTAGCCAGTTCAGTGAGCTTGTCTTTATTAGTTTTCAGTAGCTTTTCAGCACTCTTATACGCAGTCTCAACTAACCTATGTACTTCCTCATCAATCGATTCAGCGACACTATCACTGTAGTCACGTTGATCCGATATTTCTCTTCCTAGAAACACCATCTCTTCTCTCTTACCAAACGTACGCGGACCTAGCTTGGAACTCATCCCGTATCTGGTTACCATAGTACGTGCAATGTTAGTAGCATGTTCAAGATCGTTACCTGCACCAGTAGTTATTTCTTCAACCCCGAATTCAATTTCCTCTGCTACACGACCACCCATCGCCATGGCCATCATGTCGTTAAACTGATTAAGTGTCCACATATGACGGTCCTCATCAGGAAGAGATCTGGTATGTCCACCAGTGGCTCCCCTAGCTATGATAGTAACTTTGCTAATCGGATCCGCGTGCGGCAAGAGATGACCGACAAGTGCATGGCCAGCCTCATGGAAAGCAGTTATTGCTTTCTCTTTTACACTTATAAGCCTAGATTTTCTGGCAGGCCCAAGCATTACTCTGTCTATAGATTCAACGAACTCGTCGTAAGTGATCTCTTTCTGCTCTCTCCTAGCTGCCAGTATTGCTGATTCATTCACCAAGTTAGCCAGATCAGCTCCACTGAACCCTGGAGTTTGTTTAGCGATAGCCTCCATATCTATTTCATCTGAAAGAGGTTTACCCTTGGAATGAACTTTAAGAATTTCCGTACGACCCTTTATATCCGGATTATCCAATGTTACACGCCTGTCAAACCTGCCAGGGCGCAAAAGAGCCGGATCCAAAATATCTGGGCGGTTTGTAGCAGCTGTAACAATCACATTCACATTAGTATCAAACCCATCCATTTCTACCAATATCTGGTTGAGGGTCTGCTCACGCTCATCGTGTCCACCACCTAAACCCGCCCCACGATGCCTACCAACAGCATCAATCTCGTCCACAAAAACAATGCAAGGTGAATTACGTTTAGCTTGGTCAAAAAGATCTCTGACTCTTGAAGCTCCCACTCCAACAAACATCTCTACAAACTCGCTTCCACTTATTGAGAAGAATGGAACTCCTGCCTCACCAGCGACGGCTCTAGCTAACAAAGTTTTACCGGTGCCTGGTGGACCAACGAGTAAAACACCCTTAGGAATCCTGGCTCCTAGAGTCAAAAAACGGTCCGGGAATTTTAGAAATTCCACAACTTCTTGCAATTCAGCCTTGGCTTCATCCGCACCTGCCACATCGTCAAAAGTAACACTGGGTTGATCACCCACTAGCATACGAGCCTTGCTACGTCCAAAATTAAAAGTCTGACTAGTATTACCTTGAGCCTGGCGCATCATGAAGAATAAGACCGCCACGAAAAATATTAATGGGAGAAAATTAATCAATACCCCTAAGAAGCTCCCTAATCCGCTAGATCCCTTAGAAACGATGTTAGGACTCAACATTGAAGAGGTACCATCAGAGGCCTCTATCATTTCTACGATACTAGTTCCTTCTTCTTTGTTAGATACAAATGTGTCACCTCTTGTAGTCAACACATGTAATTTATCTCCTTGAACTTCTATCGTATCTATCTCACCTCTATTAGCCATTGAAATGACTTCATTTATCGGTATCTCTGAGGAATCACTAACATCAGAAAAAAGAGTAAAGACGATGGCGACCACAGCAACCGCTATTAGAAGATATATAAAACCATTTCTCAACCACCTAGAACCCATGAATCCTCCGTAGATATATACTGGAGTTGAAGTAAAGTAGCCCTTTAATGGTACATTAAATAGCACATTGAAGCAAAAACCCGTGTAGTTACATTACACCGGTTAACGTCGAACCCTAAATACAAAATCAAACTATCATACGATGCTATAATCACTCTAGGAACAGAACAACATCCTATGAATGGAGATTCTATGTTCGAGATTTCATATGAAAAAATCACACTGTCGAACGGTCTAGATGTAATATTTCACGAAAATGATTCGCTGCCTACAGTAGCAGTAAACGTTTGGTATCATGTCGGATCCAAAAATGAAGTCGTTGGACAAACTGGTTTCGCCCACTTATTCGAACACATGATGTTCGAAGGATCTAAAAATCACAACCGTAATTATTTTGAACCTATCCAAGAAATAGGAGGGGTGTTGAACGGGTCTACAACCGCTGACAGGACCAACTATTGGGAGACGGTTCCTGCAAACCATCTTGGACTAGCTCTTTGGCTAGAATCAGACCGAATGGGATTCCTGCTGGATGCTCTAGATCAGGAGAGATTCGATGTACAACGCGATATAGTAAAAAATGAGCGCAGGCAAAGCTATGAGAACAGACCGTATGGCATGGCTGACCTACGAATTCAAGAGTTACTTTTCCCTCCTCCCCATCCATACAATTGGCCAGTAATAGGGTCTCAAGAAGATTTAGATGCTGCTAGCCTTGACGACGTCCGAGACTTCTTTAGAAAATTTTACTCACCATCGAATGCCAGTTTAGCTATCTCAGGAGACTTTAATCGTGTAGATGCTGAAGATATGATCCGTCTATATTTTAATGACATTAAGCCAGGACCTGAAATCGAACATATGACACGCATGGATTCTAGTCTTTCTGGAGAAACACGTTTGGCAATTACTGATAGGATACAGTTACCTAGACTATCACTGGTCTGGCCAAGTGTTCCTATATTTGATAACTCTGAACCACCCTTAGATATACTTGCAACAATCCTTGGTGATGGTAAAAGTTCAAGATTGCACTCTGAAATGGTTTACGAAAAGCAAGTAGCAAGACAGGTAAGGGTAGGGCATTTTTCGAGGGAAATCTCCGGTGAATTCAGTATAGAAGTCACAGCAAGCCCTTCACATACTCTTCTCGAAAGCCAACAGCTGATTGAATCAGCAATATATGAAATACAACAAAAGCCGCCTTCACAACGAGAATTGGATAGAGCTATAAACCGTATTGAAAGCGACCACGTAAAGTATCTCGAATTATCTGGAGGATTCGGAGGAATTGCTGACCAGTTAAATCATTTTAATGTATTTAACGGAAATCCCTCGTCTATTAATACATATTTAGATCAATACCGTGCGGTATCACCTGAAGATATCTCTGTAGCTGCCAGAAGATTTCTGAGCCTCAATCGAGTTAATTTGAGCGTTTTGCCTGAAAAAGAAAAGTCTACATCTATCAGCACTGTTGATAGATCAATAATGCCACTTTCTACGAACACTAAAACCTTCAATCCTCCCGTGCCTCAAAGATATAAAATGGCAAACGGTTTAAATATTCTATATTTAAAGAAGTCTGAAGTACCTCTGGTGGTAACTAGTGTAATCTTTCCTACAGGAGGAATTTTAGATCCATTGGGCAAAGATGGGCTATCAAACCTCACTGCTACCACGCTCGTCGAAGGCACAACAAATCGCACCAGCCAGCAGATATCTAGAGAAATAGAATTCCTTGGCACCCACATTAACACATATCCAGGTAAGGAACAGTCAATATTTTCGTCTGAAATATTGACTGTTCATACTTCAGAATTACTGGAAATCTTCTCTGACATAATAACTAACCCAACTTTTCCAGAACGCGAAGTTGGACGTGTAAAAAAGGAACGAGCAGCAGACCTCAAAAGGATGTCAGACGACCCTGTTTACATAGCGAATAGAGCATCCAGATCTCTAATATGTGGTGTTGGAAGTAAGTATGGTAAGCCACTCCTTGGGACTACAGATTCTATTGAAAACATAACACGTAGAGATTTATATAAACATTTCGAAAACGAGTACGGACCTACAGGAGCGACGTTAATCCTGGTTGGTGATCTGAAAGAAAAAGACATTGTTCCGATAGCCGATAGGTATTTTGGTAATTGGAATTCATCGGCATCAACATCTGAAACATTTGATCAAATCAGCGGAAACAAACTTAAGCCAACAACAGTATATCTTTGCGACAAACCCGGTGCTGCGCAGTCTGTTATTAAAGCAGGCCACTTAACAATCAATCGTCATGATCCTAACTATTATGCTGTAACTCTTCTAAACTACATGTTTGGTGGTCATGCAATGGCAAGACTTTTTCTAAACCTTCGCCAAGACAAAGGTTACAGTTACGGTTACTACTCATCAATCGATTGGTATAAAGAATCATCGCTAATATTGGCTGGGGGGTCAGTGCAAACAGGAGTTACTAAAGAAGCAGTCGTAGAAACAATCAAAGAATTTTCTGATTTGAAGGGAGGTAGGCCAATAAGTCAAGAAGAGTTAGAGACTGCCAAAAATGGAATTGTGAGAGGATTCCCCTCGCGATTCGAAACTCAGGGACAAATAGCCAGCCAACTTGGACTTCTTGCCTCATTCCAATTAGATGACGATTATTACTCACATCTACTAGAGAACATTACGGCAATTACGCTGGATGAAATTAATAAAGTGGCTTCTGAACAAATATATGATCAAAATTTAACTATAGTCGTAGTTGGAGACAGAGCAATCGTGGAGAGAGAACTACAAGATTTGGATTGCCCTTTAGTTCCAATAGACGCCCACGGTAACCTTATAGAATAATAAACTAGGAACCCTGCCTAGGTAAATATTAAGGGGAAATTATGCCAAATCTTCTTAGAAACAAAGTCGCTCTTGTTGTTAACGCAGGAGTTCCTATCGGGCAACGTATCTCATCAATGCTATCTGAAGAAGGTGCATCTTTAGTAATTAACCACCATCAATATCATACTAGTATCACAAAGGATGCTAATAATATTGCAGATGTGATAGTAGAAGATATCAAGAATCACGGAGGAAATGCCGTTTCGTCCTACGAAAACCCATCTACTTTTGATTCCGTAAGAAACATGGTGTCTGAAACCATGAAAACTTACGGATCTTTGGATATTCTAATTAACTGCACCCCCCTTCATACGAAATATGAATTCTCCGAGATTAATGCAGAAGAATTTGATCAGGTCGTAAAAACCCATCTCAAGGGAACATTCAACCCTATAAAACATGCCTCAGCGATATTCCGAGAGCAGAAATCTGGGCGAATTGTAAATTTTACCTCAGATGCAGGAGTTGATGAAAACGGGGGAGTGAACAATGCGGCAGTTTCAGAAGCCATAGTTGGCTTGACGAGAACTATAGCTAGAGACTTAGGTAAATATGGAGTGACTTGCAACGCGATCTCCATACCTCAAAATTTGGCAATAATAGATACTGCCCAACCTGCATCGAAGAAAAATACCAGACATTTAAATCAAAAATTCCCTTTAAACATCGATAATGCAGCAGCTCTATGCGTACTTTTATCTACGGAAACTGTTCCGAACATTAATGGACAGGTATTTGGAACAAAAAATGATAGCATCCACCTATATTCAACACCGTCGCCAGATCGAAGCTCACATAATTTAGGTCCATTTTCCTTGAGTGATTTAGAAAGTGTAATGCATTACACTTTCGGGCAAGAATAGCCCGCTAAAAAACTGATTACTACTCAGAATATATGGTCCATAGGAGTCAAATTGAGGAAAAGACTGAATAAAAAAGTAGCTATCGTCACAGGTGCAGGACGGGGAATAGGGAGAGCTATCGCATTGATGATGGCTAAAGAAGGAGCATTGGTAGTAGTTAACGATTACGGCGGCAACATTGATGGAACCGGATCATCTGAATCACCTGCCAGCTCTGTAGTTAAAGAAATTATTGATTCAGGTGGTATCGCCACTGCTAGTCACCACTCTGTTAGTGAATTTACATCAGCCGAAAAAATTGTGAATTTAGCAATTAACAAATTTGGAAGAGTGGATATACTCTGTAATGCTGCAGGCATACTACGTGACAGAATGGTATTCAACATGAGTGAAGATGAATGGGATGATGTACTTAAAGTCCATTTGTACGGCACATTTAATATGATTAAAAACTGTGTCCCTCACATGAAAGATAATGGATACGGAAGAATAGTTCTTTTTGCATCCAGTTCTGGACTGGGATCTGCTGGGCAGGCGAATTATTCTTCAGCCAAAGAAGGAATTGTAGGACTAACTCGATCATTGTCAAATGAACTCTCCCCATACGGAATAAGTGTTAATGCAGTCTATCCAATCGCCCATACCCGAATGATGGCATCAGTTCCAAATAGTGTTAAGGAACTCGCAAGATCGGAAGATTCCGGTATAAGTGGTGTGGGAGCAGCAGAATTGTTCCAATCACCGGAGCCGGAAGAAGCAATGAGCCCTGAAAACAACGCGGTTAAAATCCTATATTTATGTACTCACAAAGGGGGAAATATAACAGGGAAAGTAATAAGTACTGGTGGATGGTCGATATCTCACATACCCAAAAGGAAAATCACAAAAAGCATACAAAGAGATACTCCCTGGACCGTCAATGAGCTCCTTAAATTAATTCCAATTTCTCTCGGAGCCGGGTTGGTAAATCCATCTCCAAAGGACCCAAAATATTGAAAAGATTAAACGATGCAAATACAAGTGAAATTTATATCAGCAACACCCCATCGAATGTAGTATCAAGATTCTCTTGTGCTAAACTTAAAATTTAATTCATTGTCCTGGGAGCATCTTTGAATTTATTTGATGTGTCGTTAGTTATAATCCTATTTGTATGTGCTTTTACAGGCATTCGAATCGGCCTTATAAAAGCATCTTTTAGCGCTGCTGCTGCTATATTAGGTTGGCTTATAGCAGCCCAATATAGTAGCGATATAGCTGAACTTTTTGGTGATTCCCTTTCCAGTCACACTGCATTCACTGTTATATTTTACTCCCTAATCGTGATTACGGCAGTAGCAATATCTCCTAAAATAACTAAAATAGTAAAACCACTCCTAGCATTCCTAACACTCGGTATATCTAGTATGGTAGACAGACTGGGAGGATTATTACTAGGTGCTGTAATGGGCATAGCTATATGCAGCACTATTATTTTAGGTATATCCAGAGTTACTTACAATTTTGAAGTGTCTGATTTGACAAAAAACATCCCTAATATAGGACAAACCAATTCTCAAATCTATAAGGTTGTCGATGTAGGGGGAAACATAATAAACGTCGAAGATGCAAGGGAAGGAATGGAAACAATTCTTTCCGAATCAAAAATAGTATCTATATTTACTGAAATAACTACTTCACTCCCTAACAACGCACTGGGATTTGTACCTACTGATTTTAGTGTAGCATTGGAAATACTAGATGAAATATCTGACTAATAATTAAAAGTTATTATGCTCTATGACCCAGTTCTGATTTTAAACTAGGAGTATCAACCTCTAAATATCTATAATACCCAACGTGCCTTAATTCTGCTCAGTCTTGGAAAAGCAGAATTTATGTTAAATGGTAGAGGTGCCAATACTGTGGTAGTAAACCTGGAGTTCTAACGTTGGACCACATAATTCCACAGTCTATGAGGAGTAACTCATGCGTGGGAATAATGTCAGCAGCGCGTACACAATTTGCAATCACGGAAAGGCAGTGGAAACTCCTCAAGAAGCCCATATGGAATTGAGATCTAATCCCAAGTCTCCTATATCACATCCATATTCGATTTTTAACGAAAGAAAAATTCTGGAAGAATTGTTTCCATTCTTTCCAAGAGTCAAACATCCTACATAAGTATCAAAAAAGATATCAGTATATTTAATGTAAGACCAATCTGCATTATCTAGCGTCGATTAGGAAGTTCCAGCATAAGTTGTTCAAAAATGAGACGTGGATTGACATTTCTTTCCAGATAACAAGAAGCTTTTTGAATAGATTTTATTGCATTACAAATTTGCAAAACCGATAAAGTACTCGCAGCTGAATGCGATGATTCGAATGTTAACCCAGATTTTTCAGTACCCAAAACGTCCTGCTTATCAAATAGTACTGCTCGCCACCATGTTGTCCAAAGCATTAAGTTCCTTCTGGCAATTTTTTTTTCTGTAGACATCCTAGAAGTGATTTCAGATGCATATTTAAGCCGTTCTTCTATACTTAAATCCAACAAAGTCTCCATCGAATGTAAAGCTTTTGTAGTTTCATCCAAGATTTCCTGATCGGCAAAAGCACTTATAGCCCAACCAGGCCTCCCGTTCGACAATCCGGAAAGTGTACGAGCCAATTCAAAACTGGCTCCATAAACATCTTGGAGTACCTTAGAAATCACAGATGAAAGAACAGGCCTAAGTTTAATCAACTGACACCTTGAGACTATCGTAGGTAATAATGATAAGTAATCCTCAGCCAAAAGGAATATAACAACTTGATCAGGAGGCTCTTCAAGAAGTTTCAAAAGACTGTTAGCAGCCTCCTCGCTGAGCCTTCCTACACCATCAAATATGAACACACGCCAAACGCCCTCATACGGTTTTAAATATGCCTCATGTTGTACTTCCCTAACCTGCTCAATACTTATTAGTGACCTATCGCGTCCCTCACTAGAAGATAATCCGATGATTCTAACATCGGGATGAAGACTCTTACCTACCCTGGAACACTGATCACAAGAACCGCATGGTGATCCTACACCCGTACAATTAAGGGCCTTTGCAAAATCTAAGGCAAGTGTACCCTTACCTATCTGATCTGGCCCAGTAATCAAGTATGCATGTGAAACTCTACCGTCTCTCAAACTTTGGCTAAGATGTTTTACGGCTTCTTCATTACCAATCGTTTCCCACATATATTTAGCCTTAAAATAGATTGTAACTATTTCGAATAAAGTAGATTTAGGGTTGAATCAGTTATCCTTCACAAATACTTTTGTCCCCATCACCAAGTGAGAAGAAATATCGCTACTCCAGCTAAAATTAATCCACCAATTTTGGTAAATTTAATCTCTTCACCTAGAAACAGCAATCCTAACACTGATGCAACAGCAAAACTCATAGCGAATATAGGCACTACAACTGATGCAGGTCCTCTGTTAAGAGCTAAGTAATAACTTACTATGCTAAAACTTAACGTGAGACCTGCTACCAACAGGATTAATGTAGACCACCCACCACTAAGCCCCTGAATCAAACTCTCACCTCTATACAAGACTAAGCCTACGGAAACAGCGACCAATATTGAATTAGTTACTACCAGAGCCACCTCAGGGCCTGCGGCTCGAATCGACACCTTAAGCAAGAAAGCTGTAATACCATAACCAATCATAGCGAAAACTGCCAAAGTTATATAACTCACCACAGCCCCTCCATATGTATGTATAGGTACAGTTAACAGCAGACTGTATTATCGACAAAGTCATTTGAACCCTAGTCTAAAATACGTCTAAAAGCATGAGATCTTGATAGGTTTCTCTTCTCCTTATCACCCTACTTGAACCATCTTTCACAATCACTATGGCAGGTCTGGGATTCAGATTGTAAACACTTGCCATAGAAGGTGCATAAGCACCGGAAGCTGGTATTGCAACTATATCCCCTGGCTTTAAAGAGGGCATTAGTACGTCTCGGACCAATATATCCCCAGACTCACAGAATTTCCCGGCTAGGGTAACCTTCTCTTCCTCTGTATCAGACATCCTGTTGGCAACCGACGCCTCATAAACTGAATCGTACATTGCTGGCCTAATATTATCACCCATACCTCCATCTAATGACACATACTTGCGGATCCCCGGTATATCCTTAGTAGATCCTACTGTATATAGTGCAACACCAGCTCGCCCGACTATTGATCGCCCTGGCTCCATGACTATCTCTGGAACATCCATCCCAAATTCTTTGGAGCAGTCTTTCACTGCTTTTATTATCACTTCTGCATAGGAAGCAATTGGTGGTGGAATCTGACCTCTTGTATAACCTATTGCGAACCCACCCCCAGGGCTAAATTCCTCCATCACAAAACCTTTCATCTTAAACTGAGATGCCAACCTAAAAATCGCCTCCACAGCAATCGAGTATGGCTCCAACTCGAATATCGGTGATCCCAGATGACAATGCAACCCTCTTAAATTGATTCCAGGTAATTCCATAGCCTTACTAATAGCTAGAGCCGCATCACCTGTATCTATAGATAATCCGAACTTACTATCTAATACCCCTGTAGTAGTCTTTACGTGAGTGTGAGGATCAACTCCAGGCGACACACGTAAAAGTGCATCTTGAACTATCCCTTTAGACAAAGCTACTTTGTTAAGAATTTCCATTTCATGGAAATTGTCAATCACTATCTTAGAAACATTACTATCGATAGCAATTTCTAGTTCATTTTGTGATTTATTGTTCCCATGAAAATAGATTCTCTCCGACGGAAACCCAGACGCAAGCGATACAGCGATTTCTCCAGCAGAGACTACATCCATTCCAAGACCTTCCTCACTGACTATCTCAGCGATAGCAGGATTTATAAAGGCTTTGGCAGCATATAAGATCTTAGAATTAACACCTTTGGCTCTACCAAACGCTTCTACAAATTCTCGACACATACCTCGTAAAGTATCTTCATCGTAGACATACAAAGGAGTTCCATACTCTTGGACAAGTTCCACAGAGTCACAACCCCCTAACACTAAGTGTTTTTGCTCATTGAGCTTAGCTGTGGCTGGGAAAATTTCATGCCCATCAAACATCGTTATATAGTCCTCCAAGATTTTTTATTTCACATAACCTTGTGAAATATATTGCCATCGGTACTGGATGTTATCCTACCCTCTCTCTGCAACTTTACCACGTGAGATCGTATTTGTTCACGCGCCAAATGAGCTAACTCCGTCTCCAAATTAATGTATATAGAATTGAAAATTTCATCGATTGTATTTTTTTGTGTAGATATCAGTTCAAATATCTGTCTCTCACGATTTAATCGATGTTCAATAATCCTATCGATCTCAACCATGGGACGCCGCACAACTGGGCCGTGACCTGGTGCAATTAGTCTGATTTCGTAACTCTGCAGGTTCCTTAAGGAATTTAGATATAGCTCCATATCACCCTGATCGCACATAATAGTAGTGTTGGAATCCCCGAGGATAGTATCGCCTGTGAATAACACTTTTTCTTCATAATACATGATAGAAATACTTCCTAACGTATGCCCTGGAGTGAGTAATATTTCCAGTAGTGCGCCATCCAAGTCAATTAAATCACCGTGCTCTAAAACGTGGTGCACTACTTCACTGCCGTAAAATTGGTCTATATAAGACTTTTCATCAAAAGAGCTAGCAATTCTACCACCCGTTATATTTGCTAACTTAGCTGCCCCGCCGGAATGGTCGTAATGCCGGTGAGTTAAAATAATTAGATCTACATGTGGGCTACCCAAACTCCTCCATAAGGAAACTATTTTGTCTGTGTCTCCGTCTGTGCCGTCACCACTATCTATAAACGCTGCCCGCTTTCCTAGCACTAAGTAAACATTGTTACCATTGCTATTTAAGGTAACATAATGTACCACTGGCATCAGTTTAGATAAAGTCACTTCACAATGCTGTCGTTCGGCCCTAAATCAGGGTCAGTATAACGATCTCCGCGATGTGCACTTTTCCCCCTGAGATACTTAATTTCAAGTTCTACGTCTCGAACATAAATATGAGGCGTTAATTCAGGATTTCGATCCAACAGGGTTACTTCTACAAGATTAGATCCATTAACAGGCCAATGTTCTCTGTCTAGTTTAAAAACATACCAATAGCTACTGTGCGAACGGTATCTGGGAGCGTCCATCATGTACGTGTAATCTATTTTTCTTAAATTATTCTCAGGCAATTCCTGTTCATTTAACCTAAATTTCAAAGAGTCCAACTCTGTAGCCCTCATAATTCTTACACGTAGTAAAACTTCGTGAATCCTGCCAACACTGCCCCAGCGAGAAATATCATCACTTATAGGCATTTTTAATAAAACTGGTTTATTCAGTTTTAGATCAGCGGGAAGTTGCATTGCAAGTCCGGGATCAAGTGTTTCATCACGACTTGCATCAGGGGATTCGGTGGGAATGAAATAAAATTTGTCCTTAACCTCCATCACTTCCGGATATGGAATCTCCCTAAGCTGCTCATAGAAAGCTCCTCCGTACGGCCAATCCCCGGACCAGGCCGCCAACGTCAAACCTTGAACCCCTTGATCCCAGTAGTTACAAGCTACTGCACGAACCATTTCTGCAGTAGCAGTTGTTAATCTGTCAGAACCAATTCTATTTCTTATTACAGCATGTACCCTGCACTTAGAACCCTCTACGGCATTAAGCATAGAGGTAAAATCCGTTGAAGAGTCCAAAGTAGAAGATAAAGAGAAACTTTCCGCCGATATCATGTCAACTATCCCATCGCTTGCCCACTGCTCAGGATCCATACCTAGGGACAAGCATTTATCAACACTGGCTGGTATCCTAACTACCAGTTCCCTCTCATTTCCACTCCGTTTTACCGCTTGATGAATTTCCCGTATCCAATCATTCATGATTTTTCGTCCGGGCTCGATTTGATCTGGGCGAAAAAAATGAGACCCAGCATAGTGGTTTAAATTCAATTCAAATCCATCTACTGAATAATTATTTAGCGTTTCCTCAATTAATTTAAGTCGTCGATTACGAACATCTTCATGCTTAAAATCAAAGTCATGAACTCCCGGGGTGTTCGTGTCTAAATCTCCCTCAGCACCAATAGTAAGGTGAGATTCACTAGCCAGATCTGCTCTAGCTTGAACCTGAAGAGTTGGATACACTAACATTCCAACATCATTAGCCCTATTACAAATAATATGAAGAGGGTCATTCCCCTCATCGATCAATTTCTTAGCATTTCTATAAGCCCTATAAAAAACTATATGATCCCATAATCTTCCTTTATTTGGTCGAAATATTTCAGTTGCATAGGCATCTGGCCCCCATCTATCTCCAACATTTGATCCATGTAAAAATGCGTTACCATAACCCATATTGAAAAGCAGTGCATCCACTGGCGTACCTAGAAGCTCGTCTATTGCAGATTCCTGCTCCTCCTTGTTTATCGGCTGTTCATACATGTATATCAACGTATGACGTGAATCATTTTCGAACAATATCTTTGGTTTATTCATATTTTTACCCTCAAATATCTCGACTCATCAATCCCTAATAAGTCTCTTCTTTAAACATTATTACATTTACGTTAAAGAGGATATCTCGTAATTAATTTCTGTGATATCCCCACGTTCATTAATAAGAAAAACCCTGATATCAGGATTATTATTATCTTCAAGGGATATGAGCACATAATACACATCGTGGTAACCACTTTGCTGAGCCATTCTTACATCAGTATCTGAGGGGTAAGCCTGGCTGTGTGTGTGTGAGTGATAAAACGCCAAAAATTCCCATCCCATGTTTTCGGTCTTAATATCAGCATCCAAAAATTCTTGCGAATCCATCAAATACCTGTACGGACTCTTAGCAATATTGGATATCGGATAAGCAGTCATGACTGTGTCATCAGTGCCAACAAGTATGCCACAGCATTCATTAGGATACTCCAACCGGGCATGAGCTACTATTGTGTTGAGATGATCACATGAGATGCGAAGCACTTAAAACCTCCATCTTAAATACTCTGTGACTTAAATTCTTTCTGAACAACAAATAATTTATGACAAATGCCCTTCCCTCAATAATTTAGATGCCTCTACTATTAAATCCCTAGCGTATTCTTCACTAACAAAACTGGTATTTATGACCATGTGGTATATCTCAGCAGCATCAGGACTATCAACTCCAAAATACCTCTTTACATAGTAAAGTCGTGCATCGTCTCGTCTAGATATCATGCTTTTGGCATCATCCAAATTCAGACCCCATATCTTCATCACCCTAGAGATTCTTTCCTGCAAATTTGCTACTAATCCTACTCGTAAGACGTCTTCACGACCAGAAAGTATTATTGGACTTCCACGGCCTACTATTACTACATTGCCTTCGTCTGCTAACCCATTAATCACCTTACTTACTGCTTCTACATAAAGATCATCTTGAACTTCATTACTTCTAGTTATTATGGATGGTTCCAAATCATCATATTCCTCTGTAAGGAAAGCCATACCACCAGCTCCGAAATAAGGATCAGTACCCAAATTACCTGAAGCAGATCTTTCCAGTATGCGTTGTAACAAAGATGAAAATTGATCAGCCCTACTAGGTACTTTTTCTTCCCTTTGGTGTAATGCTTCTACTGTGGCTCCTATATGACGTGCAGCTTCTGTAAGTATTAATCGATCTACATAATCGTAACCAAGATCTTTAGCTATAAGAGGACCGATTAATCTGCCTCCTCCCCCAGTTGGACCATCAAGTATTACCGCTGACATATCTATTTAACTCCATTTAACATTATCTAACGACCATAGTTCCCTAATCGAATCATTCTACACCTGCCAACTTTTGAATAATTATTGACACGTTAATATCATAGCTAATGCCAACGGATAACTTCGCTAACGTCAAAATATAGTTATGGAAAACCTATTCCATAGAAACATGATATCCTTACGATCGAGTGTTAAATTACCTTGGAGTTTACGTAACCACTGAAAATAATCAAGCCTCTTGGCCACACATGTCATTTCCAAAATCCCTAAAGTCTCATCTGGACACCAATAGTACACCATGACCTTGTTCATACAAACCTTCCGATTATTATATCCCTATGTGCTGGTTGCACCCATGTTATAGATGCAACTACAGGAGTGCCTGCACATGAATTTGAATATCCGAAACAAATCGCTAATTAGAATTGTTGCCAAAATTGATAGTGAATAATTAAGGAAAAATAGAGGTGAAATATATGGCTGTGTGTGACATTAAACCAGGACAAATTGCAGTTACAGAGACCACCGTAACACTAGATTTAACTACCAACAGGGTCGGTAAACCTGGATCTGAAGTCCTTTCAACCCCTTCATTATTGGCCCTCATGGAACAATGCTGTATAGAAGTCTCAGATTCCCAGCTAGCGCCAAAACATACAACAGTAGGATATGCCGTGGATGGTATGCGACACATGGCCCCTACACCAATAGGCCAAGTGGTAACTGTAAAAGCTGAATTGACTGAAGTTATACGTAACCGACTAACATACTCAATCGAGGCATACGAAGGTGACAAACAAATAGGTGTAGCTATCCATAAAAGAGCAATAATCCCCAAAGATTCTGATGATTGAAGGTTGTTTCTGTAAAGCGTTGTTCCAAATATTTAGGTTTGCTATACTAGCCCTAAGTAGAGTAGCGACAATGAGGTTGAGGGTTATTTATATGAAGGCTGTAAAATTATAGCTTAATAGTTCCTCAGATGCCCTTAATTCGCTGCCATCTCATTAAAGTGACATACATCCTCATATTCACAACTAGAGGAGACACAATGAAAGGAGAAATCTATTGAAATGGATTGATTTCGCCAACCCGACGACTCTAGACGAAGCCATAAGACTGTTGAGTGAACACGGCGAAAAAGCTCGTGTTATGGCCGGAGGTACCGACTTGATCGTTCAGCTTAGGGTATCACCGGAAAGAATAGGAAACGCCGATCTTGTAATCGACGGCAAGGGAATTCCGGAATTGAACGAGATAAGTTTTAGCAAAGAGGAAGGACTAACGCTGGGTGCATCCGTACCATGCTACAAGATATACCAGAACCCTACAATTGCGGAAACCTACCCAGGCTTAATTGACTCTGCGTCTCTAATAGGTGGCATACAAATTCAGGGAAGAGCGTCGATTGGTGGAAACCTGTGTAACGGAACTCCAAGCGCAGACTCTATCCCAACCCTAATAGCACATAATGTTGTTTGTAAAATAGTGGGCCCCGGAGGGACAAGAGAAGTTGACGTAGAAGACTTCTGTACCGGCCCAAGTAGAACTATTTTAGAGCCAAATGAATTGTTAGTCTCCCTGCACTTCCCAGCACCACCCAAAGGTTTTGGGGCCAGATATATAAGGTTTATTCCTAGAAATGAAATGGATATAGCGGTGGCTGGGGTAGGTGCCTCTGTCCAACTAGACGAAAAGAACAGCGTCATTAAGTCAGCTAGAGTTGCTCTAGCATCAGTTGGACCAACTCCAATACTCGTTAATGAGGCCACATCAGCTCTAGTAGGTAAATCCCCAGAGGATGAATCAGCAATTAGCAAAGCTGGCCAAGCAGCAAAATCGGCAGCAACACCGATTAATGACATGCGTGGAACCGTAGAATACAGAAAGCATTTGTGCGATGTTCTTACTCGGCGTGCCCTAAATGCAGCTATAACCAGAGCCAAGGGAGGTACCATCGATGTCCACTAAAACACACGTTCAAACCAAGATCAATGGAGAAACTGTAGATTTCCTATGTGAACCAAGACAAAGCCTGCTTGAAGTACTCAGAGATGTACTTCAAATGACGGGGTCGAAAGAAGGATGTAACGACGGAAACTGTGGGGCATGTACTGTCAATATGGATGGTCGGATTGTGGACTCTTGTCTTGTGTTGGGCGTAGAGGCAGCCGGTAGCGAAATCAACACGATAGAGGGAGTGGCCACTTCTGATGGACTACATCCTATTCAACAGGCGTTCCTTGAAAACGCAGCTCTCCAGTGCGGTATATGTACACCTGGATTCATAGTTGCCTCTAAAGCATTATTAGAAGCCGAACCTAACCCATCAGAGGAAAGAATTCGTTTGTGGTTGGCAGGTAACCTATGTAGGTGTACAGGATATGACAAGATCGTGCGTGCTGTAATGGATGCTGCTCAAAAAATGGCGTAATGTAACTACAACTTATCTCGGAGGTGTAGCATGACCACTGCTTACGAGCCAAATGTAGTGTTATCAACGAAAGAATATGATGTAGTGGGTACTCGTCCCATTCGACACGATGGAGTGGACAAGGTAACTGGTGCTGCAAAGTACGGTGCAGATTTCTATGCGTCAAATATGCTCTTTGCTAAAGTACTTAGAAGTCCCCACGCACACGCTCGTATCAAATCTATAGACACTACCGATGCGGAATCTCTGGAAGGTGTTCGAGCTGTCGTAACCTCAAAGGACTTCGGCAATCTGCCTTGGACTTACGAACGCGATCAAGTAATGGCTAGTCACAAGGTACTATACAAGGGACATCCCATAGCTGGAGTTGCGGCGATAAACTCTCATATTGCTGATCATGCAATATCGTTAATAAAAGTGGAGTATGAATGCCTAGCTTCTGTAGCAACAGTACATGAAGCTATGAAAGAAAATGCCCCAATTCTATTGGACGACCTACGTACGGAAGATGATCTCGGAAATAATAGTGAATCCAATACTAATGTTGCCAAGCATATCCAATACAGCACAGGTGATATTGAAAAAGGATTCAATCAGGCAGACTTAATAGTAGAAAGAGAATTCAATACGGCAACTGTGCACCAAGGATATATAGAACCTTCAAATTTCACTGTAAACTGGAACCAAGATGGGAGGTTGCATATATGGCTAAGTTCTCAAGGCCCATTCGAAATACGAGGTGATGCAGCAAAAGTTCTAGGTATTCCAGTATCCAATGTAAAGGTCACTCCTATGGAAATAGGTGGTGGATTTGGAGCTAAATTTTCAGTTTTCTCATCGCCAATTGCTGCTCTTTTATCCAAAAAAACTGGACACCCAGTCAAAGTGGTCAATACACGCACAGAAGAATTTGAATCTTCGACACCAACGCCTGGATCTTACTTGAAAGTCAAAATCGGAATAACCAAGAGTGGCCAAATAACCTCTGGACAAGCTTATTTGGCTTACGAAGCAGGAGCTTACCCAGGATCGCCGGTTGGAGGAGGAGCAAATTGTCTTTTTGCTCCCTATGACATACCAAACCAACTTATTGATGGCTACGATGTAGTGGTAAACAAACCAAAAACAGGAGCATATAGAGCTCCTGGTTCTCCAAATGCGGCATTTGCAATTGAATCCATTGTAGATGAGTTGGCCGAAAAATTAGGAATGGACCCCTTGAATCTTAGGCTGATGAATGCGTCGAAAAGTGGTACTAGGAGATCTGACGGTGTAAAGTTCCCGCGAATAGGCTGTATAGAAGTTATTGAGGCAATGAAATCCCACCCACATTATTCCACTCCACTGAAGGGTCCTAACCAAGGCAGAGGAATAGCTATAGGATATTGGATGAATGGTGCTGGCGAATCCAGCATCACACTTACTGTACACCCTGATGGCCATATAAATTTAGTTGAGGGATCAGCTGACATTGGTGGTTCTAGAGCTTCTATATCAATGATGGCAGCTGAGGTGTTAGGTATACCTGCTGAGAGCGTCCATCCTTCAGTAGTGGACACAGACTCTGTTGGTTACACCAGTGGTACAGGCGGAAGTAGTGTCACACATAAAGCTGGTATTGTAGTTTATCAAGCAGCATCGGATGTCAAACTTCAATTATTAGATCGGGCTGCCAGCATATGGGGGACAGATTCCAACTCTTTAGAAATGAATAATGGAGTGATATCTTCAACAAGTAACCATAATCTAAAAATTAGTTTTGAAGATTTGGCAGCTCAGCTAAATGATACAGGTGGTCCCATAGTAGGACGTGCCGCTCTAACTACTCGTGGACCTGGCGGTGCATTCGCAGGACACATAATAGACGTAGAAGTAGACCCTGAAACAGGTAAAGTCGCCATACTCCGTTGCACAGCGTTCCAAGATTGCGGAAAAGCTATCCATCCCAGCTATGTAGAGGGTCAAATGCAAGGTGGAACAGTCCAAGGTATTGGATGGGCTCTTAACGAAGAATACTTCATGAATGAGGATGGCAGTATGGCAAATGGTACATTTCTAGATTACAGAATGCCATTAGCATTAGATCTTCCAATGATAGATACCGTTATAGTAGAGGTAGCAAATCCAGACCATCCATTTGGAGTGCGTGGTGTAGGAGAAGTTTCAATAGCTCCACCGCTTCCAGCAGTTGCAAATGCTGTTTACGGAGCTACAGGTATCCGCATGAATAGATTACCAATGACTCCAGCATCAATAGCTAACATTACAAAGTGATTTTTATAAATAGTTAAATATGCCTCCATCTTATATCTGGGGGCCAATAATTAGTTCTATACAGGAGAATTTTCATTGACTGCAAACTATGAAAGAAACATGATTTTGGAAAACGGCAAATATGACGTTGTCGGAACCCGTCCTATACGCCATGATGGAGCAGACAAGGTAACTGGTAGAGCCCTGTACGGAGCCGATTTTACCACTACAGGATTGTTGCATGGTAAAACATTGCGTAGCCCACATGCTCACGCACGAATTATATCAATAGACACCAGCAAGGCTGCGGCACATCCAGGTGTAAAAGCTATCGTAACTGCAGATGACTTAGGTCCTGCTGTAAAAGCCGGTACCATTGTGGACTATGGAGAGGCAGATGCTGACCTAAAATATATACGAGATAACATACTGGCTAGAGACAAAGTTCTCTACGTTGGTCACGCTATAGCCGCCGTCGCAGCTACAAGTACCCATGAAGCCGAAGAAGCGATTTCACTCATAGATGTGCAATATGAAGTATTAAGTCCGGTTCTTACGGCACCTGATGCTATGAAATCCGATGCTCCATTATTGCATAATGATCTCGTAACAGAGCTAGGTGATGATCTGGAAAATATAGATGCCAAAGATAACGTGGCTAAACACCTTCAAGATAAGTTAGGAGACCTTGAAAAAGGTTTTTCCGAAGCCGATGTCATAATCGAACGTGAGTTCAATACAGCAACCGTACATCAAGGTTATATTGAACCACATAATGTTACAGCTATATGGAACACAGATAATAGGTTGACCATTTGGACGAGTACTCAGGGGGCATTCACAGTACGGTCTGCTGTGGGAGCGGCGCTAAGCAAGCCAGTTTCAGAAATAAAAGTTGTACCAATGGAAATTGGTGGCGGATTCGGTGGAAAAATTCCAATTTACATGGAACCTTCAGCTGCTTTACTCTCGAAGAAAACAGGAAATCCAGTCAAGATGGTAATGACTCGCAGAGAAGTTTTTGAATCAACCGGACCAACACCAGGGTCTTACATAAAGGTTAAAGTAGGAGCATCGAACGATGGTAGATTAGTAGCTGCTCAAGCTCATATGGCGTACGAAGCTGGGGCATTCCCCGGAGGTATGATAGCAGCCGGAGTAAAATGTATTTTCGCACCATACAACATACCTAATGTGTTAGTGGATGGATACGATGTAGTCGTTAACAAACCAAAAACTGCAGCGTACCGGGCACCAGGCTCCACTAATGCAGCATTTGCAAGTGAATCAGTTGTCTCTGAAATCGCAGGGACACTGAATATAGACCCTATAGAGTTTAGAATTATGAACTCCGCGAAAGAAGGAACTAGACGTTCAGATGGTCCAATTCATCCTAAGATAGGATGCATCGAAGTATTAGAGGCGATGAAGAACCACCCTCACTATAAAGCTCCTCTGAATAATCCAAATACTGGTAGGGGAATTGCTGTGGGGTATTGGTTTAACGCAGGTCTAGAATCTAGTGCCCATATAAACGTAAATAACGACGGCACAATAAATCTGGTAGAAGGCTCAACAGACATAGGTGGTAGTAGAACCTCTCTATCAATGCAAGCTGCAGAAGTTTTAGGTATCCCTGTACAGGATGTAAATCCATCGGTAGCCGATACTGATTCTGTAGGTTACACTGCCGTGACTGGTGGTAGCAGAGTGACATTTGCAACTGGTACAGCGGTATATAGAGCCGCTCAGGATGTAAAACAGCAAATGACAGAAAGGGCAGCGTTGCTATGGGACGTAAATCATGAATCTGTTGAAATGGAGAAAGGTATTGTAACTTCAACCGCAGATAACGGACTTAGAATGACATTTAAAGAATTAGCTGCTGAACTGAATGACACTGGAGGACCTGTTATAGGACGCGGTTCATTCGACGGTAAAGGGGAAGGTGGAAGTTATGCTGGCAACATAGTGGATATAGCTGTGGACCCTGATACCGGGAAAATAGAAATCCTACGATTCACTGTGTTCCAAGATGCCGGTAAGGCCATTCACCCAAGTTATGTAGAAGGGCAGATGCAGGGCGGAAGTGCTCAAGGCATCGGTTGGGCTCTAAATGAAGAGTATTTTATGAACTCAGAGGGAACTATGACAAATAGTACTCTCCTTGATTATCGAATGCCCATCAGCCTAGACCTACCCTTAATAGATACGGTCATTATAGAAGTTCCAAATCCAACGCACCCTCTGGGTGTCAGAGGTGTTGGTGAAGCTAATATAGCTCCTCCACCCGCAGCTTTGGCTGATGCTATCTACAATGCCACCGGGTCTCGCATGAGTGATTTGCCAATGAATCCCACAGCCGTTATGGAAAGTATCTGGAAACAATAATCCAAGTCAAATGGCTATAGTCTTTATCCCGTCTTTAATGCAGAAACTCACGGAAGATAAAGCTACTGTAGTTGTAGATGGTGGGACTGTACGTGAAGTGATCAACAATCTTGAAAATTTGTACCCAGGAATCAAGGTAAAACTTGTTGACGGTTTCAAAATGAAATCTAACATATCTGTAGCTGTCGATGGTGAGGTAACACCTCTAGGAATACTTGAAAAGGTAAATAAAAACAGTGAGGTACATTTTCTTCCAGCTATAGGAGGAGGCGACGTAATTACATTATGAATGGTAGCCAAATTAAAGGCGTCATGGTTCCTGTTCTGACCCCTCTAACACCAAACGAGGATGTAGATGTTCAGTCCTTAGTACGTCTAGTAAATTATCTCATAGAAAATGGGGTGCACGGTATTTGGGCCGCAGGAACTAATGGTGAATTTGCATCCCTGACTAATAAACAACATGTGATCTGTATAAAAACTGTTGTAACCGCCACTTCAGGAAGAGTTCCAGTAATAGGAAATATATCAGCTGCAAGTACTAAGACATCCATAGAAATAGGTAAAGCTGTGGATAAAATTGGTCTAGATGGAATAGCGGCAACACCACCATACTACTATCTCAATTCCCAAGACGAATTATTAGAGCATTTCAGGTACATAAAATCGTCTCTAGGTATGCCATTATGGATATACAATATCCCACCAAATGTAAAAGCAGAAGTAGAAGCGTCAACAATAGTTGACTTGGCACTGGATGGTACTATAGCAGGCATAAAAGACAGTTCCGGTGCTGGAGAAAAATTCGCGAATTTACGTATTCTGTGTGAGCAAAAAGGTGTTGATCCATACAGATTTCTGGGTACTGTGAATCGAATAACTAGCGCCGGTTCACTTGGTGCCCACGGCGTAATACCGGGTCTCGGTAATTTTGTACCAAATATTGCATCCTTAGGCTGGGAATCTGGTGAAACAAGTGACGCAGAATTAGCAGGTAAGTATAACAACAAGCTAATGTTGGCGACAAAAATATCACGTTTGGCAAAAGCTGGAAGTGCTCAAGCATCAAGTATTTCTGGTATGAAGTCGGCCCTTAAAATAATGGGGGTAATTGACAACGATACAGTAACAAGACCCTTAAGGCCTCTAAAACACGAAGAGAAAAAGACAATACCAGAGTTAATTGAGGAACTTGGGCTGGAATACTAATTTGTCATTTTTCGTATTTATGATGAAGAATCTATTATGGACATAAAATAGGTATTTTGTTACGATTGGGCGAATTATTTACTAATACAATATAGAGTTTCACTTTAATTTGTGTGATTACACACTGCGAAGGAGCATCTATTGAATAAGCAAGACTTCGCGTTTACCAAGTTTGCGAGTAACCTCTTCTACAAAGAACAGAATGCTCATTTGGTCGACATGGCTGACTTACAATCTGGACAAAGGGTAGTCGATTTAGCATGCGGCACTGGTGGGGTTACTCGACTTATTGCTGAGCATTTAAAAGGTGCTAGAAAATCAGTCGTTATAGGTATAGATCACTCTTCAACAGCACTGAAACAGGCAATGGAAGACCTTAAAGACGTGAAGGAATCCGCACTCGAGTTCATACACAGTGGAGTGGAACGAGTATCAGATACTGTCACTGACTCAGTTGATGCAGTTTTTTTCTGTAATGCAATACACTATATCAACGACAAAGAATCTCTACTATCAGATATATCAAAGACCCTTAAACCTGGTGGAAAGTTGGTATTTAATACTTCCTTTTACGACGGTGCTCATCCACCCGAAACGATGGTTTTTGCTAGGAAATGGATGATGCGTGCGTCTAGGATACTACGAAGTGATTATGGTCTTAAACCTCACAAATCAGATAAGGTTCAATCTAGGAGACAACTTACTCCGATAGAGTATACGGAGCTATTAGAGCGAAGTGGATTCCGAATAACCAAGCAGGAAATAGCGAAGGTACAAGTCACTCTGCAAGGGTGGCAAGACATTAGTAGTTTCGAAGATTTCATACTAGGAGTTATGCCTGGAGTACCACTTGAAAAAGCCAGTTCCGCTCTAAAGAAGGCAGTTGCCCAGGTATTTGAAGAAATGGGTGTCCGATCTGTACCACGCAACTGGTTAGATATTGTGGCAACTAAAGCTTAGTCAATAGAATTCTTATTTAGCCTCTGTCTAACGTTAGATTAACTACGGTTTTGACCCATGCTTCAATTTTCCTAAAACACGTTGATCAAATGCAGATGGACGGTCCTCCGGACCCAGAGACGGCCATTCGAGTTCCATGCCTTGAGATACGCAAAGAGCCTGGAACTCTTCTAATAGAGATTTATTTTCTCTAACCGCTTTAGGCAAAGATTTTTTTTCGATACAGAATGCCGCCAACAAACCTGATGCTTCCCCGACGTTCCACTCCACCGGGTGTAATCTATAAGCACCGTTACTAAGATGCGTAGTACCTAAATTCTTACAGGCAGGCAGAAGATTTTCCATTCTAATAGGTAACAAAGCTCCTAATGGTATTTGGAACGGCAAGGTCTCCAAATCATGAATACCATTATCTCCGCCTGTTGAGGGATGTAGGTCAGTATGGTATAGCCCAACTCCTACACTGTCAAAGAAACTTTGAGCTAGTGTATCTTCACTCGACCTAGGACTCAAATGTGTTTCAGTGATGGTGAATTCCGCCTTTATCCTTCTAGATTCTCTTATATATGGGTATTTCGCAAGCCCATCAGGGGTACCAACAATGTCAGGTCTTAAATACAATCCTGGCCAGCCTACACCTCCATCTGGACGAGGGGATTCTGTTTGAAGCCAATACAACCAACTCAAAGAAAGCTGACGAGCTTCCTCTAAATAAATGGATATTTCATCATCGGTTTTATCTATAATACTATTTGCAAAATAGTCGTGCTGCCAAGCATTCACCATAGTAACATCATGTGGAACCGTACCGGGTTGGAATCTATCCTTAGAAACTATCCTTCGATGCGTCCATAAGCTGTCATCTGGATTATCCGCCCCGTCAGGGAAAAGGGTTCGGTGTTGAACCCACGATTTCCCGTGCTCATGTCTGAGTATGTCCCAGGTAAATAATTTACCCTGCCAAGACGGAGTAAGATTCGGGTAATAATTATTCCAATAATCGTACTGGGATGGTTTATCAATAACATGAGTACCTTTAGGATCATAACCAACTGCCATACACCATGTTATGGACTGAACATTGTCAGGTTGAGGCTTACCCGATAAAGCATGCTCTTCTCCAGTATCACTCTGAGATTCGAAACCAGTAACGTATTCAACTCCCGCAAGGGGTAAAAGGTCTCCTAGTTCCGTAGCATCTAGAATATATTTTGCTTCGAATGTCCTTTCGAAACCTTGATCCATATCGATAAATGTTACAGAACGTAAAACATCTCCTACAACATCCACTGAAATGGGCTTATATTTTGTTCTAATATCTAATAACCCAGCCATAAAATATTTTGCCATCATTTGATTCAATACTGCCAGACTTACCCTAGGCTCGTGACACAATCTAGAAACAAAACCATTACCGGGGTTTAAATACATGTCTTGGTATGATTCTGCATTAAGTGGATAATGTTGTCTGTAGTATTGCCGAACCAAATTTCTGAACGCTCGATAACGTCCCGTACAACCAAAGGACTCTATCCATCTATGTTCATCAGGAGGAACAGCCTGAGACGTTAATTGTCCACCTATCCAATCTGTCTCTTCCGTAAGAATAACCCTTTTCCCGAGACTAGCAGCCGCCATTGCCGCTGCACAACCACCTGTTCCTCCTCCTACTATCAAAATATCTGCACTACCATCTCCTCCAGATCTGCCATCTATACTCATTTATGTCTATCCCTATATTGATTCGAAATTTAGAATTACCTGCCAGGAACTCTAATCGTAAACAATATTCAAGTCAATATGATCCTCAGTAATAGCAAACGCACTTAAATAACAACGCTTTCTCAAAGGGCAAAAAAAGAGGGGCATTCTGTGGAATGCCCCTCTTTGGAAACTAATCTAACTAACAGCGATTTATAAGTTATAACTCTCCTAATAATCCATTGGAGGACCAGGAGGCATCGCAGGAGCAGGAGTATCCTCCTTAACATCGGCTATCAATGACTCCGTAGTTAACACCATGGCCGCCACACTAGACGCGTTCTCGACAGCAGATCTGGTCACCTTAGCGGGATCCATAATCCCAGCCTTTAAGAGGTTGGTAAATTCACCTGACTCCGCATCGTATCCCCAATCTCCCTCACCTTTTTTACTATCAGTAAGGATTACATCCCCTGAAACACCTGTGTTCTCTGCTATGAGTTTCAAGGGATGCTCTAGTGCTGCCTTTAAGATGTTGACTCCCGTGAGTTCGTCCCCTGTTACATCAACGGAATCCAGTGAAGATGCTGCTCTAATCAATGTGAGTCCGCCACCAGGCACAATACCTTCCTCAGCAGCAGCTCTCGTAGCTGATAAAGCATCCTCGACTCGCTGTTTCTTCTCTTTCAACTCCACTTCAGTAGCCGCACCGACCTTGATTATAGCTACACCGCCAGAGAGCTTAGCCAAACGCTCTTCCAGCTTTTCTCTGTCATAATC
Source organism: uncultured Chloroflexota bacterium (assembly GCA_913051545.1). GTDB lineage: Bacteria > Chloroflexota > Dehalococcoidia > Lucifugimonadales > CAJXCD01 > CAJXCD01. Next base: position 87,315 of record CAJXCD010000004.1, read on the forward strand.
AGAAGTTGTTTCCTCAATCTGAGCCCTAATTTGCTTGATACGACCCTGAATATCATCATCTGACCCAGTACCATCTACAAATGTAGTGTCATCTTTTGTAGAAACGACTCTGCGAGCACGACCAAGATCTTCAACCGTGACTGAATCCAGTTTACGTCCGACTTCCTCACTAATCACTTGAGCTCCAGTCAGAATTGCCATGTCTTCGAGCATGGCCTTGCGCCTATCGCCGAACCCGGGAGCTTTGATACCAAGAACATTTAGGGTACCTCGCAACTTGTTTACCACTAACGTAGCAAGCGCCTCACCTTCCACGTCCTCAGCTACAATAACTACGTTCTTGCCTATCTGAAGGATTTTCTCCAAAGTTGGAAGGAAATCTGCAACCGCGGATATCTTTTTATCAGTTATAAGGATATAAGGATCCTCTATAGCTGATTCCATTCGATCCTGGTTTGTAACGAAATACGGGGATATATAACCCCTGTCTACCTGCATACCTTCCACAAACTCTTGTTCGTAATCAATACCCTTAGACTCTTCTACCGTTATAACCCCATCTTTGCCAACCTTCTCCATAACTTCTGCTATAAGATCGCCCATCTCATCATCATGTGCAGAAAGTGAGGCTACTTGAGCTATTTGAGTCCTGCCTTCTACAATCTCTGACATATCTCCTATAGCACTTCTAACGGCTGCAACACCTTTCTCAATACCACGTTTCAAAGCCATGGGATTTGCGCCGGCCGCTATATTCTTAAATCCTTCCTGTATTATCGCCTGTGTCAACACGGTTGCAGTGGTAGTACCATCTCCAGCTACATCGTTCGTCTTACTGGCGGCTTCCTTAAGCAACTGTGCTCCCATATTTTCGTATGGATCTTCTAGTTCTATTTCCTTGGCAATAGTAACGCCATCACTACAAACCTGTGGGGGACCGAATTTTTTATCGAGTACCACATTACGACCCCTTGGGCCAAGCGTGACCCCTACAGTGTCAGCCATAATATCTATTCCACGTTTCATCGCCGTCCTGGCTTCGTCACCGAATGTTAACTGCTTAGGCATCTGAATAGCTCCTCCTTGATAGGAAAATTCTTAATATTCTTAAATCGATTTTAGTATCTACTTGGTGAGCAGGATATCGTCTTCTCTAAGTACTAAGTACTCAACGTCTCCCTGCCTGTATTCCGTACCTGCATACTTGGAGTAAACAACGGTATCACCGACTTTAACTTCTAGAGGTACCCTATTCCCATCGTCCGTTAGCTTTCCCGGACCAACCGCAACCACCTCACCATCCTGAGGTTTCTCTTTGGCAGTATCTGGAATATAAATCCCGCCTGCACTTAACTGTTCATCCTCCTCTAGAGGCTTAATCACAACCCTATTACCTAATGGTTTAAGTGAAATCTTGGCCTTTGTTGCCATACTGGTCTCTCCTCCTATGATTGGAATTCTTTGGTAGTATAATGACTCACCGTGAGTGCAAAAAACGACGCGCGGACCCTCCTAATTAAGTTACCGAATCCTACACTACACCCGCGCAACCCTTTAGCAGTCTATGATTTATACTGCTAGAAATGATAATCCATCAATATATGGATGTCAACATGGATTTATTAAGTGCAATCTTATTCGAATTAATAGATGCAGAATCTTTGGAATTTTGAATTGACTACGCAAAATCTCCAGAGTATGATCCTGCACATGGCATCATATAGTCCCAAACAAAATGTTCTAAAAATCCCTGGTATCACAGCAGGTTTGATTAAGTCGTTACGCCCAAAACAATGGACAAAAAATCTAATTGTTTACTTTGCGCTATTTTTTACCATAAATGAAACTTGGAATGCTTCTGACATGTCTGATCTGATAGATATGTTTATTAAGGCAAGTGTTACTTTTCTGCTTTTCTGTGTTTTAAGTAGTGGGATATATATTATTAACGATCTATTCGATGCAGAAAGTGATAGGCATCATCCTATCAAAAAGATGCGACCTATCGCTTCTGGGAAACTACCGATCTTTATAGCATGGCCGGTTTCCATAATAATGATTTTTATTGGTATAAGTATGTCTTTTTATTTGAACCATTCTCTAATGTTCGTTTCAGTTATCTACGTATTGTCATCAATACTATATTCATCGATTTTCAGACACGTTTTTATTTTAGACGTAATGTTAATTAGCACTGGTTTCATTCTGCGAGCTGTAGCTGGAGCAGTGGTGTTGAGTGTTCCCATATCGCCATGGTTATATGCTTGCACTGGACTAGGAGCTCTACTTATCGCTCTGTGTAAGAGAAAAAGTGAGTTGTTGAACTCCGCAAATATCAACTTCGTCCAGAGAAAAACACTTTCTCAATATAAGACCTCTCTTCTGGATATGTTTATCTCAATAGTGGCACCGTCAACGTTAATTACGTATACCTTATACACTTTCACATCTCCTAATCTCCCCAGTAACCACGCTATGATACTAACGGTGCCGATCGTTATATATGGACTGTTTCGATACCTATATTTAGTACACGTGAGACATGAAGGAGAAAACCCGGAAGACATATTAGTATCAGATGTACCCCTAATGCTATCTATTCTATTCTGGCTAATAATATCTACATTAATTCTAATTATGTTCAGGTCCAACATACAAATTTAAACTCCATCCAATCAGCCTTGCGAGGAAAGTCTCTTATGTAAGAAACATAAGCGTCAAGAATGGAAAAATGGACTTCTTTGAGATAATTTTATATCCATAAGGAAATTATAGTGGTACCACCCGAAGATTTTTTTGGAATCATACCTACTTGGATAATGGTGTATTCAACCAGTGCTATAGCTTTTGCATTGTCCAGTATCATCCTTTATTTAAAAATTTTTCGACATATAGCAATCGGTAAACACGTAGATAGATTTGACAAACCACTTCTTCGACTTTTTGGCTCAATATCTACGGTATTCGGCCAATCTAAGGTACTTCAGAGTTTTTCATTTCGTAAAGATAGATCTAGCATCGCGCACGTAATCATATTCTGGGGGTTTTTATCATTTGCAATAAACTATGTCATATTTATATATGTGGATTCAGTACATAAAGAATTCTCAAGCATCTTACTAACGAAAACTGGGGTTACGATATATGCAAGTTACATAGATTTCCTAGCTATTCTTTTCCTAGCGGTAATATCATGGTCATCCTTCCGACGCTGGGTCATTAAACCCCCTAGGCTCAGCTTCGATCTTACTCAACGTGCCGAGTCTGGAGTTATCTTTGTCCTAATGACTCTTCTAATGATCCTTACTCTCCTTACTGAAGCGTCATACATAGCATCAGGAGGTATTGGACCAACCGTATCTGCACCGATTAGTTCTATTATTGCTAACTTACTGGACACACTAGGTGTTGGAGAAGGTAACTCTAGAATCATATACATGATTTCCTGGTGGACACACTTATTCGTAATTCTATCTTTTTCACTCTATATACCCCTCTCAAAACATATTCATATCATTGGGGCTCCAGCCAGTTTCATCATGCGAGACCTACAACCTATGGGATCTCTATCTACTCCTAAAGACTTGGAAAGTTCCGAGAGTTTCGGTGCCGCATCTGCTAAAGATTTTAACTGGAAAGAATTACTTGACGGATACGCATGTGCAGTCTGTGGAAGATGCACGGACAATTGTCCTGCATACATAAGTGGAAAAACATTATCACCGATGCATATCGTACAAAACATGAAAATTAACTCGACTGAAGAAGATAGCTCTAAATCTGTGATTGGAGATCTTATTAACGAAGAATCTCTGTGGGACTGTCTAACGTGTGGTGCATGTGAACAAGAATGTCCTGTAGGGGTTGAACATCTGGACTCGATAGTTGATATGAGAAGACACCTGACTATGGAAATGGGTGAATTGCCTGAAACCGCTAAAAATGCACTCCTCAGTATGGAACAACGAGGACATCCATGGAAAGGAACTAAATACAATAGAACTGATTGGACTGAAGGGCTAGATGTTCCATATATTTCTGATCACCCAGATGCAGAGATACTATTCTGGGTGGGTTGTACTTCTGCACTCGATAAACGCAGTCAAAATATTGCTAGAGCCATGGTCTCTGTTTTAAAACACGCCGGGATTGATTTTGCCATCTTGGGATCAGAAGAACGCTGCACAGGAGATCCTGCTAGACGTATGGGAAATGAATTTTTATACCAAACAATGGCAAAGCAAAATATAGATATACTGAACAGTTACGCTGTTAAACTTATAGTTGTTACATGTCCCCACTGTTTTAATAACATCAAAAATGAATACCCTCATTTAGGAGGTGCTTACGAAGTTAAGCATTACAGTGAAATGGTCGCTGAATTAATATCGGCAGGAAAAATAAAACCTGTTGGCAGAATAGATTCAGTTGTGACATATCATGACTCATGCTATCTAGGTAGACATAATCGTATATATGAACCACCCAGACAATTAGCAAATGCAATTCCTGGTCTTGAGCTAGTCGAAATGGAAAGGTGTAAAGAAAAAGGATTTTGCTGTGGAGCGGGTGGCGGTCATGCATGGATGGAAGAAAGTCGCGGGACACGTGTGAATCACATAAGAACGGATCAGTTTTTGGAATCAGGAGGAGGTACGATAGGGGTATCATGTCCATTTTGTTTACAAATGTTCGAGGAAGGAATAAGCGCTAAGGGACTCCAAGACAAACACGATGCCAAGGATATCATAGAGCTCCTCGCGGAAAGTTTAGACGCAGGGGCTACAACCTCAAAAAATTAAAGGTTTTTACACACCCTTAGAATCATTACGGTGTGTGTGCATAGCCATTCTATCCTCTAGACTGAGGTGAGCCTGAATCTTCTCTGCAAACTCTTCTACGACCCCTTGTACTGTATTAGTACTCGTATCTAACTGAATCCTAGTGAGTAGTGAGTTGAATACCTCCTCGTCAAAACGATGGAGGACATGTTCAACATCTTTTTCTTGTACAACTGGATACTTGTGTGGAGCCTCATTCATACGTCTCCGTATGACATCAGGTGAAGCCTTGACATGTACCATAACCGTATCTGGGGCAAATTTCATGAAGTTGAGTTCGATATGCTTACTAATAACCGTTCGGTCACCTGCTACTCCCGGATGGCCATAATTGTAATAGAGTGGTCCGTAAACAGCATCGTCTATATGTAAACCAATCATCATCTGGTTACCACCCTTTGATGATGACTCACGGGGACTATGATAATAAAGGTTGTGCCGCTGAATGACCTCTAGCATCCTCGGACTTAGAGCCTGCCAATTACGTATCTCTTCTTCTGTTAGTTCTGAGCCATGCGGCAAAGTCTCATTGGGTTGGTGACGGTATTGAGTATCTGGCAATTTGAAATGGTCATGTATTAAACGAAAACCTGTACCTAGCTCCTTCTGGGCCCAATCATCTATAGCAAGAGCGAGCGTTGTAGTTCCGGAATATTCGCACCCAACAAGTAGTAATTTCATGAGACCTTTCCCCTTCCAGCTATAATCAGGACATGGCGCATGTTCGAGAAATTAGGCAAGTGGACCGATTTGATTCCACTGATTGCGTAACAATATTCGACGTCTGTCTGCCTCATTCATATGGTGTTCAAACTTCTCAACGAATTCTGAGAAAGTTTCTTCAATCGTTTGATCGGAATTATCTATCACAAATTTGCGTCGCATAAGCGCGTTTGTATGCGCCTCTTCAAAACGTTCCAGCAATAATTCCACATCCTCATCTTTTATAACCTGATGTTTATGAGCGTTAGATTTCATTCGCTCGATAATTACATCTGGATTAGCTTTCAACAAGACAAGAACTGTGTCAGGTTGATACTTCATTATTTTGGATTCTATGTCGTCCGAAAGTATACGTCTATCAGCATACTCTCCTTCACCGCCATAACCAAAATACAGCGGACCATAGACAGCATCATCTATATGAAAACCTATCATCAAGAAATCTCCATCATTAGGCTCTGTAGGAGTATGGTATGCAATATTGTACCTCTGGTACACCTCTTTCATTCTGGGACTCAACGCCATTACCTGCTGAATCTCATCACCAGTCATATCATGGTGAGTTACATTAGGCATCTGGTAATGATCATGCCAGCCATAATGCGGGGGGCCCCAAGGTTCCGGACCAAACATCTCTACCATCCACCCTGAAATCCTGTCTGCCAATGTCGTCTTCCCTGCATATTCGCATCCAACCAATATTACTTTCATTAATCCTCCTAAACCTTGAACTAGATCTCTGCTAAGAAGCTAACATTTTCCCTCGTGTAAGTATCCTCAAACGATCTTCATCCGTAATATGAGGTTCAATCTTCTCAACAAATTCTTTAAGAGTTTCAGATACTGATGATTCGCTCGTATCCAAAATTATTTTCTTTCCCAAGGATCCCACTCTGGATCTCTTGAAATGGTATTCAAACTCACTTAGTAACGTCTCAATATCTTCGTCTTTAATTATTTGGTATTCCTGGGGACACTCCTTAATCCGCTTCCGAATCACATCTGGTGACGCCTTGACCAAAACCAACACGGTATCCGGCCCAGCCTCCAAAATATCTTTTTCAAAATGCCTGGATAAAAGCCTTAACGTCTTAACCTGATCTCCAGGATAACCTTTATACCTCGGTCCGTATATTTCATCATCTATATGCATTCCGGTCATTAAATGGTGAGGGTCATTAAAAAAGCCAGGCGCTGTGTGGTAGGCAAGCATGTAATGGTGGTAACCTTGCCTGTGACGCGGACTGAAATTTATGTGTTCTTGTGTTTCTTTTTCGTCCCGTTCCTTAAGCCCTTCAGGATTGACATGTCCTCCTTCTACAAGCTTCATGTGGTCGTGGAAAGAAATTGCGCCATGAATGTTGCCTCCCACAACTTTAGTGATCCACTTCGTTATCTCAATAGCCAATGTAGTAGTTCCTGAATACTCACAGCCGATCATCAAAATCTTCATAATATTTCCCTGTATTTAATTAGATTCTCTGGCAAATGACCTGAATAAACTGTCTCGATAGGCGCATACTAACGGAATGAATTCACTTGTCAAGCCTAACTTGTATGCAAAACATGTACAGAGTTTTAGAATACGGTAATGATCGAAATTATTCGAAACTCGAGTCACCCTAGGTGGTTATATTAATCTTGTCTGAGTGAGGCCGCATACTTCGATGCATTCAAAAGTCCAATTGGATTACCTGCATCAAAATGTTCACCTGAAAAACGGTACCCGTAGATCTTTTCCGTTGCGAGTGAAGAAGACAATGCATCAGTCAACTGTACTTCACCTCCAACACCCGCTGGAATTTTTTGAATATGGTCAAATATCTCGGGTGAAAGAATATATCTTCCTACTATAGAAAGGTTTGAAGGAGCATCTACTAATCTAGGCTTCTCAACCATCTCATGGATTTCATATAAATCATTGTCAACTAGGCGAGCATCTACAATACCTAGATTTGGGACCATGTCGTCTGAAACTTCACGCACAGCCATAACACTACACTTCAGAGTATTAAATAAATTCGCCATACTTCCAATTATAGGATGGTTGCTCCAAATCAGGTCATCTGGAAAAATTAGAGCAAAAGGATCATCACCTATGACATCCTTTGCACAGAGCAACGCATCACCTATACCATTCTGTTTATTCTGGTACACGTAACTGATATGATCCGGTGTCGGAATAGATTTTATCCGATCGAGCATCAGCGAATCTTTTCGGTTTTCTAATACCTCCTCAAGACCCTTAGAACTTTGAAAGTAATTAGCTATAGATTTCTGATTGTCTGATACCACCAATATGACATGCTCTATACCAGACGCAACTGCTTCCTCCACAGCGTAATGAATTAGAGGCGTATCTAATACAGGGAGCATCACCTTTGGAATAGACTTAGCCACTGGAAGAAAACGAGTGCCTAGTCCTGCAGCTAAAATCACGGCTTTACGTATATTCATATGTGGTCGTTAAGTCCAAGTTATACTGCCAGTAGTGTATACACGTCTCAGTATCGGTTCTGCAGCGTATGATACTAGCATAATAATAATAAATGTAAGGCCGGTTACAACAAAAATGGGAGGGACGGTCAACCTATCGGCTATAAATCCATACCCAAGATTAGAAAAAGCCATTACGCCTCCAGCGTGCATTACATATAGGCTAGAAATCCTGCCTCTAAGACGGTCGGGGGCGATAGATTGAACATAGGTATTAGTGATGGCCATAAATGTAGCCTGAGAAGCTCCCATGGCAGATGCCATTATTATTGCTACTAATATATTCCCAGATAAAATGAGTAGAATTGGAGTAACTCCACTAGCTATACCTGTTAAAATTAATATATTACCTTTGTACTTATCATTTGTCACACCGGCGATTAGGCCCATACCAACCAGAGAACCAGCTCCGAACCCCATTATCAAATATCCAAATAGTGATGCATCGTTTGCGTCATATTTTTGTTCCGATAACCTTGGCAACATAGATTCAAACGACATGACTAAAGCACAATGAAATGCAACCAGAATAATAAAAAGTGCTAAAGTTCTGTGTGTATAAATGTACGACACTCCCTCAAACATGTTTTTTAACAGACCATATTCTGAACGAGTCTCTCCCGAAGATACCGTACTAACTCTAAGCATAGTTATGGCTCCAACGCCATATAGCAATGCAGCAATTAGTAACATCCCATCGGTTCCAACTGAATCAACAGCAGCCAATGGTGCCACTATTAAAAAACGAGCACCGTGCTTGGTAGCCCCATTCAATGTAATTGCATTTAACAGATGCTCATCAGGCACCTGATTCGGGATAAGAGCCTGTATTGATGGCTCCTTAATTGCTCTAGCTATTCCCCCCAAAAAAGCTATGGTGACCAGATGCATTATGTGTAAAATACCAGTCATAGACAAAATAGCTAGAAAGAGAACAATTAGAGAACTAGCTATAAACATGAATACCACTATTTTTTTTCGGTCATATTTATCGCCAATGAGACCACCTACTGGAGAAGCTATAAGTAGTGGGAACATTGACGAAAAAGTCAATATGCCCACCCAACGGGATGAGTTAGTTTCCGTAAATAGTAACCATCCGCTTGCAACAATAACTGTCCATAGGGCAGCCCCAGAAAAGAGGTTTGCAAGCCAAGTCAACGTATAGTTTTTGTATCTAAACGCTGCTAATTGAGGCGTTCTTATCATTTTATAACCGCAATATTGTTAGTTTAAGTAGACACGTGATACTGATGTAATAAACCATATGCTGAACGGACTATCAAGTCATCTAAATTTACGTTACGTAATTCTTCATACTGAGGCACATTTTGTTAATACAGTCGCTTTTAACACTTTCGCGTGCAAACTGCCCTACAAAACTAAATACTATGAAAATATGGTATCGTGTATTCGTATTAACAAATTTTTGCGGGGTTATCATGAATACTTTATCAGAAAACAAATGTGTGCCTTGTAAAGGAGACTCTCCCCATATAACACAGAAGGAAATCGATCAACTTCACCCCCGAATATCGGACTGGGATATCTTGTCTACAGATAAAGTGAATTACCTGTACAGATCATTCGAATTCAAAAATTTCTCTGCAGCTGTAAAGTTTGTAAATAGCGTTTCAAGCACTGCTGAGAAGGAAGGGCATCATCCCAAATTGATTCTTGAATGGGGTAAAGTGCAAGTAATGTGGTGGACTCACAAAATCAAAGGCCTACACAGAAACGACTTTATAATGGCTGCCAAAACTGACTCCATATGGGGCTCAACTTAATGGGCAAAACACAAAATCCAGAAAGTAAACTCTAACTTACACTAGAAGGCTTCTCCCCTTATGCTATCAGCTTTATCAGTAATTTCCCATGGGAGGCCCAAATCCTCACGACCAAAGTGCCCATAAGCCGCCGTTTGTTTATATATAGGACGTCGCAAATTTAAGTCATCTATAATTGCACCGGGTCTCAAATCGAAATACTTATCCACAAAACCAACTATTAATTCATCAGGGATCTTGTTGGTTCCGAATGTTTCTACAGACACGGAAATTGGTTCGGCCATTCCAATAGCATACGATACTTGTAACTCAAGTCTGTCCGCCAATCCAGCAGCGACCAAATTCTTAGCTACGTACCTAGCCGCGTACGCCGCTGATCTATCAACTTTCGTTGGGTCTTTACCTGAAAAAGCTCCACCACCATGCCTGGCAGCTCCGCCATAAGTGTCTACAAGAATTTTTCGACCAGTTAACCCTGCATCACCAACTGGCCCACCAGTCACAAAACGCCCAGATGGGTTAACCCAATAAACTGTATTAGCATCTCTAAGTGACTCTGGTATTACTTCGTTAGCAACTGTTTCAATCAAATCTCGTTGAATAATTTCTTGTGAAATATCAGGGTTATGCTGCGAACTCATAACGACGGTGTGAACTCTGGTAGGGATACCCATAGAGTACTCCACCGTCACCTGAGATTTACCATCAGGTCTTAGGTAAGGAATGCTTCCATCCTTTCGGACCTCAGCCATACGTCGAGTAATCCTATGTGCCAAGGCTATAGGCAATGGCATCAGCTCAGGAGTCTCCGTACATGCAAAACCTACCATCATGCCTTGGTCACCAGCACCAAGTTCATTCTTTATCTCTAGGCTTTTACTAGAACCATCTCTTACTTCCAAAGCTACGTCTACGCCACTAGCTATATCTTCTGACTGCTCATGAACAGATACTGCCACACCACATGATTGATAATCAAATCCGTACAAAGAATCCACATACCCAGCTGATTTTATCGTCTCCCTAGCTACAGCGGACAAATCTACGTAATCAGCCGTCGTACGTAATTCACCCATAATCATAACCAATCCAGTTGTGGTACAAACTTCAGCTGCTACACGAGCAAATGGGTCCTGCTCTAAAAAGGCATCAAGTATCGCATCAGATACTTGATCACATAACTTGTCCGGATGACCCTCGGTAACCGACTCTGATGTGAACAAGTACAACGGTGATTGTGTAAAACTAACTGCCATCTATAACTCTCCTAATAAACATGTTAATGTTAAGCCTGCCGGCGTCACAACACTATTTGAACCCACTCCCAACGACAGGAGCTGCAACTATTTATTCCTATGTTCCTATATCCCAACTATTAAGATATTGGTTCTGCTCGTCCGTCAGTGTGTCAATTTTGGTCCCCATCGATTCTAGCTTGAGTCTCCCAACCTGATCATCAATCTCTCTAGGAACAGAATAAACCTTGTTTTCCAATTTATCAGATAACTGATTTATATATTCCACTGAAAGTGCTTGATTAGCAAAGCTCATATCCATAACTGCAGATGGATGCCCCTCACCAGCTGCTAGATTTATTAGTCTGCCTTGACCCAACAGATACAACCGCCGACCGTCTGGCATAAGATACTCTTCCACAAATTCACGCACCTCTCGACGACTTTCTGACATTTCTTCCAATGCATCGATATCTATTTCAACATTAAAGTGACCACTATTCGCAATTACTGCACCATCTTTCATAACGCTTATATGCTTGCTCCCTACAGCCTTCATTCCACCAGTAAGAGTAATGAAAATATCACCTACCTCAGAAGCTTCTTGCATAGGCATTACTCTATGTCCATCCATTGCTGCTTCAAGGGCCCTGATTGGATCGACTTCGGTTACTATTGTTTGGGACCCCATGCCCTTTGCCCTCAACGCAACCCCTTTTCCACACCATCCGTAACCACAAATAACTACATTCTTACCAGCCCATAGCATATTGGTGGCTCTAGTTATACCATCTAAAGTACTCTGTCCAGTTCCATATCTATTATCGAAGAAATGCTTTGTGTCAGCATCGTTAACGGCTACCATGGGGTATTGGAGTTTTCCATCCTCGGCGAGACTATTGAGTCTGATTACACCAGTAGTAGTCTCCTCCGCACCACCGATAACGTCACCAATCAATTCTTTCCGCTTAGTATGTATCAACGTTACCAGGTCGGCACCATCATCCAATGTAATATTAGGTTTGTGATCTAACGCCTCATTTATGTGCCTATAATAAGTGTCGTTATCCTCCCCTTTTATTGCATATGTAGAAATTCCATATTCACTAACCAAAGCTGCTGCTATGTCATCTTGTGTACTCAAAGGATTGCTTGCACACAAAGCAACTTCAGCACCTCCATCTCTCAAAGTCAAAGCTAAATTAGCAGTCTCTGACGTTACGTGTAAGCAAGCAGCAATGCGCAAACCTTTCAATGGAAGCTCGTTGGCAAAACGATCTCTCACCATCCGCAATACTGGCATTTCAAGTGCCGCCCACTCTAAGCGCCTTACACCCTCTGGCGCTAGGTTCAAATCTTTCACATCGCCTTTTGCACCATTTGTTGTCAAACTGATCCTCCTACCCTATCTCATTATATGTCGCTGAAAATTATACCCTAAGAACTTACTTAGAAGTGAGAAATACCAGGAAGGGATTGCCCATCCCCCAACGGTTCAAATCGCGTCATTTCGTACAAAATATTGAATCGTTTTTCTATATTCGTGCTTCCTGCCGACACTACCCTGTCAGGACCAAAACTTTCCACAGCCAAAGATCCCATTACTGACCCCAAAATTACTGCTCTTCTGAATCCAGCCTGGCTGAAATCCTGTGTAGCGGCGATATAACCTACGAATCCACCAGCAAAAGAATCCCCAGCGCCTGTAGGATCCACAACTTTCTTAACCGGGAAAGCAGGAGCAGAGAATATCGAATCCCTTTGGAACATCAAAACTCCGTGCTCACCACGCTTAACTACCACAGTAGACGGACCTATATCCATGACTTTTTGAGCTGCTCTAGTTATATTAACTTCCGCTGAAAAAGACCTGATTTCGTGCTCATCCATAAACGCTACATCTGCCTTAGACAAAGCTTCCTTTAACTCAGATATATTCCCTTCTATCCAAAAGTTCATCGTATCTAATGCAACCATCCTAGGGCGCACCTTCATCTGATCTAAAACGCTGAGCTGTAAATGTGGCTGAATATTTGCTAGAAAAAGGTATGGCTTGGAATTATGTATATCCGTTAGATCCGGTGAAAACTCAGAAAATACATTTAGGTCTGTGTTTAGTGTGGTTCTTTCATTTACATCCTCAGTGCTGTACAGACCAGACCATCGAAACGAGTCTCCTTCAACTTTTTCTAGACCGCTCGTTTCCACACCCTTGTCACTGAAAAGATCAAGATGTTCCTGCAAAAAATCTGAACCCACAACCGCCACGAGACTAACAGAAGCAAAATGGCTCACAGAAAGGGAAAAATAGGTTGCTGAACCTCCAATAACATCTGAAACTGCCCCTACAGGCGTAGTGACTGAATCATACGCTACAGAACCTACTACAAGCACTCCATTATCATTTCGATTCATAATCAATCAAACTACCTATCTGAACCGTAACTTGTAGGAAGTCCCTTATCTATCCAGGCAGGAGTACCATCCTCAATATTGTACAAATTATCACTGCCTAATCCCATGGCCGCGACCATTTCGCAGGCTAATCCACTTCTGACTCCTTGTGCACAGATAAACAACAGCTTAGTGTCCTTTGGAAGTTCTTCTATACGACTGAACATATCGTCTACAGGAATTGATATTGCTCCTTTAACATGACCAGCCTCATATTCATCTGGCCTACGAACATCGATAACAACACCATCATTCTGATCGTGCAGGGTAAATGCTTCATCCAAATTTATGCGTTGATACGGTTCACCTGGCTCCTGTCTTGGCATAATTACCTCCATTACTTTGAACACTGACGTAGGTCAGAAAACGAAAATGTAACCGCATTAACAACTTTACCAACCCATTGAACTCTTTAATTTTCGTAACGCACGAAACAATCCGTTTCAATCGGTGAATTAGATAATCTTAAAGAGAGAATATATTTCTAAACCTATTCGCTACAAAAACGCATCGTAATCGAACTACGTTGCACATTCAAAAATCGTACTACTACTACCTAGGGGTGTCAAGATTAACAACATGTATATAGCATAATTTTTTATGATCGAAACACCAGATGATTTGCATATACGAGTTCAATTCTTGCGACGAACCAATTTTCGCTTCTACACTCACTACTCGAGATGCCCAAGACCGTGGAAAGGAAATATGTGTTTTCTTATTTCAGCTACGCTGCCTTCAGCAAATTTTCTGGCTTTTTCATGAATTTTATAACCAAATGTAAAACTGTCATCATCTGAAAGCGCATATACCTCATGTACACCACCATATGAAAGTGGTATTTGGTCTTGTAATTCATACTCACACATCACTCCGTAAGCAGAAGCCCACCCCCTGGCAACAGCTTGCAAGTCATACCCACCGCCACCAAGACCCATCCATTTTGCACTCACTTTACTGAATTCTTTAACTACGTCCCGAAATCCCTGAACAGTTAATGCTAGGTGTGTAATTGGATCACGAAAATGAGAATCAATTCCTAGCTGAGTAACCAATATATCCGGTTTAAATTTTTCTAGTACAGTTGGTACAACTTGCCTGAAGGCCCAAAGATATATGTCATCTGTAGTATATGGATAAAGAGGCAAATTTATGGAATATCCCCTGCCTTTACCTGATCCAAACTCTTCCACAGCACCAGTCCCAGGGAATATATAATTTCCAGACTCATGAATCGATATTGTCAATACAGAATCTGTATCGTAAAAAGCATGCTGGACTCCATCACCATGGTGACAATCGATATCTACATACGCAACTTTCATACTATCACTCAGGAAACGTTTAATAGCCATTACAGGATCATTAAAGATACAGAAACCAGAGGCGTATTGAGGCATAGCATGATGTAATCCACCGGATATATTCATGACGGAATCATATGTATCTGATAACAACAATTCTGCAGATAACATTGAGGCCCCAGATGACCACAGTGCTGATTCGTACATATTAGAATATACAGGGTTATCTGCAGTTCCAAAACCAAATGAACCTAAGTCTGCCGTTTCCTTACCTTCGCTTACCCGGCTAACTGCATCAACATAACGACTTGAATGAAAGCTTAATACCTCTTCATACTTGGCTAGGCGTGGTTTTACTACGCTTACTCTTGAATCATCAAAAATACCGTAACTATTCAACAAATCATACGTATATTGTAATCTTATGGGTTTAAGCGGATGCTTCGGACTCAAAACATGTTGAGACAAAATCTGATCATATACAAAAGCTGATCTGTAGGACATAAAATCACCTGCATAGCCTGAAATTTTACTGCAACAACAACTAAATTCCTACAAATTTTATCGACGTATTTGTCTTGTGTAATTTGTTCAAATTTATTAGCAAAGCTACAAAGTTCTCCAAGAAGACTGAATTTTCTAATCCCCCACCATTAACTGCACGTATGCCATGAATCTTTTCGGCAATGTCCATAACTAACCGACGAGTATCATCTCTGTCAGAGCATACAACAACATCAGCATTTATAGGACTATTAATATCCAGTAGATCGCTGTGACTAATAGTCTGAAATGCAGATACAACTGATGAATTCGGTAACAGTTTCTTTACTTGCATTGCAGCCGATCCTTCGTCGACTGGTATCGCCATAGCAACCCCTTCACGAAAGTGTATTGGGGCAACAACTACGACAACTGTTTTACCATCAATAAATTTCTCCAAGGCTTTCAAGGTTGGAATTTGAGCAATGTACGGAACTGCTATGAAAATTAAATCTGCGGCAACTGCTACTTCCTCGTTAGATAATCCAACAGCATCAATCTCAGGATAACATTCCAATAGACTATCTAAAGCCGCCTGGGCTTTATTTTTATTCCTAGATCCAATATATATACGCAGCCCAGCTAATCCTAATCTTAAGGAGAGTCCTTTCCCCTCAGGACCAGTGCCACCAATAATTCCAATCGAGTCTTTCAATATATAAATCCTATACTATCTATAATTAGCGAGTTGAGTTAAAAGCAAAATAGTTTAAATTCGACTGCTATACAGATAACATGCAAACTAACTTCTACATAAAACGTTAACTATTTGACATAGGACGTACATCAGCCTCCACTAATAATCCTTTATCGTCCGTGAAAAGGTCCCAAGGGTGAAAAGATTCTACGAAAGCTTTTGCCTCCTCCATAGATTCGATACCTTTCTCAGCTCGGCCAGGATCATACCCAAATGTTTTGGCAAATGCATCAAATCCTCTTTTAGTTATCCTAACTCCACCAACTTCCTCTTCGGAGCCTCCAGGCCCGGAACCAAGGACCAATCTCTGACCTTTTCTAGTCTCCTGCCAATACAATTCCATTGTAGTCTCCCTAATCATCTACTTCTAATGATTTTTTATAATTTCTGAAATTAATATGCATACACTATCAAATTACGAAAACAAATCCCACCAGTAACTAAGAAAACATAGGCAATCATACTAAGAGTGCAGTGACCTAATATTAGATAAATAGTTGATTCTAGCCTTACAAAATCCCACTGAATCTTTAATATACGAAATGCACCTTGACATGACTTGTGTGCCGTGGTACTTTTGTTCCGAACATACGTACTCATTTCCTAACGGAGAATACCATGAAAAAATTATCTCCTCGACAACAATCTATTTTTGATTTCATTGCTCAGTTCATTCAAAATCATCAATATCCTCCATCTGTCAGAGATATACAAAATGGATGTAATATTAGTTCTACATCTGTCGTTGATTATAATTTAAGGATATTACAAAGGGAGGGGTACCTCCGAAGAGAAGCAGAAGTTTCTCGAGGAATAGAACTACTGCAGGAAACATCCTTGAGTCAAAACAGAAACTATATCAACGTACCTGTGCTTGGAAACATAGCTGCCGGAGAACCATTAGGCATACCTCCCTCCGAGACTTGGCACTCTAATAGTATAGACAACGTGGAACTCCCGCCATTCCTAATACAGGATAAAAAAGAGGTGTTCGCTCTGCGAGTTAAGGGAGAATCTATGATAGACGCATTAGTAGCTGACGGGGACTTGGTACTAATGGAACCTATTGATAATCCAAATAACGGCGACATGGTGGCTGCAATGCTAAAAGACAAAGAAGAGGTAACATTGAAACATTTCTATATTCAGGATGGGACGGTAACTCTTCAGCCAGCAAACAGTCGTATGGAAGCCATTAAAGTACCTGCTGAAAATATATCTGTGCAGGGACGAGTAGTCGGAGTAATTAGATCTATTTAACAAACATAAATATCTTTACTGTCCGCTCATTCGAACGCTAGGAATTGACTGAAGGAAACTTCAGTAATATCATGTCTTCAGGATGTCAGTAATTTATGGAGGATGAGACAAATGCCATTCGTTAATGGTATCGGTGCCCCTGAGCTAGTAATAATACTTGTCATTGTAATGATCATTTTTGGGGTAGGGCGGCTGCCAGAAATCGGTGGTGCGTTAGGTAAAGCCATCCGTGAATTCCGCTCATCTCAAAGTAGTAATTCAAACACAGAAACCAAGCTCGAGTCTGACGCCAAAAATGATAAGTAGTTAGCACTATAGCATTAGTATTTTGAGGCACTTACAGCTGGACTTTCCTAGAAGGCGCGATCCGTATTCTTAGACTGTCCAATCGACTATGTCAAATCATTCGTTCTACTGCTCATCAGTATTTAATCCAAGCTTAGATTTATCTCCACTGTAACCCACTCTAGCTAACAATATCCCAATTTCGTACATAACTATCACTGGTAAAGCTACAAGTGCTTGGTTTACAGGATCGAATGTGGGTGTAATTACTGCCCCTATAATAAATGCGACTACGATTGCATATCGCCTATTCCTAGCCATAAAGTCTGGTGTAACCACACCAATTTTGGAAAGGAAAAATGCAACAATCGGAGTTTCGAAGACTAAGCCCATCCAAAATAATAATGTAACCATTAAACTAGTGTAGTTACCTATCCTTATGTATGGTGTCGCTACATCCGCTCCAAAAGAAAGTAGAAATTTGACAGCTGGAGGAAATATAATCTTGTATCCAAACATACCACCCAAAAAGAAAGCTGTTAGCGCTCCAGGGATAAGTAAATACAAGTATTTTTTCTCTTGGCCACTAAGACCAGGAGATATAAACCTGACCACTTGAAAAAGTATGAATGGGAACGATAAAATAACACCACCTAAAAGAGAAACTCTTATGGCAACTCCTATAAATTCCGTTAAATCTGTATATATAGGCTTACCTGTCGGCATCTCAGAAAAACCTTCAGCAGGACTCATAAGCACTGATAAAATCGGTTGGTGGAATATGAAAGACACTGCAGTGCAAGCTATAACAACCAAAACGGACCATGTCAAACGGGACCTTAACTCTAGCAAGTGTGATTTCACAGGTAACCGTTTATCATTCACCGACTATCATCTCCTAGAGAATTCTGACTAGAAGACACTTGACAACCTTGATCAGAACTAACTTGCTTAAAATTAACTGGCCCTTCATTGTCTGAGGTTATATCAGAAGAATCTGATCTCTTTTCTTCGTCTGTGCTTGATGATTGTGCTTCAGTAGAAATTAACTCGTTCTGATCAATCGAAAATCGAGGAATTTCCTCAGAAATACGCCTAACTTCCTTAACCGCTTTCCCAATTAAACGTGCAAATTCTACCATTTTATTTGGACCTAGCAGAATAAACGCCAAGATCAGTATAACCAAAATTTCCATAGTACCTATACCAAAAAAAGTCATAGGACTAAATCACTTCCACTTAATGACGAATGACCATTTACGCATTTTTCCAAAAAATCACAGTCCAAAGATAATTTCGTGTCAATACCAGCATCTTTTATTAGTTCAATAACGCTACACATAGGTAACCCTACTACGTTTAGATAGCACCCAAGGATAAAATTTGCTGGTTTGAAGGAAGTATCTTGAATCGCATACCCACCAGCCTTATCA
Source organism: uncultured Chloroflexota bacterium (assembly GCA_913051545.1). GTDB lineage: Bacteria > Chloroflexota > Dehalococcoidia > Lucifugimonadales > CAJXCD01 > CAJXCD01. Next base: position 106,373 of record CAJXCD010000004.1, read on the forward strand.
AATGGCTCTCCCGAATCTACGTACCCTTCAATTTCTAAATCAGAAATCATACGAATCTCAACATCACTAACCTTAACTCTGTGAGAAATCAACCCTGACAAACTTTCAAGCAATACTACTCCAGTAATGACTTGATGAACACCTCCTCTCAATTCCTCTAGCATTATTACCGCTTCTTGGCGATTCCTAGGCTTACCTAAGATTTTATCACCTAATACAACAACTGTATCTGCACTAAGAATGTAACCATCCCTTATTTCTGACTCAACATCTCTCGCCTTTTGAAGGGCGATACGAACCACCATTTCAGCAGGTGATTCATTATCTCTTCTAGGCTGCTCATTACCTGACGGGGTCAACACAGGTACTCGAGGCCACACCGAAGATATTATATTTTTTCGTCTAGGTGAAGACGAAGCCAAAACGAGAAAATTCGGATCATAAGAAGTTTTAAATTTCATTATTTGTCAGTAAATATTCGTAAAAATTAGTTCCCCTAATCTTGAACCCATCAAAGTAATCTAAATTGAACGAGAAAGTGTAACCACACATTCAACGTGATAAGTTTGTGGAAACATGTCTACTGGATCTACAAAATCTATTGAGAAACCTCCTCCAATAAGAATATCCAAATCTCTTGCAAGTGTACTGGGATCACAAGACACATAGACTACTTTCGCAGCTTTACATTTAACTAGAGACAATAAAACCTTCTCATGGCACCCAGCTCTCGGAGGATCCAAGATAACGATATTTGGTGCGTAGTCAATTTCCTCAAGCAAAATCTCCGTTTTACCTTGGATAATTTCAATGTTTTCTATATCAGACATGTTAAACTTTGCGTCTTCAATAGCAGATGGTGACTCTTCGATAGACACAACTTTTTCTACGTATTTTGCAAATAAAATTGAGAATGTTCCTACTCCAGCAAAAGCATCTATCAATATTTCATCGCCTTTGAATTCTATGCGACTTAAGATTACTTCTGCTAATCGCTCAGCTTGAACTGTATTTACCTGGAAAAAAGAGGGCGATCCAACGCGAAAAATATTACCCAAAAGATTCTCACGGTAATGTGTCTGTCCTGATTGAATAGTTTCATTCCCAATGGACGGCTGTACTAAGGAATCCCCTGTGTTAATCCCATACCTAACTGATATTTGACTTGTATCCGGCTTAATATCTTGTAATTTTGACAGAGCTTGGTTTATCCAAGGAGTCATTAGCATACAGTTCCTAACTGGTATAAATCTCCTAGTGAGCCTATTCACGTATCCAACCTGTCCATTTCGACGCACAGTAAATCTAGCATGGTTTCTATATTCAAATTGGTGTAAAGCAGGTAATACCTCAGAAATTTTGACAGAAGCTAAGCTATCAAATCCATTAAACTCCTTGGTTATAGACTCCTTCTTTAATTGAAGCTGATACTCATATTCAATATGCTGCCACTGACACCCCGTACATTCACCAAAATAAGTGCATGGAGCCTGAACTCTATGCTTAGAAGGAATCATTACTTCTGAAACGATAGCCGATACAAATCTTTGCCGACGTCTACGATACCTAAAGATCCTAGCTATAACTTTTTCTCCTGGAATCCCTCCAAAACAATTGATAAAACTACCTTCGAATTCAGCAATCGTGTCACCTAAACTCCCTATATCTTGCAGATATAGAAGAGCATACTCATCTGAGATCTTTCGGTGTTCGTTCATATCACAAAAATTAGTGTTACCTTGGGATGATAGTATAGTATAGTCGTAATGAAGATGAATTACTTAGACGCTTTCCTAAAATACACATCTTAATATCATTACCATATCCTAATGTCTGTGGAGTCTGAATGACTACCAAAAATCGTCTTCCGCAATGGCTAAAGGTGAGAATGCCTGGGGGACCAAATTACCTAGAACTCAAAAATCTCCTTAAAGACAACAAACTTCATACGGTTTGTGAAGAAGCACACTGCCCAAATATAGGAAGTTGCTGGGAGCGACGTACAGCAACTTTTATGATCCTTGGCGATATATGCACTAGAGCATGTGCCTATTGCGCAGTCACATCAGGCAAACCTGGCATACTGGATCTAGAAGAGCCTGTTCGATTAGCTGAAACTGCACAGCTTATGGGACTAAAATATGCAGTCATTACATCTGTGAATCGTGATGACCTACCGGATGGAGGGGCATATATGTTTGCCCAGTGTATTTTTCAGGTACGAAAACGGCTACCTAGCTGCAAAGTTGAAGTGTTGATTCCTGATTTTCAGGGTAACTGGGAAGCGCTAGATACAATTATACAAGCTGCTCCAGACACTCTTAACCATAATATAGAAACCGTAAATCGAATTTTTCGGCGCGTGAGACCAAAAGGCAAATATGAACAATCCCTACTCCTTTTAGAAAAAGCCAAAGAATTAGATGCCAACGTTGTAACTAAATCAGGCATAATGGTAGGACTTGGAGAGTCTTGGGATGAGCTGCTCGCTACAATGAGAGACCTACGATCAGTGGACTGTGACCTCCTAACTATTGGTCAATACCTCAGGCCATCTGACAAGCATATCGTTCTGGATAGATGGTATACCCCAAAAGAATTTGACCAGTTAAGTAAAGAAGCATATAAACTTGGGTTTAAACATGTGGCTTCTGGGCCTCTCGTTAGAAGTTCTTACCACGCAGACGAACAACATGCGGCAGCCATTAATATTAATACTAAAAACTGAACTACTTGAATTTCACATAATTAACGGAATTTATCTATTACACGCTGTGCCAATTTGTAGTCGCGTTTCCCACCATCAGTAATCGATGGCAAGAGAAAGATTGATCTTTGGCCACTTTCAATAAATTTCTGAATGGTTTCCATCGCTAAATCTTCCCCAGTTCTGCCTTTATATAAATCATCTTTCACCCAGTCAGGAACGTTTCCGAATGAAATACTGTCCTTTACCATAACTTGCACACCGCAAAAAACTAGTGTGTTTAATGGTTCACCAAATTTGCAATGATAATGTTCTAGGAAATCAGTTAAATGCTCCGGTTCAAATAGGGACTGCAGAATGAAAAAATCAGCACCTTGCTGAACTTTTTTTCGAGTAAGAAACATTTCACCTTCAATATCACGAGCCAAATCTATAGTAGCTCCTACACAAAATTTTGTTGGAGAAAGTAAATTTTTTCCTCTAAAATCTAGCCCCGTATTCATAGCTTTAATTGAACTAATTAATTCAGTAGGTTTGAAGTCATTTACAGAATTTATGTTATATAATTCCGAATCTTTAAAGGGATCTCCGTTTACTACCACCACGTTATTAAGCCCAAGTAGATCTGCACCCAACAACAAACTCTGAATAGCGAGTTTATTCATATCCCGCGTTGCAATGGTGAAAATTACATCTGAGCCAATTTTTTCTTTAATCCAATATGCTGATAGTACAGAATTAACCCTAACCGATTTACCTGGGTTATAAGATACTGACACAAAATCAACGTCTAGGCATCTACTAGATTCAAAAAGTCCGAGTGATGAACCCATTGGAGGTGAAAAGTCACACATAAATAGAACGGCGCGCTCGTCCCGAGCGCGCCGTTCTATTACTGTTAGCATAATGTATCAACTAATATATCGGAAACGTCACTTCCACCGCAACATACCATTCTTAGCCGGAATTAGCGAGACCCTATGCCCAGCAGAACATTTGTAACGTTGCTCCCGAACATCTGGTCTTTTACCTGACAGAGAAGATTGATCCATCCCTTTATCACAAAACGGGCACCTTACAGCGTACGCTACCCTGTTACGTATTCGTATCACGCGTACATGAGCCAAGGTCTCGTCAAATGCTGGAGAATCCCCAGAATATCTAACAACGAAACGGGTGGCTGTACTTACTATACTCTTTTCTGAATCTGGTTTTGGAGTCGGATTATAGCTATAATCTGCATAACCACAATTCAGACACTGAGGTTCATCATACCCCATAAGCATTCTCGAACTGCATCTTACGCAATTTTTTAGTCCACCATTTGACCGTCTTTCTTGCTGGTCATCTCTTGATATCCCAGATTGTGCGACATATGCTGGACGCTCCGCACTTACTTCAGAAACTACATCTATTTCCTGTCTAACAGGTGCTATAACCATTACATTCCCCCCAAATTCAAATACATACTTACATTTCACCAGCTGAGCCTAATGTGATTGACTCTCCACCCATGGATGCATGTTCGAATAAGTGCATCACATTTACAATCCCAAACTCAGCGATCAGGGATACTGACACGTCGTGTCAGTAGATACTAAAAACCCGTGCAAGCAACCCCAAAGCGCGGTCATTATTTTATACTTATATAAAAAAAGTCAAGTACTTATAATATCAATTATCTCTAAATTCACACTTTAACTAGCAAATTATGCCCACAATACCTATATTTTCATAAATATACATTAATTAAATATTAAATTAATATAAAATTAGCACACTTATACGAAGTGGTTTGATTGACTGGATTTTATTGTCCTGATATATTGCCAACGTTAATTACTTGGTGAAAAACATCTAAGAATTCGATCCGTATTTCATAACAATCACAATTTGGAGAATTGAAGATCGACATAACCGTCTTCGTAAAACAGGTTGTTGACCCTGATGCACCCATATCATCATTTCACATCGATCCAACCTCAAAGCAGCTATCTATAAAGCCGGATACTCCGTTTATAATCAATGGTTTTGATGAAACAGCAGTCGAAGCTGCCCTGAGATTGAAAGATTCTGTCGGTGCAAACATAACTGTAGTTTCCCTAGGATACAACTTTGTTATGGATGTAATAAAAAAGCCTCTCTCTATGGGAGCCGATAACCTGATACTACTGCAGGATGCAGCTTTCCAAAACCTTGATTCATTCACAACTGCGAAGATACTCTCTAAAGCCGTTAGCACAATAGGAAATACTGATTTATTCATATGTGGAAGACAGGCTTCTGACTGGGATAACGCACAGGTGCCTCTTGTCCTGTCAGAATTATTAGGTCTTCCTTGCTTAACAATAGCCAAAAACATACGGATAGACAATAACACCGTGGAAATTGAAAAAGTTTTGCCAGAGGGACATGAAGTAATTCAAGCAAAACTGCCAGCAATTGTTACAGTTAGCAATGAACTCGGAGAGCCTAGATATGCTACCTTGCGAGGAATAATGTCAGCCGGAAGAAAAACCCCATCAATCTATACAGCCAAAGATCTAAATATTGATACCGCCGACCTCTCACCAAAACTAATTATCGAAGAAATTTCAGTTCCGAATTCTGACAAGAAATGCGAAATGCTTTCTGGAGATAATAGTATCGAAATAGGCCGTAAATTGGCCTTGAAATTACGTGAAAGTCGTATATTTTAATACTACAACGATATCCAAATAAATTATTCCTAAAAATATAACCCCTCGCTGAATAATACATGACAGAAATATTAATACTGGGTGAACAAGCTAACGGAGATTTAAACAGCCTCAGCAAGGAATTATTAGCTGCTGCTGACAGTATAAGTGACAACATTTCAATTGCATTCTTGGGAAATGATAATCGATCTGTCGCTGAAGATGCTATCAGGTACGGTGCTTCAAAAGTCTATCTCTTACAAAGCAAATTACTAAATGATTGGTCAGTGGATACCAGAGTCGCTGCATATGAGCATCTTTTAGGCAAAATATCCCCTTCCGTTATACTGCTTGGCAAAACTCAGATCGGGCAGGATATAGGACCACGTCTAGCATGCAGATTAGGAGTAGGATTATCTCAAGACAGCATTTCAATCGCACTGGACCCTAAGACCATGCGTCCAGTAGCAACGCGTCCTGTGCTTGGGGGTAGAATGATCGCAAAAGTCAGTTTTGCGGAAGATGGGCCTAATATAATTGTGATCCGAAAAGGATCTTACGATATAAATAAACCTAATGATAATAACGAGGGGGACATTCAAGAAATTACTTTTCATGTGGAGCAATCAGATAAAAACATTCATCATATACAAACTATTTTAAGTGATCCAGGTGGAGTTAAACTTGAAAATGCACCTGTAATAGTTGCCGGAGGTAGAGGATTAGGTGGACCTGAGCCATTTGAAATGTTATCTGACCTTGCAAAACTACTTGGAGGCAGCGTTGGAGCTTCAAGAGCAGCTTGCGACGCTGGCTGGATAGATCACAACTACCAAATAGGCCTAACTGGGAAAAATGTGTCTCCAGCTTTATATATTACCGTTGGCATATCAGGTGCAAGTCAGCATATGGCTGGATGTTCCGGTGCCAAATTCATTGTGGCTATCAACAAAGATCCTGATGCAAATATATTTAAAGAGGCTTCCTTAGGAGCTGTAGGGGACTGGGAAAAAATATTGCCATCTTTTATAAGCACCGTGAAAGATTTACTAGAAACCTAAATTCCAAAATGCATACCTAGAACGTTTCTATTCCTCTTCAGGTTCACTGTGCTCATCTATAATCTTCTGCGATAAATGTCCAGGCACTACTTCATAATGATCAAAATCCATAGTGAAAGACCCTCTACCTTGGGTCTGTGACCGAAGCACTATTGCATAACTAAGCATTTCAACTTGAGGAACCTCGACTTCAATTAGAGTCGTCCCGTCATTACCAGGAGACATCCCCAATATACGACCTCGCTTACTATTCATATCTCCCATAATTTCCCCTGTGTCTCCATCAGGAACGGTTATACCAACCTTGAATATAGGCTCCAACAACACCGGACTAGCCTCTTTTATCCCCTTATCAAAAGCTCGAGCACCAGCAATTTCAAAAGCGATTCCTGAAGAGTCAACAGAATGGAAACTGCCGTCTACAAGAGTAGCCCTTACGTCCACCACAGGATATCCGGCTAACACTCCATCACTAATTGATTTCAAACAACCTTTTTCGACTGCCGGTATATATTCCCTAGGCACAGCACCTCCTACAATCTTGTTTTCAAATTCAAACCCTGACCCTCTGGCAAGTGGTTCCATTTCAAGCCACACATGACCAAATTGACCGCTTCCACCCGATTGTTTTTTATGCCTGTATTCAACTCTTGATTTGGACGATATAGTTTCTTTATAAGCAACTTTAGGTTGTTTAAGTTCAATTTCTACTCCAAATTTACGCTTCATTTTCTCAACTGCCACACCTACATGGGTATCACCTAACCCACCTAATAGTATTTCAAGTGTATCTGGATCTCTGATAACACTAAGACTCGGATCTTCTTCCTCAATCCGAGCTAAAGCTAAAGTAAGTTTATCTACATCTGTCTTAGATGTGGGGTAAACAGCCATTTGGTATACATGATTTGGGAATTCTATTCCTCCCAAGACATGCGGCTTATCCTTTAAGGCCAACGTATCTCCTGTCACTACCGAATTCATCTTTGCAACAGCACCTATATCACCAGCCACTAACCCATCAACTGGCTCTTGTGTTTTTCCTTTTATAACGAAAACTTGCCCTATCCTCTCAGATTCCTCTTTGTTGGAATCCCACGCAACTGTGTCACCGCTGAAAGTGCCACTGTACACGCGTAAATAAGACAATTTTCCAACAAATGGATCAGCAGATGTCTTGAAAACTAAAGCCGCTAGAGGACCATCGGCAGAGCACGGTAAGAGGACAGGCTCTCCGGAAGATTCTAATTTTGACTGTGAAGATTTCACATCAAGGGGAGATGGCATGAATTCTATAATCGTATCCAATAAACTGGTTGTACCTATCCCAGAAATAGCCGAACCAAACATCACTGGCACTATCATTCCTGACGATATACCTTGTTTTAGAGCAGAAGCTATTTCTTGATCAGATATATCTTCCCCTTCAAGATACTTAGTAGCTAAATCATCATCTGACTCTGCTACCGCCTCCGTTAATCTATCGCGGCCTGCTATTAAGCGTCCTTGTATATCTTCGTTATCGTCATTTGATCCAACTAACAAATCTTTGACGGCGGAAAAGGTGGATTCAGATCCTATAGGTATTTGTACGGGAACACACTGCCTACCCAGTTGTTGGCTAATTGAATCAATAACTCTTTCTTCATTAGAATTTTCACGATCCATTTTATTAACGAATACAATTTTCGGAATATCTATTTCTTCAACAAGTTTCCAGAATTGCCGTGTCCCTACTTCTACACCTGAAGGGGCAGAGATCACTATTACAGCGGCGTCAGCAACCCTTACACCAGACAGCGTTTCTCCTCTAAAATCAGCATATCCAGGAGTATCAATTACGTTTATTTTATGACCATTCCAAGCACATGGAAGAATAGCAGTTTGGATACTTACCTGACGCTTGATTTCTTCATCTTCATAATCTGATGTTGACGTACCGTCATCAATGGAACCAAGCCTAGTCACACCGCCTGACTCAAACAACATAGATTCAGCCAGTGATGATTTACCAGCACCTCCATGTGAAAGTAAAACTATATTTCGGATCTTATCTGAAGTAACTTTCTGCATCTAAACAGCACCCCCCAATGCATTTATAACTGAATTGTATGCAAACTTAGACACTACTGCAATTCCCATATAGAAATCATAATCGGGAACTAAAGAAAGTTTATCGTATAAACTGAAAAATCATTTCAGCTAGATACGAATCTAATCCGCATTGCCAAATGAAATAATTGTGTCCATAATGACACTCCAAAAACACATCAAGCCAATACAATCTTCAAAAACACGACGCGATTTATCGGCAGTCCTTACTCAAAATACGATGTGGCTGCAGTATCAGGAACGATCCTCTAAACTATTCATCAATTTCGACAACCGTGACTTCCTACGGGAAGCATTACGTTTATGAATCACGCCTTTCTGCGCAGCCTTGTCAAGAGCTACTGAAGCAGATATCAAAGACTTCCCTGCTTCATGAGTATCACCAGCCTCGATAAGTTTACGAGTTTGAGACACAAGTGTCTTTGCTTTTGTTCGAAGCGGGGCATTACGAACACGCTTTCGCTCTGATACGCGATTTGACTTCTCACTAGGCAATTTATGGAACCTCCATCTACACAATAAAGAGAATTTTAAACATATGACGATCTCTATCTTACCTACATCGTAACACTAATTGTAACTCACCTAAAAATATTGCTCAATCAAAGATACTAAATTTTGGATTAAACATGCTGAATAGAATTAACGTTAATCTTGAATCTGTACGAGAGATATTTATTGGTACCCACCGAAACCAAATTTGCTCAAAATTAAACATCTCTGACCAACCCTACTACACCCTCCACGCCCTCCAACCTAGAGAATAGTCGACTCAACTGATCTATGCCATTGGTCAATATAGTCAAATAAATCATACTTTTCTCACCGTGCTGCTCAGATGTACAGGATCCAATATTTACATTTTCTGAAGAAAGCAAACCCGTGATATCTCCCAGCAACCCTACTCTGTCTAAAGCCTCAATCTTAATCTTTACAGGCACAGTTTTTGCATTCTTACCCCAACCTACATCTACTAACCCTTCAGCTTCAATTTGATCAACTATTCTTGAACAATCCTTAGTATGTATACTTACAGTCCTGCCACTAGTAATGTAACCAGATATATCGTCACCGTACGAAGGGGAACAGCAAGTAGCGATTCTCGTATACAACTCTCCCACACCTGAAACTTGTAAACCCAAGCTACTCAGATCATCCGGTAAGTCTGAGACAGATCCAACATTAGATTCATCCTCAGAGTTAGATACAGCCTTAATCACGTCAGGAACTGAAATTTCTCCCTTCCCAAGAGATGCAAGGAACTCTTCATTTGATTCAATACCCAGAGTTATAGATAGATTAAAGTTATCCCAATCAGGGTACAGTCTCCGGAGTTGAGTAGATTCTATACGCCTCCCATTTTCTATGTTTGATTTTCGAGTCTGTCGGTTATACCACTGTCTTATCTTAGCCCTTGCAGAAGCAGTTTTAACATAACCCACATCTATATTTAGCCAAGAAATTGGCGGCCCCTTAGCTGACTTAGATGTAACTATCTCAACAGTATCCCCATTATTCAACTGGGTTTCGAGAGGGACTAGGATCCCATTAACTCTAGCACCAACGCACTTATGTCCAATCTCTGTATGAATCCTATATGCAAAATCGATGGTGGTAGAACCAACGGGAAGCTCTTTCAATTCACCTTGAGGCGTATATACGAAAACTTGATTATTAAATATATCTGTTTTAAATGATTCAACAAATTCTTGAGCTCCATGTATATCACGTTGCCACTCTAAAACCTGGCGGAGCCACACCATTTTCTTTTCGAAATTTGGATCAGATTGTTCACCTTCCTTGTATAACCAATGTGCCGCTACACCGTATTCAGCCAACTTATGCATTTCTTTTGTCCTAATCTGTATTTCTACAGGTAAACCTTCCTCACATAATACGGCCGTATGTAATGATTGATATAGATTGTCTTTCGGATTAGCAATGTAGTCATCAAACTGGCCGGGCAGGGGCCGCCATTTGGCATGAATCACTCCTAATGCAGCATAGCAATCTTGCACATCATCTACTATGATACGGAGAGCAAAGAGATCATATATCTCACTAACTTTCTTGTTTTGAGATGCATATAGTTCCATTTTTTTATGAACGCTATATATATGTTTCGGACGACCAGTTACTTCAGCCTCGATCTCAAAACCAGACAACGCCTCAACCAAAAGCTTACGTATACGCTCCACGTATGCTTCACGTCTGTTACGCTTAAGATTAATAAACTTGGAAATTTCCTTATATGCGTCTGGATTAATATACTGAAAAGATAAATCCTCTAAAAGCCATTTTACTTCCCAAATACCTAGTCGGTGGGCTAGAGGTGCATAAATATCCAAAGTTTCTTGAGCTATAGAAGAACGACGTCCCTCAGATTGAGCATCTAAAGTCCTCATATTATGCATACGGTCTGCCAGCTTAATAAGAACTACTCGAACATCCTCTGATATGTACTTCAGCATTTTTTTTAAATTCGCGGCCCTAGAAAATTCGTCTGCAGAACTATCTTGAATCCAATTTCGTCTTTCTTCTGCGAGTAATTCAGTCTTTGTAAGCTTAGTTACACCATCTACCAACGTTGCTATTTCGTGTCCGAAACGCTTTTCTATATCACCGTAAGAAACCCCACAATCTTCAATTACATCATGAAGTAGCGCAGCAGAAAGAGCAGCAGAATCCAAGTGCAATTCAGAAAGATATATAGCGGTTTGAAGAGGATGTTCAACGAACGGCTCGCCTGAAAGCCGAAGCTGGCCACGGTGAGATTCCTCAGCAAAATTGTATGCTTGTTGAATACCTTTAATCCCTTCCGGAGAAACGTATTCAGACGCTTTATTTAAGAGTGCCTCTATAGAAGACAATAGAACTCCAAATCTTTAGTAAATTAATTCAGACAATACGTAGCTAATTATAGTAAATCCCACAGAGGGTATCAATTTCTTTTTCCGCTTAGCACATTTAACAGTCAGATTGTTTCTCAATTATTTGATGCCTATAAGACCCTACATCCTGTAATCACTGATATAATCACGCAAGGTTGGACTACACCAATAACTTTACTTGTGATTCCGTGATGATATTTCTTGGGGTTATAATAGGACTATGATCACAAATCGATGTAAGTCATTCTGGACAACGATATATAACAGTGAAAAAACTTCAAGCTCCGAGGGGAACCAACGATATTCTGCCAGATGAGCAGAAATATTGGCGACTATTCGAAAAAACATCTACATCTTTGGCCGAGACATTCGGATACTCTCGCATAGATACACCAGTCATTGAAGATGCAAAACTATTCGTACGTGTCGTAGGTGAATCTACAGATATTGTCGAAAAGGAAACCTATACTTTCAAGGACCGTGGCGGGGATTTTATAACTCTCCGGCCAGAAGGTACTGCGCCGATATGCAGAGCATATATTCAAAATGGCATGCACAATCTCCCACAACCAGTAAGGCTATACTACTATTGCCCCGTATTTAGATATGATCGTCCCCAGGCGGGAAGGTATAGAGAACATCATCAATTCGGAGTAGAAGTACTGGGAGACAGTAATTCAACGTTAGATGCTGAGGTCATATATCTCGCCTGGAAACTATTGAACGACCTTGGAATAAGCAATCTCATTCCATTAGTTAACAGTGTCGGTGATAAAAAATGTCGACCTAACTATATAAGTGAACTTAAAGACTACTTCCATTCTAGCGTTGTAGATTCATGCCCTAACTGTCCTAGGCGACTAGAAGAAAATCCTTTAAGACTTTTAGACTGTAAGGAAAAATCGTGCCTTGAAGTTATTTCAAGTGCTCCTAACAGCATAGAATACCTTTGCGGAGAGTGTCTCGAACATTGGGAGTCTCTGCTGATTGATTTAAAAAATATTGGCGTGCCTTACGTCATAGACAATCGATTGGTAAGGGGCTTAGATTATTACATAAGAACCGTATTTGAAATTGTGCCGCAAGACTCTGGGAGTCAGAGCACAATCTCAGGAGGAGGGCGGTACGACGGGCTGATTGCTCAATTAGGAGGTCCTCCAACACCAGGTATTGGATTCGGAATGGGCATAGAGAGAGTATTGCTTGAATTAAAAAAACTTAACCATGAAATCGATGATACCAAAACAACTAAGATATTGATTGCGTACACAGATGAATCCTCCAAAGCCGTTGGAACCACTGTACGCTCTCAGCTTCACCGGTCGAAAATCACATCCGTACTAGCCCCATCTGGGAGAAGTTTAAAAAGTCAACTACGTTATGCTTCATCTATTAAAGCGTCCCATGCTGTAATAATTGGAGAACGCGAACTCGAAAATGTAACCGTTACAATACGTGATCTTAAAGGAAGCGAACAAAAGGAAATCCCACAGGGAAATCTCCTGTCATATTTTGGTAAGGGATAATAATCTGTGTTGTTTCAATAAAACTTGTCAATAGTGAATCGATTTTCCGGCACCACCACCAGCTGAAATAACATCTCCGTTAATAGCTACTGACTTGGGAGACGCCAAGAAGGTAACCACATAAGCTATTTCGTCAGCATTTATAATTCTGTTTAAAGGATTATCTTTTGCCATATTTTGTAATACTTCTTTCTCCGAAATACCTTGACCTCTTGCTCGTGCTGCTACTACTTTAGGAGTTGCCTCTGTCCAAGTGCGTCCTGGATGCACCGCAGTAACGTTTATTCCACATGAACCTAATTCTTCCGCTAGGTTCTTCGTCATAGCCACTACCGCGACATTCCTCATACTTCCTATAGTAGAAACCGCGTTTCTTGCCGCTAACCCACTCACATTTATAATCCGGCCCCATCCTCTAGTCTTCATGTGTGGAGCAACCCCCCGAGCGCACCTGAGATACCCCATAACCTTCACATTCATGTCTTCCCAAAAATGATCGTCAGTGATTTCAGAAAGTGTAGGCACAGATCCTTGGCCAAGAGGTTTCGCTGCACAATTAACTAGTATGTCTATTCCTCCAAATTCCTTTACGACTTTCGAAACCATAGCATTTACTTCTGTATCCCTACCCGTATCAGCTACCACTGAAATTACCCTACCACCTGTTTCAGATATAAGCCTATTCTCAGCATCTTCTAACAATTGTTTACCTCTGGCTACAATCGCAACTTCTACACCTTCTAAACCAAATTGCCTAGCGACTGCATACCCTATACCTCTGCTGCCTCCTGTAATTAGAGCTGTTTTGCCTTTTAGTCCTAACTCCAAATTATATCCTCCGATATCTGATGATTGGCTTTTCTAACCGGATGCTATACTAACATGATAATAACCATTACTCTCTACGGTCTGGGAGAATCAATGTTAGACAAACTTGAATCGATATTAGACAGATATGAAGAAGTTGAAAATTTGTTGTCAGACCCTGAAATATCTGGGAATTATTCGCGAGTCGAAGAATTGTCTAAGGAACATGCTTCTCTCAAACAATTGGCATTGCTCTCCCGTGAATACAAAAAAATACTTTCTGGCATGGAAGAAGCCCGAATTCTATCCGGAGATGAATCAGATAGGGAAATAGCTGAACTCGCCAGAGATGAACTATCTAATCTCAGTGATAAGAAGAATTTGTTTGAACTAAAGCTCAGAAAAGCCCTTATACCGAAAGATCCCAATGATAATAAAAATGTCATTATGGAAATAAGAGCAGGGACGGGAGGAGAAGAAGCTGGTCTGTTCGTATCAGATTTATTCAGAATGTACTCAAGATTAGCACAACGAAACGGATGGAAAGCAGAAATTATAAACAGTAACGAAACTGGTCTGGGAAGCATCAAGGAAATGGTGTTTCAAATAAAAGGTAAAGGCGCATACAGCCGTTTGAAGCATGAAATCGGCGGACATAGAGTTCAACGCATTCCTGTTACTGAGTCAGCGGGTCGTATCCACACTTCAGCTGCAACCGTAGCAGTGCTACCTGAAGCGGAAGAAATTGATGTAGAAGTGAAATCAGAAGACTTGAATATAGACATATTCCATTCTAGCGGACATGGAGGCCAAAACGTACAGAAAGTTGCAACTGCTGTAAGAATAACTCATACGCCCACAGGAATTACGGCAGTTTGCCAAGATGAACGATCACAATTCAAAAACAAAGAAAAAGCCATGGCAGTTCTCAGATCTAGGATATTAGACAAAGAGATACAGCGGCAACAAAAAGAGCGTAGTGATTCGCGACGCAGTCAAGTGGGCTCCGGGGATAGATCTGAGCGTATTCGGACATACAATTTTCCTCAAGACCGAGTCACGGATCACAGAGTAAATGTTACTAAACACAACTTAGAACAGGTCCTTGACGGCGACTTAAACGATATAATCGACTCCCTAATAGAAGTCGAGCAAGCTGAAAATTTGGAGATGGCAGGGATGTGAAAGTACGTGAAGCATGGTTAGAATCAAGGAAAATTCTTAAATGTAACGGTGTACAAGACTATTCGATCGAAGCAGAAGTACTTCTACGTCATGTCCTTGGTATCGATCGCGTAAAGTTTTTTCAATCTCTAAACTCTGATATTTCTTCAAATACAAAGATATCTTTCTACGACATGATTCACCGAAGGTCTAGTCGAGAGCCATTGGCATACATAATAGGATCACGTGAATTTTATGGACTAGATTTCATAGTGAACCCACATGTCCTTATACCTAGACAGGAAACTGAACTTCTAGTAGAGGAAGTGTTAAATTTTTTATCATTACATTCTTTAAAAAATCCCCTTATTGCCGATATAGGAACTGGAAGTGGTTCAATTGCTATATCCATAGCTAAGAATTATGAAGGAGCTACAATTTTTGCAACAGATAAAAGCATTGATGCTTTAAAAGTTGCTAACCTTAACCGTCATAAGCACGCCGTGTCTGATAGGGTAAAACTCTTACATGGGAACCTTTTATCACCACTAAGTCAAAAAGTAGACGTAATAGTATCCAATCCACCGTATATTGCATCAAATATAATAGGGAACTTAGAACCCGAAGTACAAAATGAACCACGAGAAGCGTTAGATGGTGGATATTCAGGCGTAGATTACATAAACGAACTGATCTCTACTTCTACGTGTATTCTAAAATCCAATGGCATGATTGCTATTGAAATTAACTATGATCATTCAGAAAAGTCCAAAAAATTATGTCACGAATATTTTCCAAAAGCTGAAATTTCCGTCATAGAGGATTTAACTCAAACCCCCAGAATGGTTAGGATTGTTTTAGCTAAAAGATTACAATAATGGATATTGAACATGATCAAGACTCGAAACAGTTGTCGTATACGTCTTAGATTAATTCTCTTGGGAAAGATACACCGCGTACAAACGCACATCTTCTGGACGTAATCCATGAAAACTAATCTTTACTCTAAATGATCCTTCTAACCCTACAATACATCTTCTAGACTTCCAAACAACCAATTCCTGAAGCCCGGAAGATTTTACTGGAACGGCATCCTTGCCCGAATATCCACTTATTGGAATAAAATTTTCATCTAGTAATTCAACTGTTAACCAACTATCCTCTGAGGCTTTATCAACATTAACCTTAAGAGTGGTCTCCTGGCTATCTGTGCTCACAACACACGATACTGCCTGAGGCGTAACATCATCCATCATAGAAACCGTATCTTCAGCTCTTACAGCTCGGGCTCTCATCCAATCCATTTGAGCATAATTATATACTTCAAATGATCCCAGCCTATCACGAGGCCACGTCGCTAAACGAACGTCCTTCCCTTTCCACAAACCATACCAAAGCATAGTTTGATCTCCTAAATTACACATGGCCTGCCCTTGGGATAATGCTGGCAAAGATCCAGCTGGTGCTTCTAACTCCCATTGGCTCGGTACAATTGGAAAATCTGGTATCGGTTCAACAAAATGCAAGGCGTCATTACTTACAATAAGACCAAGATCCATTCGAACCTGTGCAGGATCTGCTGATGGACTACCGTCCCACATCCCATAAATTCCAAGAACTACGTTTCCTCTCTCCCAAAGTCCTGCCCCAAGGTGAACTTCATTCCCTTGATTCCACTCACTTGCCATAGCACGTGGAGGTATGGCATCTCTTCTAAAACTCAAAGATCCTGCTGGTGACCAATGCTCAAAATCTTTAGAAGCAAAAGTAACCATTTTACGTTTAGCTCCGAAGTGTGAGGGAAGATAGCCATCCTGTCCGTTTACATAGTACCAACCATTAAATTTAACCAACCCTGACTGCTCAAGCGATGGTCCTAGAGGGTTATTGGCGCTCTCCGTCCAAACAATACCGTCTGAGCTATAAGCTCCAGCGAACCGTGCACAATAAGGACTCGCTTCAAAATTCATCTTAAAACGTCGGGCAGGATCAACCTCGTCAGGATCATAAATAACCGGTGCCTCAGTTACTGCATGTCTACCATCCATCAAACTGACTAAATTGTTGGATGTTGATCCTTTGTATTCAACTAGGCCTAATTCCGGTTTTTCCCAATTCAAACCGTCAATACTAGTAGCATAACAAACCCTTAGAATATCTTCAGAAGATGGTCCGCCAGATCCCAAATACCACATTTTAAGCTGACCATCAACGTTTATAACCGTCCCATAAAATCGAACATTATAGTGGTCCGGACTACCCTTGGGCCCTCTTCTCAAAACTATAGGATTAGTTATATTAGGGGTTTTTCCAGGTACAAGCTGAATCCTTAATCTGGATGAGAATGGAAAACTGAAAATATCAAAAGGGAACAGAACAGCCTCTTTTAACATTGGAGCTTCTGCAGTACTTTTTACTTGAATCATTCCCTTATTCCTATAGCCAATTTAATTCTTAGAGCTGTTATGCAAGTCAATGGCCATATTTATTAAATTTTCCTTTCACGAAAAATTTCCACACCAGCATGGTCTAGTATTCCATTTTGCATGGAAACATTTGGCTTCTTTACATTTACCCTTACCGATACAGCACAAAAATCACCCAACACTCGTTCAGCTATATTATGTGCAACTCTTTCAATAAGATTTTGGGGGGTACCTTGAACAATGTCTCTTACCGAAGCATACACTTCTGAGTAATTAATTGTGTCGGAAATATCATCTGAAATAGCCGAAGCGCTAAGATCACAAAGGATCTCGAGATCAACAACAAACACTTGTCCTAGCAATTGCTCTGCTGATTCTACCCCATGAAAACCATAAAACCTCATCCCTTCCAACTGAATCTTATCACTGTCCATCGACTATGACCTTTCTTTTGTCTACCTGAGTCAATTGATTCGCGCGAGCAATGGTCGCTTTAGCTCTTTTTACTATAGGTATATCAATCATCTTACCCTCTAAAGAGGTAGACCCTTTACCTAATCTCTCTTCGTCCACAAATGAATCAATTACTCTACGAGCTTCTCGAATTTCTTCTACACTAGGGGAAAATGCCGAATTAATGATATCAATTTGTGAAGGGTGTATAGCAAATTTACCTTTATATCCAATTTTTCTTGCATTACTTGCATGATCTTTTAAACCATTCCCATCTTTGAACTTGACGTATGGTGTGTCTAATGCCTGAATCCCCGCTGCTCTAGCTGCCACTGCAACAACACTCCGGGGGTATGACACCTCAGAATCATCATCAGTACGTTCAACACCCATGTCGTTGGTGAAGTCTTCGGCACCAAAGGCCACAGCTATCGTTCTCTGTGAAGCTGAACAGATTTCATAGGCATTTACCACTGCTACTGCGATTTCTATCCAGATCAATAATTTGATATGACCATGTTTTAATCCTGCCCGTTCCTCTTGGATACCTACAAGTTTCGATATTTCAATCACATCATCAGCATTTCTTACTTTACCTACGGATATGGCAAAAGTACTGGGACATATGACTGCAGCTAAATCTAATTCCATCAACCCTGTATCTCTGGGGTTTACCCTAGGAATTAGTAACGGGCCAACATTAGCTAACTTTGGGATATAAGAAACCACTAAATTACGAGCATTGTCCTTTTCTACATCTGGGACTGAATCTTCCAAATCAGGGACATAAGCATCGGGTGAAAAATTTATAGACTTTCTCAACATATTAGGTCGGTTACCCGGAACAAACAGAAGACTTCTTAAAATCTCCAAATTAACCCCCCTTCCGATTTTGTCAAATAAATAACTGCGGAGTATACCATGCAGCACTACGTGAGCCTATCACAATTAATTGACTGTATTAAACCACTATGTTATAACCCACCGCTATGGTAAACCATAAAAATTTCCAGGTAGATATTATAGGCGTCCAAAATATTCACGCTATTAAAAAAGGGGATGATATCTCCGAAATAATCCTTCTTGCAACTAAATTACAAGATACCCCCATTGCCAAACAAGATGTAATTGTAGTAACGCAAAAAATAGTATCTAAATCAGAAGGTAGAATAGTCTCATTAAATGATGTAACTCCATCTATTATTGCTAAGTCATTTGCTAAAAGTAGTGGGAAAGATCCTAGATTGATTGAACTCATATTCATGGAAAGTCGATCAATTGTACGTTCTGATCCTGATCGCGGCATCCTTATAGTAGAAACTGAACACGGTTTCGTATGCGCAAATGCCGGAATTGATTCTTCGAATGTTGAATCTGATTCTGACACGGTTACTCTACTGCCTAGAAACCCAGACTTATCAGCAAAAAAGATACGATCAGAATTGGAACAAAAATCAGGAGTGTCAAAAATAGCTGTGATTATTTCTGATACTTTCGGTCGTCCCTGGAGAGAAGGCCAAACCAATATAGCAATAGGTATCGATGGAATTAACCCTTTAAAAGATTACCGTGGAACGCATGACACCGAAGGTGCTGTACTAACCTCAACTAAAATAGCAGTTGCAGATGAAATAGCCAGTGCTGCTGAATTGGTTATGGGAAAAATCAATAGGGTACCTGTAGCTATAGTAAGAGGGTTCGATTATCCTACGGGAGAATGTTCATATTCTTCACTGATACGCGAACGATCACGAGATTTATTCCGTTGAAGAAAGACATCGAACGGTAAAAAATTAATCCGAACTATCGTCCTCCGCAAGGCTTTTACTTGATGGAGAGCTACCAGCCGGAAAACGAGATCCACCAGACAATGACTCTATCGAGACATCATAACCCCAAGCCGAACCTTCTATATAATTCTGAAATTGCTTTTCCTCTGTACAGATAGAACAAACACCCTTACTGGACGGTCCATTAGGAGTATCTATAACCCACACATGCTGGCATGAAGAAGTCTCTACAATTTCACCATCTAACTCTTTCGTGTCCCCAGATTTCACTTCTATTTATACCCCCTTTTTCGTGAATAATAGTTCCTGCTTTAATAGTCAGAGGCAGACTTTAACAAAGCATATTGAACAGTGTCAAGGGAAAATCGAACTATTGTGCGACCAATAATGAAACCGGCAATATCTATAAATGAGCCAAAAACTCACAGAGATTAGTAAGGAAGTATGACTCCTATAGACCTAGGCAGCACTCTTCCTACCTCCGGTCTTCTTAGGTCGACCAGCAGCTTGTCTCCCTTTTTCTATTACGAATTCAGGTCTGACTTGATCTACATTAACAACGTATCCACACTGCAAACACTCGTTGTATGGACCATACTGATCTTCATTCGTCTGCATATCACCCTTACATCTTGGGCATGATCTAAACGTAACCATTTAACGTCACTTACCTTTCGCGACAAAGCCCCTAGAGGGGACACCCTCTAGAGGCTCTCTTAATGTACACCGACGAAGGATTGTACAGAATAATCCGACAATTGTCAATAAATCACACTTTAAAGCCTATTTACATGTATAACATCTCCTGAACGAAATGACTTCAGTATCTTAGGATCTCCATCAATCCAACCTACATGGTTTACTGGGCTAGCTGGCCGAATTTCATTATCTTCACTTGCCGGTGTAGGACCAAAAAACAAACAGATAGCTGAACCCGGAGGCCAAAATCCAACTGTCCCAAAATCAACTACATCTTTAGCATTATCTTCACCAAGATTGATATCAGTACGGAAATAAATTTCATCCCCCCAAGTGCTCCCTGAGGTTGTTATTGGCAAAGATTCCCAAATAATATCAGTGGTCATATTATTATCCAACACAACTACTACACTGCAATCCCCAGCCTGAATGTTAATTTGTCGTTTTGACATAGAACTTTCCATACGAATTACTCATTCTAATAGTAAAACCTATTTGTAAACTAAATTGATAGGATAGTTGTGCAAAACATAAACCAAGCAACAACTTCCTATAAAACGGCGACGAGAATATTAGAATCCGAGTATACAATATATACCACGCTTGGAAAGGATATTAAATATGCCTATTTTGAAACCAGAGAGGATCAAAAAAATTATCTCAGTACTTCTTCAGAGTGCAGGAGCCACTCAACAAGAAGCTGTAATTGTCTCGAATCATTCAGTAAGAGCTAACCTAGCTGGCCATGATTCTCATGGAATAATTCAAATTCCTACATATATCGATAGAATTCGCCAAGGGCACGTTGTCCCAAAAGCACCTTTTGAAATCAAACGTGAGTCTCCCTCATCAACCGTCATTGATGGACATTGGGGCTTTGGATACGTCGTATCCGAGAAAACTATGGAACTCACGATAGACAAGGCTAAGACTAGCAGTGTAGCGGCAGCAACCGTATTTCGCCAAGGCCATGTTGGAAGAGTGGCTGATTACCCAATTATGGCTGCAAAAGCTGGCATGATTGGTGTAATGACTGCTGATTCCGGTAGATCAGCCAAACAAGTTGCACCTTTCGGCGGACGAGAAGCTCGACTAGGGACGAATCCTATCTCCGTTGCAATACCAAGTAATCTCGAAGGTCCGCTTTTTGTTGATATGGCTACAAGCGCTGCTGCCGCCGGTAAAATAAACTTAGCTATTGCGAGGAATCAAACGATTCCAGAAGGATGGTTGATCAGTAAAGATGGGCGCCATACAACCGATCCGACAGAATTCAGTCAAGGTGGTGCGATCTTACCACTGGGAGGTACGGAAGGGCATAAAGGATACGGCTTATCAGTCATAGTGGAAATATTATCAGGACTGTTAACAGGTCTCGGGTTCGGAGTGGAGCCATCCGGTAGACATAATGATGGTTGTTTTATGGCCGTGTTTAATGTTGAAGCATTTCGTCCATTAGAAGAATTCAAACAAGAAGTGACTGAACTTGCCTTATACTTAAAAAATACGCCACCTTCTCAAGGAAATACAGAAGTATATTATCCAGGTGAACTAGAACATATACGAACCCAAAAGCTCCTCAAAGAAGGTATTTTAGTAGAAGATACCACTTGGTCAAAAATTAATGAGCTGGCCAGCGAATTTGGTGTCAAAGATGATTTAGATATGTAATTATATATTTTAATAAACCATAATTATTTTGCTAAAGATAAACCATACTCTCTGGCAGCATCCTTAATCCATAAAACTAAGTAATCTGCATAGCTCCGTCTTACGATTAGATCATAAGATGGAGAATTATCTATTTTTCTAATTATCACACCCGTTTTTGCAATTATAGTTTGGGCACATTTGCCATCACCAAATACCCTGGGATGAAGATCTAACGTGCAACCCTTTGCCAAAAGATTCATGGAATTGGGACCGTCAAGATTTATAACAGTCTGACCGCCAGACATATCAACTATTGATGCAACTTTACCAATCAACCCCTTAGACAATCTATCTAACATGGAATTTGGATAACACTCTGTAGTTAGAATCAACCATTCGTCAGGTCCAAGCCATAACACGGACACCTCCCCATTAATGTTTACTGTATTTGGCTCAATAGGAACCTCCACACCCAAAATGTTCCCTAATGCATCCACATTTCCGTCATCAGATATATCTAGCCGCAAGTTTATATGATCCTTAAACCGTTTTTCTGAAATAAATACCGAGGATTCATTAAGCGTATTAAAAGTCGGAATAGAATTCAGTTCCTTTTCAATAGAAGATTTAGCTGTTGGAATTTCAGACATCTTGGCGCTTCCCTTGGGGATCATAAAAAACTGGATTAGATATGAAAGCTGAAATAACCTTACTGTCATTGATTGAAACATATACTTTCTCACCTAATTTTGAGTGGCCACCTTCTACAAACCCCAGAGCAATTGAATGGCCTAGAGTAGGGCTCATATAACTAGAAGTAATATGCCCTAACATAGGAACAGGTACACTTCCTGAAGAGCTACTGATAACCTGAGAACCTTCGGGAATAACCGTTGAAGGATCCTCTGTGATCAAACCTACCAGTTGCTTTCGATCCGTTCGAATAGAATCTTCTCTAGATAAAGATCGCTTACCTAGAAAGTCATCCTTACGTTTCGTGATAATCCAATTCATACCCAAGTCTGAGGGTGTCATGGAACCATCCGTATCTTGACCTACTATTACATATCCTTTTTCTGCTCGAAGCAGATGCATGGCTTCTGTACCAAATGGAGTGATACCATAATTCTTTCCCGCTCCAATCACCGATTCCCACAAGTGCAAACCATAATCGGCATTCACGTTTATCTCATATGAAAGTTCTCCCACAAAACTTACTCGGAATATTCGAGCCTGTACACCAGCAACTACGCCTCGTCTGACCGCCATGTACGGGAAAGCATCGTTCGTAAGATCTATGCCTTCACAAATCTTAGACAACAAATTCCTGCTATTAGGACCGTTGATTTGTATAGTGGCCCATTGATCAGTAACGGATGTCAAATAGACATTTAGATCAGGCCACTCTGTCTGTAACCACAACTCAAGCCAATTCATTACATTACCTGCTCCACTTGATGTGGTATGCATCAAATAGTGATCATCTTCTAGCTTAGCCGTAACTCCATCGTCCATGACCATACCGTCTTCTCCAAGCATCAACCCATACCTACACTGTCCTACCTGTAACTTCCTCCATGAATTTGTATATACCCTCTCTAAAAAGTCTGTCGCATTTGGACCTTTGATATCTATTTTACCTAGAGTTGAAGCATCTAGAACTCCAACACTCTCACGAACAGCAAGACACTCCCTTTCTACAGCTTCTTCCATGAATTCTCTGCCACGCGGGTAAAACCAAGGGCGTTTCCATTGACCTACATTTTCAAATTTTGCTCCTGCTGCCTCATGCCATTCATGTATAGCTGTTTTTCTTACTGGATCAAATAATATACCTTTATCAGGCCCAGCTAATGCACCATAAGAAATAGGGGTGTAATTAGGCCTAAAAGTAGTTGTACCTATATCGGATATGTCCTGTCCCAATGCATCAGCTAAAATCCCGATGCCATTAATGTTTCCTAACTTACCTTGATCATTACCCATACCTAAAGTTGTATACCTCTTAACGTGCTGAATCGATTCATATCCTTCACGGGCAGCAATATATATGTCTGATGAAGATGTGTCCGTCTGAAAATCTACAAACTGTTTAGTCCATTTACTTTCGTTTCCGCTGGATGGAACTTTCCACATTGGACACAAAGGGTCTTCAGTTTGAAAATCTGTACAGGCAGTATTTTCTGACCACTCACCCACACCAAAACCAGTCGCATAAGCTGCCCTGGATCCTGCCTTGATACCATCATCTATACACTCTTTCAAATCAAAGGTGCCATTGCAGGAACCAACCGACTGCTCATTTTGAGAATTTATACCAGGCACAAAACATGATTTAGAAACATCATACCGAAGTGTGCCACCTGACTGTGAATGCAAATGCACAGTCGGATTCCAACCACCAGAAACTGCCACTAGGTCGCATCTCAATTTATGTGATTTGCCATAAATTTTCTTGCTATCATAATCAATGTTCATCAATTCTACGGCCCTGATATTCTTACTACCCTTAACATCCACTATTACGCTGCTGTCAAAAATTGGAACACCATGGCTTCTGACTATATTTGGCAATGTTCCATTAGGTTTCGGACGAGGATCTATCACTCCTGCTACATCAACTCCAGAACTCAACAGATCTAGCACTGATGAATAAGCACTGTCATTATTAGTAAAAACTACGGCAGAAGAACCTAATTTCACAGCATATCTATTAATGTAGGCAGATACCGAAGATGCTAACATAACCCCAGGACGATCGTTGTTTTGAAAAACTAACGGACGCTCTATAGATCCCGTGGCAAGCACAACCTCTTTCGCTCTAACTCTCCAAATCCTCTGTCTAGGAGATAGCCCGTCACTAATCGAAGAATGATCTGTAACTCTCTCTAAAACACCTACAAAATTGTGGTCGTAGTAGCCAAAAGCCGTACTTCTTGGTAAAAGAGTAACCTCTGGCATCAGTTTAAGTTCATCCAATATTGATGAAACCCAATTCATCCCATGACTCTTATGGTAATTCTCATTTGCATTTAAGATACTCCCGCCAAACTCTGCCTGTTCATCAACCAATATGACTCGCGCACCAGTACGCCCTGCTTCAACGGCAGCAGACAATCCTGCTGGACCTGAACCCACAATAAGCACATCGCAATGAGCATTTATCTTGTCGTACCTATCTGGGTCCTTCATATCCGGGGCCACACCATAACCTCCCGACCTCCTAAGAATCAGTTCATACAGTCCCCATAAGAATCGTGGCCACATAAAAGTCTTATAATAGAATCCCGGGGGCAACAAACTCGAAAACATACCAGTCAGTGAACGAATATCGAATTTGACACTAGGCCAACAATTGACACTAGATGCAGATAGACCATCGTATAATTCTATTTGAGTAGCTATTTGGTTAGGGGACGTGCGCGGATTTTTCCCTAGTTGGACAAGTGCATTTGGTTCTTCTGAACCACTCCCTACAATTCCTCGTGGGCGGTGATACTTAAAACTCCTACCTACGAGCCTGACACCATTCGCAAGTAATGCAGAAGCTAAGGTATCACCAACATAACCGCTATATATACGACCATTAAATGTAAATTCTAATGGTCGATCTCGATCTAAGCGACCGCCTGAATTTAACCTATAAGCACCTCTCAAGACTTACTCTCCGGATTAATTTCACCTATTTTGTGTGTATTTAATATTTCATAACTAACCGTTTCCCGCTCCGCTAGAAACCAGCGTCTGCACCCGTAAGAATGTAACCACTGTTCCATATATAACCCCTTTGTATTCTTACGCATGAACAAATAATCAGACCAACTATCATCCGAAATAGATTCCGGATCTTGTGGCCTTACTATATTCCCCTCACCACCGTACATGAATTCTGATTCGTCCCTGTTACCACACCATGGACAATCAATCATTAACATTACACATTACTCCATGTAACCAATTAACACTTTAATCAATATCTAAAATAATCAATGAGCAACACCTGCCGCCCCATGCTCATCAATCAACTTACCGGTAATAAATCTCTCAAGTGAAAATGGTTCATTCAGATTATGAGGAGTGTCATTTGCAATTGTGTAAGCAAATACCCATCCTGACCCAGGCGTAGCTTTGTATCCACCTGTACCCCAACCGCAATTTAAAAAGAGTCCCTTCAAAGGAGTCTTTCCAATGATAGGACATGCGTCAGGAGTAGTATCTACTATACCTCCCCACTGCCGAACTACCCGTATTCTACTAAATATAGGAAACAATTCTATTATCGATGAAGCGGCATGTTCCAGCACAGAAAAACTTCCCCTTTGACCGTATCCTACATATGCATCTATGCCAGCACCTGCGAGCAATTCGCCTCGATCTGTTTGACTGACATAAGCATGTACGCTATTGGACATTACCACAACATCCAAAACTGGCTTAATTGGATCTGTCACCCATGCTTGAAGAGGATGCGTTTCAATAGGCAAACGAAATCCAGCCATATTTGCAAGCACTGTACTATGCCCAGCCACTGCCACACCAATCTTTTTTGCTTTAATGTAACCTTTAGTGGTATCGACTCCTACAGCAGAACCATCTTCTTGTCTTATTCCTACCACTTCACATCCCTGAATAATATCAACACCAAAAGCATCGGCGGCACGCCCAAAACCCCAAGCAACTCCGTCATGGCGAGCGGTGCCCCCCCGCTTCTGTAAAGACGCTCCGAGGATCGGATATCGAGTGTCGGGAGATGTGTTAATAATTGGCACTAAGCCTTTAACTTCTTCAGTGGATAATAATTCACTGTCTATGCCATTCAACCTGTTAGCGTTCACTCTACGCGATATGTCACGCATATCTTGCAAGCTATGACCCAGATTTAACACTCCCTTCTTACTGTACATAAGATTAAAATTGAGTTCACTACTGAGATTCTGCCAAAGTTTTAGTGAAAACTCATACAACTGTGCCGCTTCATCCCACAAATAATTTGAGCGTACTATTTCTGTATTACGTCCTGTATTTCCACCTCCTATATACCCTTTCTCTAAAACTGCAATTTTAGTGATCTTATGTTCTTTAGCAAGATAATATGCTGTGGCCAGCCCATGACCTCCACCACCTATTATCACCACATCATATTCGGGTCTAGGATTAGGATTTCTCCATACCCTGTCCCAATTAGAATGGTGGTTAATTCCGTTCCTTACAAGACTGAAAAGTGAATATCTCTTCATAAACTAAATACTTTCTAAGGTAACTTGCCTTATAATAACTTAGGCATCAAACTCAATCCACCCACACAGATATTTAGGAGAAATTAATGGAATTCTCTATAGCAGTGCTCCCGGGCGACGGCATAGGGCCTGAGGTTATTAGTGAAGCAGTAAAAGTTCTTAAAGTAATTGGCACAAGATTTGGTCATGAATTCAACTTGCAATATGGTTTAATAGGCGGATCAGCAATAGATGAAACGGGCAGTGCCCTTCCAGACGAATCAGCAAATTTATGCTCCAAATCAGATGGAATACTATACGGTGCCGTTGGTGGACCAAAGTGGGACGGTCCTGATATCCCTGTTCGACCAGAGGACGGTATTCTAACCGTTAGAAAAACACTCGACCTTTTCGCAAATATTCGTCCTGTGAAGGGATACAGATCAATCGCTGACTCCAGCCCAATTAAGCCAGAATTACTCGAGAACGTAGACATGCTAATCCTACGAGAATTAACAGGTGGTCTATATTTCTCAAAACCAAAAAAAAGATGGGAAACTTCTAGAGGCAGACGTGGTGTTGACACACTCCGATATTCGGAAGAGGAAATAGAAAGAATAGTCCGCGTAGGCTTCGAACTTGCTTCTCGTAGAAAAAAGCTGTTGACCTCTGTAGATAAGGCCAACGTTCTCGAATCTTCACGGCTGTGGCGTGAAGTCGCAACCGAAATCTCTGACGATTATCCCGACGTGGAACTTGAGCACATATACGTTGATAACCTTTCTGTACAAATAATTCGAAATCCATCCCATTATGACGTGATAGTAGCAGAGAATACTTTTGGGGACATAATTTCTGATGAAGCTGCTGTACTCGCAGGCTCGTTGGGTATGCTTCCATCAGCTAGTTTGTCCGGATATCCACCAGATATTGATACTAATAACATGTCATCTAATTTGTATGAACCAATTCATGGTAGTGCTCCGGATATAGCCGGGCAAGGGATAGCAAACCCAATCGGAACAATCCTCAGTATGGCAATGATGCTGAGATTATCATTTGGGTTAGAAGATGAGGCTTCTAATGTTGAAATATCTGTTGAGCAGGTATTATCGGAAGGTTATCGGACTTCTGATATATCACCGAATAACTCAAATGTAGTAAACACCCAAAAAATGGGCGATTTAATAGCGATGCGAATCTAGATAGTTTTGAACAGAGGACTTCCCATTTTCAATATAATGTCCCATTCTTCATATGTGATAGGGTGAACAGACAGCCTTGGCCGTGTAAATATTGAACAGTTTTCGAGAGATGGTGTTGATCTCATTTCTGCCAGAGTAACAGTTTTTTCAAGTTCTACTTGTCCTCTTATATCTACCATGTACCATATTGGTTTTTCAGGTGAACTTTTGGGATCTGGATGCTCGGAATTTGGATCCCAGGCTGTATGATCTGGATATCCATTTCTCACTACCACTGCGGTTCCTACAACACCTGTAGGCTTTGCATTCGAGTGATAGAAAAGAACATAGTCACCTTCTTTGATTTCATCTCTCAAGAAATTTCTGGCTTGGTAATTCCTAACTCCATCCCATTCAGCGGTCTGCTTTGGTTCATCCATTAAATCAGCGAATGAATATGCGGTCGGTTCAGATTTAAAAAGCCAGTAGTGCTTGGACATAATTACTTCCTCTAATGGAAAAATTAATGAAATCAGTTCACATTAAATTACGATATTTACCAATTTAGCAGGTACGTATATCTCCCTCTTGATAACTTTACCTCTAATGTGGGGGATAACTTTATCACTCTCTTTAGCTAATTTCACAGCCTCTTCTTCCGTAACAGATTCAGCAGGTATCTCTATACGATCTCTCAAGCGACCATTCACTTGTACAACTAGAGTAACTACGTCATCTGAAGACAGCTCAGGATCCCAATCAGGAAGTTTTTCAAGGTGAATACTCGTTTCGTGCCCAAATTGACTCCATAATTCCTCCGAAATATGAGGAGTTATGGGTGCCATTAATATGAGGAGTTTTTCCACTGCATCAGTCCAACTCTTTACATCAACTGATTTTCGCTCCAAAACCATGTTCAGCTCATTACTATATTCCATTAAAGAAGCCAAAACTGTATTGAATTTAAATTGCTCCATGTCACTAACAACGCGACGTATAGTTTTGTGTTTCATTCTGTTTAGATCAGCAACCGCCTTTCCGTCAATACTAGTATCTTTCAAAAATTTAAGGTCCCTACTGGCAAGATCCCAAACACGATTAATCCACCGCACCATGCCGTTAAGGCCTGTATCGCTCCAGTCACCCCCTCTATCCCACGGGCCAAGAAACATTAAATAACACCTAACAGCATCTGCTCCAACACGTCGTACATATTTATCTGGAGCTATCACGTTACCTCTAGACTTACTCATTTTCTGGTGATTAGCGATTATGTGACCTTGGTTAAACAGTCGTATAAATGGCTCATCAAAATCTAATAATCCTAAATCCCTGAGTGCCTTAGTAAAAAATCTTGCATAGAGTAAATGCATCACAGCGTGTTCAGCACCACCAGTGTACTGATCAACGGGACTCCAAGTGCTCACTAAATCAGGATCAAATATTCCTTTGGTATACCCTGAACTGGTAAATCGAAATTGATACCAAGAAGAATCAACAAAAGTGTCCATGGTATCTGTTTCGCGTATGGCGATACCTCCACAACTAGGACATTCCGTCTTCCAGAAACATTCATTCAATTTTAAGGGGGATTCTCCAGTGGGCTTAAACTCCGCATCATCTGGCAACGTTACTGGTAAATCATCCTCTTCTACTGGTACTGTCCCACAACTATCACAATAAACTATTGGAATGGGAGTTCCCCAATAACGCTGTCGGGATATTAACCAATCGCGAATACGATAGGCTTTATTACGTCTACCCCATCCCTTAGATTCAATGTAGTCGGCAATCTTGGAGATGCTTTCGGTATTATGTAAACCATCAAATTGTTCGGAATTAACTTGAACGCCTTCTCCTGTATATGCAGTAGATAACTCCTCACCATTCCATTCATCTGGAGATACCACAATCTCAATTGGAAGACCATATTTCTTAGCAAATTTGAAATCCCGTTCATCGTGAGCTGGAACAGCCATTACGACACCTGTACCGTAGGTACGCAGAACGTAATCTGCCACTAAAATCGGTATCCGCCTACCGTTCAACGGATTTATACAATAAGCCCCTGTATAGACTCCCGTTTTTGCCTTGTCTGTAGACAACCGCTCTACCTCTGATTGACGTCTTGCTTGAACAATATAATTGTCTACTGCTTCTTTGTTTTCGGGAGTCGTAAGAATCTCAACAAGCGGGTGTTCTGGAGCTAATACCACAAAAGTTACACCATAGATTGTATCTATTCTGGTCGTAAAAGTAGTTAGAACTTTTTCTTTCAAGCCATACTCAGAAATATCGAATTCAACGTCTACTCCCTCACTACGTCCAATCCAGTTAGTTTGCATTGTATTGATCTTCTCAGGCCACTGGATCTGAGAATGGTCCAAAAGCTCATCTGCATATTTCGTTACTCTGAAAAACCATTGGTTTAATTCTCTGCGTTCAACCATTGAATCACAGCGTTCACATTTCCCGTCTACAACTTGCTCATTTGCTAATACCGTGTTGTCCTTTGGACACCAATTTGCAGGAGCATAAGCCCGGTACGCTAGGTCGTTTTTGTAAAACTGAAGAAATATCCACTGGTTCCATCGATAGTAGTCAGGAGAACATGTCACAATTTCTCTATCCCAATCGTACATGGTTCCCATCCTACGTAGCTGTTGACGCATATTGGATATATTATCCATAGTCCTAACGCGGGGATGGATTCCCTCTCTTATAGCAGCATTCTCAGCAGGCAATCCAAATGCATCGAATCCCATCGGATGTAAAACATTGTAACCCTGCATTCGTTTGAATCTTGCATGCGCATCTGCAGGTGCCATTGCATACCAATGGCCAATATGCAAATCCCCAGATGGATATGGATACATCGTTAGTTCATACCATTTCTGCCCAGCAGCAGTATCTCTAACCTTATACAGTTCGTCCTCTTCCCATCGTTTCTGCCACTTTAATTCTATTTTTGATGCATCGTATCTTAATTCAGTAACTCTGGATTTAGGTACAGCCATTTCCTGATCCTCTCGCTAGAGACATCATTGTATAATTTTTTCGTGTTTTGGCTATGAATTCGATTACTTAGGCAAAGCACCAGGATCATCCCAACCCATCCGTGCCTTGTAGAACAACGGAGCGTACGATGTACTATATAGAGGTTTATACTCCATCCCTGATGCTCCATCAGATCGTATTTGATCCTGCGGTCTGGGCAATCGGCCTCCTAGGTGATTTTCCAATCTACTTTTAAATTTACTTGCTACGTCAGGGTTAAGATCACAAACATTATGTGCTTCATCTCGATCAGAATTCAAATCATATAATTCTGGTCTTGGTTCATCCGATATCCAATTAGTTATGTAATTCCACTCATAATCCCTTACAGATGCGTAGTCGTTCCACCCAGTTATAACAAATTCATCCTGATCATGATTATCATCATTAACGATCCGTAACAAACTAGTTCCGTCCATCTCAAATGACTTCTCCTCCATCCCAGCCAATTCCAGTATCGTAGGAGCAATGTCCTGATTCTGAACCAAATTTTCAACATCACTGTTATTCAGAGATTTTTCGGGATGTCTTAATAATAAATTCAACTTTGTAGTAAACGGGTGTAGCTGAGACTCGCGCTTACCTAATCCACTTAGATCAGCTAGCTCTGTCCCGTGATCCGATGTGAATATCAATGCAGTGTCATCTTCTAAGCCAAGTTTATGCAAATTTTCTAGGAACATGCCTATATATTTATCAGTAAACGTAACTTCTGCCATGTAACATGCAACATAGTAATCTAGAAATTCTTCCGAAAGTCCCTGTACAGAATCACCCCCAATATCAGAGTGTAAACGAGCGCTGAGTATGTGCTCAGGCTGTTGGTATTTTGGGCCTTCCCAAGTGTCATTGTATTCCTTGATATAGGAGTGGGGTGGGTCAAACAACTCATGTGTTTCAAAACAGTCCATCCAAAGGAAAAATGGGGAATTATTAGCATTGTCCTTAATCCAGCGAGATCCTGCCGTAAATACTCTGGGTGCAAACCAATCCTCTTCATTAATCCTATCTCGAATATTATGCAGGTACTGTAATACTTGGCCTTCTGCATAAAATGAAACATTCGAATCTGATGGAGGAGTTGGAAGATAGTTACCAAAATAATCCTTGAATGAACTTGCAACTGTGTCCCATGGACCTATTCTCCAACTATCGCTAGTCTGACCACGCACATGCTCGAAAGTGAGAAAGCCTCTAGAAAAGTTCATGTTAGGTTTGAATATATGAGGGGTATCTGCTATTAGCCCAGTCGCATATCCACCACTAACTAGGTGTTCAGCAACGGTAGGATATCCTTTAGGAACCTCGTGCCATCCATAGTATCCATTTTTGAAAGGGAATCCTCTCATACCTGTAAAATTGGTATTACGAACCTGTAAAGTAGCTAACGCCTCACCATAACATTGGTTAAATCGTATTGATTGATCGTACAATTGGTCTAGAGCCGGCGTTCTTATATGACTAAATTTCTTTCCTTGTCCTACTATATCAGCCCTAAAAGTGTCTAAACAAATAACAACTATATTAGGTTTGTTCACAAGATCCCCTTAGAAATTACTGTGATTTCAAAACCGATATCTGATCTCCAAATTTGGACCTTTAAAGATTACCATCCAATACATCATTTTACATTGCCAATCATATATTCGTCATGTTGAGTCTAAAAGAGTTAAATCTATTAGAATAGTAGTACTGTTGGAAAACAGATATGGATAGAGATCCATATCTATTCGTTACTTCTCAAGCATTACAAACCATTATCTGCCAATGAGATTGATTTAAATGATCTCTGATACCAATGGGCAAAGAAGTTATTGACCGAAAACTGTTCCACCACTAGAATACCAACGCGAATTAAAATATCAGGTAGTGTTTTATACCAACTATCCAGGATCACTACTCCTTTGCTTATTGATAACTGGCTGTAATTTAACATTGTTTACTCTTCCAAACTATACTATAGGTGACACTTGGTACGTCGTGGACAGGGGATTAATCCACTGTTTTTTTTGTACTTCACCTGAAGAAAAACCCGACTGGAACTGGGATATAGGACATGCGATAAGTCGCGATTTAGTGACCTGGGATTTTGTTGGCATAGCTGTCAAAAGAGGTGAAGATAAGGAATGGGACAGCCAAACCCTATCAACAGGTTCAGTAATGTATAGAAACGGTCGATACTGGATGGCCTACAGTGGTATTCGGAAAGGAGAGAACCCTCCTAGCAGAAAAATACATCGTGTGGGTATTGCCGTATCAAACAATCTCTATGAGTGGGAAAAACTAACCAATAATCCTGTAAACGAACGCGATCCCCGTCTATACGAACGGCTAGGCCGCGTGAATAAAGCTTATAGTCAGTGGAGAGATCCTTTCCTATACGAGCAAGGGGAAAGTGTATACCAGTTGGTTTGCGCTAGAAACAAACACACTGACTACTCAAAACGTGGGGCTATTGGTGTTGCAACGAGCAGTGACATGAAAAACTGGCGCATTTTATCTCCTATAGATGTGGAACCAATTGCCACAGAACTTGAAGTACCACAAGTTTACACGATACAAAATAGACACTTTCTAGTCTTCTGCACATCTCCTGATAGACTCCAACCTTCTTTCACAAATAATTTCCCTGACCATCAATTCCGAAAAACAGACTATTCAATGGTTGGGGAATCACCTTTAGGACCATTTGCCATCCATGGCACTGGAGAAATTATTAGTCCAAATAATATCCAACGACCTTACGCTAGTCGTATAGTCAAATGGCAAAAAGCGTTATTCCTTATTGGAACTGTACGAAGAGGAAGCATAACCAGCATATCTGATCCGATACCTGTAGTATCCGATAAATTTGGTATACACGAACTCACTAAATGAAATACAAGTTTACGTCGTTTATATATCTAATCAACAGATTAGCATCACTCAATAACGTCAATGTATAGGCTTATAACAAAGAGGTGAAACAGTGACTTTTGATGTCAATAATTTCGAAATTGAGGTCTTGCAAGAAAGCAAAAATATTCCAGTAGTTGTAGATTTCTGGGCAGAATGGTGCGGCCCCTGTAAGGTTATAGGACCAATACTTGAAAAACATGCTCTCAACAGTGAAGGTCGATGGATTTTAGCTAAAATTAATACTGAAACTCATCCAGCGATTGCTGCTCAATACAACATCCGCAGTATCCCAAACATAAAACTCTTCGTAAATGGTAACGTTGTGGATGAATTTATGGGAGCTCTTCCAGAATCTCAAATAGTAGAATGGCTAAATAAAGTAATACCGAGTAAATACCAAGATCAAATCGAGTATGCCAAGAAACTCTGGTTGGAAAATAATTCCTATGAAGCACAGAAAATTCTACAGCTCGTACTCGATACAGAATCGGAAAACCAAGAAGCAACTGTGTTATTAGCACAAACATTGCTGAATTCAGATACGGAATTGGCATTGTCAACTATAAAGAATATAAATTTAGGATCAGAATATTTTGATAAAGCCGAAGCAATTCGAATCGTTGCGAAATTCGCTAATAATATACGCAATGAAGAATCCTTAAGAGATAACCCCACTGATCTTTTATACAAAGAGTCTATCGAGCATATTATTGCCAATCAATTTGAGTCCGCTTTGAATGGGTTTCTTCAAATAATACGTAGAGATAGGAAATACGATGATGAAGGTCCCAGGAAATTGTGTGTTGCCATTTTCAACATGCTAGGGCCAGACAACGAAATATCTAGAAATTACCGTGCAAGACTAAGTAGGGAATTATTCTGATATCAAGAAAGTTTAATGAACAACAATATCTTCTCTAAATTCACCAAATTGATCTTTGTATTATTTGGACTCGTATTCCTAGCTATAGGAATAGCTGGATATATCCTACCAGGACTCCCAGGGACAATTTTTGTGATCATCTCAGCGGGACTATTCATGAGATCATCTCCGAAGTTATATGCTTTCGTTACGCAAAACAGCCTATTCGGTAGACAACTCCGAGAGTACCTTGAAACTGGAGTTATGCCATTAAGAGCAAAAATTCTATCCTTAAGTTCAATTTGGGTATTCACTACAATATCAATACTATGGGCGCCATATGGATGGATATTTGATGTTGTGATATTAATACTAGCACTAGCAGGGTCCATATATATACTCAGTAAACCGACGCGTCCAAAGTTAGATTAAAATTGTATCGGTGTTTGTTTTAGTCCTTCACATGCGAAAATGATGTTATAACCAAAAGATCTAACCAGCTATCCCCGGTGTTAAAATTTTGGTGACCGATATCAGGCTCAACATGAACTGCATCACCAACCTTTATATCGTACAATTTATCACCCAATTGAATTTTTCCAGTACCTGCCAATACGAAGAATACGTGTTCCGATTTATGAGTATGAAAATCGCCCTGCTTACCGGGCTGGATGGAATGCCGATGTAAAGCCCATTCACCTTCTAATCTAGCGGAATCTCCCTCATCGCCTCTCCCTTTTGGACCTAATATATGATGAATTAAAATATTGTCGTGCCCTATGTACGGTTGACAATCTGTCCAATTACGAATTGACATCCCAGCCTCCTATAGCACTCTTATAAATACAACTATTTCTCTAAATAATTTAATTACTTAGAAACGGCGTAGGTCTCACCAGACAGATAATTCAAGACAGCAAAAAGCAGTCGAGAACAAAGCGCGCTCGACTGCTTTTTGGCATCTAAACCCATTTACAGGGTTAATATCCGTCACCTACATAGTAGGATCAAGATTTACTCCTCTGATACGCAAACGCCTTCTTCATCAGCCAAAACAACGATTGGAGCAGTAGCCATAGTTCCATTCATGCCCATACCCGCTAGGGTATAAACTCCAGGATCTGCCGTAATTGCAGTGTCACCAAGCGACCAGGCACCAGTTGCGTCACTAGTACCATTGCCCAATCTCGTCTGTCTATCACTCTGTTGGAGGATAACTGCTACACCCTCGTACTCTCCATACCCGGCGCCAGCTATTGTCATGGAGCACCCATGTATAACTTCACCGCCCAACAAACTAGCTGCAGTAGCTACTGCATCAGCACCATCAGCACCATCAGCACCAGCAGGACCAGCAGGACCAGCAGGACCAGCAGCTCCTTTAGCACCATCTTTTCCAGCAGCACCAGTAGCACCAGCAGGGCCTATCTCACCCTGACAACCCACCAACACCATAAGAGATGCTAGCGAGATGATAAGGAGAGGAAGCACTGTACCGGACGAAATTCGCCTTTTCATCTAAGCCTCCTGTCATATCTAGACACACCCTATCTGAGCGTGCCGATTTTTAACCCGTCCATTATACATGTATCTGTCAATACATCCAACATGGGAACCGAACATACTTTAGCACTAACGCCCCGAATGAAAAATGTTACTCATCCTATCGACTCAAAATTGATGACATTGTATCCAAAAATTCATCGATATGACTCAATTTCATGGGTAAAGAGAGAGACAATCCTAATCCACCCCAACCGTAATAACCATTCAGTAAAAGTTCCAATCCGATGCGGTCGAATAACTCTTTATCTACTAGCGACTGCTCTCTATAGTCATGCACTTCTTGGTCTGTGATATACAGATTGAGTAAAGCACCTTCACTTACCACGCAACATGGAATTTCAGCACTATTAAAAACATTCACCAATCCTTCGTGTAATGCTGATCTTAATAAATTTAGATGCTCATACACTTCTGGGGTCAAACACCTGAGGGTCGCAAGTCCAGCAGTTAATGTAAAAGCGTTTCCAGAAAAAGTTCCACTTTGTCCTAGCTTGTTTGTTTCGAGAGAGCTGTCAAACAAATCCATTAAATCTGCCCGACCTCCTATAACTCCAACTGGGAAACCTCCGCCGAAAATTTTGCCGTACACAGTTAAATCGGGCTTAACTCCACTTACACACTGGTACCCAGAAAACCCAGCTCTAAAACTAACTATTTCATCCATAACCAGCAACAAATCCAAATCTTTAGTAACTGACCTTACTGACCTAGCAAAATCATAAGGTATATCATATATACCAGCCTTCGGATCATAAAACACACCTGCTAATTCATCTCTATGCTGTCTCAGTATCTTCTCCATATATTCTGGTCTGTTATAAGGGATCACTACAACGTCTTCCTCTGATACCCTTGACATTCCATCCTGAGCAGCTACAGATTTCGGTGACTCTATGGGTCCCACTCTATCTAACGCAGGAGCTGTACTAACTTCTAATGCATCATGGCTCCCATGATAAGCTCCTTCAAATTTAGCAATCTTATGTCTACCTGTAACGGAACGCATTAACCTAGTCACATGAAGGGATGCCTCGGTACCTGAATTAGCAAATCTAATTTTCTCGATAGAAGGAACTCTTGATATTATTTCTTCAGCAATTTCAGCCTCTAGACTAGTAGGAGCACCGAAACCAAAACCTTTCCCTAGTTCATTCGTGACAGCATCTACTATTTGCTTTGGATTGTGACCCAGTATCATAGCTGTATGGTGACCTTCAAAATCTAGATACTCACGCCCATCCAAATCCCACATATGACAACCTTCGGCCCGATCCATATAGATCGGATGTGGGGGACTCCAGTATGCCCCCTTTATAACCCCACCAGGCATAGACTGTTTACCTCTTTCCCACTGGCTTCTAGAGTTTGGAGTTACTCTCGTCAACTCCTCTTCAAGGTATCGTCTTGATCTAACCATTACTACTCCTCAATAATATGGGTGGATAGTGCCCAATCTGGATTTTCCATTTTAGCTTTGACAGTTTGTAAAAATTCGCCGGCCGGAACACCATCCAAAGCTCTGTGATCAAAAGTTAAACTCAAATTCATCATTGATCGTATCTTTATCTCCCCCTCGTGGACCACTGGCTTTTCAGATATTCTGCCAACCCCCAAAATTCCAACATGTGGAGGATCAATGATAGGAGTAAAAACATCTATGTCAAAAGCAGCCAGTGAGGTAATGGTAAACGTAGATCCGGTGAGATCATTAACTGAAAGTTTCTTATTCCGAGATCGTGTAGCTATCAAACGCAGCTGCTGTGCCAACGAAAGTAAATCCTTCGAATCTGCATTCTTTATTACAGGAACTACTAACCCTTCATCTACAGAAACAGCCACCCCTATATTCACGGATTCTATGACTTTCAACCCGTCGTCTTCAAATATGGCATTCATTCGAGGGTGTTCTTTGAGTGAAATTGCCGTGGCTCCTACAATAAAATCTAAATCAACCGGTCTTATGTGGTGAGGTCTCCACGCCCGGATTAATTCATCTCGAATACCTACCATTTCTGTAACATCAACTTCTGTCGTCAAAGTAACCTGTGCCATTGTATGAACACTACGTAACATTCGTGTAGCTATTGTTTTTCTCATTCTACTTATCGGTATGACACTAGACGGTAAGGAGAGGGGGACTTCGCTGTCTTCTATAATCGCTATCACCATGCCATTCTTGACCTCAGATCCATTCGGAACTAAGATATCTAAAATCAACCCGGATACTGGAGAAAATACAGCCGATTCAACTTTTCCTGCACCAACGCGCGCGACCGTTTGTCCTGCAGATACATTTTCTCCTTGGCTGACAAGCCATTCTAGCAAGAAATTATCTCTCAGACCGGTATCACCACTATGCAACACAACTTCTGTAACCATTATCAATCTCCGCCATTAAACAGGTCTTGGCGACAAAGTACGCCCGTATACTAAGCTCTGTCAAGCTGTGAACCTAATGATTTGGGATAAGAAATAAGACTAATCACATTGAAAATGCCGTCACGAATTACTCAACAAACATTTGCTATTAATTCTCATAGTTTTTTGTTCTTAATGATATGATTTGAATATATCTGATGACTATACAGTATTCGGAGAACAGTAATGAGTTATAAGAAACCATATGACCTAGTCATAACAGGCGCGAGGGTGTTAGATCCTGAAAGTGGACTCGACACAGTCCAAAACATAGGGATTGTTGATGGACAAATTGAAGATTTAAGTCTTTCTCCAATGCAAGGCAACGATGTTATTCAAGCAGTTGGCCTAGCTGTATCACCGGGATTTATTGACATGCATTCGCATGGTCAGGACGATGAAAACTACAGAGCTCAAGCACAAGATGGAGTAACTACCGCGTTAGAACTAGAAGTGGGAACTGCGAATATAAACAACTGGTATTCAAGCCGTGCTGATTCGTCACTCATAAACTACGGAGCAAGCATTGGGCATATCCCTATTCGAATGGAGTTAATGGGAGATCCGGGAAGCATAGTCCCCATGTCAGGTACTGCTAATCTGCCCTGTTCCCAAGAAGAAATAGATGAGATTAAATCCCGATTAGAAACAGGCCTTCGTCAAGGAGCGTTAGCCGTAGGATTTGGAATCCAGTACACTCCGGGTGCTAGCAGATGGGAAATACTTGAATCATTCCGTGTAGCGTCCAAGCATGGAGCGCCATGCCACGTACATATGCGAGGTATGGGACATGTCGAACCCAATAGTAGCATGAATGGCCTTGAGGAATTAATCGCAGCTTCGTCAGTTACTGGAGCACCTACACATGTTTGTCATATATCTAGCAGTGGCATGCGTTCATCTTCACACTTACTTCAAACGATAGGTGAATCACAATCAAGAGGTCTAGATATTACTACCGAATGCTATCCATATACTGCAGCTTTAACAGACATTTCATCAGCAATGTTTGAAGATGGATGGCAAAAGACACTCGGTATAGATTACGATGGCCTAGAATGGACAAAAACTGGCGAGAGGCTGAACAAGCAGAGTTTTACAAAATACCGAGAACAAGGCGGTATGGTGGTAATGCATATGATTCCAGAAGAAACTGAACTTGCCGCAGTAACCAGCCCACTAACATCTATAGCTACGGATGGATGGCTAAAAAAAGGCAAAGGGCATCCAAGGACATCAGGGTCTTATTCTAAAGTACTTGGTAAATTTGTCAGGGAAGATGGGTCACTTACCCTAATGGAAGCTCTACGTAAGATGACTCTAATGCCTGCTAAACGACTAGAAGAAAAAACGCCTGCAATGAGAAGGAAAGGGCGAGTTAAGATAGGATCTGACGCTGATTTAGCTATTTTTGATCCCGAAACAGTGATCGATCAAGCAACTTTCCCTCTCCCAAACCTTCCACCAAAAGGCATAACTCATGTCATCGTAAATGGAACTCCGGTTGTAAGAAACGGGAAAATTCAAGAAAACGTATTCCCGGGTAAGGCTGTTAGATCACCTATAACATAGCCTGATTTTCTATAGTTAATTTCGTGTCAACAATCTAAAGGGAATTTATAGGCGGTGACTGTGAAATTAGAACGTGGTTTGAAATCGTACTCCGGCACCCTCACAAAACCTATTTTCTTGTACATTTCGGCCGCCAATTTCATAAGCGGAGTTGTGTGTAATCCAACCGCTGAAGCATCGTGTGCTCGCGAACGTTGGATGCATTCCTCAACCAACATTCGGCCTATCCCAAATCTTCTATTCTCAGGCCTTACAGCAACGAGGCGTATACCTGCCCAATCGTCGGGCCACACTACACTTACACGACCGACTGCTGCAGGGAAAAAAGTAACTGCTCCAACCAAGTTATTGCTTAATTCAGCAACAATTAATTCTGATTCTTGGAATCTGCTTCGTGCATCTCTGATGTTAGCTTCATAATCTATCCACGAATCATCAGGCATCATATACGAATATTCACGATACGCTGAGACACCAACTTCTATCACTTCTTCAGTCTCACTAGGAAATGCATTCCTGATCACGATCTCCTGCGGAGTAGCTCCACCAGCCACTACGCGCGCAGCTCAAGTCGGGAATCAATAAGATGCTTGGGGACATTAGTATCTCTCATAAATTGCAACATGCACTTGTGTAAATCTTTTGCGACACCCATCTGCCTATTTATTATATTCGTGTTCTGCCCGGGGTCTGATTTGAGATCGAAAAGTTCTGACATACCCCCATCCA
The DNA here is from genome assembly GCA_913051545.1 of uncultured Chloroflexota bacterium. Taxonomy (GTDB): domain Bacteria; phylum Chloroflexota; class Dehalococcoidia; order Lucifugimonadales; family CAJXCD01; genus CAJXCD01. The sequence goes on from CAJXCD010000004.1 coordinate 147,842, forward strand.
TGCTGTACAACAGAGACCAGTCATTTGCAGTAACGGTAGTTACCGGCGATGCCCTTAGGTCCCTCCTAAGATCATCAACATGCCTAACCGGTTCACCTGGGTTGGCAAATGGCAACGTGCTAATAACAAAGTCACGTCCCGGCAAAGATGATTCACGCATTCCAGGAAGTAGCGATACTCCTTCAACAGACTGAGGTATTTCGTGCCCCAATATATCCAAAACTGTAGGCATAACGTCTATTGCCGAAGTCAAACCCTGATAAGATCCAGCCGGAATCCCTGGGACCGATATTACCAACGGAATGTTTATAAGTTCGTTGTAAAGAGGAGAGTGCCCCCAAGTGACTCCTTCAGCACCATGCTGAGGAACTGTACCGTCAGCAAGCTTGTCAAAAACCATTTTCCCAAAAGTACCGCCATGCTCACCAAAATAGAACCCATGATCAGAAGTGAATATTACTACCGTGTCCTCCAACAGTCCCATGCTCTCTACTCGACCAAGAAAATAGCCAATCCAAGTATCAACCATAGAAATTTGACCACAATATGTAGCATGAGCTTTATCTACTGTCTCCTTCGTATAACCAGGAGAATCCTGCCACTTACCATAGGGAGGATCTATAATTTCCCCATCGTAACCAGGCCAATATCTCTCTGTATAATACGCTGGGGAGTCCCACGGTTCATGAGGATCCCACGTGTCCACATATAGGAAAAATTTCTCCTTGTAGTGTTTCTCAAGCCATTCCATAGCATTCGTCATGGTTCTAGGAGAATTACAATCAGCCTCATAACGCCAATCTGCACGCACATCTTGAGATTCATGTTTGTGTCCTTCAGCAGGGTCTTTTGTTCCTGGAGCATCCTGACCCGGATGAAACACAAAAGTCTGGAAACCACGATCATAATTCATGCCATTCCTTAGGTAGAATGGTGTGTCCACCACAGCAGCAGTATGATACCCCTGTTCAGCAAGTAGTTCTGCAATGGTAGTCTGGCCATCAGGCAATGGCTCCCAGCCCATAAATGACATTATCCAGCGTCCAGTAGCATGATCCGCCCGTGTAGGCATGGTAGGGAAAGCACCCGCAAAATGCCTATCAAATCTAACTGACCTCGAAGCCAATAAGTCAAGAGAGGGAGTACTGTTAATCCCGTAACCATAAGCCCCTAAATGATCTTTCCTAAATGTGTCAGCAACTATCCAAATGACGTTCATTTGACTCCTTTAACTCGATCGAAATCCCTGTTACTAAACCTATGTTAACAAAGTTGATCCTAAGTAGAAAATTTTTCAGGATTTTTTATCCCCAGTCGGTGTCCATCCACTAGTACTCTTGGAAGCGAATATACCACCAGTAGACCATTGCTCCAATGGAATATCCTCGAAAAGAACATCTACTCTGTCCCTAAATGCATTTCCCACTTCGGCCATGACGTCCACTATCGCCGAAGCTATCTGTTCCTTTTGGTCTTCTGTTCGTCCTTCTAGCCAAGTAACTCTTACCATTGGCATCGTAAAACTCCTTTGGATACTAAATTTGTTTAATTCTAACATCCCTAATTTTAGTTAATCTATTATTACTAAGGGTATCCCTTTCAAACTACTAGGGTTACTATATATGTGGATTGATAATCACAAGTCGAATAAAGTCACCTGAATTTCTGACATGTACCTTCGTCGGATTGATAGCGGTCGTACTATACCTTACGACATTAGCTCCCACTATTTCGTGGGGATCTGATGGCAAAGCTGTTGACGGAGCAGAATTGTTAACCGCCGCTAACGTACTAGGTATACCCCATCCACCTGGATATCCAACCTACACACTGTTACTAAAAGTATTTGCCTCACTAGTTCCAGTAGGTGACTATGCTTTCAGAGGTAATCTGTTGTCATCTCTAATGGCAACACTAACTACCGTGTTCCTGTTTTTGGCAACCGTAAGACTATGCAAAATAATCGTTCCATCTCCTTCGACATGGATATTAAATGTATCTTCAGCCTTGGCAGGCATTACGTTTGCAACGTCCCCACTATTTTGGTCTCAATCAGTGGTAACCGAAGTTTATACCTTAAATACTTTATTTCTGTCGTCAATGCTTTTTATAACTACAAGTATAGTTCTACAATCGAAGTCACAAATTACACGCGAATCCGGAAGCAAACTTTGGATCTTCAGTATCCTGCTCGGACTTGGTATGGGCAATCACATTACCTTAATTTTATTTGCAATACCTCTCATCGTGTGGATTGGGAAAACAATCGGTTGGAGAAATATGGTATCCACTAAACCACTCCTAGCTTTAGGGATTGGTCTATCTACATACCTATACCTTCCTATACGATCAGCTCAATCTCCGAATATCAACTGGGGCCATGCTCACACTATGCATGGATTCCTATGGATGTTGACTGCTAAGCCATATCAAGATTACGCATTTAATATACCTATAGCATCACTAGTACCCAGGATTACTGAGTGGGCAAATTTGATTTTCTCTCAATTTAACCCACTTGGAATTTTCGTCGGTCTCTTAGGAGCTCGAAGATTATTCCTGCAAATTCAGACATTCCTACTATCTAGTCTTGTAGCTATGGCTGTCATAAGCATTTATGCTGTCACTTACAGCACAATAGATTTTGAAGTACTGATGATTCCAGCATTCTTATTATTCTCATCTTGGATAGGCGTTGGATTTTTTTGGATATCTACTTCATGGATACCAAACTATTCCATAAGAGGTTTAACACATAAGTCATTAAACGGATTACCTTCGTTAACCACAGCGTTAACTATTTTAGCCTTCCTGATGGTACCAATCACATCTATTGTTTTAAATTTTGATTCCCAAAATATGAGGAATGATCGAACGGCCTATATTCATTCCAAATCCATAATGGATCTGGTTCCAGAAGGATCAACCATAATAAGTAACAAGGAAAAGAATGTATTCTCACTCTGGTACATGAGCCACGTGGAAATGCCTGAACGTGACATAGCCGTGATAGCGGCACCTCTAATGAAATACGATTGGTACCTGGAAGACATCCACAGAAGCTTCCCTGACAGGATACCAGCCATGTCAGATATCACATTCCGAGAAGCACTGCGAGAAATAATGTCACATACTCATGGCAATTCAGAGGTATTCTTCACTTTCAGGAATGGTGATATAACTAGGGACTACGAACTCGAAAAATTAGATAAAGTTTACAAGGCCGCCATCAAATAGGCGGTAACCCGGTGACAGATTTCAACTCAATCCCATCTGGTAATGCTTTCCTTCCGTTTTTATTGAAGGAGCCAACACAAGTTCAGATCTATGGAATTCCTTTACGTCAACAGCCCCTACCATACCCATACAAACCTCAAGAGCACCAATAAGATTCTGAGTACCGTCAGTCTTCGATGTTGGTCCAAATAGAATCTGTTCTAGTGAACCTCTAATTCCAACATCTATTCGAGTACCTCTGGGAAGTGCGGGATGGGGACTTGCCATACCCCAATTGTACCCTCTGCCAGGAGCTTCTATTGACTGGGCTAGAGGCGTCCCTATCATCACCGCATCAGCCCCACTGGCGAAGGCTTTGCACAAATCTCCACCTGTCCTTATGCCACCATCTGTGATCACAGAAACATATCTTCCCGTTCTTTTGAAATACTCCTCACGTGCTGACGCACAGTTTATAGTAGCAGTAACCTGAGGCACGCCGACCCCTGTAACTTCACGAGTAGTACATGCCGCCCCAGGGCCCACTCCAACCAATACACCATCTATTCCAGTCTCCATCAATTCAAGTGCAACATCGTAAGAGACACAATTCCCAACTAAAACCGGTATATCAAGTGTCCCGATCAGTTCGGAAAATATTAATCCTTTAGCACTTTTTGATACATGTCGAGCTGTAGTTACCGTAGACTGAACAACTATAACGTCAGCTCCAGCTTCTCTGGCCACGGATGCTAGACGTTTTGTGCTTGCCGGTGTCATGGAAACAGCACATTTAGCACCCTTAGATTTAATATCGTTTACTCTGCGTCCTACTAAATCATCCTTCACAGGAGCCGCATAAATCTCCTGAAGAACCTCTGTCGCCTTATTTTTCGGAGCCTCTGCTATTCTAGAAAGCATTTCGTCAGGATTTTCATATTTAGTCTGAACGCCTTCCAAATTCATAACTGCCAATCCGCCTAGCCTATCCATCTCGTACACAAATTCAGGTGATCCTATTGCATCCATAGCTGAGGCAAGTACTGGAGTTTTTATAGTCAAGCTACCAATAGTGAATTCGGTAGATACTTGATCTGGATTTATTGTTACTTCTCCAGGTGCTATAGCAACATCATCAAATCCGTAAGCCCTCTGAATTTCTTTAAACTGCTTATGCAATATTCTTCACTCCAAACTTGAATTAATGCGGAATTATAGGATCTACATCGGATTCAAGTCAAGGAATTCAGACAAAATTTTTCATATCTGGAAAATTCTAGTTTTATGACTGATCTACATCAATAAATTTCGGAATAAGCCATGTGAAATACTCTATAATCCAACAAATACTCTATTGAACATGAGATGTTCCGACAACGATTATGCTATTCTGTCCATATTTAGCAAATAGGACATATTCATGATAGACCTATTAATAACAAACGGACTTGTTTTAGATGGTACAGGCAGCCCTGGATTCAAAGCTGCCGTATTAGTAACAGGGGACCAAGTAAGAATCCAACGTGGAGACGTATCTAATATCGAATCATCTAGAATCATAGATGCTGAAGATAGAGTAATCTGTCCCGGATTTATTGATCTTCATTCACATGCCGGATTGACTATCCTTGGTGAACCTAATCACGACCCTAAAATCCGACAGGGTGTCACCACTGAACTTATAGGAATAGATGGTATTTCCCACGCCCCATTTAAGAACCAAGATGAACTTCACAAGTACATATGGCTAGATGCTGGATTAAACGGATACCCTCCTATGCCAGCGGACTGGTTAACAGTGGCCGATATGCTGGGGAAATACGACAATAATGTCGCTATTAATATAGCCTATATCATTGGGAATTCTCCAGTGAGGATATGGGGGGTTGGGTGGAACGATAGACCAGCGACAGCCATTGAATTAGAGGACATGAAAGCAGTAACTATCGAAGCAATGCAGGAAGGAGCTTGGGGACTATCAACTGGCTTAGATTATCCTCCTGGCTCTTACGCCTCTACCAATGAACTAATTGCTCTTTCTGAAGTTGTAGCTAAACTGGGTGGATTCTACCACACTCATACCAGGGCTAGTCTCGCTAAAAAAGGCTTACTGGCGCCTTGGCAAGAGGCCTTGGAAATTGGTTATCAAAGTGGTATTCCTGTTCACCTAACTCACTACCGTCAAGGAGTCCAGGGTACCGGAAGTCACTTAGACTACCTGGGGCTTGTAGAAGATGCACGTGAAAACGGTCTCGATGTGACATTTGACTGCTATTCATATCCTTTATCGGGAACCACTCTAGCCATAATACTCCCTCCTTGGGCCAAAGATGGGGGTCCAGAACGTACTATGGCTGCACTAAACGATCCTGAAGACCGAAGGAAAATGCGCAAGGAAATCAGCCCTAGTGTCCTGTCAAATAACTGGTTAACAAATTTCACAAGTGAACAGAACAAAAAATATGAAGGTAAACTACTCACCGATATAGCTGAGACCAGAGATCAAGACCCTATAGACACTATGTTCGATTTACTTATAGAGGAAAATCTTGGTATCTCTACAGTAGGCTTGGGAACAAATCAGCACACTTTACCAGCGTTCGTTTCACATCCATACGGAATGATTGCTAGCGACGCGATTTTGTTTGGCGAATATCCAAACCCGCGTAGCTATGGGTGTTTCCCAATCGTTCTTGCTGAATTTGTTAGAGCTGAACGTCATCTCAAGCTTCCAGAAGCTATAAGAAAAATGACATCATTCCCCGCCCAGCGCCTAGGAATACCTGATAGAGGAATACTTCGTGATGGATTTAAAGCCGACATCGTTATATTCAACCCTAATACAGTCAAAACAATGGCTACCAGGGAAGACCCTAAGCAATATCCAATTGGGATAGATTACGTAATAGTAAACGGTCAGATTGTTATTGACTCTGGAGAAAATACTGGGGCTCTTCCAGGAAGATCCCTACGAAGAGGCAAAGCAAAAACATAGAAGGATTCTCAATTGAGATTTCAAATCAAAGTTTAGGTAACCCTTTGGGTTGTAGTAACTAATCTATACGTCTATAATCCTCATTGAAAACACACACATCCTAAATGGAGATCGATTGACTCAAACATCTGCTGAATCATATGTATCTAAAGTCACTAAACCCAATGACTTTGATGACTTCTGGGGCGAAGTACTGAGTGATTTGGAAAGCATTCCAATCAACCCTGAAGTTGTGCAAGACCATATCAAAAGCACAGACGACGTAGATGTATTTCATGTTACTTTTGACAGTCTCGATAACGTAAGGATATTTGGCTGGTACTGTCTTCCTAAGAAATCAAATCGAGAACTCCCCGCTATTTTAACCGTCCCGGGCTACAATGCAGAAGCTGGAGTATCATTAAACTTAGCTCGCAAAGGATATGCCGCTTTTGACGTAGCGCCTAGGGGCAAAATAGGAAGTCACCATCAATACAACCCAGGATACCCGGGGCTTTTAACCTACAATATTGTGGACCGAAATACCTACAGCTACAGAGGTTTTTATGCCGATGCTTGGCGAGCTGTAGATTTCTTACTCTCAAGAAACGAAGTGGACTCTAAACGGATAGGAGTCCAGGGAGGAAGCCAGGGTGGAGGACTTACTATTACAACTGCTGCCATGAGACCTGAGATTCGTGCAGCAAAGTGTAGCGTACCATACTTGTGTGGAATTATTGATGCGATTGAACTAACCGACACGTATCCATATTATGAAATCACCGAATATCTTCGCATACACCCTGACAGTAAAGCTAAAGTAGAGGAAACCTTAGCCTATTTCGACGTAAATAATTTTGCAGACAAAGTACGGTGCCCAATAATAGTCAACATAGGACTTCAAGACCAAGTATGTCCTCCTCAAACAGGATATGTTGTTTTTGACCTTCTTGGCAGTAAAGATAAAAATCTATATCCCTATGATGGATATGGACACGGTGGTGGTGGTCATATATACCAACCAATAGTAGATGATTTTTTCCAAAAACATCTACTGCCGAAGAAAGACTAGGACATATGTCTAATAAAGATGCTCCATATAGTGATAAACCTTTTGATGTCGATGTAGACCTTGGTGACTCCACTCACAAACATCCACTCCCAACCCCAAAATCTAAACCAAAAGACTTCGATTCATACTGGAATAAAATGCTAAATGACTTGGGTAATACACCGGGTTCCCCCGAAGAAGAGCAAATACCAATACGCTCATCCGACTTTGCTACTACCTACGGTATCCGCTTAACCAGTATCGGTCCATACAGACTTTTTGGGTACCTAAGTGTGCCAAATGACAAAGATTTGGCACCATTCCCAACTCTTTTTTATTTCCCGAATTACAGTAGTGTTGTAAATCCCCTCCCACAGGGAGCTACTCATGAATTACGACGAAGATACGCAACGTTCACACTAGCTGCACGCGGCCAAAGGAATGCCAATAAACCTTTTGAGGCAACATTCCCAGGCCTTATGACGGTCGGCGTTGATCACCCGTCTACATATATATATCGTGGCATCATAGGTGATTGTTGTAGAGGAATCGAATATCTACACAGCAGGCCAGATATTGACCCTAAAAGAACAATAGGAATAGGTGACGATTTAACGTTGATATCGTCGGGGTTAGTAGGGAAATTATCTCACATATCTTGTGGTCCTGGCTCACTATATAAGCCAATAAACCATCCCGAAATCCTCAACTATATTCGCTCTAACCCAAATAAACTGGACAAAGTTTCTACCTCTCTAAGTTATTTTGACTCTAGGTGGTTTAATCTACCCAAGGATCCAATATGTTTGATTAGTGGTGAGGCAAATGGAGGGGCAATGGGATCGGATGGGCTAAAAGCACTCCTTAATAAGCTGGGGAATAAAGCCACTTTTTATGAAACCCAAAAGTCTGCTTATAAGGATGGATTATTCAAGGATACCTGGATTGCTAATCAGTTTGGATTTGATGATCCCATAATACCCAAATTATGGGAATAGAAAATATACATATAAATTTAAAATTAAAACCTAAGGATCATGGTTGAAAACCCCTTCAATAGTTGCCAGATCCAGTGTTGAATCAACCGAAATCACTTTGGGTCCATTATTGCTAAGAATAACTTCCGCTAAATGTTCAGACTTTAACGTCAACGACCTTTCACCATCTAAAGCTATCGTACATGGCATGGAAGAAATCTCATAAGGAATCCCAACCAGTAATTCGGTCCACTTTTTTACACTCACCTTGTTGACCAAACCCGGAGCAATCGGAGCATCTATAACACTGCCCCCTGCACCCAACATAATGTGTAAGCCAACCATTCCAGAACCACACGGCCTTAAACGAGATCCTATCGCTGAAAGACCTATACCTCCAGGTACTGTTCGCGACAAGAAAATCTCATCTAGTGTGTCAATATCCCAAATAGCTCGAGCACCTATAAAGTCCTTTCTGCTTATCCCAACATCTACCACAGCCAAATCTTCTATCTCTCCATCAACTCTTACTTCTAAAACTCTGCTAATGGAACTAACCTGATCTATGTCAACTAAACCATGTGAAACAACTCCAGCTGCAAGTCCAGCAACTGTCCCTTCAACCATATAAGGAAATGTGTTATTTGTTCCTGTAGAAATCGGTACTAATGGAACATTCCGCCATCCCTTCACTACAGATCTATTAGTTCCATCACCACCAAGAGTAATGACACACCCCACATCCATAATAGACATCAATTCTCCTGCTGTTGTGGAATCACGCTCGTCTCCAAACACATCCATATCCAAAACCTCTACGATTGGACCAGGCATGCCATCAAAGGCTACTTTACACATCATGGACGGGTCGGGCATTACAATAACTTTATCTATGTTAACTGCTCTCAGACCAGAATAAACTCGCCTTAAAATATTCACCATTTCATTCACAGGTACAAATCTGCCCTGTGCGACTAGCCTTCTTATGTCCTTACCTGCAGATGGATTAGCAATAATACCTACTGCCAAAATGACCCTTCCAACGTACATATACGTTTAAACCTGAGAAAATCACCAATAATGAACGCTGGCGCATTATAGCACTAGAATCAAACTGGAAGATGTTAATTAACACTAGTATGATATTTATTAATAGTGGATGTTTTTAGAATATATCTATTTGGAGATCCCAATGGAACCTCATATTTTGGCTGTTGATATTGGAGGCACCAACACTATAATCGGCGTTGTAAATCAGCAGGGCAATGTGAAAAACCGACTCAGTATCCTTACAAATGGGCAAGAGGGAAGAACCTCTTTACTCGATCGCCTGATACGTGCTATACAAAAAACAATCTACTTATCCACAGACCTTCACATAGTAGGTATAGGAGTTGGCATGGCAGGCCCAACTGACCTTTCTACTGGAGTTATGCATAACCCGCCACATCTACCAGGATGGAATAATTTTTCACTAAAGGAATCATTGGAAAATCATTTCTCTTTGAGTGTATTCGTTGGGAATGACGCAACCTTATCTGCATTAGCAGAATATAAATTTGGGGCCGGAGCGGGAAATAGTTACAAAGATTTAGTGTACATAACAGTAAGTACAGGAATTGGAGGAGGACTGGTTATTAATGGAATTCCTCATTTTGGATCTCGAGGATATTCCGGCGAGATCGGTCATATGGCAATCGTGCCCAGAGGACCAAGGTGCGACTGTGGAGGGAATGGATGTTTGGAGTCAGTGGCTTCCGGTACAGCTATCGCGCGTGATGCACGGGATATACTTTCCTCAGGAGTAAAAGATAGCATTATGCGCCAAGACGTAGGTGGATACTTAAACCGTATAACCTCACTAGTTGTCGCCAACGCCGCAAGGCAGAAAGACCAAGTAGCCGTTGAGATTATAGAAAAAGCTGCTAGATATTTGGGTATTGGACTAGCAAACATAATAGTTGCCCTGGACCCAGATATTATAGTTATTGGAGGAGGGGTATCTAACAGCCTGGATTTAATGATGCCATCACTAACTCGAGAATTAGACAAACGTAGTACAAAATGGCTAGGCAGCAGGACGCAAGTAATTAAATCGTACCTAGGAGATGACGCAGCCGTAATAGGTGCTGCGTGTTTCGCGTCATCATCTCTCTACAGTAAATAATATGACTTATGGACAAATTACACTCCATAATCCATGCTCAGAGGATCATCGTCAAAGGCTAATTCATTAAGCGCTTCATGTGCTAATTCAACAAGCACATCATCATCCATTTTGATACATTTTTCTAAAGCCTTTTTTGATATCGGGCCTCCTATATTACCTAGAGACCTTATAACAGCTCCCTGAACTTCAGAATCTTCATCTTCTAATAAAGTAATTATGTTAAACACTGACGATTCTTCACCTAATAAACCACAAGCCAAAACAGCTTCATATCTAATAGATCCTGAACTATGGTCTAGTGCAGAAATTACCGAGGGAAGCCAATCCGGATTAGAAGAATGCCCCATTGAAACTATTGCTGACTTTTTAGAATCTAATTGGTTACTACGATAAGCATTCGCAATCATTTCCGTAACCTCAGAAGTGTTGAAATATGCAACAGACTCCATCGCATTGAGGCGAACACCCGGATCTTCCTCTATTGACCTTGAAGCTAATAACAATGCATTCTTGATACGAACAGATTCAGATTCCAGTAGTTTGCCATCTTGAGCCATCAAGGCAAATCGGCCTAATCCTTGCGCAACAGCTAACCTCACTTTAGACGAAGGATCTGATGATAGTAAACGCATGAAACTTTTAATAATTGTCCGGTCTTCGAACTCCCATAACCCATTTACACCGAGTACACGAACTTCAGCATCAGAATCGTTTAGGCATTCACGAAAAACCGTACTGAAATCAAGCTCGACATTGTCCTCCCCTAAACCAATGAGCCTTGTGGCAATATCTTGTCTTACATCCCTGGTCATAGAATTCCATGTTTGTTTAAACCGATCTTCATCTTCACCTGAAAGACCGGACAATCCAGACAGACTCGAATACTTCGACTCATCCTGTTTAGGAGTGAATTCTTCGTCATCAATCGTATCGTCGAATAACTCTTCGGTATTCAAATTGTAATTTTGAACCTACCCAATAAATCTTATCTGCGTTGCAAATCAACTTACTTAACAATGTTTACCCTTACTGAACTTAACTAACCACACCGATTATTGTCAAGATTGCAATTGGTCAATTCCTTTATGTTAAGCTTTGGGCATGCAAAAGAAGCCTAGACAAAAATCTAAGTTATCAACTCAATGCTTAATGAACTCACTTGATAAAGAGTATGGACCATTCAATTGGGAGCCACGATACAACCCAGCTGACGAATTGGTGTTCACAATTTTATCGCAGCATACCTCAGATATTAACTCCGAAAGAGCATTCAAAATATTAATGGAAAACTTCGATTCACTAAATGATATAGCTGATGCCGAAATTTCCCAGATCGAAAAGTGTATCAAGTCAGCTGGCTTATACCGTATAAAGGCTAAGCGTATAAAGGATGTTCTGATGTGGGTCCGTGCTGAAGTCGGATCATTTGACCTATCATTCCTTTCTGAAATGCCACTAGAGGATGCAAAGAATTGGCTTAAAAGAATCGATGGTATAGGACCGAAAACTGCTGCAATAATTTTATGTTTTTCTCTCGGTATGCCAGCTATGCCTGTCGACACTCATATCTACAGAGTCTCGAAAAGATTAGGCTACATCGGCCCGAAAGTATCAGCCGACAAAGCACACGATATCCTGGAACCAATGGTTCCTCCTGAAGACGTGTTCCGATTTCATCTATATTTAATAAACCACGGGAGAAAGGTCTGTAAGGCACTGAGACCACTCTGCCATCAATGTACTATATCCTGGGGCTGCCCTTCTCGCAGATAAAACAAGAAGATTGATTTGGATCCGCAGCAGAAATAAAATTGTTTACGTACAACATATACATTGTTGTATCAGCACTTCCCGCGGTATACTCAATATCAGGTTTACAACCTCAAATATGACTAAATAGAACCCACAGGAGTCGGATCGTGAAAGTAGGAATTATAAATGTATCCGGATATGCCGGTATGGAACTGGCACGGATATTGCACGGTCACCCTGACGTCCAAATCACAAGCGCAAGTGGACGTAGCACCGCTGGCAAGAACATTAAAGATGTGCTCCCTCATCTATCTAAACTGGACATAACTATAACCGAAGATGTGGATCAAGACGTTGATTTAGTATTTTCTGCCTTGCCTCACACTGCTAGTGCAGAAAAACTATCCCCCTTTATATCTAAGGGTATTCCAGTAGTAGATATTAGCGCGGATTTCCGACTCAAGGATGTCAATCAATATAAGCAATGGTACGGCGTAAATCACCCTCACCCTGAATACATCGGGAAATCCGTATATGGGCTTCCTGAATTGCACAGCAAATCGATACTATCGGCAAAAATTGTTGCAAATCCCGGCTGCTACCCGACATCATCAATACTTGCACTCGCTCCTGCAATTAAGGCTGGAATCATAGAACCCGACATTATAATAGATGCAAAATCAGGTGTGTCAGGTGCTGGCAGAGATGCATACGCTTACTCCGAAGTTAACGAAAGTACCGCGGCATACAAGATTGAAGGGCATCAACATCTACCTGAAATATCCCAAGAGCTGACTAGTCTAAATAACTCTGTAAAACCAAAATTAACCTTTGTTCCTCACTTAGTACCTATGACTCGCGGGATACTTGCTACTTGTTACGCTCCGCTTAACGTAAGCAATTTTGGATCCAGTCATGACATTAAAAATCAAATCAGAGATATCTACTGTGATTTCTATTCTGATAAACATTTCGTGCAAATAGCAGATAAATATCCAATGACGAAACATACTCTTGGTAGCAATAATTGCGTGATATACCCGACATTAGACATTAGATCAAATAGATTGGTAGTTATTAGCTGTATTGACAATCTGATTAAAGGAGCTGCCGGACAGGCTGTTCAGAATATGAATTTAATGTTTGGTTTACCTGAGGTAACTGGATTACAAAACCTGGCACTTTACCCTTAATATAATCATTGCTAGGCTTAGTCCCTGAGTATAAAATACACTAACAAGTTTTTGAGTTTATATTATGTCTGGCACAATAGTGTCTGAAGATTTAACTTGGCCCCATCGTCTAGAGGACTAGGACGGCGGCCTTTCAAGCCGCAAACACGGATTCGAATTCCGTTGGGGCCACTCCTGTTAGCTATATTCAATCCCTAACATTGACACCGCGCCAACTATAATTTTGGATATAATAAAATGCTATCCCGGATTAAATATACCTTTTCTAACAAATTTATAGCTCAAAACTATGTCAATACGACACTAGGATGTATACTGTGAACGAACCTCGGATTTTAATTAAATGCCACACACCTTAGATTGCAAAGGTCAAGATAGTATGACTTCAAAAATCAAGTCATGTCTGCTACTAGTCATTCCATTCGCGGCTATAAGTCTAGTGGCCTGTGACAGTGACTCTAATTATCTAGCTAATCCATCTGGGCCTGAATTTGGCTATGATACAGTTAGATCTAATAGTGAAATGCGCGACTCGGCAATGGTCGAAATAGAGGAAGAAAAATCTCTATATCCCGCTCCTATGATATCTCGCGAAGCTACTCTGGCCCCTCCGGCATCAGAAGAACCGTCACCAGCTAAATTCAGTATGGAAGCCTCTTCAATTGATGAGCTTTCAGACACACCTACTGCCCAGTTAGTTTCTCAAGATCGCATTATAATTCGCACAGTAGAGATGGCAATAGAAGTATCCGATGTCAGAGAATCATTAGATCAAATTTCTTTACTTGCTGTCGGATCTGGAGGGTGGGTCGTAGATACTAATAGGAGCGAAAAGTACAGAGGGCGCACCACGTTTAGGGTACCCGCAAGCATTCTTGATGAAGTATTAACCCATTTAAGGAAATTAGCAACTGAAGTTAAATCTGAGATGTCAACTAGTCAAGATGTGACTGATAAATACTACGATTCGACAGCAAGACTATTAAGTCTCCAAACTGAAAGAGATGCACTCAGAAAACTATTTGAAGAGGCTACGAGTGTCGAAGATGCTCTTAAAGTTAGAGAGTTTCTTGCTGAAATTCAAGCTGAAATAGAAACACTGCAAGCTCGAATACAAAGACTAGAAAAGACGTCTGCTTTTTCACTAATAACTGTAAATGTTGAGGCAAACCCGTCAGAAATGACTGTTGACGCTGGCCAAGACCAGACCGCAGGTGTGGGAGAATCGATCAGGTTCCGTGCAACTTTCACGCCACCTAAAGACATGGATAATTTCCTTTTCACATGGGATTTTGGAGACGGCTCATGGGTTGTCACCAGTGATCGCACAGCACCTACAGAAGATCCTGACGCCAGAGTAACTGCAACTGTTACTCACGAGTACAACGACGAGCGCGATTCCCCTTATTTTGCAAAGGTTTCTATTTCAGGAACTGGAGACTCAGGATTAGCTGAGGGTGAAGACACTCTGGTTGTCACAGTAACTAGAGTGCCTGTCATTGAAGTATTTGCAGGAGACACTATCACTGTAGAAGAGGGGAACATAGCTCAATTCCTAGGATCATTTACCCGACCGGAAGGCGTATCAGATGTAAAATTCACTTGGGATTTTGGAGATGGATCCCCACCCGTGACAGGAAGTCTTGATGAAGGCATCACAGTAGCTGCAGCAGAACATACCTACAAAAATTTTAGGCCGTTACCATACAGAGCTACTCTAACTATAACATCTGCTAGTGAAGCAGGAGACTCCAAGGGCACAGGGTGGATAAATGTAGAAGTTACAGAATACAAGGGTTGGTTTGTATCCGGATGGGAGTTTTTAGACCAAATACAATCAGCCGTCAGATCCCTTTCAGCAATAGTTAAAATTGCACTTAATGTACTCCTGTGGATAATCATCTTAAGCCCTGCTTGGGCAGCAGTAATAGCTATCGGTTACTTTGGATGGCGATTCAGGCCATTTATTAAAAAAACTGGTTCAAACAGTAACTAATAATGGACAAAAAATTTCTTGATTAGACATTTTACTGCAACTGCATTCGTAATCCACTACAACAGTGTTGCACTACATTGGCATAAAAAAATCGATGCGTGGCTTCCGCCTGGAGGACACATAGAACCTAACGAAGACCCTGTCCAAGCTGTCCTTAGAGAAGTATATGAAGAAACAGGATTACATGTCAGTATCGTTCCAACAAGCCCAATAATTAATCTGGCATACCCAAAGCAGGTTCTTCCACCATTTACCATAGAAATAGAAGACATTAACGACCCTGTTGAAGGACCACACCAACATATTGACATGATCTACATCTGCAAACCTATAAATGATGAGCCAATACTTAATGATGGCTGGCTTTGGGTGAGTAAAGATGAAGTGGAAAATTCAACACCCCTAGGCCCAGGCACCGGAGAAGATATACCACCCCCAAAAGACGTATTGATCTTAGCTAAGCACGCATTTACTGTTGTAGGCAGTCTGTAAATTCAATAATAATAGCCACAAAGCAAATAGATCTAGTCTAACAAAACTTTGGGAACTACTTAAGCATTGGACCATAAATGTTCTTGGTGGCGACCCCGACCGGATTCGAACCGGCGATCTCTGGCTTGACAGGCCAGTATGTTAAAACCGCTACACCACGGGGCCACGCAAACAAAACCAAGAAATATGTTAGAGAATTGTATCTGGTAATCTCACACTCGGTCAACATTATTCAAATACAAAGCACAACTAAATCCGTAAACAATCATATTGAATTTCAATACAAAATTATTTCGTGAGCAAGGTTGCTCTGGCGTGAAACAACATTACCCAGTGGGTGATCATTAACGGGTATCTAATTGAAGATATCTATCCCTTAAGGCCCTGGATCGGATCGGTACCATGCGAGTTATCTCCCTCATCACCCTTCTTTAACACCCATATAAATATAAGTATGCTGAACACCAATCCTGGAATTAAAAGTAACCCCCATCCGAACATTGCACCCAATTGCCACCAACCCGACCTGTTAATATCGTGCAGCCTTCTGGCAGTTATCGCTAAATTTGGCATTAAAATAGCAAGGTTCCATAACGAACCTACTATTCCAACTGGCACTCCTGATATATTAACCGTTAAACCCGAAGCTAGATCAATAATAACACCTGCAAATCCACCTATAACAACGAACAAAATCCACCACCAGAATTCCGCCCTGGATGACCTTCCAGTAAAATCAGCGTAGCGTGCTAATCCAAGTTTTATTGCATCAACAAAACCTATCATTTCATTCCTCTCCATTAATTTAATCTTTAAAAGAAACCCCTCAATTAAAGTTGATTAAGACTATAACAAATATACAAGATGTCAAGTTTATTCTAAATTATCGATAGTGACCTGACGTGGATCAAGACCGTATTTATTAGAACCTTTATCCCCTTTTCGAACGAACCACACCACCCACACGATCATAAGGGCAATGCTAGCTATCAGAAGAACACCTGCACTTACAGCAACTGTAGTCCAAAATCCGTCAGATTCTTCTCGAATCCAATTTTCGTCCACGATACTATCCAATCCAGATAACAAGAAAATAGACCAAAAAACCCAAATTAAACCACTACCAACCCACACCATCATCCACCAACCGGATTTCCCAATGTCGTGTAGCCTGCGCACTGAAAGAGATATCGATGGGATTATTGAAGCGATGGAAACGAGTGGAGCTACAATCCACCCAAGTACAGGTACTATTCCTACAAAATTTAGCAACTGTATAAACAGTATGAACCACCAATATTCTGCACGAGTGGCTCTACCACTAAACTTGAAATAATTTTGGAATCCCCTCTTTATAGCATCAATAAATTCGACCATCGGAAGCTCAGATGGCTCCTCGCCATCGTAAGCTACACCTTGTCGAAACTCAGTAGGTCGATCACCGACAACTGGATCTGAGTGTGGTGTGGCTAAAGAAGCACCACATACTCCACAAAATTTAGCCTCCCCTGGTATATCACTGCCGCAGGTTGTACATTTCATATCCTAAACCTCAGATCGTCGCCTAATAATAATATCTAGTAATTACCTTATATAAAAATGTCAGACCTCAAGATCATGAAAGGAAAATAATACTCCAACAATACTAATTATATGTGTGGAAGCCAGTGGTTCCACACATATAATCATAACATCAGATAGAATCATGTGTAATCCTAGTTACTCCAACAATCTGCACTATTAAGGTAGTAATTGTGAATATCGTAATAATAGCCAATCCAGAATCCGGGAATGGAAAAGCGATTAAAAATGCACAAGCGTTAGAAGATCATATTAAGCAGAAAGGTGTGAAAGTTTCAATCCATAAAACGTTATGTCGCGGAGACGGGGAAAGGTTGGCCAAAGTCGCAGTAAAAAACAATGCCTCCCACATAATTGCATGTGGTGGTGACGGGACTGTTAATGAAATCATTAATGGAATCAAATCTGCTGCAACGGAGAACAATACTCCCACTCTGGCATTACTACCATCAGGCAGATGTAACAATTTCTGGAAGGAATTGAACGCCCCAAGTAACCCAAAACACCTATATAATTTATTATCCTCCGGGCAGAGTAAAAAAGTAGACCTAGGCATAATAAACGATAGATATTTTGCGACCATAGCTACCCTAGGATTTGACAGTGCCATCGCCGAATTTGTGGATGAGAAAAGAGGGCCTGCTTTTCTTAAAGGAACAGCAAGTTATATCTACGCACTGATAGCTACGCTACCTAAGTTTAAATTTCCAATAGTTAGCATTAATGGTGACATCGATTCTTTCCGTGAACAAGTACTGCTTGTAGCAATAGGGAATACTGCATCGTACGGAGGAAATTTCATTATTACGCCCTGTGCAAAACCTAACGATAGACTACTTGATGTATGTATAGTTCGCAAAATATCTAAGTTAGAAATCCTAAAAGTCCTTCCGAAAGTATTTTCAGGAAAACACGTCACACACCCCA